>DASTRX010000141.1:0-56958 GCA_035760985.1 Polyangiaceae bacterium
CGCCCGCTCGAGCTCCGCGATTCGCTCATCCCGCCAGTCCTGCACGACGTGGCGTCACATCGCCCGTCCGCGTCGGGATGGAAAGCGGAAAATATTTATGGAGCAATCTAGAGCACTTGCGAGGGCCGTGAACGGTTACCAGGCTGAGTCTATGAACGACCTTCTCGGCGATGTTCTCGGTGATGGTCTCGAGCAGGGCGGCGATGATGTGATGATCCATCACTGGGGCTACACCGGGCCGCGAGGCCTATCTGACGGCACTCAACCCGTTTCTGCCAAGCCCCGCTCCGCGGCGTGCCCTGCGAAACCCGCTCACGCCCCGGAGCCGCCGCATCAGGGGCTCAACACCACCTGATTACCACCGCCGCACTCCGGGCCACCACCTTGGCGAGCCGCTCATGCTCGCCAAGTCCTTGGAATTTCAGTGGGTCGACAGGGACTCGAACCCTGGACCTACGGATTAAAAGTCCGCAGCTCTACCGACTGAGCTATCGACCCATGGGCCGCGAAGCCTAGTTGAAGCAGGGGCGCGAAACAACCACGGTTTGCGGGATCGGTGCTTCTGCCCCGGGTGCGTGAGGTGCGCCGGCCGCTCGTTACGGCGGTGAAGCGTCGGGCTCTGCAAGCCGAAGTCCGAAGCCGGCCAGCAGCGCCCGCAGCTGAGCTGCTGCCTCCGGGATGCGTGGGTTTACGAACTGCGCGGCCTGCAATCCGACGCCGCGCGCTGCTGTCACGTTGGGTTCCAGGTCGTCGATGAACAGCAGCTGTTCTGCCGGCAGCGAGAGGCTCGCGACGATCGTCTCGAAGTAGCGCGGCTCCGGTTTCACGCTGCCGAGCTCGCAGGAGTAGAAGGAGCGATCGAAATGCGCGTCGTAGCCCAGCTTCGCGCGCATGTAGTCGGCACGAAATCGCTGCTGGTTGGTCGCCAGCGCGCACAGCAGGCCCTGAGCGCGGAGCTGCGCGATCAGCGAGAAGACGCCCGGATCGGGCTCGATGCAGTACCACCACTGCTCCGCGAGTGCGCGGGCCTTGCCGGGTGCGCCCCATTTCTGGACGACCGGTTCCAGGCGCTCGAGCAGGTCCCCCTGCCCGGCCAGCGCCGGGCGCTCGGCTTCGAGCACGTCGTTGACGAACGGGTCGAGCGGCTGGGGCACGAAACTGAGGGCGCGCTCGATCCGCGCGGGCAGAGCGCCGCCGTTGCCGTGCTGGAGTACACCGTCTGCGTCAAACAGCACCGCTCGGATCGGAGGCACGGCGCTTTCTAGCACCCAGTCTGGCGGCGATCCACCGAGCCATCCCGGAGTAACCAGGGCGGCGCTGCTTCGTAGTGGGGTCATGATCACTACCTCGCTGCCCCCGGTCCCTGTCATCGCTGCCCTCGCCGCCTTCGGCTTCTTCGCATGTGGAAGCGCGGACGAACCTCGAAGCATCCAGCCGCTGAGCCCCGAAGACGCTGCGGAGGTCGTGATCGACCGCTTCGCGCCCGGGACGGGCACGCTGCAGGTGCGCTCCGCCACGAGCGGCCTGCCGGGGCCCGGCGAGCCCGTGGACTTCGATCGCTCACCGTTCATCACGCGCGGCCTCGGCCCCAACGGCGAGCATGTCTCTTACTACAATTTCGACGTTCAGCCGACGGCGCCCGCACCCATCTACGTCTTCGTCCGCGAGGGGGAAACCAGCCCGTTGCCGGGGCAGCTGAACGTGGTGGACGTGGTTCCCGGGGCAGCTGGCTACAACGACTTCTGGCAGATCCAGCGGGTCCAGGTCCCTGCCGACTACGTCGCGAACAGCATCACGAGTCTGGCCGAGCTGGAGGCCTCGGGCTATCCGATCGAAGCCAGCGAGCAGCTGGTCAACTGCCCGATCGTGCCCGCCGGCTCCAGCGCCCGGCTGCGCCTGAACGGCGCCGATCCGGGTCTGCACCGCGGCTGGTATCGGGGCGAGCTCGTCTACTACTTCAGCTTCGAAGAGCGCGCGCTGTCGGGGGCACAGGTGCCGACGGCAGACATCTTCGTCAGCTTCAACGTAAACCCCGGCGCCGATGGGGGCGGTCCGTCCTCTGGCTTCAAGACGGAAGCGGGCGGCGAGCAGACTCACAACGTGCTGACCGCCCTACCCGATCAAGCTGGATACTCTCCACTCTGGTCGGTGGCTCCGTATGACAACGGAGCCTTCGAGCAGGTGAGGGACCTCGCGTCGCTCTCGCCCGCGAGCGTGCTCGAGCGCGGCGTGGCTGACGTCAATTGTCCGCTGGTGGACGTCGAGTGAGACTATGCGGACGAGCGCTGTGGAGCGCCATGGCCGCGGCAGGACGGCGCCGTGCCCAAGACAAAAATCAGCGCGGTTCGAGCTCTCTGAGCTCCGGCGCCAGCCGGCTGCTGAGCTCCGACTCTTTCTGGAAGCCGAGCGTCGCGCCGACGCAGAAGATCGCGAAGCTGACGTATTCGTAGAGCATGCGGCGGAGCGTGCCCTCGGGCGTCTGCGCGAGCGCCCGGGCGGCGTTGCTGGCCAGGCGCCGCGCGTCAAAGGTGCCGTCTTCGGCGGGGCCCGCCTTGGCGAGCAGCGTGTCGTAGCCCTTGCCGCCGCGCGCGAAGGAGGTGAGGCCCTTGCGGAGCTCCTGGCCCTTCCTCGCGGCGTCCGCTTCCGCGTGGATCGCCGCGAGCAGGCGATTGCAGAGCTCGGTCAGCGCGCGCGGATCGGTGGTGCGCTCCGGGGGGCGGATCAGCACATGACCGGAGCGCTCCAGGCCGTAGACATCGCGCGTGATCGCGAACTCGCCGCGCCCCGTGCGCCTGCCCAGCTCCCCGATCGAGAGCAGGCCGTCGATCGCCTGGTAGGTGGCGCGGTACTCTTCCTTGGGCTCCGTCGTGAGGCCCGCGCGCGCGGGGATGTAGGCCGCCGACGGGATCTTCTCCCGGAAGTAGCGGATCTCATCCATGCGCGTGACACCGTCCATCACCAGCGCCTGCGCGGAGATCACCTGATGGGAGACGAGCTTCTTGCTGTCGAAGCCTTCGAGGAAGCAGAAGGTGCCGCTGCTCTGCGCGAAGCAGGCAAACGCGATGTCTTCGATCTGGTGTTTCAGGCAGCGGAACACGTCGCGCTGGGTGATCAGGCCCAGCTCCAGCGCCACCGCGCCGAAGCGGCCTCCGCGGCCCGCGTGAGCCGCCACACGCTCCAGGTCGGCTTCGGAGAGCACGCCGTAGCGATACATCACCGCGCCCAGGCGCTCGCCCGCCACGCTGGTCTGCGCGCCGAGCACGTTGCCCTGGTCGAAGAAGAGCGTGCGCGTCGCGCCCTCGTCGCTCAGGATCAGCTGGCCTCGCCAGCCCATCTGGCCCAGCATCACGAAGATGTCGCAGATCGAGCCGGGCGCCGTGATCTCTCCCGCGAGCCGCAGCGGCCCTCGCCCGTCCGGCTCGACCGCGCGCATCAAGATCACGCCGGGCGCCGAGGGCAGGACGCGGTAGATGCCTTCACGGGCGCTCAGCCGCCGCGAGGCGAGCGGCTCCAGCGGCTCGACGTTGCCGTTGGTATGGACCTGAGCCAGGTCGCCAGCGTCTTCGGCCGCGGGGCCCAGGCTGACGTTCTGGCTGGAGTGCTGTGGATCTGCAGCCACGCCTCGACAGAACGGCGCACATCGCCGCCGCTCTACCCCCCCTCCGGAGGCCCTCAGCCGCTGCAGTGCTTCCGCAATGGGTCGTAGCCGCGCAGGAAGTCCTTCATGGCCGCCTCGTATTCGCCGCCGCACTCTCCGAGCGGAGTCCAGCATTCGGCGTCGCCGTCGGTGACGGCGCAGCAGGTGTCGTGCTCCAGGCAATCGAGCGTCCACATGCGCCAGGGCGTGAGCTGTGCGCAAGCCGGGCCGCACTGTCCGTTGCAGTCCCGGGAGCCCGCCTGTACCTCCGCATCGACCGCGGTCGTATCAGCATAGTCGAAGGAGACGGTGTACCACTCGCCACTCTGGATGCAGGCGATCCCGTCGTCCGCGAGCGACTTGTCGAGCAGAGCATCCCCCCGCTCTGCCGCGCCGAGATCGAAGGTTTGGCCGCCGAGCGGCATGCCGCCCGAGTCGCGCAACAGCGAGAGGCTGGCGATCAGCATCTGCTCGTGCAGGGCGGAGCCGGGCTGCTCCGGACCGAGCTCGGCGAGCAAGCCGTCGATGGCGCCGCGCACAGCGCGCAGCGCCGGTCGATCGAGCGCACCCCCGTGACCGTCGGTGCGGACCGATGCCAGCGCGTAGTCGTAGTGCACGTCGTATGAGAGCGCGCCGACGCGCACCTGCACGTCGCCCGCGAGCGGCGCTGAAGCTCGAGAGCTGAATTCGATCTCACGTTCTCGGGAGACATGGTCTCGGGAGACACGGCCTCGGGAACTGAAGCGTCCGGCGATGCTCGCGTCGTCGCGCTCAGTCAGCAGCGGCGTATTGCCGCCATCGCTTGCTTCGCCTTCGCCGCCGGCGCCGCTGGCACAGTGCAGCAGAAGTACGCTCGCCCCCACCGCCCCCCAGCGGTGAATGTCGATCATGCCGCACGTTAGCGCAGTTCCGCGATGCAGCCCGGAAAAACTCGCTCCAGACCGCCGAGCACGCGCTCCTGCAAGTCGACGCGCCGCCCCTCCAGGCCCATCAGCACCCGCGTTCCGTCCGGCAGTTCGATGTTGATGTCGACGGGACACGGACCGGGCATCTGCTCGAGCAGCGCGCCGAGTTGCCGCAGGCGTGCAGGCTGCATCTCTTGTGCCTTGAGCGGAATGCAGATGGCGGTGGTGGCCTTGCGGAGTGAGTCGAGCAGCGGCTGCACGTCGTCGACGAGCAGCGTCGCTTCCTTTTCTTCGCTCGGGTCTTCCGTCATCGGGAAGCTGATTTTGCCGCTGACCAGCACCGGCTCGCCGCTGGTGAGCAAGGGCGAGAACGTGTCGACGCGATCACCTCGCACCTTGGCTCGCACTCGGCCCCGCATGTCTTCGATCTCGAAGAAGGCGGCCTTGCCGCCGCTGCCTTTTGCGCCACCGTTTCCGCCGCGAAACAGTTTCTCCTGATACCCTTCCACCACGCCCGCGACGCTGGCCATCGACCAGGGCTCGCGCGAGTGCAGGTCGACGGTCGGGACTGCCCCGATGCGCGTGGGCTTGTCACCATAGCGGTCGAGCGGGTGGCCTGAAACGTAGCAGCCCAGCGCTTGCTTCTCGCGCTTGAGCGACTCGGCGCGATCCCAGCCTTCGGCCTCAGGATAGTCGTGCAGCGCGCTGGCGTTGGCCCCGGAGCTGCCTGCGCTGAGCAGCCCGAACAGGTTCGTCTGCCCGGAGGCGCGGTCGCGGCTCGCGCTGCGGCCGCGCTCGAGCGCGCGATCGATCGCAGCGAACGCCCGCGCGCGGTCGATGCCCATGCGCGTCAGCGAGACGTCGAAGGCGCCGCATTGCACCAGTGCCTCCAGCACGCCCTTGTTGACGCGTTTGGGATCGACGCGCGAGGCGAAATCGAACATGTCCTTGAACTCGCCGTCGCGATCGCGCGTCTCGAACACAGCCTCCAGCGCGCTCGAGCCGACGCCTCGCACCGCGCCGAGCCCGAAGCGGATCTGCGGGCCATGGCGATCGCGCAGGCGCCCCGGTCCGCGCCCGGGCCCCCTGCCGTCCGGGTAGCGATAGACCACGGTGAAGTCGAGGTGGCTGGCGTTGATGTCCGGCGGCAGCACGCTGACGCCCCAGGCGCGGGCCTCGGCGATCGTGCGCACCACCTTCTCGATCTTGTCCTTGTCCGCCGTCAGCAAGGCCGCGAAGAACTCGACCGGGTAGTGCGCCTTCAGATACGCGGTCTGGTACGTGACCAGCGCGTAGGCCGCCGAGTGGCTCTTGTTGAAGCCGTACGACGCGAAGCCTTCGATCTCGTTGAAGATGCTGAGCGCTTGCTCCTCGCTCACGCCCTTCTCGCGCGCGCCCTTGACGAAGATGGCGCGCTGGGCCTGCATCTCCTCGGCCTTCTTCTTGCCCATCACGCGCCGGAGCAGGTCGGCGCCGCCCAGGCTGTAGCCGGCGAGCAGCTGCGCCATCTGCATCACCTGCTCCTGGTACACGGGCACGCCGTAGGTCGGCTCCAGCACGCCGTCGATCAGCGGGTGCAGCTTGCGGATCGCCTTGCGCTTGTGCTTGCCGCCGATGAAGTCGTCGATCATGCCCGTGCCGAGCGGGCCGGGGCGGTAGAGCGCGACGGCGGCGATGATGTCCTCGAAGCAGTCCGGCTTGAGGCCGCGCAAGAGCTGCTGCATGCCGCTCGATTCGAGCTGGAAGACGCCGGTCGTGTCGCCGCTGGAGATCAGCTGGTAGGTGGGCTTGTCGTCGATCGGGACGCGCGCAAAATCGAGCGGTTCCTTCTGGCGATCCGGGCGCTGGTTGACGAGTCGCCGCGCGATCTCGATCACGGTCAGCGTCTTCAGACCGAGGAAGTCGAACTTGACCAACCCCGCGAGCTCGACGTCGTCCTTGTCGTACTGCGTGACGAGCGTGCCCTCGCCCACGAACACGGGCACGTGGTGATACAGCGGCCCGTCGCTGATCACCACGCCGGCGGCGTGCATGCCGGCGTGGCGCGTGAGCCCCTCGAGCTTCTGGCCCTGCACCAGCAGCTCGTGCAGGTTGCTGTCCTCGTCGTACAGCTTCTTGAGCTTGGGCTCGAGATCGAGCGCCTCCAGAATGGTGGCGGTCTTGCCCTGCCCCTTGTCGGGGATCAGGCTCGCCACGCGCTGCGAGTCCGTCGCGGGCATGCCCATGGTGCGCCCGACGTCCTTGATCACGCTGCGCGCCTTCAGGTTCTGGAAGGTGGCGATCTGCCCGACGCTCTCTCGGCCGTATTTCTCGGCCACGTACTGGATCACCTCGTCCCGCCGCGACATGCAAAAGTCGATGTCGAAGTCGGGCATGCTGATGCGCTCGGGGTTGAGGAAGCGCTCGAACAGCAGGTTGAAGGGCAGCGGATCGATCTCGGTGATGCCGAGCGAAAAGGCCACCAGGGAGCCAGCGCCGGAGCCGCGCCCGGGGCCCACGGGGATGCCGCGAGCCTTGGCCTCGCGGACGAAGTCCCAGACGATCAGGAAGTAGCCCGCGAAGTCCATGCGGGCGATCACGTCCATCTCCAGCTCGAGCCGCGCGTCGTAACGGGCGCGGTCCACCGTCTTGCCCGTGTGCTCGAACTGCGCGTAGCGAGCCTGTAGACCCTCGCGCGCCACTTGCTTGAAGTGCGCGACCGGATCCAGCCCCTCCGGTACCGGGAACTCGGGCAAGCGCGGCTGGCCCAGCGTGAGCTTCAGGCCCGAGCACATCTCGGCGACCCTCAGCGTGTTGGAGAGTGCGCTGGGCAGCGCCTGGAAGACCTGAGCCATCTCCTCCGGGCTCTTCAGATACATCTCGAAGCTGCCGTGATGCTCCTCGCGCGCCTCCTTGTATTGCCAGTTGCGGCGCACGCACTCGAGGTAGAACTGCGCCTCGCCGTCCTCGGGCCGCATGAACTCGACGTTGTTGGTGGCCACCAGCGGCAGCTCCAGCTCCGCCGCTGCCTCCAGCAGGATCGAGTTGACGACCGGTTGCTCCGGCAGGCCGTGGTCCTGGAGCTCGACGAAGAAATGCCCCGGTTCGAAGATGTCGCGCAGCTGCGCCAGCAGCGGCTTGGCCTGGTCGGGGCCTTGCTCCATCACGCGCTGCGGCACCACGCCGTTCATGCAGCCGCTCAGGCCGATCAGGCCGCGCGAGTGCTGCGCGAGCTTCTCCAGGCTGATGCTGGGCGCCTCGTCGGAGGCCGTCTTCATGTAGCCCGACGACACCAGCTGGATCAGGTTCTGGTAGCCCTCGAGGTTCGTGGCGAGCAGGCCCAGATGGTCCACCTTGCCGCTATCGCCCGGGCGCGAGATGTTGAGCTCGCTGCCCAGGATGGCCTGAATGCCCTGCGCCTTGCACAGCTTGTAGTGGCGAATGGCGCCGAACATGTTCTGGTGGTCGGTGATCGCCACCGCGCGCATGCCGAGCTCCTTCACCCGGGGCGCCAGCTCGCCCAGCTTCACCGTACTGACCAGGAACGAGTACTGCGTGTGAACGTGAAGGTGGACGAACTCTGCCGGCATGTGGTTTCGCTAGGCCTCCGGGCAGCGCGAGTTTTCCGCTGCCGTTCGGCATTCTATCCGCTGCCGAACGGCAGCTGTCTATCCGCTGCCGTTCGGCAGAATCCAAGTACACCAAGCCCCTTACCCCGTCATGGTGAGCGGAAGTAGGTCCGGCCTGACGGCAAGCGCAGGTGTGTCGCCAAGGGCCCGGAAAGCTTGCACTCGGGCCGCTAGTCGAAGTACCGGGGATGGAAGAAAACGCAACCTGTCGGCGTAAGCCCGCCGAGGGCGGGAGGAGATCCAGCGTGCTGAAAGCGACCCAGTTCGACGAGTGTTTGACCCCAGTGTCGTTGCGCCGCGTGCGGCGGGTCGGGGCTCCGCTGGTTGCGGCGCTGAGCCTGTATCTGGGCTGCAGCTTCCAGGCGAGCATGCACGCCGGCGGCGATTCGAAGACAGCGGCAAACCCGCCGCCCGAGCCCGCCCCCGCGACGGAAGCACCCCCGGGCGAGGCGCCGCCCGTCGAGGCACCCCCGGCACCGGAGAAGGCGAACGTCAAGGTGAAGGGTGCCAAGCTGGAGCTGCCTGGCCCCATCGTCTTCCAGCCAAACGACGCGACCTTTCAGCCTGGCTCCGGCAGCGAAGCCGCGCTCGCCGAGTTGAAGACGTATCTGGAGCAGAACCCGCGCGTCACCCGCCTGCGCATCGAGGGCCACACCAACAACTCCCGCCCGCCCGAGCAGAGCCTGGCGCTCTCCGGCCAGCGCGCGGTCGCGGTCAAGCAGTGGCTGCTCGCCAACGGCATCAACCCAGGCCGCTTGGTGGCCGTCGGTTTCGGCGAGACGCAGCCGGTGGCGAACAATTCCGATCCGGCGGGCGCGGCCCAAAACGAGCGCATCCAGTTCCGGATCGCCGAGCTCGACGGCAAGCCGTACCTGGGAGCTGACCCTTTGGCCGGTGGCACCGAGTTCCCCTGAAAACCAGCCCACGGCGAGGATTTCCTTGCTATGCCGGGCGCGATGACGCGCTCGTTGGTTGGGTCCTTGGGGGTTCTCCTGTTCGCTCTGGGAGTCGCTTGCGACGACCCCGCGCATGACCTGAGCGAGTGGACGCCGGCGGACCACACGCATCAGACGGAGAAGACGCAGAAGGCCACCCAGGCGCAGCAGCGCCGGCAGGGGCCCCTCGGCAAACCGGCTGCGGCAACCTACACGCCGCCCTCGAAGCGCGGGGGCAACTTGCTCGTCGATGTGACCTGGGTGAAGCAGTGCGCGAACTGTCACGGCAAGCGCGGCAGGGGCGACGGCCCTCAATCGCCGATGGTGAAGGCGAAGGATCTGACCGACGCCGCCTGGCAGGCGACCGTGACCGACGATCAGCTGATCGAGGCGATCAAGAAGGGCAAAGGCAAGATGCCCGCCTTCAATCTGCCGGACAGCATGGTGACCGATCTGGTCGCCAAGATCCGCGAGATGCCGAAGCAAGGAAAGAAGGGCTGGCCCAAGGGCGTGGCTGAGCCGCCCGCTGCGAGCGCAGCACCCGCGGCGGGTGCCGCTCCGGCGGCGGCGCCGCCGCCCCATGCAGCATCCGCGGGCGCCACGGCCCCTGCGCCTTCTGCTGCTCCGCCGCCGCAGCAGGCCCCGGCGGCTGCGGCTGCCGAGGAGGACGAAGACGAGGCCGAGGGCGAGTCTCCGAACGCGCACTGAGCCAGCGGGCGGCTGCCACGGCTTGGCCATTCCATCCTCTCCCGCGCCAGAGAAGCCCGAGCCCAGGCGAGTACCTCGCCTCCGCGCAGCCTACACGCGCATACTGGTGGCGGCGGGCGTGGCTCTGCTCGGTTGGCAGCTGCTGCCGCACGTCCCACATGATCAGACGGTGATCCTGGCCCTGGGCACGGGCGCGGCGAACATCACACAGCTGGAGGTGCTCTGGGAGGCTGAAGGGCAACCCGGCGAGGGCCGTCTTGTCTTGAACTTTCCCGCGCCTCCACCAGAGCGCCTGGTGCGGCAGTTTCGGCTCGCCAACGGCGAGTATGAGTTTCGGGTGGCCGCGCGCCTGCGCAGCGAAGCGGTCGAGCGGACAGAGGTCACCCGGCGGGTTACGCTTGAAGGAAACGCCGTCACGCTACGCCTCGAAGAGTTGACCCAGTGAGCGCACCCGCCCCCACAGAGATCGCGACGCGTGCGCTCGGCAGTGAGCGGCCGACGGCCTGTCATACGCTGCTCGTGGTCTCGGGGCAGGCGCGCGGCAGCCGCGCCACCATCCGCGGGCTGCTGCGCATCGGCAAGGCGCCCGACAACGATCTGGTGCTGCCGGACGCCTCCGTCTCTCGCTACCACTGCGAGATCGAAGCCGGCGCGCAGGGCATGGTGGTTCGCGATCTCGGCTCGACCAACCACACGCGCATCGGGCGGTCCAAGATCCAGACCGCCACGCTCGAGCCCGGCGCGACGCTGACCGTGGGAGATGTCGAGCTGCAGCTCGCTCCCGAGACGGAGCGGCTTCAGGTGTTGCCCAGCGCCTCGCCGCGCTTCGGGCAGGCAGTGGGCCCGAGCCTGTTGATGCGGCAGGTCTTCGGGCTGCTGGAGCGCATCGCTCCCAGCGACGCGACGGTGCTGCTCGAGGGGGAAACGGGCACTGGCAAGGATGTGCTGGGGCGCTCGATCCACGAGCTCAGCCAGCGGCGCGGCGAGCCCTTCGTCGTCGTCGATTGCGGCGCGATCAGCTACAACTTGATCGAGAGCGAGTTCTTCGGCCACGAGCGCGGCGCGTTCACCGGTGCCGTGCAGGCGCGCCCGGGAGCGTTCGAGACGGTCGGCAAGGGCACGCTCTTTCTGGACGAGATCGGCGAGCTGCCGCTCGACGTGCAACCCAAGCTGCTGCGCGTGCTGGAGGCGGCCGAGTTCCGGCGCGTCGGTGGCAACAAGGTGCAGCGCTGCGAGGCCCGCATCATCGCTGCCACGCGGCGCGATCTGAAGGCCGAGGTGGCGCGCGGCAAGTTCCGTGAGGACCTGTACTTTCGCCTGGCGGTGGTGCCGGTGACGGTGCCCGCGCTGCGGCAGCGGCGCGAAGACATCCCCGCCCTGGTCGAGTGCTTCTTGAAGCAGGCGCGCGAGCGCGATCCGAGGCTGGCGCGGCTCACGCTCGATCAGGCCACGCTGGACGGGCTGATGGCGCACGACTGGCCCGGCAATGTGCGCGAGCTGCGCAACGTGCTCGACCGCGCTCTGTATCTCGCAGCGGCGACGGAGGAGTCCCAGCTGCGCCTGCTGGACCTGCCGGTCGTGGCGGCCGCCGGCGTCGGCAGCGCCGCCCACTGGCAGTTCGACGAGAACCAGAGCTATCGCGAGGTGCGCAGCCAGTTCGAGCATGAGTTCGAACAGCGCTACATCCGTTGGCTGCTCGACAAGCACGCGGGCAACGTCAGCGCCGCAGCGCGTGCGGCCAAGATGGATCGCAAGCATCTGCACGATCTCGCGCGCCGCCACGGGCTGCGCGAGCGCGGCGGGTCGAGCGAGTGAGTGGCCGGGGCCGCGCTGGTTGTTTCGGGGTGCTGCTGGCCAGCCTGGCGCAGGCAGCCCCGCTGGCGGCGGCGCCGCCTCCCGAGCTGAGCGCACGCCTCACCTGCCAGCGCCGGCCCACGCCGGGCCGCGTGCTTTGTGAAGCCGAGCTCGAGCTGTCGAGCGGCGTGTTGCGCTGGGCGGACGTGCTGGTGGTCGCGGCGCCGGATTTCGCGCGGCCGCTGCGCGCGCGGGTGGGGCCGAGCGCGCTGGTGATGAAGACGGAGCGGCGCCAGCGCCTGCAGCTGGCGCTCGCGGCGACCGAGCTCGGCGAGGGCAGGCTCAGGGTGCGGGCGCGAGCCGTGGCCTGCCCGGAGTCGACCGGCGCCGATTGCCGCCCGCAGGTGCGCGAAATCGAAGCCGACGTCTCGGTGGGACCGATCACGCGCTGACGCGGCGATGCGGCACGATGGGCGCTGACGCGGCGATGCGCCGCATTTTTTGGCCCGCCGCGTCGCCGCTGGCTACCGTCCTGGCGATGCTCGAACTGCCCGGCAGGCTGGAGCGCTCGACGCTCGGGGATGTGCTCGGTGCGCTGTACCGCAGCGGCGCGACCGGCGCGCTGCGACTGGATGAAACGCGCCCCGACGGCGCGCGCCAGCACGTCATCTATCTGCGCGATGGGCTGATCGCCGGCATCGAGTCTCCGGCGAGCTCCAGCGCCGCCCGTCCGGAGCGCGCCGAGCGGCAGCAGCGCCTCGAGCAGCTGGAGGCCCTGTTTGGCCTCAGCAGCGCCCGGCTCAGCTTTCGTGTCATGGGTCAGCGCCCGAGCTCGGCGCAGCCGCTGCAGCCACCGGAATTTCTGCACGGCCGGCAGCGGCGTCGCGACGCCGCGCGCGGGGCCGCCCGCGCGCCGGAGCCCACCCGGCAACGTGCCTTGGCGTTGCTCGGCCTCTCCGGCGAGCCGACGCCGGAGGCGATCGGCGCGGCCTTCCGTCAGCTGGCGCGACGCTGGCACCCCGATCGGCACCCGGACGCGGGCGAGCTCACGCGCGCGGCCCTGTGCCGGCGCTTTGCCCAGATCGCGCAGGCCTACCGGGAGCTGATGAGCGCTAGCGAGCCGCCGGCTCGCGCCGCCAACGCTCGATGACCGCCGGCACCTGCGCGAGCGGCACGAGCTGATCCGGCCCGGCGGCGATCAGCCGATCGAGCGGCACGATCAGCGCCTCCGAGATGCCGATGCTGCGTGCTCCGGCGGCGCGCGCGCACTCGATGTCCTGAGGGCCGTCGCCGACCATCACCAGCCTCGAGCAGGGCACGCCCAGCAGCTCCGCGATGCGCTGCAGCGGCGCAGGATGTGGCTTGGTGTGCGGCACATCGCCCTGAGCCACGATCGCGTCGAAGTCGGCGGCGATGCCCAGCCCCTCGAGCACCGCGTTCGTCGTGACGCGCGGCTTGTTGGTGCACAGAGCGCGCGGCAAGTGCCGGAGCTGATCGAGCAGCTGGCGCGCGCCCGCGATGAGGCGCGTGTGATCGATCGCGTGCGCCGTGTAGTAGACGAAGAACTCCTGCAGCATCCGGTCGATCCGCGGATCGGCCGCCGGCAGGCCCGAGGCGCGCTCCAGCAGCACACGCGAGCCATCGCCGATGCACTCGCAGATGCGCGCTTCGCTGCGCTCGGGCAAGCCGGCGAGGCGCAGGCAGTGATTGGCCGCCTGCGCGATGTCCTTACACGAATCGATCAGGGTCCCGTCGAGATCGAACACGACGCCGGCCACGCCCGGGGCCGTGGCGGCAGCGCCGAGGCTCACGGAGCCGCCGATGCCCAGGCGCGGTGCCCGACGAAGAACGGCCCCATCTTCTCGATGTACTGCGCCGTCTGCCGCGTGCGCCGCATCGCCTGCACCACGTGCGAGAGCGGATGCAGCTGCTCTCCGCACAGGCCGATCACGAATTCGTTGTCGTTCTGGTCCAGGCCGTGACACGCGAGCCGCACGTCGTGGGCCAGATTCTGCTTGCCGTAGGCCTGCCCGATCTCGGCGTGCTCGCGCAAGATGCCGCCCTTCTCCCGATCCTCGAGCAGCTCGAACTCGCCCTTGCGCCGCAGCGGGTACCACACCGCCCAGGGCCAGGCCGGGTTGCGCACCGTCTCCTTCGGACGCTCGATCAGCCAGTGTTCGAGGCTCGGCTCGTAACCGGTCGCATAGGTCCGTCCGATCATCGTCAACGCCGGCACCGGACGCAGCGCGCGCAGGCCGGGGTGGCTCAGCGTCGGGCGCACCTTGGTCACGAAGTCCGCGGGCTCCTCGCCCCAGCTGAGCAGCGCGATGCCGCGCGGGTTGTTCACGTCGGCGTAGAGGACCGCGGACGCGCCCTTCTCGTCCAGCGCCGCTCCCAGCGTGCCGATGGCGCGCTCGGGATCGAGCCCCTCCGTGCACTCATAGCCGAGCAGTTGCATGAACAAACGTCGGTTCATGGCCTGGGTCGGCTGCCCTCCGTGGCCTTTGGTGCGCTCCCAGACGTCGATCGTCATCCCGTCACGTGCTTCGCTCATGCGAGACCCCATAGCGCATTTCGGGGTGCTGTGGGCCGGACGCCGCAGGGGTCGGGCCAAAGGCGTTCTCGGCGGTTCTTTCCAATGATTACGTGCTGCCCGACGCGGAGCCCTCCCCGCGCGGCACCGTGCTATACCGGTCGTACGGCCATTCAGAGCCCGTGGTGCTAGACGGCTACTGGATGTCTGATACGGTGCGCCGCTTTGCGTGCCCAGTCTTCGCCCCCGCCGGGCAAAAGCCCGAGCTCCGCGCCCGCTGAAACAGCGGGCAGCAAGATCCGTCCATCCCATCCCTTGCCGGCAGGCATGCGCGACTGGCTGCCCCGGCAGGCGCGCCGCCGCGCGCGCGTGAGCGAAAGCATCCTCTCCAACCTGGAGCTGTTCGGCTATCAGCGCGTGGAGCTGCCGCTGTTCGAGTACACGGACGTGCTGGAGCGCGGCTTTGGCAATGCCGAAGAGGCGCTGTGCTTTGTCGAGCCGGAGAGCGGCAAGATCACCGCGCTGCGCTCCGACGTGACGCCGCAGATCGCTCGCCTGGTGTCGACCCGTCACGCCGAGGGCCCGTGGCCGGCGCGGCTCTCCTATCAGGCTTCCGTGCTCCGGCGGCGCCGCGAGCGTGCCCGGCTGGATCAGCAAGTCTTGCAGGTGGGCTTCGAGCTGGTCGGCGCGAGCGCGGAGCAGTCGGGAGATCTGGAGGTGCTGGAGGCAGCGACCAGCGCGCTGAGCGCTGCCGGCGTCCGCGATTTCACCGTCGATCTCGCGCACGCACAGATCGTGGGAGCGCTGGTGGATCCGCTGGAGTCGCGCGCGCGCGCCGAGGCGCTGGAGTGCCTGGCGCTCAAGGATCGGACCGAGTTGCGTCGCGTGGGGGCGCGCGCGGGGCTCTCCGGCAGCGCGCTGGAGGCGCTGGTCGCCCTGCCCGAGCTGCACGGCGGCGCGGACGTCTGGCCACGCGCGGAACGCGCGCTCGCCGGCACTGCTGCGGAGGCCCCGATGCGCGGGCTCGAGCGCGTGTGGCGCGCGGCCCTGGCAGCGCAGCTGGCGCCGCGCTTCGTGATCGATTTGGGCGAAGCGCGCGAGTTCTATTACTACACGGGCGTCATGTTCCACCTGCTGGCGGAAGGACCTGGAGAGCCGCTGGGCTCGGGCGGGCGCTACGACACGCTGTTCGAGCGCTTCGAGCTGCCCCGCCCCGCCGCGGGTTTCGCCTTCCACATCAGTAACGTGTGCTGGGCGCTCGACGCTCAGGGCGAGCGCGAGCCCGCGCGCGCCCGGGTGCTCGTGAGCGCGCCGCCGGCGGATCCCCGGGTGGCCCCGCTATTGAAGCAGCTGCGGGCGCGGGGCGTGGCTTGCACGACCGGTCCCGAAGCGGACCGGAGCGACGCGTACGCGTTGCATTGGGACTATACGCACGTGCTGCAGCTCGGCGCAGCGCTCCCGGGAGCGGCGTCCACCCGCCTGCGCGCGGTCCCCGCAGCAGTGGCCGAAGACACGCCGGCCGGAGAGGCTACCGAGCTGCTCCTGGATGGCACGGATGTTGGCAATTTGGCTCGAGTTGTCGCGGGTCATCTCGGGGTGCTAGAGGAACGTTGATATGTCTTGCGTGATTGTGGTTGGCGCTCAGTGGGGCGACGAGGGCAAGGGAAAGATCGTCGACATTTACACGGAGCACGCCGACCTCGTCGTGCGCGCGGCAGGTGGCGCGAACGCGGGCCACACGCTGGTGGTGGGCGATGAAAGGACCATCCTGCGGCTGCTGCCGAGCGGCATCCTGCGCGAGAACACGCGCTGCGTGCTGGCGCAAGGCATGGTGATCGACCCCGCCGTGCTGGTCGCGGAGATGAGTCAACTGGCGCGGCAGGGCGTGCAGCGCGTGGATGCGCGCGTGGCGCTGTCGGCGCGCGCGCACCTGGTGCTCGGTTACCACCAGCAGATCGACGCTCTGCGCGAGACGGCCGCTCAGGCCCGCGCCATCGGCACCACCAAGAAGGGCATCGGCCCGGCGCTGGAGGACAAGGTTCGCCGCACCGGCGTGCTCGCCGGGGATCTGCGCGACCTGAGCCGCCTGCGCGACCGCATCGAAGGCTCCCTGTTCCACTGGCGCCCGGTGCTGGCAGCGCTCGGTGCCAGCGTTCCCCGCGTGGACGAGATCATCGCCGAGCTGGAGCCCTTGCGCGCCCGGCTGGTGCCGCTGCTCACGGACACCTCGCGCCTGGTGAACGACGCGCTCTCCGCCGGCAAGAAGGTGCTGCTGGAGGGTGCACAGGGCACGCTGCTCGACATCGACCACGGCACCTACCCGTTCGTCACCTCCAGCTCTCCCGTGGCCTCGGGCGCTGCGGTCGGCGCCGGCCTGGGTCCGACGCGCGTCACCTGTGTGCTCGGCATCAGCAAGGCCTACGCGACTCGCGTCGGCTCGGGCCCCTTCCCGACGGAGCTGCCGGAGCCGGAAGGCACGCGCCTGCGCGAGGCCGGCGCGGAATTTGGCTCGGTCACCGGGCGCCCGCGCCGGACGGGTTGGTTCGATCTACCGGGCTTCAAGTACGCGGCGCGCGTCAACGGTCTGGACGGCTTCGCGCTGACCAAGCTCGATGTGCTCACGGGGCTGGGCACGCTGCGCGTGTGCGTCGCGTACGACACGCCCGAAGGGCGCACGGAAGAGCTGCCGCTCGAGGCCATCAACGACGACCCGGGCAGCGTGAAGCCGGTGTACGAGGAGCTGCCGGGCTGGACTGAGCCGTTGCGCGAGGCGCGCAAGCTGAGCGAGCTGCCGCGCGCTGCTTACGAGTACGTGCGCTTCATCGAGGAGCGCTCGCGCGTGCCGCTGTACCTGCTCAGCCTGGGCGCTCGCCGGCTCGAGACCATCGTTCTGAAGGACCCTTTCACCCGGCCCTCTCCGGCCGATCCGGACGTGCGCTGGCCCTGAGCTGGGGCCGGAGGATGGATGTCCAGCTCGCTGGCAGTGTTCCTGGTCGGCGCCGCGCTGAGCGGTGATCTCTCGACCGCTGCCAAGCTGAGCTCGCGCCCGCGCTGGTGCGCGCCCCCCGCCCCTCGCGCGGGTGAGCCCTCGGCGCCCGATGCCTGGGATCAGGTGCGGGAGCAGGGGCGGCAACAGTTCTGCCGGCGTCTGGCGCGCGCCGAGCTGGCGCTCGGAACCGATCCAGAGCTGGCGTCCCGGCTGGCGGCGGAGCTGGCGCGCGACCTGCCCCAGCGCGCCGAACCGCTGGTGCTGGAGGCGCGCGCGCAGACCCGGCGCCGTGCCTTCGGCGAGGCCTGGAGGTTCTGGGAGGCAGCCCAGCAGCGCGGGGCCGAGCCGCTCTCGGCGCACGCGCTGCGCGACTACGCGGTCAGCGCGGCGCTCACGGGCCGCTCCGAAGCCGCGCTCGCCGCCTACCGGCGACTGCTGCCGTTGTTGCAGGCGTGGCCCGATCCGATCGAGCAGCAAGCCATCTACCTGGAGGCTGGCGTCGCCGCCATGCAGCGCGGCCCGGACGGCCTGGAAGAAGCGATGGGTCAGCTGGCGGCGGCTCGCGCGCGCGCCAGCTCCACCGGGTTGCGCGCGCTCTCCGTCGGCCTCAGCGCGCTGGCAGCGGCGCGGCGCGGTCAATCGAGCGACAGCGAGAGCCGGCTCGACGCGCCCGAGGTCTGGCATTTCATCGCCACCGTGCAGAGCGGCCGCTTTCCCGGGCGCTGGCCAGCGCTGCCCCCGCACGAGCTGTTCGGAGCCGCGGCGCTGCTCATCGAGCCCTACTCCGATACGGCCGCGGCCGAGCTCTGGGCGCGCCATGCTGCCGGCCTGGAGCAATCAGCGGCGCCCGCGGCCTGGCGCGCGCTCGCGGCGGAGCATCTGAAGCGCACGAGCTCGAGCCCCAGGAGGTCGCCATGATCCGGGGTGGGCGCGCTCGCTGGTTGCGCCGCACGATCGCCGGCGTCGGGCTCGGTCTGAGCCTCTCTGCGCCCGTCTGCGCTGCCCCCACCGTCTGGGATCTGGTCAAAAATCCCAAGCTCGGCGCCGCGGAGCAGCTGCTGGCGTTGGCGGAGCGCAGCCGCACGCCTGCCGATGACAGCAGCGACGACATGATGCCCAGCAGCGCGACGACGGAGGAGCTCAACCGCCAGCTCAACGCGCGCGCCGCCGCCCTGATCACGATCGCCGACGGCCACCAGCTGGGTGACCCTCGCCTGCTCTACCTGCTCGGTGACGCGCTCGTCAAAGCGGACAAGTCCTATCTGCCCGAGGGGCGGTTGCGTCTGCGGCAGGCGCTGGAGCGCGATCCGGAGTCGCCACTGGCCGCCGACGCCTGGTTCTCGCTGGCCACCGCTGAAGGCAAGCTCGGGCAGCGCGAGGCGGAGCGCGCCGCGTATTCGCGCGCCATCGAGCTGGAATGGCAGCCCGAGGCCCAGGCCATGTTTGCCTCCAATCGCGCGGAGTCGAGCATGGCGAGCGGTGATCTGGCTGGGGCGCTGGAGGACTATCGACTGGCGCTCAGCCTCTCCCGCACCGGGGTGACGCGCGCTCTGGCGCTCTGGGGCATGGCGGTGGCGACGGAGCGCGATGGCGATCTGCCGACGGCGCTGGCGCTGGCGCGTGAAGCAGCGGGCTTCCGCTTCGGTCCGCCGAGCCGCTTCGTGGTGGCGCTCGATCTGCCCAACGTCTACTTCCAGCCCGAGTACGAGGAGCACTTCTATCGTGCCCTCGCCGAGATGGCGGACGCCGATCTGCAGGCACGCCCCGAGGACGCACGGAACCGGCTGCAGACGGCCAGCTTGCTCTGGTCTCTGTACCTGGAGAACGCGCGCCGCGATCACGAACGCTGGGTGGCCAACGCGGAGCAGCTGCGCCAGATCTGTCAGCGCAAGCTGGCTCGCCTGGACGCCCAGCGAGACGCCGAGAAAGCCGCCGGCCGCGCTCAGAGGCAGGGGCGGCGTTAAGGACAGCCCGCGCTAGAAGGCGCTGAAACAGCCCGCCCTCGAGCTCAGAGACCCGGCGCGACGAAGACCAATTCGATGCGCTGGTTCCGCTCCTTTGCGCGCGGCAGCTGAGGCGGGAGCAACGGCTGCCGGGGGCCCGCGTCGTGCGTCGAGACGTGCTCGACCCCGAGCTCCGCGAACGCGCCGCTCACGGCAGCGAGTTGACGGTCCATCACGGGCTGCGCTCCGGGCGCAGCGGTGTGCCCGACGAGCAGCAGCGGAAAGTCGGGGTGCGCCTTGGCTGTTTCACCGAGGCGCTGCAGCTGTGCGCGGCCCGACTCGTTCAGGCTGCCATCCGCGGCGAACAAGTCGCGCAGCACGACCGACACGCCGCGTTCATCGCGCGCCGGTGCCTGGCCAGCGGCGCTGAGCTCGGCCAGCACCAGATCCGCCGGCGCGGACGGCGCCGCGGGCGCGCCGCCGATTCGTGAGTGCTGCCGGCGAGCTTCCGAGATCACCCGCAAGCATTGCCCGCGCAGCTCCGTCGCCGTCTCCAGAGCCCTGGGCGATTTGTTCGACTCCAGCTCGCGATCGAGAGCGTCCAGACGCGCCAGCGGCTCCTTCACGGCCTCCGTCTCGCCCAGCAGCCGCGCTGCCACACACAGCAGCCGGCCCTGGGTGGAGAGCGCAGCAGCGGCTTTGCGCCGCGCTTCGTTGCGCTCGGGGCTGGCCGCCTCGTGCGCTGCCAGCGGCAAGGCGTTCTTGATCACCCGCGCGCGCAGCTCGAGATCGGCCGCTTCCGCGCTCAGGCGTTGTTCCTGGGCTTGCAGCTCGGCCAGCGCGCGCTGCTGCTCGCCGAGCTCGGCTTCCGCTGCCAGGCGCCGCCGTTCGGCGCGCGCCAGCCGCGCCAGCACCCAGGAGTGCTCATGCGCTGCCAGCGCGGAGCTGGCCAGGATCTCGGCGCGCGCGCCGTCCCCCTCCGCCAGCGCGCGCTGCGATTGCTGCTCCAGTTCGAGGGCATGCGCGTGCGCCTGCGGCGCCCAGGTCTCCGCTTCTCGAGCCGCGGGAGAGCTGCGCACCTCGGCCACCTTGTCGAGGGCCACGGGACGTGGGGGCTGCGAACATGCGCTCAGGCCCACTGCGAGCAGCGCCACGGCGAGGCCGCTGGCGCGCGCAGCGCGCCGATCGACGACGGCTGCTCTCACTGGCGCGGCGCTCCTGCTGGAGCCGTGGAGCCACCCTTGTTCCGCTCGAGCTCGCTCAGCTCCTGCCGCGCGCGCCCGACGCGCGCGAGCGCTTGCTCCACGCTGGCGCGGGTGCGCACCAGCTCCGTCTGCAGCGCGGACAGCGACTGCTCCAGCCGGTCCGACGCTTGCTCCGCCTCACCCGCGCGCTTCAGATCCCGCGCCGTCTCCGCCCACTCCAGCGCCGTGGCTTCCAGCGCGGCCCGCCGCTCCGGCGCCGCCTCGCGAGCGGCCTGGTCGAGCGTGGAATGCGCCTGATTCAGCGCGCGGCTGACCAGCTCATGTGCGGACTCATCCGCTTCCACGGCCTGCAGGATCTGGCGAGCCCGGTCGGCGGGGGCTCCGGCGGCCCCAGCGACGCCTGGCGCCTGAGCGCCGACTGTTGACCACAGGGTGAGCGCACCGAACAAGACAGCCAGGCCCGCGATGATCGGCTTCTGAACCACCACGGCGCGTACCAAGCCACGACGCAGCGGCGCCGTCAAGCTCGAGCCCGCGGCTGCACGGCTCCGGGGGCCGACGCTGCACGCGCAGGGCCGATGCAGTCACCGAACGAGCTGGGACAGCGCGCACCCGATGCTCGTCGCACCGAGACTGGTGCAGGGCGGACGCGCTCGATGTTGCTGCGTCTCGCTCTCACCGTTTCGGGATCGCAGCGCGAGCGCCTGGAATTCAAGCTGCGGCAGCTTTCCCCGACGACTGTCACAGCCGCCGCTACGAGTACAGCGCATTCTTCGAGCGGCATGCGGTCTTACCTCCAGCGTCGGCCGAACGCCTCGCATGCGGCGCTGCCGTCGCAGCCCCGATCTCTGCGCGCTGGCGTGCAGAGCGCGAGCGGCGTGCTACCTTGAAAATACATACCAGGAGGTTTGGTGTGTTTTCGGTTCGGTCGCTCCTGCTGCTGTGGGTGTGCACGAGTCTCGCCACCCTGGGCTACGCCTACGTCGATCTCCAGGTGACGCCGGGGCTCGTTCAAGAGAGAGGCTTCTCCATCGATCTGGATCTGTCCCGCGTGGGTGAGCTCTGGCACTGGGGCGGCCGGCTGTTGAACGAGGGCGCCATGGGGCTGCTGGTCTTCAACGCGATCATCGTTGGCGGGTTTCTGGCCTTGATCGCGCTCTGGGTCGGTCAACTGCTGCGCCGCGTCCTGCAACCTCACGCCGACGCGCAACCGGCATCGGCCAAGGTCACCACCACGGTCGCCTTCGGCAGCGTCCCGCCTCCCGCACAGTGAGAAGAGCCCGAGGGGGCTCGAGGGCTCGTTGCCGCACGGCGCCGGCGACTTCAGGAGTGCCCACTCCTCCGCGCGTTCGTGCAGTGTGCACTCCTGGAGTCGATGGCCGTCGTGCGGCTCCGAGCTCTGATCCCGGATCGCTCTCAGTGCCAGCGCGTTCTCAGTGACAGAGCTCAAGGAGCTCAACGACAGAGCTCAACGACAGAGCTCAACGACAGAGCTCAACGACAGAGCTCAACGACAGAGCTCAACGACAGAGCTCAACGACAGAGCTCAATGGCACTGCCCGCGGTAAGCCGACATCTGCTTGTCGGCTTCGCCGAGCGTGAGCGCGAAGCCGCGCGTCATCGGCTCATCCTTGGTCTGCAGTGGGCTGAACAGCGCCGCCAGCTCTTTGCGCGCCTTGTCCGCGCTGGGCCACGTCACCTGGGGCGTGCCAAAGGAGCTGCGGATCAGCTCCGCGCGCTCCTCGATGCCTTTCCAGGTCTTGATGCGTTCGTCGCGCTCCCCCTCCGTCAGGTTGATGCCTTCGGGGATCTGCTGGCGCGAGGTCGCGGTGTCGCGCAGCGTTTGCCAGGTCTGGGCCAGCTCCAGCCGCGCTGCTTCACACTCGCGATCGTGGCAACCGAGCCCCCAGCAGACTGCCAGCGCGGCTGCGCAGAACGCGCTCGCCCGCGTGATCGCAGACGCACAGCGAGCGCGCTGGCAGAGTCGATGCGATTGTCGTCCCACCATTGGACATCGGATTACTCCGAAGTCGGGCGACTGCCAATCACTTCCTGGGCCAACAGCGCTCGAGCCGCTTCCACCCAGCGGCCCTTGACGATACGGCTCTTCGGGATCTTCAGCGCCTTGGCGATCTGCCGAACGTCCGCGTCGGACCAGGCGGCGATCTGACTCACGCGCGTCACGCCCTGCTTGCGCAGCGCGGCTTCAAAGCGCGGACCGATACCGGCGATGCGCCGCACGTCCTCGGGGCCGCTCGGCGCGGCAACGGGGGCCAGATCCTCGTCGGCGTCCGGCGGAATGCTTCCGCCGTCGACCTCGGGACTGTCGGCGTCCGCGGCCAGCGCCTCGTTCAACGCACTCGGGGCGGGGGCTGCGACGGGGCTGCTCTTGCTCTCGGCAGCCTTCGCTTCCGTCGAGCGCGCGACGTCAGCGGGCTTCGGGATCGAGATCGCGTGCTTGCTGGAGGGGCGACCTGCCAACGCGGTCACGGCCGACGGCGCCGCGAGGCTGGCAGTGACCGCCGACTTGGTGGCTGCGCGAGCGCCATTGGTGAGCGGGGCTGCCGCTTCCGGCGCCCGCTCGGGCGCTGGCTGCGCGAGCGAGGACTTTGCCTGCGGAGTCTGCCCGTCGAGCTTGCGTTCCAGCTCCTCTACCTTCTGCTGAGCGGCCTCCAGGCGCTCCTCGAGTGAGAGGATGCGCGCGTCGCGGAAGGCGATCTGATCTTCGAGCACGCTGATGCGCGCGTGGGCCCGGCTCAGCTCGAGCGTCTTGTTGGCGAGGATCCAGGGATCGCGCTCCGAGCCGGGGATGCGCGCCGGTCCCGAGCTGGGCGCGTGCGACGGAAAGCTGGGCGGCGGCAGGCTGCTGCCGAGCAACGCTCCGGCGCGGCTCGAGCGCCGCGGAGGCGGCAGCGACGTGCGCGACGGGGGCGCCGGCGGCAGGCTGCGGCCGAACGCGGGCAAGCCCGAGGTCAGGGTCGGGCGCGCGGGCTCCGCGCTCTCGATCTCGTCATCGGAGACCAAAATCTCGTCGTCGTCTGCGCCCTCGAGCGATGTTGCCTCGAGCGATGTTGCCTCGAGCGATGCAGCAGCGAGCGATGCAGCAGCGCCCGTGGGCACGGTCTGCGTGATCATCTGCGGGCGGGGGGGACCTTCGACGGAACGGGCCGCGGCGGTGTGCCCATCGAGATCCGTGTCGATCTCGATCTCATGCCCGTCGCTGCGGACCGCTCCCGTGCGAGCGGCGCCATTGGGATGGCGCTGTTCCACCGGAGCTTTGCCTGGATCGTTCGTCACACTCGTCAGCGTGTTCGCCCGTGCACTTGTTACTCCGCTTGCCACAGCGCCCGCCTTTCCTTCAACTTCCACGATGCCTGAATCACGGGCTTCAGCTTCCTGCGATTCGAGCTCCTCGGAAGCAACCTGGGGATTCGCCTGGGGACCAGCGCCGGAGGCATTCGCTTCGGAGCGGCCGCTACGCGTTGGATCGGCGTCTGTCGCGCCCGGGGTGTGGGGTGCCCCCGCAGCAGTATCCATCGCTTGATTCGGCATGATCCGTAAGCCTCTAGCGTATATCGTATATAGCGCAGGATCGCAGCAGACGCGGCCTGCGGAGCAAAAAAATTTCGTGCGCCACAGCAGGCGCATCGCGTCACGCTGATGCGGCGGAAACAGCCCGCACCCCCGAGGTTCCTGACGCTTGGCGCAGCGCAGAGGGCCGTGGCGTTCCTGCTGGAGCCAGATCGGTCCGAACCTGCACACCTCGGCGTTTCGCAGTTGCCGCCGGTACGGGTGGCGTTCAGAGCGGCAGCGTGAAAGCGACGTGTACCGCCCAGAGGAAATCCCAGTTCAGGGGTAGCGTCGGCGGCTTCTCGGAGTTCCCGTCCTTGGTCTTGAAGTAGAAGAACGTCGCTCCACCCCCGCTCAGCTCTCCGGTGAGGATCGGGGTGGGCTTGGTCTTCAATACAGGCCAGGCATAGCCCACGGTGACGTTGCCCTGCAGGTAGCCGATCAGCCAATCGTCGGGCAGAAGCTCATTCAGCGTGAGGTCATTCAGCAGCTGGACCTGCCCGAGGCCGAGCTGCGCATCCCCGTCCACGTAAGGCCGGCCGAGGTGGCGCGGCACGGATAAGCCGGTGGCAATGCCCAGGCCGCGAAAGCGGCCATTGAAGAGCAGCTCGTCCAGCGCGTCGCTGCCCACCTTCACCTGATAGGGCTTCGAGTACTGCGTGAAGCCGACGCCGAGGTACACCGGCGGGAACTTGCCGCTGTCGCCTCCCATGACCCCGGAATTTCCACCCGCGGGGGCATCGGGGGAGTAGCGCACGCCCAAGACCAGGGTCTCGAACCCGGACACGAACTCGAGCGGCTGGTCGCTACGCGTCAAGCTGCTGAAATCGGTGTCCGCGGGGGTGTTGCGCGACACGATCGCCACCGGCCGGGACGGCCGCGCGCGCGTGACGAAGCTTCGTGTCTCGTACGAAACCAGCGTCTCCCAGCGCCGGCTGAGTGGAACACCCAGCGCTCCGAGCAGCCAGGCCGCCTTCGGAACCAACTGTCCCACGTCGCGAGCCACGACCGCGCCCCCGGTGCGCGGGCCCTTCAAGCCGTTCGACTCGTAGTAGCCGCGGTGCAGCCGCAAGAAGCCAAAAAGCTTGGCTTTCAGATCGAGCGACCAGGTGTAGTACCCGGCATGATGGATGCTCACCAGCGGGTATTGCTCGGGGTACCAACCGCGGAATCCCGCACCGATCTTGGGGTCGAGCTGCAAGTTCTTGCCGAAAATTCGCTTCGGAAGAGCGTCTTCCTGGGCGGCAGACGGGTCTGTCTCCACGGCGTCCGCTGCGCTGGATTCCGGTGAGATGGCAGCGTCCGCGGCGGGCTGCGCCGGTCGACGTGGGCTGCGCTGGCGCGGCTCCTTCTTCTTCGCCGGCTGCTTCTTCGGCTGCGCCGGCGGTTCCGATGCAGGACCCTCGAGCCCCTCGTTGAGGTGTTCCCGGACGGTATCGCGAATCGTCTGCGCGCGCGACGAGGCCGGCGCCAGGCCGATCAGTGCCAGCGCGAGCGGACCGAGCAGGCCCCGCGCGCCTGGCTTTCGCCAACCGGGCCTCTTCGGCCGCGGCTCTATCGGCGGCTTTGTCAGCCGCTCTGTCGGCGGTTCTGTCAGCCGCTCTGTCAGACGAGGAACGAGTGCGGGCATCCCATCGGTGCAACGGCCAGGGGGAGAACGCCGACCGAAGTGGTCGGTGCCCCCCTCCTGCCGCAGCGCATGGACCGAAGCCGCGCTGGCTAGCGACAGGACCGCACCCTGAACAGCGGCGTGCCGCCCGGGGCGGCTAAGGCCGCCCGTGGGGGGTAGCGGCAGGCCGCCCAGGGAGATGTGCAAATGGTCGGGGCGGCCGGATTTGAACCGACGACCCCTTGACCCCCAGTCAAGTGCGCTACCAGGCTGCGCTACGCCCCGAACCTGCCCCTTTTCGAAACGTTTCGACCAAGGGGTGGCGCAGACTATCCAGAATGGAAAGGATTGCAAGCGCTGTCGTGAGGAAGATGCGCATCGGTAGCATCGCGATGTGAAAGGCCCAGCCCTGGTCTGATCGGAGGTCGCACGCTGCCGGAGGGCTCGACCCAGCGGCACCCTGCGTGCTGTACTGGCCAACCCTTGCGCGTACTGGGTATCGAGACTTCGTCCGTCCGCGGGTCCGTGGCCCTGATCGAGGGTCGCCAACCGATCGCCGTCGCCAGCCATGATCGGGAGAACGCGCACGATGCTTCGCTGCAGCCGTTGATCGAGCAGGTGCTGGCGGAGGCGGGCTGGTCTCCCCGCCAGCTCGAGCGCATCGCGGTCGGCACCGGTCCGGGGTCCTTTACCGGTCTCAGAGTCGGCATCGCCTTCGCGCACGGTCTCGGCGAAGGCCTGGGAATTCCCCTGGTCGGGGTGAGCTCGCTCCAGGCCATGGCCGCAGCCGTCTCGGCGCAGGACCGCCGGCTGCGGGTCCCGCTGCTCGACGCTCGCCGCGGAGAGTTCTTCGTCGCAGCCTACGCCCCGGACGGCAGCGAGCTGTTGCCGGCTCAGATCGCCAGGGATGCAAGAGCCGTGGAGCAGTTCGTCGCGGAGCTGCCCGCAGCCGCCCTGTTGATCGGCGCCGCCTGGGATCCGCTGGCAACGGCGCTGCCACATCAACGGGGCGAGCACACGGATCTGCCGCACGCGCAGTGGGTGGCCCAGGTCGGCACGGAGCTGGAGCTCTCGCACGTCGCTCGCCCGCTGTACCTGCGCCCTCCGGTGGCGACGCCGCCGAAGCTCGAGCCGAATCCGCTGTCGGCCGCGGGCCGCGCGCCCGCCGGCCCGAGCTCTTCAGAGGGCGCCGGAGCTCCCCGCTCCGACGGCGCCGATCGGCAAGGGTGAGCTGCCGGAGGCCGCCAGCGCCGCGAGCGTACGCTCGCTCGCCCGCCGCTGCCAGAAGATCACCAGCACGAACAGAGCATTGCCGAGCAGCAGGCGGCCCCAGAGGTAGAGGTCGAGGCGATCCAGCATCCCGAAAATGGAGATCAGATAGGTGTGCGGCGCCAAGGAAAGTGCCGTCCAGATCCGCATCGGACCCAGGTTGAACTCGCGATACTCCGCCACGGTCCGAGGCGTGACGCGAAAGCGGGACTGCTCGCGGCTGCCGGCGGGATCGAGCAGGCGGACCACCCGCGTCTGGCCGACGATCAGGCTCAGGTAGAGGTCCATGGAGGCCCGGTAGACCCAGGGGGCCCCTTCCTTGCGCAGCTTGGCGATGCGCTCGTGCACGTCAGCGATGCGCTCGGGGACGCCATCCCAGTCGAGCCGGGTGCGCAGCAGGAATGACTCCTTGTAGTAGTCGTAGAGGTGGATCTGCAGCCAGATGCTCAGCACCAGCACCGGCAGCACCGCGAGCATCGGCAGCGAGTGCTGCGTCTGCCAGAGGTGATGTACGGCGGCCAACGCCGTCAACAGCGCGACCACGAGATCGGCGCTGCCGTCGAGCGCACGCCCCAGATCCGAGAACAGCTGCTTGGCGCGGGCGAGGATGCCGTCGGCGCCATCGAGGATCGCGCTCGTCCAGAGTAAGATGCCCCCCCACAGCATCGCGCTCGGCGTGCCGTACCACCAGCACCCGGCCGCCACGACGCCGACGGCGATGGATAGCAGGGTCACCTGGTTCGGCGTCAGCGGCGTGCGGTACACCAAGGCGACGAACCAGTAGGCGAGCCGCCGATTGAACAGCAGATTGATGGGGTCCTCGACATCTCGCGACTTGAGGACTGATGCGAAGGGGGGAAGCCGAGGAGTGCTCAATGCCGCATTCCCTATCATTTTGCCGGAGGTCTGGGGCGGATCGGGGCCGGCTGTCGAGCGGCTCGCGCCGTGGGGTGCGCGGGCTGGTGGCGTGGGCGGATCGAGTGGGCTATCGGCCGGAGAGCCCCGAGGGGGACTCCTCCTGCAAATCCGCGGGAAGAATGGCGAGCCATGCCCCGGGCGTGCTAGAGCCCGGCGCTGGCCGTGTTTTTGCCCCGTCATCCACTGCGCGCGCTCGGGCGCGGAGCCGCTGCGCTCCTCGACGTCCGGCGCCCCTTTTTGGCACAGCTCGTCGTGACCCGCCGGTGCAACCTGGCTTGTGGTTACTGTAACGAGTTCGACGATTTTTCGAAGCCTGTCCCGCAGGAGGTGCTCAACGCGCGCATCGATCACCTGGCGGAGCTCGGCACCTGTGTCGTGACCCTGACCGGCGGCGAGCCGCTCCTGCACCCCCAGCTGGACGAGCTGGTGGCGCGGGTGGTGTCGCATGGCATGGTGTGCACGCTGATCAGCAACGGCTATGCGTTCACCCGCCGCTGGATCGAGCGGCTCAACCGCGCCGGCCTCACCCTGGTGCAGATCTCCATCGACAATCTCGAGCCCAACGAGGTCTCGGAGAAGTCGCTGTCCAAGATCCAGAAGCGCCTGGTGTCGCTCAAGCAGCACGCGCGCTTCGGGGTCAACGTGAACGCGGTGCTCGGCAGCTGCAGCCCGGACGCGACGCGCACGCTCGTGGATCAAGTCGAGCAGCTCGGCTTCTTCATGACGGTGGGGCTTCTGCACGATGGTCAGGGCCAGCTGGATGCAGGCCTGGCCGGAGCAGAGCTCCCCGCCCTGTATCGGGAAATGCGGCGCCGCAGCAAGAAGAGCGTATTTCATCACGTGGGCGAGGGCTGGGAGGACCGCATGATCGCCGAGCGCGACGTGCCGTTCCGCTGCCGCGCCGGCGCGCGCTATCTGTACATCGACGAGCACGGGACGGTCTCCTACTGCAGCCAGCGCCGCGCGGATCCGGGCCTGCCGTTGCTCGAATACACGCGAGAACACCTGAGCAAGGCCTTCGAAACGCCGAAGGGGTGTGAGGCTTCTTGCACGATCGCGTGCGTGCGTCGCGCGTCGGCGCTCGACGAGTGGCGCCAACAGCGCGGACCAGCGCACCCGCCGCGCAGCGTGACGCACCTCCCGATCCTCTGAACGCGCGCGTTGACTCGCCTGCGCCCGTAGGTTATCGATGACCTGGGCACAGGCTTGCGCGCGCGATTGGCTGATTCTCCGAAGCTCGCGATCGCGCGTCGCGCTGGCAACCAGCGCGGTGAACGAGAGGAGACGATGTAGCCGATGCGTTTTCGCGTGATGTCGCCATGGAACGCGGGCGCAGGGTTGGCGAGTGCGGGGGTGGCAGTCTGGATGGGGCTGTGGGTGGGAGTGAGCGCGTGCTCGGCGCCCCAGTCATCCGGCGCCGTGCAGAGCGAGCAGAGCATGAGCCTCGCGGAGTACGATCTGGCTCGCGACCTCTGGCTCACCCGGGGCCAGCCGCGCGAGGCCCTCGCGCATGTGCTCAAGGCCGTGGAGCTCGATGAGGAGAACAGCGATGCGGCGCATCTGGCCGCGCTCATCTATCTCGACTTCTGCCGGCGCGGTACGGATGCGGAAGACTGCCGGCTCGAACAGGCGGAGAAGCAAGCTCGCCACGCTCTCGCGGTGAAAGCGGACTTCCGGGAGGCACGCAACACACTCGGAGTGATCCTCATCCACCAAAAGCGCTACGCCGAGGCGGTCCGGGAACTGACCCCGCTGACGACCGACATCCTGTACCGAACTCCTGAGAATGCTTGGGGAAATATCGGCTGGGCGTACCTGGAGCAAGGCGCGCTTCCCGACGCGCGGCAAGCGCTCTTGCGCAGCGTCGCGGCGCAGCCCGATTTCTGTGTGGGTTATTATCGGCTGGGGCTCACCGAAGAGCGCTCGAGGCGCGCGAAAGAAGCGATTGAGGCTTATACGCAGGCGCTGAATGCCGCTGATGGAAGATGTACCGGTCTACAAGAGGCCTACGCCGGTCGAGCCCGGGTCCTCTCCAAGCTGAACCGTGTCGACGAAGCCCAGCGCGACCTCGCGACATGCGTTCGGCTCGATCGGCACACGGAGGCTGGTCGAGAATGTTTGAGCCTCCAGAGTCACGGTCCACCGGCAGTGACACCTCAGAGCGCGACCCCACCGACTACCCTCCCTCAGCACGCCATCCCCCAGAGCGCAGCAACTGAAAAGAGCCCAGCACCGGCCACCGCCATTCCAGAGAACGCCGCGACCACCACCGCCAGCCCCTGAACCCCTGTCGAGCCCGAGCGATAGCCCCGAGAGCCTGCGAGATCTAAGTCTTGTCTATGGAGCCCGTTGGACAATACCTGCGACGCCAGCGCGAGGCGCGGCGGATGAGCCTGGAAGAGGTGGCGCGAGCCACCCGGGTTCCTCTGGCCAGCATGGAGCGGCTGGAGGCGGGTCAGTTCGACGAGCTGCCGGGCGAGGTGTTCGTGCGCGGGTTCCTGCGCTCCTATGCGCGAGCGGTCGACGTGCCCTGCGACGAGGTCCTCGCGCGGTACACCGCGAGCCGCCGTACCGCCTGGGTGACCCCGCTGCCCATCTCCACGCCGATGCGCCCGGCCCGGGGCGGCCGCTTCGGCGTTGCCATCGCGTTCGTGTTGCTGCTGTTCCTGTTCGCCCTGGCCCTCAGCATCGTGCTCAAGCCGCGCAGCCACGACATGCCGCAGGAGCTGTCGCAGCTTCAGGGGGCCGAGCCGGCTGCTGTGTCGGGCGCTGAACCGGGCCGCAACGACCTGCTGCGGTGCTCCAGGGGGCCGCGCGAGCGCGGCGCCTGCGATGGCCACGACGCGTAGTCGCCGGGCGGCGCGCAGTCATACTACACTCGCCCTCGTCCTGCGTCGCACTCCCTACGGCGACGCGGACCTGGTGGTGAGTCTGTTCTGCGAGAAGCTCGGGCAAGTGTCGGCGCTGGCGCGCGCCGCGCGCAAGAGTCAGCGCCGGTTCGGTGGGAGCCTGGAGCCCTTCCACACGCTCGAGGTCGAGCTCGAGGAGGCCACCGGAGCGGATTTGATGCAGCTGCGGGAAGCGCGCGTGGTGGGGCCTCGCCCCGGGTTGCTGACCCAGCTGTCGGCGATGGAGGCGGCGGGCTGCTTCCTCGGCTGGATTCGGCACGCCTCTCCCGCCCACACGCCCGAGCCAGCGCTCTGGGAGCTCGCGTTGAGCTGCCTCGATCAGCTCGAGACCCGCGCGCTCCAGCCCGCAACGCAGCCTCTGCCGAGCGCGCGCCGGACGCTCGCGGCCCACGGTCTGTGGCTGCTGGACGCGTGCGGCTGGAGGCTCGAGCTCGAGCACTGCGTGGAGAGCGGCGTGCGCTGCCCCGAAGGCAAGGCGGCGCTGATCGATCCGGCTCGCGGCGGGCTCATCTCGCGCGCCCGCGGGGGCGCTGGCTTGCGCGTGAGCGGCGCCGCGCGCCAGCGCTTGATCGCCACGCAGACGACGCGTAGCGCAGCGCTCGAGGACTCGGACGTCGAGCTGACCCTTCAACTCGTCGAGGGCTGCCTGCGCGCCCACGCGGGTCTCGCGTCGTGAGCATCCCCGAGCCTCCTCCCGCGCTGGCCCTGCAGGCGGCCGCGGGCGCCACCGCGAGCACGCCTCAGAGCGGCGCAGGCGAACGGCGCAACATCGTGCGCCGCGCCGGCATCGTGGCAGCGGGCACGCTCGCCAGCAGAGTCCTCGGGCTCGGGCGCGAGCAGGTGCTCGCCGCGATCTTCAATCGCTTTGAGACCGACGCCTTCGCGATCGCCTTCCTGCTGCCCAACCTGCTGCGCCAGCTGCTCGCGGAAGGCGCGGTGCAGACGGGCGTCTTGCCGGTGCTGGCCGCGACCCGCGAGACCCAGGGGGACGCCGCGGCGCGCGATCTGTTCCGGCGCCTGAGGGGCCTCTCGCTCACGATCCTGGCGCTGGTCTCGGTGCTGGGCGTGTGGGCCGCACCCTGGCTGGTGGAGCTGTCGGCGAGCGGATTTCACCAGCATGAAGGCCAGTTCGAGCGCACGGTGCAGCTCACCCGCTGGCTGTTTCCCTACATCTTCTTCATGGGCAGCGCGGCCCTCGGGCTCGCCGCGCTGAACACCTACCACCGTTACGTGGCGACGGCGTTTGCTCCGGCGCTGCTCAACGTCAGCTTCATCCTCTGCGCCTGGACGCTGCCCAGCGTGTTCATCGCCAACGGCGACGACCGGATGCTGGCGCTGGCGGTCGGGGTGCTGCTGGGAGGCGCTCTGCAGGTGGTCGCGCAATGGCCCAGCTTGCGCGCGATCGGCATGCTCGATCTCCCACGCCTGGACTTGAAGCATCCGCTGGTGCGCGAGGTGCTGCGCCGCCTGGGGCCGGCCAGCCTCGGCGTCGGCGTCTATTACGTCGACGTCTTGCTGGGGCGGCAGCTGCTGTCGGGGCTGCCGGTGGGCGCGACCAGCTACTTCACCTTCGCGCTGCGCCTCTGTGACTTTCCGCAGGGCATTTTCATCATGGCCCTGCAGGCCGCGACCTTGCCCAGCCTCTCGCGCCTCGCCGCCCGTGGCGATCAGGCGGAGCTGGGCTCCACGTTCGCGTTCGGCATGCGCCTCTCCCTGTTCGTGGCGATCCCCGCGAGCGTGCTGCTGGTCGCGCTGGCGCAGCCGATCGTCGTCCTGATCTTTCAGCGCGGCCAGTTCGACGCGCTCGCCGCGCGCGAGACGGCGTATGCCCTGGCCGCGCAAGCTCTGGGCGTGTGGATGGTGTCCGCAGTGCGGCAGCTGGTGAGCGCCTACTACGCGCTCGGTGACACCCGCACACCGCCGCGCGTCGCCCTGTTCGGGCTGCTCGTGCTCTTTGCGGTGGCGCTCAGCTTGCGGCCGGTGTTGGGCCACGTGGGCATCGGCCTGGCCGTGACAGCCGCCAGCTTCGTGAGGATGGGCCTGCTCTGGTGGCTGCTGAATCGTCGCCTGCCCAGCATCGACACGCGCGGCGTACTGCGCTCCTCTGCCGCGACGCTGTTTTGCGCACTGCCCGCTGCCGCGGGCGGCTGGATGGTGGCGAAGACGCTCACCGTACCAGGGGCCAATGCCTGGCAACGGCTCTTGCCGGGCTCCGCCGCGAGCGCCGCCTTCGCGGTCGTTTTCCTGGCGGCGGCGTACTTCACGAAGCACAAGGAGCTCTTTTTTCTGCTACGAGCCGTGCGCCGCCGTAGCGGTTGAGCTTTCGTCATGCCCGCCCCCTCACCCCCCCCTCCCCGCGTCCTGGACGCCCAGTTCGTGGCAGGAGCTTCGCGCATCGAGCAGCTGCCGCCTCCGCAACACCTGGAGGTGGCCTTTGCGGGGCGTTCGAACGTGGGCAAGAGCAGCTTGATGAACGCTCTCGTGCAGCGCCGGCGCCTGGTGCGAACCAGCTCCACACCCGGTTGCACGCGGCAGATCTCGTTGTTCGAGGTGACCACGCGCCTCGGCTCTCGCTTCACCTTGGTGGACTTGCCGGGCTACGGCTACGCCAAGCGCTCCAAGTCGGAACGAGCCGAGTGGGCCGAGCTGATCGAGGGCTACCTCTTACGCCGGCCGGCGCTGTCGCTGGTGGTCGCGCTGGTCGATGTCCGCCGGGGACGCGAGGAGGACGACGATCAGCTGGTGGAGCTGCTGGCGCAGGTACCGCCGCGATCGCGGGCTCCGGTGGGGGTGCTCTGGGTCGCCACCAAGCTCGACAAGGTGCCCGGCTCCGGCAGAAAGCTCGCCCTGCAACGCTTGAAAGAGCAGAGCGGCCATCCGTGGATGGGTTTTTCGACCGAGCTCCCCGAGACGCACGAGGTGCTCTGGCGGCGCATTCTCCGGCATCTGGAGCTGGATCAGCCCGCCGAGCCGCCGGCGCCCGACGCCGGCTGAGCGCCGCCTCGAACCTCGAGCCCGCGCGAACTACAGCGGCCGCCCGGAGTCGCCCTCGAGCTCGTGCTCGCAGTCGCCGTACATCGTGAACTGCAGCGGAGGGCTCGCCAGTGAGAAGCGCCAGGCGGGGCCCTCGTGCGAACGATAGTACTCGATCGTGGCGCGCCCATCGGCGGCCGCGCCGCGTTGCCGCGCGAGCGACCACAGCTGACGGGGCCCGCAGCGCGGAGCCGGCAGCGCCTCGCCGGCACTGGGGCGGCAGAGGCTCTTCGGCTGATCCACTTCGGCCTGGATGCCGTCCGAGCGGATCTGCACCGCTTGTCGGCCGCAGTAGTGCACGGGCCGCACCGTCCCCACGGGCCGTGGCGCGTCCGGGCCTTCGCCGGCAGCGCTGTCGAACTCGTACCGGATGCTGGCGTGAGGCTGACGCAGGTCCACCGTGCCGTCCGCAGCGACCTGCGCCATGGTGATGCGGCGCAGTTGATCCCGCTCGGTCAGTGCGCGGGCTCGCGGCAGCATCGCGATCGGGTCGACGTGCTCCGGGAACCCGGCGACCCCCTCCGATGTAGCGGGCGCCGGCTCGGGCGCGAGATTCGGCCGAACCGCCTCCGAAGCTTTCCAGGAAACAACTAAAGCTGCGCTGAATGCAGCGAAGATAATGGAGAATCCGGCCGCGCGATCTCGCTCCATCGGGGCCCTCCGACGCGCTCTGAGCGAGGCCCCGGGCGGGGCGGCTGCCGGGCGGGATTCGGGTGATGCTTCGGGCGCTGAACCCATGAGCGCCGCCATACCATCACGCCGACTTTCCCGCGCGAGCAAAAAGCCCGTAAGCTCTGCTCGGTGCTTGGGCTCGCGTGGCTGCGCTGGGGGGTCACTGCTCTGTGTTGCGTGCCGGCGGCGGCATTTGTCGCCGAGGTATTGATCGGGACGCCGGCGCCCCGGCGCCGCCCACCGGCTCGGACCGCGCCATCACCACGGACCGTGATCCTGGTACCCGCGCACAACGAGCAAGCCGTGATCGAGGGCACGCTGGCGAACCTGCGCGGCGAGCTGAACGAGCAGGTGTCGCTATTGGTGGTCGCCGACAACTGCGAGGACGACACGCCCCGACTGGCGGAGCTCGCCGGCGCCCGGGTAGTGCGGCGCGTCGACCCACACCGACGCGGCAAGGGCTACGCGATCGAGTTCGGGCTGGAGGAGCTGGCCAAGGATCCGCCCGAGATCGTGGTGATCGTGGACGCGGACTGCCGCGTTGAACCTGGCGGCATCGCCATCCTCGCCGAGCGCGCGCAGCGCACGAACCGCCCCGTGCAGGCCGAATACTTGATTCTGCCTCCTCGGCTGGAGCCTCGGACCGCGGTCAACGCGCTGGCCTTCTTGATCAAAAATCGCGTGCGGCCGCTGGGGCTCTTGCGCATGGGCTTGCCCTGTCAGCTCACGGGCAGCGGCATGGCGTTTCCCTGGGCTGTGATCCGCAAGGCGCCCGCCATGGGCGCCTACTTGGTGGAAGACATGCTGATGGGCCTGGAGCTGGCGCGGCTCGGCAGTCCCCCGCTCTTTTGCCCCGAGGCTCGCATCCGCAGCGAGCTGCCCGTTCGCGATCAGGCGCAGCAGAAGCAGCGCCGGCGCTGGGAGCACGGGCATTTGGCAACGCTGATCCAGCAGGGCCCGCGGTTGGTCCTGGAGGGGTTAGAACGCCAGGACTTGGAGCTCTTGGCGCTCGGACTCGATCTGCTCGTCCCGCCCCTCAGCTTGTTCGTGCTGGGCCTGTGCGCGGTCGTCGGCTTCAACGCCCTGATCAGCCTCGGCTTCGGCATGGGCCCAGGGCCGCTGGTGCTGTCATTCGGGGCGCTGGTGGCGGTCGGGGCCAGTGTGCTCGCGGCCTGGCTGGTGCAGGGTCGAGAGTTGGTCCCGCTGCGCTACGCCTTGCTAGTGCCGGGATACGTGTTCTGGAAACTCCCCTTGTACCTCGCGTTCGCGGCGCGCAAGAAGCAGGCGACCTGGGAACAGACGGAACGGACCCCGTAACGCCGTCATGCGCATCGCTTATCTGGTCAGTCAGTACCCCGCGGCCTCGCACACGTTCATCCGGCGCGAGGTCGCCGGGCTGCGCGCGCGCGGGTTCGAGGTGGAGACGTTCAGCATCCGCCCCCCGACCGGCGTCTCCAAGCTGGCCGACGTCGATCAGCGCGAGGCCGAGACCACCTGGTACGTGCTGCCCGCCTCTGCCGCCCGCATCGCGCGTTCGCACGCGCGGGCGCTGCTGAAGCACCCGGGCTCCTATGTGAGCACGCTGCGCCGCGCTCTCGGGCACCGAGTGCCGGGGCTGCGCGCGCTGCTCTGGGCAGCGTTTCACTTCGCGGAGTCCATCGACCTCGCCAGCGAGATCGAGCGCCGCGGCGTCGATCATCTGCACAACCACTTCGCCAACTCGGGCGCCAACGTGGGCCTGCTGGCCGCGCACTTCCTCCGGCTGAACTGGAGCCTCACGCTGCACGGCACCAGCGAGTTCGATTATCCCGCTGGTCAGCTGCTGGCCGAGAAGATCGAGGCGGCGCGCTTCGTGGCGTGTGTCACGCACTTCGGGCGTGCGCAGGCCATGCGCATCGTCGACCCCAAGCACTGGCACAAGTTCGTGATCGTGCGCGCGGGCATCGAACGCCCGCCGCTGCCGCCCCGCGATGGGCCTGCCCCGGGCGCCAACGGCAGCGCGCAGCGCTCCCTGGTGTTGTGCGTGGCGCGGCTCTCGCCCGAGAAGGGGCACGCCGGTCTGCTGCAAGCCTTTGCTCACCTGGTCGCGGGCGGCGTCGACGCGCAGCTGGAGTTGCTCGGCGACGGCCCGGAGCGGCAGCGCATCGAGGAGCAAATCCGCATCCTCGGCCTGACGGAGCGCGTGAAGATGCGCGGGCAAGTCTCGGAGGATCAGGTGCTGGAGGCGCTGACCCGCGCGACGGTGCTGGTGCTCGCGAGTTTCATGGAAGGCCTGCCGGTGACGCTGATGGAGGCGCTCGCGCTGGGGGTTCCCGTCGTCGCACCGTGCGTGGCGGGCATCCCCGAGCTGGTCGAGCACGGTGTGTCGGGGCTGACCTTCCCACCCGGGGACTGGGACCGACTGGCTCAGGTGCTGCGCGATCTGCTCGCGGATCCTGCCCTGCAACAGCGTCTGGCTCGCGAGGGCCGCCGCCGGGTGGAGAGCGAGTACTTCGTGGAACGGTCGCTGGAGCCGCTGGTCGGAGCCTTCGGGTTGCCGGGCGTGCTGTGAGCGGTGGAAAGGAGCTACGAGCATGAACTTCGCACAGGTGCTCGACGAGCTGAATCTGACGCAGGTGATCGATGAGCTCCGGACGCGCAGCGCGGCGGAGTGGATCCGCGAAGGCTGGCAGCGCCTGCAGCCGCTGCCCGGCGGCACCCGGCTGTTCGATCGCTTGGTGGGCCTGGCCATCCCTTACACCGGCGCACTGGGCGCCGAGGTCCTGAGCCTGGAGAGCGGGCACGCGCGCGTGCGCTTGCGTGATCGTCGCGCCGTGCGCAACCATCTGGACAGCATCCATGCCGTGGCGCTGGCGAACCTGGCGGAGCTCACGGGCAACCTCGCCCTCGTCTACTCGCTGCCCCACGATGCGCGTTTCATCGTCAAGGCACTCGCCATCGAGTACCTGAAGAAGGCGCGAGGAACGATCCTCGCCGAGTGCCGCTGCGAGCCGATCAGCTCGTCCGAGCGGCGCGAGGTGCCGCTCTGCATCGAGCTCACGGACACCGGCGGCGCGGTCGTGGCGCGCGCCCAGCTGACGACGCTGGTCGGGCCCGTGACAGACAAGGGCAACTAGGCTTTTCGGCGGGGGCAGCCTCGCGCCGGCGCCGCGGCGTGATTCGCGGTCGATGTTGGCGAGCCGTGACGCGCCCCGAGGTTTCGCCCAGGGCCGAGCGCTGCAGGCCCGGCCCCCTGCGATCAGCTGCGCACGCCGGCGCTATTCTGCCGGGCGCGCCAGCGGCACGACGCGGCCGCGTGCGGGCTCACGCTCGCGGCGGATGCGGTTGATGGCGCTCAGCACTGCCAGGATCGACGCCGTCAGGATGCTCTCGTGGCGGCCGACGCCGTAGCTCGCGCCTTCGCCGTCGATGGACAGCTCCACGTACGCTACCGAAGCCGCGTTGGCGCCCTTGCCCATCGAGTGCTGGTGGAAGTCGAGCACTTCACAGCCCAGCTGCAGATCGGCACGCAAACCGGCGATCAGCGCGTCGATGGGGCCGTTGCCGGAGCCCTCGATGCGGTGAGTCTGAGTGCCTTCCGTGATCTCCGCCGTCACCCGCCGCGCGCTATCGCCCTGCTTGTGAAAGTCGACGCTGGAGAGCCGGAAGCCCTGGTTGCTGTCCAGGTACTCGCGCGAGAAGATGTCCCAGATGTGCTTGGGCGAGAGCTCGGCGCCGGTGTCGTCCGTTACTTGCTGCACCGTCTTGCTGAACTCCACCTGCAGCTGACGGGGCAGAACGAAGCCGAAATCCTGCTCCATCACGTACGCGATGCCGCCCTTGCCGGACTGGCTGTTGATGCGGATCACGGGCTCGTAGCGCCGACCGATGTCATCGGGGTCGATGGGCAGATACGGTACCTCCCAGAGTGCACCCGGCTCGCGCAGGCGGGCGGCAATGCCCTTCTTGATCGCATCTTGATGCGAGCCGGAGAAGGCCGTGAACACCAGCTCACCCGCGTATGGATGGCGGCAGTGCACCGGCAGGCGGTTGCAGTACTCGGCGACCTCGACCAACTCCTTGATGTTGGAGACGTCCAGCCCGGGATCCACGCCCTGCGTGAACATGTTGAGCGCGAGATTCACGACGTCGACGTTGCCGGTTCGCTCACCGTTGCCGAACAGCGTGCCCTCCACGCGATCGGCGCCGGCCATCATGCCCAGCTCCGCTGCCGCAGTCCCGGTGCCGCGATCGTTGTGCGGGTGCAAGCTGAGCAGGTACAGGTGGCGGTTCTTCATGTTGCGGCCGAACCACTCGATCTGATCGGCGTACACGTTCGGAGTCGCCATCTCCACCGTCGCCGGCAGATTGAAGATCATCTTGCGGTCGGGGGTGGGCTGCCAGGTGTCCATCACCGCGCTACAGATCTCCACGCTGAACTCCAGCTCGGTACCCGTGAAGCTCTCGGGCGAGTACTCGAAGAAGACCTCGGTCCCGGTCACGGTCTGGCTCAACTCGCGGATCAAGCGCGTCCCCTTGACCGCGATGTCCACGATGCCTTGCCGGGGCAAGCCGAACACGACGCGCCGCTGCAGCGTGGAGGTGGAGTTGTAGAGATGGATGATCACCCGCTGCGCGCCTTCGATCGCTTCGAACGTGCGCCGGATCAGCGGCTCGCGCGCTTGCGTCAGCACCTGGATCGTCACATCGTCGGGGATCAGGTGCTCATCGATGATCTCTCGCACGAAGTCGAAGTCGGTCTGCGAAGCGCTCGGGAAGCCGACCTCGATCTCCTTGAAGCCCATCTGCACGAGCTTGCGAAACATGCGCAGCTTGCGCGCCGAGCTCATCGGCTCCGGCAGGGCCTGGTTCCCGTCGCGAAGATCGACGCTGCACCAGATGGGCGCTTTTTCGATCACGCGGCTCGGCCACCTGCGATCCGGCAAATTGACGGGCTGAAACGGTCGGTACTTTTGAACTGGCATGCGGAACATGGCTTGGACTCCTCGACGTCTTGGTACCGGTGGGGGAGCTGCGGGGGGCTGAGAGGCTGACTGGTAACACCTCAGTTAGGACATCTGCCCACGCGAATGAACCCTCTCCCCGCGCACACGGCGAAAAAAGTGGGGAAACCGCACGGAAAGCCGAGACGGGGGACCGAGAAGACCAACCCGCCGTTGCTACCTATCGGTGACGGGCGGGAGAGGGCGATTCCAGGGTGCGGACTGAAAGCGCGCTAAACCTCTCCCGCCTTGGTAAGCAGGAGCGGCGAAAGCAGCAGCGCGAGCAGAGCCTGGAACATCCGAGCGGGTTCAGCCTAGCGGTAGAGCCACCGGGACGCAAGGAACTCCTGCTCCAAAGGGAGGCGGAGAAGGCAATTCTGGTCCGAGCGGACGGCACAATCTATTGCCAACGTGAGCAACTTTGCCCGGGAGTGGCCGAGAAGAGCACCAGCCGAGCCTGTTGGCGGCCCCTATGAGGTTGGGTAAGGTCCCGCGCCTTGGGGCGGCGCCACGGCCCCGGGAGGGCTTGATGCTTCGCTTCATTGGTTGGATTGTCGCACTGCCGGAACCCAGTGTGCTTCCAACAGCTGTTCGGCAGATCTGAACGGCAATCAACGATGTTGTACACCCAATTGCGCGGCTTCAGGGCGCGTGTGCGGCGTTGACGGGTCGTGTGTATGCCGCAATCCGACGGACGTGTTCGTGAACGGCGCTTGCCGACGCATCGAGGGGCAGACGTGCGCGTCCGGTGGCGATTGTCGCTCCGGAGCGTGTGAATCGACCCAGGGTGGCGGCCAAGTCTGCTGCAGCGGCGCATGCAACGGCCAGATCTGCCGCGCCAAAGGTCAAGGTTGTGTGGCATGCGAGGGGAACGGGGCCACCTGTCAAGGCAACACTTCGCGTGCGTGCGTGAACAACGCGTTCGTGACGACCTCCTGCGCGAACGGCTGTAACGCCAGCACGGGCCTGTGCAACAACCTGATTGCGCGGGGTGGGACAGGCTGTTCCAACAACGCGCAGTGCGCGGGGAGCGGCGCGAGCTGTCAAGGCGGGCGCTGCTGCGAGTTCAATTGCTCGGCGGCGGGGAAGAGTTGCGATGCCTCAGGGTTGTGTCAATGCCCGGGGGGCACGGTGGCGGTGGGTACTGCCTGCTTGCTGACCAACGGTTCAGCTTGCGACCCAGCTCGACCGAGTGACTGCGCGAGTGGGAGATGCAATCGATGGTTCCCGGATAATGACGGAGACTTGCATGGCGATGCTTCGCGTCCCACCAGTCTGTGCGGCAGCGCTGGCGAACTGCCACCGTTGGGCTTTGCGGCATCTGGAGACGACTGTTGCGATAGTGATGCCGCTGTCTTTCCGGGGCAGACCGCCAGGTTTTCGACACCCCACGCATGTCCTGGTCTGCTGCGTTTTGACTATGATTGCGACGGGGATGAAGGGGGTAACGACGAACTCGGAGGCAACTGTAGTTCCCTCACAGACTGCACGTCAGGATGGCGGCAGGTCGTGCCAGCGTGTGGTGCAACCGGCGCCGTCGCAATTTGCGCGCTGGCGCAGATTGCGAGGCCTGGAGAGCCCGTTACCACCGAATGCCGACCCGGCGGCTCCCCAGGAATGGCGCCGACACGCACATGTAACTAAAGCGATGGCAACGAAAAAGCCGCGATCCTGGGAAGCAGGATCGCGGCTATCGCGGGCGCGCAGCAGCTCGGGTCTGCTCCCGCAGCCTCCTCGCTACTGCACGATCGCCTTCAGGTTTTCGATGCAGAAGTTAAAGGGAGTCGGCGCGGCCACGACGGTCGCGACCTGCCACTTGAGCGAGGCGAGCATCGCCGTATCAGGTAGCGCGGCACCGGGCGCCGGATTGTAACATTCACTATGTAGCTGCGAGAACATGATGGTGTTCGCTCCCATTGTGATGTTCACGCACGGCCCGTTATCGTTGATCGTTGAGCCCTCATAGGGTGCGACGCCAAAACGAAACTGCCCCATGGGCGGGATGGTGTTGCCCGTGATGTTGAAAGAAAAACCAACCACTTTCCCGCGATTCCAGGGCACCTTGGGGAGCATTTGACCCGGGTCGCCCAGATCGAACGCGACCCCGCCGCCCCAGTATTGACTGTACGCCTCCCCCACCACCTGGGACGCCGAGCCCGACACGCAGATCTGCGAGCCCGTGGCAGACTGAAAGTTCGCGGGCGTGATGGTGGTGCTGCCCGGCGGCGTGCCAGTCGCGTCCGAGATCGTCGAGAACGCGCCCTGGATGCCCGCCTCGTTGGTGCTGCCCGCCACCCAGCCTTGCACCGGGGTCAGGTTGAAACCAGTACCGGGTGCGCCCACCGGAATGGGGCCGCCCGTAGAGGGCGCGCCGCCAGCGCCCGCCGCGCCCGTCGCCACGCCACCGGAGCCGCCCGAGCCCGGCGCCACTTGCTGGGGGTTGGCCGTTTCATTGTTGGTCGTGGGCTGCAGGTTGTTGACCTGCATGTTGTTGGTCGCCGGCGCCGGCGTCTGGCTCTGGTTGATATAGGGCGGTTGAGCCGTGGGTACCGGCTTCATCGTGCCATCGTTGTCGTCATCCGCGGGGGAGGAACAGCCCAGCCCAATGACCCCAGCCACCAACAGAAGCGTACCCTTGCTCGTCATCTTGATCGCCCTTTCACCGTCGAAGCCGTGCGCACGCTGCCCGTCCAGGTTGGTAAGTGGAGCAGCTGCCGCGCGATAGTATTCAGTGATCTCGCCCGTGCAGCGCCGGGGCGCTTGCTGCCGAGATCGCGTCGCAACTGCCGCCAGTATAGTCAGCGGGGCGTGCGCGCGAGCAGAAATTCAGTGGAGCCGAGGCGCATCCGCGCGTCATTTCCAATTCGGCACCTCGAGCGGTGCCGCTCAGTATCGCCCGGGTACGAATCGAGCGATTCTTGCGCGATCTACGCGATCACGCGCTGACCGGTCCGCGGCTAACGCGTCGCACCAGCTCGCGGGCTGACGCATTTTGGGCTTTGAATGAGAATGAATTCCTCCATCCAGAAGGGATGCGGGATGGACTGGCGACGTCTGCCGCGCGAGTGCTAGTTTGCACCCGTAACGGGCCGCCTGACGCGCAGAAGGCCCTCGATTCCGCGGGCACAGCCCGCCCCCGATGTTCCCGAGCCGTGAAGCCATCATTGCGATCTAGTCGGCGTTTGAACTGGTGTTGGTTGGCGCTGGGCCTGGCAGCCTTGCTGCGGGTGGAGCCCGCCAGCGCTGCCACGCAGGACGCGGCCGCCCAAGAGCTCGCCGACCAGGCGATCTTCACGGACTATCTGCAGCTCGACTTCAAGGCGGGCGAAAAAAAGCTGCTGAAGGCCATCTCGCTCTGCGAGAAAGGAACTTGCTCACCGACGGTGACGGCGCAGGTCTATCGAGATCTCGCGGTCATCTATGTGACCGGCATGAAGCGCTCGAGCGAGGGGCACGATCTGCTGGTGAAGGCGCTGCAGCTCGACTCGAGCCTGGCGCTGGACGCGGATCTGACGACGCCGGAGCTCGTGCGCGTGTTCAACGCCGCGAAGGTGGACGCGGCGCGCGCGGTAGAAGAAAAGAAGGCGGCGTCCGCCAGCGCTGCCCCTCCCTCCCCTGACGAGGGCGAGCCCGCACCCAGGAAAGAGCTGAAGCCCAGGGAAGGTGCCGCGGACGCGCAAGGCGCAGCCGAGGCGAGCAGCGGAGCGGGTTCCCTGGATGAACCGAAGGGCCGCGGGTCCGTGGACTGCCCTCCGGATTTTCCCGGCTGTGAGGCGCTCACGGATGAGCCGGCCCCCTCCGAGGAGGAGTCGAAAGGTTCCGACCTCGGCGTACGCAACTGGATCTCTGCGGCGCTGCAGCAAGACTTTCTGACGTTTTCCGGAGGCAGCGGCGTGTGCGGTCCCGATCGCCCGGAGGAGCTGTCCTGCTTCCGCGCGGGGGACACCTTCCGCCCGGGTACGGCGGACAACACCGCGGGCAGCGGAGGTAGCGTCGCTGGCGGGTTGCGCTTCGCGACGACCCGGCTGTTGCTCGGCTACGATCGCACACTGTTCCCGAACGTCGCTCTCGGCGTCCGCGTTGGCTACGCCTTTGGCGGCGGTCCGGCGGAGCCGGATGGCGCGGCGTTCGTGCCGATCCACGCGGAGGTGCGGGGCACGTATTGGTTCGGGCCCATTCAGCTCGGCAAGTTCCGCCCTTATGCGACGGTGGGCGGAGGTCTCGCGCAGGTCGATAGCTCGGTGACCACGCAGGTGGTCGATCGCTGTCCGGACAACAATCAGAACCCGCCCTGCTCGGTGGGTCAGATCGCTCTGTCCCGGGTCACCGTTTGGAAGAAGACGGGCACGACCTTCGTGGGGCTCGGTGGCGGAGCGCTGTATCCCCTCAGCGATCACAGCGGCATCAACGCCGAGCTGAAGGCTGTCCTGCTGTTCCCATCTTCCGGCACCAGCGTGGCCCTGCAAGCGGGCTATCAGCACGGCTTCTGAGCTTGCCCGTACGCAGCGGCGCCTTCAGCGCGGCGCAGGGAGCTGCGCGCCGGGATCGCAGGTCAGCCGCGTGAAGTACGCCTGCGGCTGCGTGCTGTCCGGGCTCTGGCCAGTGAACAGAATGCCGATCTCCCCGCTCGGCCCGAACGTCGCGAGCGGAGCGTAGGCGTCGAGGGCCGACTGCGTGATCAGGCGCGCGTCTCCCAGCGGCACCAGGTCAGGGCTGAGCTCGCGCGAATAGATCTCGTATTTGTCGCTTCGCCACTCCGACCACAGCAACAGCAGCCGATCGCCGAGCGGGAGCAAGCTGTGATAGCGCGCGAACTGCGCCGGTTCGGTCAACGCCCTGGCTGGAACCAGGACTTCGCCCGTCTCATCCAGCACAGCGCCGAAGATCTGCGCGCCCGGCAGCGAGTTGGCTTGCACGACGTGCCAGGCGACCACGAAGCCGCCGGCGTTGCTGACCATGCTCGCGCCATCGGGGTTCTCAGCGCTCAAGACCACCGGCCCGGTGGGGTTGGCCAGAGCGCGATCGAAGCTCATGAAGCCCAGGCCGCGACCCTCGAAAACGGCCTGATTGAACAGTAAGCCCAGGCGCTGTTGACCGGCGACGAGCACCGGCGAGCTCGGATCCACCCCCTCGGGCGTGAGCGGAAGGTTGCCGTCGACGAGCTCACCCTCACCGTCCAGCAGTTGACCGTAAATTCTGCCACCCGCGCCGTCGCGCTCGTCTTCCCAGACCAGGCGATATTCTCGGCCCCGCGCCGTGGGCAGCTCCAGCAAGCTGGGGCGCAGCGAGAAGCCCGGCGCGTTGGTCACGCGCACGTCGGGGCCGAGCTTCTCCCCTCGCGTGTTGAGGCGGTTGAAGTAGATCTCGTAGTCGTCGTCCCGGCGATCTTCCCAGGCAGTGGCGAACACGCTGTCGCGGCCCACGATCGGGCCAGCGAAGGTGTCGTTGTTGACCTCGGGCACCGCGAGCACGGGGCCGAGCGCCTGCTGGCCTGGCTGGATGCTGGTGAAGCTGTTCTGCGAGGAAGCGATGCGGCGGGTGAAGACCGCGCCGTAGGTCCCCGCGCTATCGCTGAAGGTGAGGCCACCGGGCGTGCCCTGCCGGGCGCCGCTCGACAGCAAGAGCGGCGGCGCGCCCGTGGGCTCGAAGGACGAGCCGACATCGATGATGCCGTCGCAGTCGTTGTCGACCCCGTCGCAGAGCTCGATGCCGCCGGGGAAGGCCGCTGCCGACGAGTCGTTGCAATCGTCGCCGCAGGCGCCCGCGGCGCCAGGCGCAAAGCCCGGCAGCGGCCGCGGATGGCCGTCCCCGTCGGCGTCGATCGTGACGGGATCGTACACGCAGGAGCCGGTGCGGCTGTCGCAGCGGTCTTCTGTACAGGGGTCGCTGTCGTCGCACTCGATGCGAGTGCTCACGCAGCGCGAGCTCATGCAGACCTGCGGCGCGCAGCGATCGCTGCTCTCGCAGTCACTATCCACGACACATTGTTGGGTCGTGTCTCCGACGCTCAGAGCGGGCGGCATCGGCAGCACGATCGGCTCGTCTCGACCGCCGCAGCCCGAAAGCACGAGGTAGCCCAGCGCGGCGCCGAGCGGCCCTCTTGCAGCCCGAGGCCGCGCCAGGTCCGCGGCGCTCACAGGCAACCCCCGAAGCCCTCGATGTCGATCGGCAAACACAGCAGCCCCGGCGCGCAGACATTGGGCGCGCCATCGGCGAAGCTGCACAGCCGGGCGCACTGTGTGCCGCGCCCCGTGCTGATGCAGATGTGCTCGGCAGCGCAGGCTTGGCGCTCGCAGGACTCCCCTTGCGTTCCGGGCCCGGCAGGCAGACAGGTGGTGCCGTATTGCTCCACCTCGCACGGCCCCGTCGGGTAGCGGACGAACGGAAAGCAAGACTGCCCCGCTGGGCAGCTCGCAGCACTGGCCATGGGATCGCACTCGCTCGCCACGGGCGGCGGTGGCACCGGCGGGCAACCGGGATCCTCGAACGGCTCCGGTTCCTCGAGCGGTGGCGGGCGTGGATCCGGCTGGGGAGAGACCGGGCCTGCCGGCGGCGTTGCGCCCGCGTCTGCAGCCGCCATGGGCGGCGGAACCTCGCGGGCTCGGCGCGTGACGTCCGCTCCCGCCTGGCCGCCGCACGCAATCGCAACGAGCGCGGACAGAGCGGCTACACCGAGGCGGCGCATCTCACCGAGCATACCGTTGGCACAGGCGCGCGCCAGCGGCAAACGCAGCGTAAACTGTTGCGGTTCTCGTTCCAAAACGTGCTACGAGCGAGGGCCGTGAAGACTGCAGGCAGGGAGGGTCCGGTGCGCCTCTACGGCTGGGTCGCGCTGGCCGCGTGTGCCGTCGCGAGCTGCGAGCTCGGCGGCCCGCGCCCGTCGGGAGCCGACGGCGCGAGCGCGTCTGCCGCGCCCGCCGCCGCCCCCTCGCATCCTGCGCCGATGGCAGGGCAGTCCAAGCAAGGGCAGTCCGCCGCTTCCGCTGCGGCGGCGCGTTGTGTTCAACCGCTGGCCGCGCCAGCACCGCCGGTGGCGGCGCCGGCGAGTCATTGCCCCGTCGATCCGGATGGGCCGCTTTCGTTGCCCACCGGGCAGGTGCACTTCACCGACGCTCCTTCCGCCCCCCGGGTCACCGTGGAGCTGGCCCTCAATGACCGGGCGCGCGCGCGCGGCTTGATGTATCGCACGCAGATGGACGGCGACCGGGGCATGCTGTTCTCGTGGGATGATGACGCGCGGCGCTCTTTCTGGATGCAGAACACGTGCATCCCGCTCGACATGCTGTTCATCGCGGGTGACGGCACGGTGGTGGGCATCCTGGAGCAGGTGCCGACGCTCAACACCCTGCCCCGTGAAGTGCCCTGCCCGGCTCGCCACGTGCTGGAGCTGAACGCGGGCTGGGCCCGTGCGCATGGCGTCCTGCCCGGGCAGCACGTCGATCTGGAGACGTGAGCTCGGCGCGAAAGACGCGGGCGAAACTTGACTCTCGCCGCTGCTCGAGCCCACATCTCGGCGCATGTCACGTTTCGAGGCTTCGTCTGTAGTGTGTGCGCTCCGCTGTAGCAGTGCGGCGCTTCTCCTCAGCTGCCTGGTCGCGGTCGCGGGCTGCGAGTCGGGAAAGGTCCCGGAGCCCGCGTCCAAGCCTGCCAGTGCCCAACGGGCTGCGGGCTCGGGGGGGGCTGCGGGCACAGTGGACAAGGCGGCTGCGGATCGGGCTGCCGCGCTGAAGGCGGCGGTCGAGAAGGCACAGTTGCGGCAGCCCACGTTCGGCAAGGTGCAGGCCAAGCCGGTCGCCGAAGTTCAGCCGACACCCGGTGATCCGGTGCAGGGCAAGTTCAGCATGGATGATGCACTCAAGGGGCTGCCCGGCAAGGGAACCAAGCTGTTCGCCGACATGACCACGTCCGACGGAAAGCTGGAGTGTGAGCTGTGGCCCGACAAGGCGCCGATCACGGTCGCCAACTTCGTGGGACTGGCTCGCGGTGTTCGCCCCTGGAAGAAGGGCGACAAGTGGATCAAGCAGCCGCTCTACGACGGTACGGTGATCCACCGCGTCGTCAAAGGCTTCATGGTGCAAGGCGGGGATCCCGATGGCAACGGCTCGGGCGGCCCGGGCTATGTCATCCCGGATGAGATCTGGGAAGACGCTCACCACGATCAGCGCGGGCTGCTGTGCATGGCCAACCGTGGACCGAACACCAACGGCTCGCAGTTCTTCATCATGGATGGCGCCGCGCCACATCTCGACGGGGGCTACACCATCTTCGGCAAATGCGGCCCGGATGAGGTCGTCGAGAAGCTCGCCAGCACCAAGACGATGGGCGATCGAGCCGTCGATCCGCCCAAGATCTCGAAGGTCGTGGTTCGCCGCGGGGGCTGAGCGCAGCCTCCGTCCAGGGTGCAAAAGTCAGCTGAACTCAAATCGCCTGTGCCGCCCGGGGCGCTCCGGTCCCGCCGCGTACGGCGCCGAGGTCCCACTGGCGCGCAATCGGTGTCCCACTTTCGACGCGTCATGTGCTGTCGCGAAGTGCTCGACGCCCCGTGTCGGAGCGCCGCGATCGCAGGAATCGCAGCCGAAATTGGCTTGCCCGCCGGTCGTGGCAACTCTAATTTTCCGTAGCGCGCGGTGGCACCGTGAGGGGCCATTCACTCCGCTGGAGGCCTTGGCACATGCACAAACTCAACGATTCGACTCTCGCCGTCAGCAGCCTGCTCGCCCTGCTCGGGGCCTTCGCCTGCTCGTCGGACTCCGGCGGCAACGGCAACAACGCTGGCAGCGGCGTGGTCGCGCCGTTCGGCTCGCAGCCGGACTCGACGAACACGAACACGAACCCCAATCAGCCCGGCGCGGGCGGGACTTCGGGCGCGGTCACGGGAACGAACACGGGCACCAATGAGGACCCCGGCAACCCCACGTTGAACAATCCGGGCATGGGCGCCGCCGGCTCCGGCGCCACCGACATGACGCCGGTCGTCGACACGCCGCCGCAGGAGACGCCGGGGGGCTACTTTCAGAGCGGCTCCTGGCACGGCTACGCCTGGACCGGGGACGACGCGCTCAATATCGGCACCACGCGTTCCGTGCAGAACTTCACGGACCTGGCTGCAGGATCCCCCTTTTGTCTCCAAGGCACGGTCGGCCCCGATCCGGACACCGACGGCCCCACCGGGCCCGCAGGCTACCGCGGCGTAGCCTTGCTCGGCTTCAACATCGCCCAGGAAGCGTTCGCCGCGGTGGAGGGGCAGGAGCCTGCCATTGGCACGATCGTGCCGAGCGGCATGGGCGTCGCCGTCAACTATACGAAGACGGCGGGTCAGACGCTGCGCATCCAGCTGCAGGGCACCCAGGCGGGCCAGCAGTGGTGCGCAGAGCTCACGGCGGTTCAGGGCCCGGCGTTCATTCCCTACGCGATGTTCCGCACGCAATGCTGGCTGGCGGCGGGCGCCGCCGGGAGCGTGGCGTACAACCGCGAGCCGCTGTCGGCGGTGGTCATGACCGTGCCGGGGGATGACGCCGATCCCGTTCCGTACAACGTCTGCATCGCCGGCTTCGCCGACGGGAACAGCGTCGCCGACGCACCGACGAGCATCAGCTTGCCGGCGGGCTTGCTCACTGGAACGCTCTCCGGGGAAGCCGCGCGCATCAAGGTCGTCGGCAAGGACGGAAAGAGCTACGTGGTCAACAACAACGCCTGGGGTGACAACTCGGGCGATGGCACGCAGCAGATCCGCTTCACGGGCAACAGCTTCGAGGTGCTGAAGCAGTCGGCGGGCCCCGGCGCCAACGATTCCCCGGCGTCGTTTCCGTCGATCTACATCGGCCAGAACGGTGCGACCAGCGGCGTGAACGGCGCCAGCACGACGGGCGACAACCCCTTGCCGATCCGCGTGAGCGACATCCGCTCACTGCCCAGCACCTTCAAGATCAGCGGCCCGCAGGGCGCCCAGAATAATGCGGCATACGATATCTGGTTCGCGAGCTCTGCTCCAGCCCCCGGGAGCTATAACACCGCTCAGGCAGCGTTCCTGATGGTGTGGACGCACAAGCCCGGAAGCCACAACCCGATCGGCACCAACAACGTGCCGTTCGCGACGGGGCAGACCGTTCAGGGCGTCACCGGAACGTGGGACATCTGGGCGGGCCGGCGCGGCGGGAACGGGCCGGACGCCAACCTCCCGGTCATCAACTACGTCGCCTCCGGCGGGGACGTGACCAACTTCAGCGCCGACCTGAAGCTGTTCATGAACGATGCGGTGGCTCGCAGCGGCTCCGGGCGCCTGAATGGCTTCACGTTCTCCGATCAGTTGTTCCTGACCGATGTGTTCGCCGGCTTCGAGATCTGGAGCGGCGGCACCGGGCTCAAGGTGGACGAGTTCACCGCCGTCATCAATCCCTGAGACCTTCACCTCCCCGCAGCGATCCGGCGGGAGAGAGCGCCGAGCGGGCTGTGTTGCCTGCTCGGCGCGTTGCATCGGGAGGGCGCGCCGGGCGCCTCAGCCCTGCGCTCAGTTCGGCTGATACAGCGCTTCCTGTGAAGGTTGCTGGTAGTAGTAGCGCGCGTACTGCGCGCGGTCGAAGGTGACCGCGCCAAAGCTGTTGATGGCGACGCCCCAGAGGCTCAGCACCCAGAAGTGCCAGCGCAGCCGCGGGCGCGAGAGAGCCAAGGCCACGAACAGGAGCAGCGCGTAGTCATTCGAAAAGCGATAGCCGAACTGCATCCAGCCGGTGTTTTGATAGAACAGAGCAGGGATGCCGATGCACGCGGCCGTGACCAGCAGGCCAGCGAAGCCGGGGCGCGGCTGACACGGCCAGATCAAATAGAGATAGATGGGCGTCGTCAGCCACAGAGCGAGGCCGTGCAGGTTGATGCGCAGCGGGTGAATCCACGGCAGGCTGGTCAACATCACGCCCAGGTTCTTGGCCAGGTAGTGATAGTGGAACAGCCCCCACTTCTCGATCCGGCCCTGCCAGGCGATCTGCAGATAGCGATAGCCCACCTCGAACGGATCGTCGAAGCGCGCGTAGTTGTGCAGCAGCGAGGCCGCGAAGCAGAGCGCGAACGGCGCCGCGAAGAGCAGGATGCGCCTGCACAGCGGGCCCCAGGCGGGCCACTTGCCGTCCGAGCGGCAGGCGCGCCAGGCCTCGAACAGAAAAAAAGGCGCACCGAACAGCAGCGTTGAGCGCGAGAGGTAGCCGAGGCCCAGGCACAGCCCTGCCCACCCCGGTCTGCGTGCGTCGATCGACATCAAGACGTAGCCCGCCCCCAACGCTACCGCCACCACGTGTGCCGCAAACCACACGCTGCCCTGCACGGCGCTGAAAAAATAGACGCTGCCCAGTCCGAAGCTGAAGGTCAGCGCCAGGTTCTCCCAGCGCGAGCGCCCACTGCGGCCGAGCAGGCGCAGCCTTTCCAGGATCACGAACAGCAGCGCCGGACCGAGCGGAGCGATCGAGACGAAGAACTGGGCGTCTCGCACCAGCTCCGCGCTGCCGGCGAAGTACACGAGCGGCACGAGCAGCAGCGCTGGAAAGGCCGGGAACGGCACGTACCACTTGCCGTCGTACTGCGAGAAGTCGTTGGCACCGGCGTAATCCGGCGGCGAGCCTCCGAGGTCGAGCCTGCCATGGATCCAGGAGTCCGCGAGCAGCGCGAAGTGATTGTAGGGCGTGTGGTCCGTCAGCCGCGCGGGGCCCGCCACCAGCAGGTAAACCAGCAGCAGCGCGAGGTAGCAACCGCCTGCCCCTAGCCAGGTGCGGAAGCGTTCATTCGCCAGCCAAGCTCGCATGTTCGGCGGGACCCTATATGACCCGAGGCCGTTTCGAAACGTTCCAGCAGTTTTCGTCAGCTGCCGGGGGCAGCGCTGGGAATCCAGAAAATCCCATCGCGCAGCGGGGGGTGGAGCGCTACGGTCGGGGCCATGCAGCGCGCTCAGTTTTCGGTTTCGATCCGCGATCTCGAACGGTCGGACCAGCATCGGCAATACGAGCTCTCGCCGGCCTGGCTCGATGAGGCCCTCGGCGAGAGCGAAGCCCGCAGCGATGGCAGCCCCGGCAGCTTCGAGGTGCACCTGCGCAAGAACGGTCGCGAAGTGCTGGTCAAGGGGATGGCCCGGGCGCGCGTGACGATGCCGTGTGCCCGCACCATGGAACCCGTCCCGGTGAACCTGGAGGCGGAAATTCTGCTGCTCCTCAGTCCCCGGGCACCCGCTCCTGCAGGCGCGCCCGCCCAGCGGCGTGCGCGCCGAGGGCGGGAGGACAGCGAGGCAACGGACGAGCAGCTATCGGCTGAATTGGCGGCCCGGGACGAATACGAGGGGGACCATGTGGAGCTGGACGGCTTCATCCGCGAGCACCTACTGCTCGAATTACCACTGTTCCCCGTCAAATCCGACTTGCCTTTCGAGCCGGCCCCCGCTACCGATCCGCGCCCTGACGAGGCAGAGGAAGAAACCGTAGATCCACGGTTGGCTCCCCTGGCTGCCTTGGCCAAGCAATTGCAGCGAACGCGCGAGGAGTAAAGCGGTGCCGGTACCGAAGCGACGAACTACCCCCAGCAAGCGAGGCATGCGGAGGGCGAACCACGATAAGGTCGCCGCTCCCAACCTCGTGCCCTGCCCCAACTGTTCCTCCCCCAGCCTGTCGCACCGTGTTTGCCCGAGCTGCGGTCACTACGCCGGCAAGGCCGTGCTGGCGAAGAACCCGGATCAGGGCACGGACACGGGCTCCACGCCCGCCGCGTAAAGCGGATCCATCGAGCGCGCAAGACTTCGTCGAGGTGAGTTCGCTGCTGCCAGCAGTCGCTGTGCCAGTGGCAATGGCTGCCTCGCCGCCGTCGGCGCGCTCGATACGCGTTGGTGAGCTCAAGTGATAGCTTGGATTTTTCCCGGTCAAGGGACACAGAAGGTCGGCATGGGCCGGGCGCTGTGTAGCGCTTCGCCTGCTGCCCGTGCTGTTTTCGAGGCTGCGGACGAAGCGCTCGGCGAGGCATTTTCTCGACTGGTGTTCGAAGGCCCAGCCGAGCAGCTGACGTACACGGCCAACGCGCAGCCTGCGATCTTGACCGCCAGCGTGGCGGCGCTCGCAGCCTTGCGCGAGGCACAGCCGCAGCTGCCCGCACCGCAGGTGGCGGCGGGGCATTCGCTCGGCGAATACAGCGCGCTGGTCGCGGCCGGCGCCCTCGACTTCCGGCGCGCGGTGCAGTTGGTGCGCGTGCGCGGCGAGGCCATGCAGCGCGCCGTGGCGCCTGGCGAGGGAGCGATGGCGGCGATGATCGGCGGAGATGCCGCAGCCGTGCAGCAGCTGTGTGCCGACGTCAGCGCGGAGCTGGGCGGCGGGCGGCTGGTCTCGCCGGCGAACTTCAACGCCCCCGGTCAGGTCGTGATCGCGGGGCACGCGGCCGCGGTCGAGCGGGCCGCGGCGCTGGCCAAGGACCGCAAGCTGAAGGCGATCCCGCTGAAGGTGAGCGCCCCGTTTCATTGCTCTTTGATGGCACCTGCCGCGGCGGCGCTGGAGCGGGCTCTGCGCGAGGTCGAGTTCGGCCCGCTCCATTTTCCGGTCGTCAGCAACGTCGAAGCCGCCCCCAACGCCGACCCCGCGCGCGTGCGCGAGCTTCTGGTGCGACAGGTGGCAGGAGCCGTGCGCTGGCAAGAGACGCTGGAGTGGATGTCGGGCCACGGGGTGCAGACCGCGTGGGAGATCGGTCCGGGTCAGGTCCTTGCTGGTCTGGCCAAACGCACCGTCCCTGCTCTGGTCGTACGGCCGGCGTTCGAGCCGGAAGAGGTATCAGCGATCGCGGCGAGCTCGCGACCCTCGTGAACACAGCTTTTCGACGCAAGGCGCCAAAGCGGCCGGGCGGAAATTCTTCTGCTTGCCTCGCCGGCAAGCGTGGTAAACAGCCGCGCATTCCTGCGGGCGGCTCTTTTCGATGTTTGATCTCAGCGGCAAAACTGCACTAGTTACGGGTGGATCTCGCGGTATCGGAAGCGCTGCCGCCGAGGTATTGGCTCGTCAGGGGGCAAGGGTGGTTCTCACGTACGTTCGCGACGCCGAGGCGGCGCAACGAACCGTGCAACGGATCGAGGCTGCGGGCGGGCGTGCGGAGGCGGAGAAGCTGGACACCGCCAGCTACGCTCAGTGCGGGGCCACCGTGTCAGCCCTCGCCAAACGCCTCGGCGCCCTCGACATCCTCGTCGCCAACGCGGGTATCGCCATCGATGGCTTGCTGCTTCGGTTGCGCGAGGAGGACCTGGATTCCATCCTGAACGTGAATCTGAAGGGCGCCCTGGCCTGCGCTCAGGCAGCCATCAAACCGATGCTGAAGGCGCGCGGTGGACGCATCATCTTCGTGTCCAGCGTGGTCGGGCAGATGGGCAACGCCGGGCAGGTGGCATACGCGGCCAGCAAGGCGGCGATGATCGGCGCCGCGAAGTCCCTGGCGCGCGAGTACGCCTCGCGCAACATCACAGTCAACGCGCTGGCTCCCGGCTATGTCGATACCGACATGACCTCGAAGCTCGAGCCGGCGCAGCGGGAAGCCATGCTGGCGGGCGTGCCCCTCGGGCGCCCGGCGACCGCGGCGGAAGTCGCTGCGGCCATCGCTTTCCTCGCGTCCGGAGAAGCCGCGTACATCACCGGTCAGGTTCTGGCCGTCAACGGCGGCATGTACATGTGAGGGCTCACTTCTCTTGATGTGAAGCTCTATGGACCGCTCGAACGCGGTTGGCTCGCCCCGGCGAGCGAAGCCTGTTTCTACGGGCAAAGGATCCCACTCTCAGTTCGAGAGAGAATGTTTGGAGGCAAAAATGGCGGCAGGTCGCGATGTTACGGCCGAAGTGAAGCGAATCATCAAGGAACAGCTGGACGTCGACGAGTCGGACATTAAACCAGAGTCCGTCTTCATCGACGATCTGGGTGCTGATTCTCTCGGCCTCGTCGAGCTCGTCCTGGCGTTCGAAGAGGCGTTCGAGATCGATATTCCGGATGAGGACACGGAGCAGATCCGCACCGTTCAGGACGCCGTCAAGTACATCGAGCAACACAGCAGCACCTGAGTGGTAGTGCGCGCCTTCATTGCTTCTTCTGCGGGGACACCCCAAACCGCAGCCCGCAAACTGACCGGGTTCTGCTCGGTCGCGTCTTCGGGCGCGGCAGGCTGCCCATTGCGAGGGTAAGACTCGATGGAACGCATCGTTGTCACGGGCCTGGGTCTGGTGACGCCCAATGGAATCGGGACGGAAGCGTCCTGGCAGTCGGTGATTTCCGGGAAGAGCGCGGTGCGCACCATCACTGCGTTTGATGCGCAGGGGTACAGCTGCAGGATCGCGGCAGAGGTTCCCAACTTCGAGCCCGAGGCGTTCATGCCCCGGCGCAAGATCAAGGAGATGTGCCGCTTCACTCAGTTCTCCATGGCCGCGACCAAGATGGCGATGGAGGACGCGGGCCTGGAGCTCACGGAGGAGGAGCGGCTGCGCGCCGGGTGCTTCATCGGCGTGGGGCTGGGAGGCCTGGAAAACCTCGAGCGTGTGACGCTGATGCTGAATGAAAAGGGGCCTGACAAGGTCAGCCCCTATTTCATCCCATCGATCATCGGCAACCTGGCTGCAGGCCAGGTCGCGATCGAGTACGGCCTACACGGCCCCAGCTACTGTCAGACCAGCGCTTGCGCGTCGAGCGCGCACTCCATCGGCGAGGCGCTGGAGTGGCTGCGGCGCGGCCACGTCGACGTGATGGTGTGCGGCGGTGCCGAGGCCACGATCACGCCGATCGGCATCGCAGGTTTTTCTGCGATGTTCGCGCTGAGCCGGCGCAACGACGAGCCCGAGCGCGCCAGCCGCCCCTTCGACGCGGGGCGCGACGGGTTTGTGTGTGGTGAAGGCGCCGGGACGTTGATCCTGGAGACGGCGACGCGGGCCCGCAAGCGCGGCGCTCGCATCCTGTGCGAAATCAGCGGCTGGGGAGCCACGACGGATGGCTATCACATCACCAAGCCCATCCCCAATCATGCCCAGGCGGCTCGGGCCATGCGCCTCGCGCTCGCGGACGCGCGCATCGAAGCTCAGCAGATCGACTATGTGAATGCCCACGGCACGTCGACCCCGGTGGGCGATGTCGAAGAGTCGCGCGCCCTGGCCGATACCTTCGGGGCGCACGCGCTGGAAAAGCGACTGTGGGTGAGCTCCACCAAGAGCATGACGGGCCACATGCTGGGAGCGGCCGGCGCCGTCGAAGCGGCGCTGTGCGCGAAGGCGATCGCGACGGGTATCGTGCCCCCCACGATCAATCTCGACGAGCCCGACCCCGAGTGTGTGCTCGACTACGTGCCGCACCGCGCTCGCGAGCGGGCGCTCGAGCACGTGATGAGCAACTCCTTTGGCTTCGGCGGCACCAACGTCGCCCTGGTGCTCTCCAGATTCAAGGGCTGAAGCCCGCCCACGAAGTGGGTTGCCGGTCCTGAACAGTCCCGACCCGGTCATGTGCTCATGGTGAGGCCACGATGCATTGTCCCTACTGCAGCGTGACGGATTGCCGAGTCGTCGACTCGCGCCTCGTCGCCGAGGGCGCGGTGACGTGGCGTCGTCGCGAGTGTGAAGGCTGCAAGCGGCGCTTCACCACCTACGAGCGCGTCGAATATAGCCTGCCGATCGTCGTCAAAAAAAACGGTCAGCGCGAGGCCTTCAGTCGAGAGAAGCTGCTGCGCAGCCTGCAAATCGCCTGCAACAAGCGCCCGGTGCCCGTCGATGTGCTCGACGAGATCGCCGCGCGCGTCGAGCGCAATCTGGGCGAATCGGGAGACCGCGAGGTGTCCTCGCAGGCCATCGGGTTGGCGGTCATGGAAGCGCTGAAGCGCACCGACGAGGTCGCCTACGTGCGGTTCGCGAGCGTGTACAAGTCATTTCGCGACATCGATGCCTTCATGCTGGAGATGAGCCAGCTTGTTCGCGACCGCTCGAAAGGCTAAGTCAGACCCATGGTCGATGACGGCTCCCGGGCTTCCGAACCACCGCCCGTCGTTGGAGATGGCAGGGCCAGCGAGTGGATGGCTCAGGCCGTTGAAATCGGCCATCTCGGCGACCCCTCCCCCAACCCACATGTGGGTTGCGTCATCGTCAAAGACGGCCGCCTGATCGCGACTGGCTATCACGCGAGCGCCGGCGATCGGCACGCCGAGATCATGGCCTTGGAGAAGGCCGGCCCTCAGGCTCGGGGCGCCACTCTGTATGTGACCATCGAGCCGTGTAACCACTTCGGTAGGACTCCCCCCTGCACCGAGGCGATCATCGCGGCGGGCATCACGCGGGTGGTGGCGGGCTGCGCCGATCCCAACCCAAACGTACCCGGCGGGACCGTCGCCAAGCTCCGAGAGCACGGCGTCGAGGTCGTGACGGGCGTGCTGTCCGCCTCCTGCAAGGCGTTGATCCGACCCTGGAAGAAGTACATCACCCAGGGCACCGCCTACCTGACGCTCAAGCTCGCCATGTCGCTCGACGGGCGCATCGCCACGCGCACGGGCGCGTCTCGCTGGATCACCAGCCCCGAATCGCGCGCTCGCGGCCATCGCCTGCGCGCCGTGCACGACGCCGTGCTCGTCGGCGTCAGCACGATCGTCTCGGATGATCCTCAGCTCACCGTGCGCGAGGGGCCGCCCGCTCGCAATCCGATCCGCGTGATCGTCGACAGCGCGCTGCGCATTCCACTGTCGAGCATCGTGGTGTCCACCGCCGGCGAAATTCCGACCTGC
>DASTRX010000142.1:0-88941 GCA_035760985.1 Polyangiaceae bacterium
CCGAGCACTTCCGGCAGTGGCAGCGCATGGGCATCAACCTCGGCTTCGCGAAGGAAGCAAAGATCCTGGTCGAGGCGGGTGGGGGCAACGGCAGCATCACATTCACGCACGCCAACGTCACGGTCACGCCGCGAAACTAGCGCGGCGGTCGAGCCCAGGTTCGTGGGCGCCTTCGCCCACGAACGGGTCTAGTGACGAGCAACGGAAGCCGGCCGATGGTCGGCTTCTTGCTTTTTTGCCGGAGGCGATTTTCTGAGCTCGCCTGAGGACTCGAGCTCGCTGGTCCATGCCAACGTGCAGCTGCGTCCACCTCGCGCCGTGTTCGACGAACGTTCCCTCGAGCGCGGCCGGGCAACGGCGCGAGGCACCGCATTCGCCCTGCCTCATGTGCGAGTGGCTACGACGATCGCCTCGCATGCGCTGCGACGAGCACGTGTTCCCGGCGCGCAACATTCAGGAGCTCTACTGGGGGCGTGACCGACGGCCCGCCGATTTGCTCGGCTCCGGTTGACGCAGCTGACTCCAGAGTTAGATACGCCAAGGCAATCGCGAACGCGGTTGGGGGACGAGTGTGAAGGGATCACGCTCAGCATTACTCGAGCGTAACATCGCTCGACAGAACACACTCGACAGAACATCAGTCGAGGAAGCATCAGTCGAGGAAGCATCAGTCGAGGAAGCATCAGTCGAGGAAGCATCAGTCGAGGAAGCATCAGTCGAGGAAGCATCAGTCGAGGAAGCATCAGTCGACGGGACACGACGCAAAACACTGCTCGGACTCGAGCACGGGGAGGGACGTATGGCTAACTTGGTGGCAGCGGTTTTCAACGACGAGTACACCGGCTTCGAAGTGCGCGCCGCGCTCGGCAAAATGCAGAAGGAATACCTGATCGAGATGGACGACGCCGTCGTCGTGACGAAGGACGCCAAGGGCAAGGTCAAGCTGCATCAGTCCGTCAATCTCACCTCGCTCGGCGCGTTGAGCGGCAGCTTCTGGGGCATGCTGGTGGGCATGCTGTTCCTCAACCCGCTGCTCGGGCTTGCGGTCGGCGCGGGTGCCGGCGCTCTGTCGGGCAAGCTCTCGGACGCGGGCGTGGACGATAACTTCATGAAGCAGCTGGCGGAACAGTTCAGGCCGGGAACGTCCGCGCTCTTCGTGTTGGTGCGAAAGGCAACGACGGACAAGGTGATGGCCCGGCTATCGGAGTTCAAGGGCAGGGGTCAAGTGATCAAGACCTCGCTCTCCAAGGACACGGAGGAAGAGCTGCGTCGCACGATCGAAGCTTGATGGGGCATGACGATGCGCGGTTCATTCACAGAGGCGATCCGCAGACCCAACAAGCGCGCCACGGGCCGTGCCGGCGTCGAGGCGACGCCGCTCCATATTCGGACCGTCGGTCCCGGCCTCCCGGAGGGGTTCGGCGAGCACGTGCGTGCCAAGCTGGGTCGCAAGCTGGGCAAGTTCGCCCATGCCATCGAGCGTGTCAGCGTACGCTTTGCGGATGTGAATGGGCCGCGCGGCGGGGTCGACATCCTCTCGCGCATCAAGGTGGTGCTCAGCGAGCTGCCCAGCATCATCGTGGAATCGCGCGCCGCTGATGCGCAGGAGGCGTTCGACCTCGCGAGCCATCGCACCGAGACCAGCGTCCGCCGGCAGCTCGAGAAGGCCGATGTCACTCGGCCGCCCCGGGCGAAGGCGGCCAGGAAAGCGCGCCCCAGGCCCGCACGGCCTTCACGGCCGGCGCTGCCGGGCGGGAGCTTGATCGGGGCGCGCGTCGGGCGCTCCGCCGCGAACCTGCAGCGCACGCTGGAGTGGCGCCCGCAGCTGGACACGTCGCTGCCGGGCGTGAGCGCGAGTGACCGCAAGGCAGGAGGCGGCTCGACCGCCGCGCGCAACGTGAAGCTGTCAAACAGTAAGGCGACCGCCGCTCTCGAAGACTCGGCGACCGGTAAGCCGTCGCGCAAGTCGACGCGCGGGAGCGCCCAGCGAGCGAAGCAAGGCTCCAAGCAAGGGCGGCGCGCGAAGGTGCGCGCGGCTTCCCCCAAGCGCAGAGCGACCAACGCTCGGGTGCGCGCGAACCGCGGCCGATCTCGGAACGGAGCGTAGAGGCTCGCGCCGGCTGCGCACGGCTGGGACCGGGCAGTGGGCACTCCTGGTGTGCCGTGGCGCGCGCAGGGCCGAGCCCCCCTGGTCCACGGCTCCGCGCGGCTGCCTCAGCCGTGGCTGCGCGATCGGGACAACAGCTGCGTGAACTCGGCCCCCATGAGGAACATGTAGGCCGAAAAGTAGAGCCACAGCAGGAGCACGAGCCCGGAGCCCGCCGCTTCATACGCGCCGGAGCCGAGGGGGCCGCCAAAATACAGGCCGGCAATGGCGTTCCCGCAGGTGAGGAGCAGCGCCGTGAAGCTGCCGCCGATGAGCACATGGCGCCAGCTGGCGCGCGCGTCGGGAATGTATCGGAACGCTGACGCCGAGGCCACAGCAATGACGAGCAGCATGAAAGCCCACTCCACGCCTCGACTCAGCTGGTCCCAGTATGCACCCGAGCCAAACCAGTGCCGGTGAAGCAGGCTCAGCAGCGAACGCGAGAGCAAAAACAGGAGCAGAACGGGACCTGCTGCGGCCGCCGTGGCCATGGCCAGTAAACCGCGCCGCAGGTACGCGAAGACGCCGGGCACGAACGGGTCTGCGCCGACATCCCAGACTTGATTGAGCACGTGGCGAAGCTGCTTGCCCAGCTTGGAAGCGGCCGCCAGCAACAGCACGACGCCCACCGCGCCGGCCAACTCGCCCTCTTGCGAGGCCTGCACGACCCACTCGTCAACGGCCTCCGCGCCGCTCGGCCCCAGCGTCTCCTGCAGCAAGCGCTGCAGCTCCAAATGCGCGGCGCCGCGGCCAAACACCATGCCGGCGACCGCGACCGCGATGATCACCAGCGGCGACATGCAGATCAGCGTGTGGTACGCGAGAGCCGCCGCCAGCAGGCCACTGCGGTGCCGGGCAAATTCCTCCAGCACGCGCTGGAAGAACCGGATCGCGCGCCGCGCGGCCTGGATCAGCTCTGGCATGGAGATCGGTTCGACGCCTCGGGCACCGCGCGGCGAGATGCGCTGCTAGCTCACACTTGGCCAGCGCCCGCGAGCAGCTCTTGAATCCCCGAGTCCCGGGCCACGGCGCGGTCCGATCGCGGGAAGCGCCGCCTGGCTTCTCGCTCCTGCGCGAACCAGCGCCACTTTGCCTGGCCGTACGCGCGCAGCTGCTCCAGCTTCTCCCGCCCGCGATCGATTTTGGAGCGATAGCCGAGGTCTCGATCCAGCGCGATGCGCTCGACCTGAATCGGCCGGTATCGCGGATTGGTCAAAGACCCGTCCGCGATCGCCCGATTGATCATCTCGATGAACTTGAGCTCCTGCATGAGCGAGAGATTTCCGGACAGGGCGTTGCGCCGATCCATGATCTCGTGTGGCTCGGTGGGCACGCGCGCGCAGGTGCGCGAGTTGATCTGAATCACCCAGAGCTCATCGATCTCGTAACGCACCAGGTCGTGAATCGGCGGGTTCTGGGAGAACAGGCCGTCCCAGTACACGCCTCGGCCCGGCACGTTCACCGCGCGAAATAGATCGGGAATCGCAGCCGAGGCGAGCAAGCATTCGGCACAGAGCTCTTCTCCGGTGAACAGGTCGAAGTGACCGCTCAGCACTTCCACGGCGCCGATCTGCAGCCCGGGCGCTCCGGGCTGCCGCGCCAGCTCCCGGAGCTGCGCAAAATCAAATGCGTCCTCCAGCATGCTGCGGAAGCGCTCCTCGCCCCAGGTAGGCAGGTGATAAGGGCTGATCTCGGGCAGGGCCATGCGATCGCGCAGGGACATCATGCTGATCAGCGCATGATTGAGCAGCTGATCCCAGAAGTCGGTCGCGGCCATGTTCGTCCAAAAATTGCGCAAGCCCGCGACCCCCCGCTGCGGCTCGTGGCGCACCAGACCGTCCCAGGCCAGCGCCGCACAAATGGCGCCACCGGACGTGCCGCTCAGCGCGACGATCTCGACATCGGACGGCATGTCGCTGAGCAGACCTTGCAGAACACCAGCGGTGAAGGAGGTGTGACTGCCCCCTCCCTGGCACGCGACGGCAACTCGGGCACGTGGGGTATTTCCCATCTTCTTGCTCCTCTGGAAGTGTCGGTCAAAAGGCCCGGCAGGCTCGCTGAATGCAGCACGACGGAACCGTTGGGCAGTGTGCAAGAACGATGCTGGATCCGGAGCCGTCGAGTTTCTCGCGTTCCGCTCCCCGGATCGGCAGTTTACCTGTTGGGCGAGGTTCCCCCCGCGGAACGAGCTCGCGGGCACATGTTCCGCTGGGCTCCCACGAGAGCCTCGCTGGGCCTACGCGTCTCGATGCGCCCTATCCAGGCGAGCGCAAGAGCGTGTAGCGGTGCGCTGTAGCGCGGGGTTGATTCGGTCGAGAGCCGCCCTAGAAAGGCCCCAAGGGGGCGCAAGGCGCAGTGGGCGCGATGGCGACGGCTGGCCGCTGTGGGCATGTCTTCCGAGCCGCCCGCAGACAGCCAAACCGCGGCATCCCTACGGCGGGGTGGAACGTGCAACTGGCAAACGATGAGCTGTCGGATTCGCCCACGGTGCATGACTACCGCATCGGGGAAGGTGGACTGCTGCGGCGCATCGAGCTTGCCGCGCACCTCACGCGGCTGCACTGGCAGCTGCTCGTTCTGTTGTGCCTGACCTGGGTACCGCTGGTCTTGCTGGGGCTCTCGACGGGCAACCTCGACGCGCTGGTGCGCGACCCGGCGGTGCATGTGCGGCTGCTGCTGGTGGCGCCGATGCTGCTCGTGCTGGACCACATGTTTCCGCCCTTGTGCGCGTACACGTTGACGCAGCTGCAGGCGCACGCCTTCGTGCCGCAGGCGGACCGTCCTCGCCTGGATCGGCTGCTGCGCAGCGCGGGTCGCTGGGCGGATGCGGCGCTGCCGGAGGGGTTGTTGGCGCTGCTGGCACTGGCGGCCGGCGTGGCGGCCTTGCAGGGCTTCGTTTCGCTGCGTGGCCTGGCGCGAGGCAGCGCGCTCGCCGCGGATCGGCTGTGGTACGCGCTCACGGATTTGCCCCTGTTCCAGTTCTTGCTGTGGCGCTCGATCTGGCGCTGGCTCATCTGGGTGAGAATCCTGATCGGCCTGTCCAGGATCCCTCTAGACCTGGTGTACTGCCATCCGGACCGCTGCGGAGGTATCCGCTTCCTCAGCCTGCCCTCCATGGTCTATTGCGCCATGCTGGTCTTCGCCATCTCGAGCGTGCTGTGCGCCGAGCTGGAGACGCGGCAAACCCTGGGCGCCACCCTGGAGAGCTTCAGCCCCTTGCTCGTGCTGTTTGCCCTGGTGGGAACTCTGATCGCCTTCGGTCCCTTGCTCGCGTTTGCTCCGCAGCTGTACCGAGCTCGCAAGCGCGGCCTGCTCGAGCTGGATGGCTACGCCAGCCGCTGCGGCAGGCGGCTGCGCGCCGCCCTACTGGACCCCAATGGCAGCGAGGGCAGGGAGACCATTCAGGTCATGGCCAACACCGAGCAGACCTATCGCGAGACCGTGACCCAGCTGAGCGTGTTCCTGTTCCAGCGCAAGGACCTGATCGTGCTGCTGGCGGCCGCCCTCTTGCCGCTGATCCCCACCATCCTCCGGCAGGTCCCACGCGAGGACTGGTGGGCCCTGGGAGCGCTGCTCACCGGCTGGAAACCCTGAGCACGCCGGGGCTCAACCGGCGGCGCTCTCGGGCGGGTCTTCGCCCGCCTCGCGCCGGGATTCGGCTCCAGTGCTCTCCTGCGCAGCTTCCGCCTGGGCGCGGAAGATGTCGCTCATGGTGAGCACGCCGCGGAGCTCGCGAGAGCCCTTCTCCACCACCGGCAGCTGCCGGGCGCCGATCGCGTTCATGCGCACGACGGCGCGGATCAGTGGATCCTGCGGATACACGTACTCGCGCAGGCGCGCGAGCTCCGACAGCTTGCGCCCTCCCGTCCCTTCGGCGATCACGCGGCGCAGCCGCGCCACGTTGACCAAGCCCAGGCAGTGCCGCTCGGCATCCAGCACGGGGTAGGCTGCGAAGGGGTGGTGAGCGATCTGCGCGAGCGCGTCCAGCGCGCTGCAGTCGGCGCTCAGCGTGAGCACCTGGGACGTCATGGCTTGCTCGACGCGCAGCCCCTCGAGCTGGTTGGCGCCCATGGTGCCGTGGACCAGATGGATCCCATCCTGCTCGAGCAGCGCATCGTACAGGCTGATCGGGTCAAACTTCTTGGCCAGCACGTAGGCGAGGGTGTTGGAGATCATGAGCGGCAGCACCAGGCCATATCCACCGGTCATTTCGAAGATGATCAACACCGAGGTGATCGGCGCCCGGATCACCCCGGCGAAGACGGCTCCCATGCCGACCAGCGCAAATTCTCCGACCTGGGAGTGCCCGAGCGCATGATGCTCGATCCAGCCCAGTGCAGCCCCGACCATGGCGCCGACGAACAACGTGGGGGCGAACACGCCGCCTGCTCCGCCGCTGGAGTACGAGAACAGTGTTGCCGCGAACTTCAGCAGGCCCAGCACCAGCACCGTCGTGAGGGGCAGGGAGCCGTTCAGGGCGTCGGCGAGCTGCGCGTAACCGCCGCCGGCGATGCCGGGGCTCCGGACCAGCAGCAAGCCAGCGACGGCGCACGCACCCGTGACCAGGCCGCCTGCTGCCGGCTTGGCCCAATCGGGGAGGGTGCGGTCGTTCTTGAAGAGCGCTCTCAGCGCGAGCAGCCCGCGATTGAAGCCCAGCGAGACCAGGCCCGCGATGATGCCCAGGAGCACGTACCAGGGCAGCGCGCTGATATGCTGGAAAGAGACCGAGTGGGCCAGCGTGAAGATAGGATGCGAACCGAGCAGGCTGTGCTCGATCACCGCGGCCAGCGCCGCTGCGACCACGACGCCCGAGAGGACGGTCTGGTCCAGACCGCCGACGATTTCCTCCACGGTGAACGTGACCGCCGCAATCGGCGCATTGAAGGCGGCGGCGACGCCGGCGGCGGCACCCACGGGCAACAGCCGGCGTACGCTGCGCGGGGCCAGCGCGAACCACCTACCGATGGCGCAGGAGAGAGCGGCACACATGTGTACCGTCGGGCCCTCGCGGCCCAGTGAGGCGCCGGCCCCCACCTGCAGAGCGGTGATGGCAAACTTGGCGGCGCCGTCGCGCAGGCGAACTCGCTCCGTCTGGACCCCATAGGCGGCCTTCACTTGCGGGATCCCGCTGCCGCGTGCCGCTGGAAACGCGTGCGTCAGAGCCAAGCCAGCCAGGAGCCCTCCCAGCGTCGGAACGGCCAGCGTCCAGGGGATCCAGCTCCAGCCGGACGCGCTCTGGGCCGCGCTGATCAGCCTGCGATCGGCGGCCAAGATTGCAGTGTGAAACAGCACTGCCAGGATCCCGCACGCGGCGCCCGCCACGAAGGTGACGCCCAGCGTGCGCTGCGCCTCGCTGGGGGAGAGCCGGATGGAATAACGGACCGCTGCGTCTCCGGCCCTGCGCAGCAGGGCTTGCAGGCGGAGTCGCGGTCCCTTGCCGGCCGTTACCGGTGCGGGCTCAGAGGTCGCCATGCCGGGAGCCGAGAGGCCAAAGCAATGGGGCGCCAGTTCACCCTGGGTGCAAACTGGAGCTTCGGGAACGGCGCCGGCTGTGACATCGAGCGAGACGTGGTAATTGGAGAGCCAAACAGATGCAAGTCAGCGCAGGATCCTCGCGCCGGTGTTGCGCGCAGATAGGGCCCGGGGCGCGGGGGTGCCGCGTCGAGCGCTGCTCGGTCGATGGGCCGCTGGCCGAGAGGCGCGGCATCCGTGCCTGAGTCCCGGAAGGCTCGTGGTTCGGGGCCCGTCTCGCCCAGGGAGCCCGCGGATCGACTGCCCAATGCGCTGGCCTTCTTGCGTTTGCTCTGGGCCATCGACCACGGCCTGCGTTCGGTCTCGCGGCAGATGCTCCGCAACATGGGCATGACCGGTCCGCAGCGCCTCGTGTTGCGCATGGTGGGCAAGTTCCCCGACCTGATGCCCAGCGAGCTCGCCGAGCTGTTGCATCTGGATCGCGGCACGCTCACGGGGATCGTCGAACGGCTCTCCTCTCAGCAGCTGCTCTCCCGAAGAGCAAACGAGAAGGATGGTCGGAGCTTTATCCTCCGCCTCACGGCGCGTGGCCAGCTCCTGGATCGCGAAGTGCCGGGCAGCGTGGAGGCGTGCATCCAGCGTGCGCTCGCCTCCTTGCCGCGCGCCAAGGTGGAGGCGGCGAGAGTCGTCCTGGAGGCAGTGGCGCGCGAGCTCGAAAAGGAAGCGGAGCTGGCGGGCTCCGCGCGGGGGTGAGCGCGCGTTGGGGCGGCTCCTTTTGTGCCAGTGTGACAAAAGGAGTCAGCGGCGCGGCGCAGCCAGGAGCGCCGGCATTGAACGCGCGCGCCGTCAGACCGGCGCTACTGCTTGCTCCTGCAATCATGTATGGATCGGAGTGACGCCGTGAGTGGCGGCATGGGCTGGGGGGAGGCATGATAGGAACTCTTCGGAATGGCCGATCTCGATGTGCCCGCAGACGTGCAACGCTTCCTGCAGGAGCATGTCGAATCGCTGGAACAGCTCGAGATTCTGGTGCTCTTGCAGCGCCGCGCCGAGCTTGCCTGGTCCGCGTTGGACGTCGCGGAGGAGCTGCGGATTCGAGATTCCGTGGCCGAGGAGGAGCTCCGCAGGCTGAGCGCTCGTGGCCTGCTCGCCGCTGCTGGTTCGAACGCCGGCCTCCATTTTCGCTACTTGCCGAGGTCCGAGGCTTTGGCACAGATGACGCGGCGGCTCGTCGAAACGTATGGGACGCAGCGCGTGGCCATCATGCGGCTCATGACGGCCAATGCCATTCAGCGTCTGCGCTCGGGAGCACTGGGTGTGTTCTCCAACGCATTCGTGTTCGGTAAGCGCGAGAAGCCGGATGGCTGAAGCCGTATACGCGCTGTGCGCTGCGACGAGCGTGATCTGCGCGCTGCTCTTGCTGCGAGGCTACATCGCCTCGCGGGCGCGCCTGTTGTTCTGGGCCAGCCTCTGCTTTGCTGGCTTGGCGCTGAACAACATCCTGCTGTTCGTGGATCTGGTGCTGATCCCCTACGTGGACCTCAGCGACTCGAGGGGGGCGGTCGCGCTCGCCGCGATCGGGGTTCTGTTGTTCGGGTTGATCTGGGAGCGGCAATGAATCCGATACTGGGTGGAGCGCTGATCGCCGCGTCCGTCGTCGCGAGCCTGTTTTTTCTTCGCTTCTGGCGCGATAGCCGTGATCGCCTGTTTCTGTTCTTCTCCTGCGCCTTCATTGCCTTGGCCGCGAACTGGTTCACGCTGGCCCGCGCGCCCGACGTTCCGGAGACGGATTCGAGCGCCTTCCTCCCCCGGCTCGCGGCGTTTCTGCTGCTCATCGTCGGCATCATCGACAAGAACCGCCGCAGTGGGCTCCCGAACGCCTGAAGCGCCAGCGACAGCAGCTGACCCGCGATCTCCCTCCTGCCCCTGCTCAGGGCTCGCCTTCGTGCGAGATGGGAATCACCAGGACTGACCGCTGTGCGAGATCGACCACACGGGCGGCCACGCCGGAGCGTCGCCGGCCGGGCCTCAGTCCTACCACGACGAGATGGGCATCGCGCGCCCGCGCCTCATCCAGAATGGCGTCGACCGGGTCCGCGTCGTCGCGCACCACCGCCTGCACGGGCGCCAGCACTTGTTGGGACGCGCGCCGCAGCCGCGCCATCCCTGCGGCTCGACCGGGCTCGCCTCGTAGCACGTCCGCGGGAGCGCGCAGCGCTTCGGAGCCGGCGACGGGCTGCGGGTCGAGATTGTGGACTGCGACGATGTCGCTGTTCAGGCGCCCGCCCAGCGCGCCGGCGAAGCGCAGCACCGGATACTCGCTGTCGCGCAGGTCGGTGGCCGCGACGATCGTCTGCAGCGTGCAGGGGCGCCTCGACACGAGCACCGGCGTCCGGGTGCGGGCGCTGAGCTCGGCCACGAGCTCGCTGACCCCGTCAGTCCGAGGGGGGAGCAGCAGCAGCTGGGCCTGGACCTGCTCCACGTAGCGCGCGACCTGCGTCACGAACTCGCCGCGCACGATCGAGAATCGGCGCGGCACGCTGTCCGCCGACGAGAGCTGTCGCAGCCAGGAGCAGGTTGCCCGATGGGACACGAGCGTGTGCTCCACGGCGCGCAGAATGGCGAGCGCGTTGTGCGAGCCCAGCGCACAGCCGACATCCTCCTCCTCGGGCAGGACTCGCACGACGTGCAGGTGCGTCCTGGCATCGCGAGCCAGCCGCGCGGCCCAGCGCAAGCAGGAGCTCGGGCGCCCGCTCTCGAACAGAGCCAGCACCACGGGACCTGGCGACGCGGGCAGGGCCGATGACTCGTTCAAACCGCCCGAGCGCAGCGCAGGCCTTCGCCCCGACGAGGCGCCTCGCCCATTGCGCATAGTCCCTCCTTGCAGCCCGAGGAGCTCGAGCGCGAGATACATGTGATTGCTGTTGCAATTACTTTTGTATACGCACCCCTTGGGTTTTTGGCTAGCATCTCGACATGGAACGGCGGATCAACGGCAACCTGCAGCGGGGCGTTCGCAGCGCGATGTTGCGGGAGCCAGCTGCGGCGCCGAGGGTCGGCGCCCGTAGCCTTTGCGACTCGCTTGGATGCGGGCGCGGTTGGGCTCCGATGTGGACATCTGGGCGCGCTCCAGGGCGCGTGGCCTGCGAACCGGCAGCCTCGCGCGCGGCGCACCGGATCCCCCTGAACCCGAGCGGGAACGAGCCATGCTCAGCCGACAGTTTCGCGCAGTAGTTCGCACTGCGCCCGGGGGCTCGGAGGGCCTGGCCGGCACGAGAATCCTGCTGCGGCCGCCGGCGCGCATCTTGTTCGCCTTCGAGGAGCGGACGCGCACGGCTTGGAGCTTGCAGCGCGCGATGGTTTTGGCGCGCGCGCTGGAGTCGGAGCTACATGCGCTGTGCGTGTCGCCGCTGAACGCGGGTGAGGAGTCCTTGTGTCCGGAGCGCAGGTGCGCCCTCGCCCCCTGGGGCGCGCTGGGAGACGCCGCGGAACGCGCGCGCGGGTGGCTCGCAGAGGCTCTGGGCACCGACGGAGAAGCCGACGCGCTCTACCTGCGCTGGGGCAATTTCACGGAGCAAGCAGCGGTCCATGCGCGGGCCATCGACGCGAGCATGATCGTCGTTCCCGCGCCACGCGGCGCAGGCGAAGAGGTGACGGCCCTGGCGCACTCAGCTCTGGTCCCGGTCCTCGTGGCCCGGCAGCACGCAGCGGGAGATGCCATCGTTGCGGCGACGGACCTGGAGGATTGCAGCTATCCGGTCCTGCGCGCGGCCACGTATCTCAGCCGCAGGTTGGCGATGCCGCTGATCGCGTTGCACAATCTGAGTCCGATCGCGGTGCTCAGCGCCATCGAGCTCGTGCTATCGGAACCGCGCAGCTCCGCGCGCACCCTGCTCGAGCTCGAGCGCAGTCGCCTCTACCAGGCGGTGCGTGAGCTGCCCACCTCGGCGACGCCGCTCGTGGCCGAGGAGCTCGATCCGGTGGAAGCGATCTTGCGGGAGGCGCGCGGCGGCGGCGTCGATCTGGTCGCGGTCGGGGCGCGCCCCGAAACCTGGTGGGCGCGCTGGCTACGGCGCAGTGTACCGGTGCGCGTCGTCGAGCATGTGCCTTGCTCGGTGCTGGTGGTGCCCATCGCGGGAGGGGGAGCCGGTGGCTGCGAAGCGCTGGCCCTGGCTCGGGCGTAACCCGGCCACACCGAAGCGGCGCAGCACCAGAGGGGCCCGTGCGAGCGCTGGCACTGGTCTTGCTCGAGCTCTCTCGAGCTCGAGACCCTTCCGCCTGCCGAGGAGGGGAGCGCGAGCACCGACTCTCCGTCCTGGACCGGCCTAATGTTCATCCCTGCAACACTGCCTCTCACCAGACTGCAACACACCTGCGTCGCTCTGCTGGCGGCCGGCCTGCTCACGGCGTCCGCCGCGTGCACGGGGGAGGTCCAGCTGCGCACGGGAGTCGTCTATGACTATCCCGTTGCATTCGTGAACCGGCCGCCGCCAAGATATTGGTACTACCCGCACCGTGAGTACCGAGGTCGTCCCGCGTATCTGATTCGCGGGCGCTGGTACTATTCGACGCCGCACGGCTGGGCGGTGTTTCGCCGGGAGCCCGCGGAGCTGCGCCGTTATCGCGAGCGCAGGAGCGACTCCTCTGCTCGCCGGGCGTCTCCGCCTCGCTATCTCGAGCCACAGCGGAGAGCGCGCCCCGGCCGAGACCGAGCGCGGGAGCCGACCGAGGTCCGGCGACGGCGCTACCGCGATTGACGCAGGCAGCAGGGCCTTCAGCCGTAATCCGGCAACTGTATCCGGTCGAGCAGGCTCGTGCCCATGGCGAGCCGGGCGATGCTGGGCACGGCCAAGGCCTTGGTCACCAGGTTGCGGATGCGGATCGCCAGCTGAGAGGCGGGCACCAAGGATTGAGCGAAGCGCAGGGCGGCATCTTGCTTCTGCTCCAGAAAGGCCTGCAGCTGCCACTCGTAGCGCTGGAATGCTGCCGCGACGGAGTTGGCGCGAGCCAACTCACCCGCCAGCACATAGGCGCCGATGATCGCCAGCGCGGAGCCTTGGCCCGCCAGCAGTGAAGGGGCGAACGCGGCATCTCCCACCAGCGCGACGCGCCCTCGCGACCAGCGCGGCATGCGCACCTGACTCACGCGATCGAAATAGAGGTCGTCGGACCGTGACAGCGCGGCGAGGATCTGCGGGGATTCCCAGCCGACGTTCGAAAATTGATCGCGCAAGTAGGCGCGCTGGGCGTCGCCATCCGAGAGCGCAGCTGCTCGTACTCCGGAATCCGTGACCACCAGCAGGAACATCGTCCGATCCTCCCGCATGCTGAACCTGCTGATGGTCTTGCCCGGAACAGCGTGGCTGACGTAGACGTTCTCGTCGCGCGGACGATAGCCGGACACCGAGAAAGCGGCGACGGTATAGCCGAGGTACTTCTCGAACTGCGACGACGGACCGAAGACCAAGCTGCGCACGCCGGAATGCAAGCCATCGGCGCCGATCACCAGATCGAAGCGGCGAGAACCGCCCCGCTCGAAGTGCACGAGCACGCTGTCGCCGGCGTCATCCAGCGCGGAGATGGAATCCCCGAACAAGACCTCTGCCCGTTGCTCGATGGCGCCGTAGAGGATGGCGCTCAACTCGCCTCGCATCAGACTGGTGAAGCGCCCCGCGGTGGCTGCGCGAAACACATCTGCGTCAAAGCCTCCCGCACGGCGGCCCTGGCCGTCCACGAGCCGCACTTCGTCGAGCTGGTAGCCCGCGGCCCGCACTTGTTCGAGCAAACCCATGCGCTCGACGAGATCATACCCAACGCCCCAGAAGTCGATGATGTAGCCGCATCGCCGCAGCCGCGGCGAGCGCTCGACCAGCGTGGGCCGGAAGCCGTGGTGCAGAAGCCAGTGGGCAAGGGCGGGCCCAGCTATCCCGATTCCACTGATCAGAACCGACTGCGGATCCATCAAACTGGTTGGTAAAACAATCAACTCCCGAGCACCAGGTCCATGAGCGACACCGGGCTACGGCACATCCGTTGCATGGCGCTCCGAGAGCGGCCGAGCGAAGCGGCCTGTCTCGACAACGACTACCGCTCGCGCCGCTTGCCTGTAGTGCAAGCGTGAGCTTGCAGCACGGACACATGCTCGCGTGGCGTCCGCATTTAGAAATCCAGGCAATGAAATGACGTAAGCGCGCCCGACCTGCATGTCCCAGTTCATGCACACGATGCATCAGGGAGCACCGGCGTACGCCGATGGTGCAGTCCGACCGCGCCGTGCAGCCGGCGCGTGGCCGGCACCTGGCCCGGAATCTGCATCGAAGTCATCGGGTGGCTAGCCAATGGATTCTCCCCGATGTTGAACTGGATCGCTTGGGCTACATTGGCAGCCGGCGTCGTGTCAGGGCTGCTGGTCGCGTTCCACCTGGCGCTCGGCCATCGCCAGCACATGTGGATCATGCATCTCGTGTGGCCGCTGACAGCGATCTGGTCGGGGCCCGCCGGTTTGTGGGCGTATTTTCGTTACGGGCGCGCGGGGGAGGAGCGCGCGGTGGCGCGTGCCGCGCAAGAGGGTGAGCCGCCACCAAACAGGCAACAGCCCTTCTCGGTGCTCGCGGCAAAGGGCACGTCGCACTGTGGCAGCGGCTGCCTGCTGGGCGACATTGTCGCGGAGTTGCTGATCCTGGCCCTACCGATCAGGATCTTTGGCCATGAGATCTTTGGAGCGTGGATCTACGACTTGCTGCTCGCCTTCGTCTTCGGCATTGCATTCCAGTACTTTGCGATCAAACCGGTGAGCGAGAAGACCACAGCGGCGGCGCTCGGCAAAGCCTTCAAGGCGGACACTCTATCGCTGCTCGCCTGGCAGGTCGGCATGTTCGGCTGGATGGCTGTTGCCACATTCGGCCTCTTTCATCGCGAGCTCGACAAGGCGACTCCAGTGTTCTGGATGATGATGCAGGTGGCGATGTTCTGCGGCTTTGCCACCAGCTATCCGGTCAATTGCTGGCTGCTCCGGCGCGGGATAAAGGAGAAAATGTGAGTGTGCGCAACGGGAAGCGCTGGCGAGGGCGGGCTTGCGGCCGCGCCACGTGCGGGGCGCATGGCCACCGTCGCGATCCACGCGCCATCATCCGATCGCATAGTTGCACCTCTTGGCAGCGCTGTTTGGAGCAACAAAGAAACGCATCAATGAGTACGGCCGCCGCCATCTTGGCTCTTCTGCCGCGCGGTCTTGGAAGGCGCGTGAGGCAACCATGAACCAAAAAGCACCGCACCGGACTGGTCGCCTTGCTGGTGCGCTGCTTCTGATCCTGGTGGCCTGCTCCGGCAGCCAGGCCACCACCAGAGCCCAGGTACCCAGCGTTTGTCGGCGCAGGGCGCCGCGCCGCGCGCGCAGCCGTCGGGGGCTCGAGGCAGGGGGACTCGCTCGCGTTTCAGGCGGCAGCGGTCCACGACCGATTTCGAGCCACTCTGGACGCGTTCGTTTCGGCCTCACAGGTAGATGGCGCGTGCCGTTGATCGCGGCAGCTCCCGGCGGTTGACTCATGTCCTTGTTGCTGGCCTTTGGCCTGGCTCTGATGGCCGCGGTACTGGTGTCCGAGTACGCGCAGCGGAGCGTACTGTCGACCTCCGTCATGTTCCTGCTCGCGGGCGGTGCCGTGGGGGCGTCCGGGTTTCAGCTCCTGGGCTTCGAGGCAAACGATGCGACGATGCGCTTCTTCGCCGAGCTAGCGCTTTTTGGAGTCTTGTTCGTGGAGGGGACGGAGCTTCCGTTGCGCAGGCTCTCGCGTGCCTGGCGCTTGCCCGGTCGTGCTCTCTTGCTCGGAATGCCGCTCACGGCGGGCACCATCGCCCTCGGTGGCCATTTCGTGTTGGGCATGACCTGGTTGGAGGCGTTCCTCGTGGGCGCAATTCTGAGCCCGACGGATCCGACCCTCGTGGGAGAGCTGCTGCGGCGCGAGGCGGTTCCGGTGCGACTCCGGCGGCTGCTGGCCGTGGAGAGTGGTCTGAATGACGGGCTCGCATTGCCCGTCGTGGTGACCCTGCTCGACCTGCTGCGCCGCCAGGAGCTTAGGCTCTGGAGCACGCTGGGTGAAGGCGGGCTCGGCATCGCGCTCGGTGTGATCGCTCCGGGAGCATTCACCTGGCTGGAGAAGCGCTCGTTCTTCGGAGTATCGCAGCGCTATCGGTCACTGGGCGGAATCGCCGTGGGCTGTGCCGTTTATGCGCTCAGCGATCTGCTTCACGCCAACGAATTCCTGGCGGCGTTTGCATCCGGAGCGACGCTAGCAACCACCAGCCCGTCACTGGCGACCGCGCTCAAAGAGGTCGGCGATCCAGTGACGGAGGCGCTGAAGCTGGCGGCGCTGCTGATCCTGGGGGCGATGCTGAGCATTCAGCACCTTCTCGAGACCGGAGTTGCGGGCTTCGCGTTCGCGCTGATCGCTCTCTTGGCAGCGCGCCCGCTCGCGCTCGCGCTCGCGTTGGTGAACGGCGGCTTGACGCGCGGAGAGTGGCTCGCGGCTGCGTGGTTTGGGCCCAAGGGCTTCGCGTCGTTGTTTTATGCGCTACTGCTGCTCCAAACTGGCGTGCCCCGCGGACATTGGCTGTTTCAGCCGGTCGCGCTCGTGATTGTGCTCTCGATTTTAGCCCATTCTTCCACGGATGTGCTCGTGGGACGGCGCTTTTCCAAAGAGCCACCCGAGGTGGGCCAAGGCGCTCAGTCCGATCCTGGCTCGGAGCCGCATCCCTCATGAACTTGTATTCGTTCAGCGCGATCCCGTCAGCAGCTCGATATGGCCCCCCGATGAGAGCTCCGATGAAGATCCCGACGTCGGCGAGCGCGACGAGCGCGCCACCGACATCCCCGTCGGATGGCGTCGACCTTGCCCGCGCGGAGTAGAACGTGCTGGGTCCGGCCCGTGCCCACACGCGCGAAGAGGTCGCGGTGGGACAGCGACAGCTCGGGCAAATGCGCAGGCTCTACCTCGTCGAGGCCGCGGACCTCGAGCGTCCGTGCGATCAAGGATCGCATCGCGCGCCAGATCCTCGCAATCGGCGCGCCATTTGCAGCTTCGAGGACATTTCCAAACCCAAAGATCCCCGCCAGCAACTGATCGAGTTCCTGGATCGCAAAGTCTTCGAACCGATCTTGCATGCCTCAGCGGACCAGTATTCGCGCCCCGCGGATCGCCTGCGTCTCCAGCATGTCCAGCGTAACACCGAGAGCAGAAGCGGCGATTCCACGACGATTATCGAACGGCCATCGAGGTGCATGATAACTACCTCAGCGATCTGAGCTCCCGGACCGGGCAACGCGTCGATCACGACCTCGCGCAGCTGGAGCTGCCGAGGCTCCCCGACGTGAGGCACGAATTCCTGCTGCTCTGCGACCGACTCGGCGTGGGTTCGTGAACGCGAGCGTCCGACGGCCGTCGGATCGAGACCAGTTGGTGCCCGCCAGAGCGTGGCAGGCACTCTGCCCCGCGTGCCCCACGGATCGTGACGCTGCTCGCCCTCGCACGGGTCTGCCTGGCGCTCCCGGCACCGCAGTGGGCCAGGACGTGGGCCGAACAAAATCCGTCGCCGGCTGGTCGTGTCGTTGATCGACAGCCGACAGCTCGGAGGCGTGCGGGACTTTGGAGTCGCGAGGACCCTCCTGGCGTCGCTGGGCGCAGGCACCGACGAGCCCTGTTCAGGAACTCACTGCTCGGCGCCCCCCCTGGCGCACTGTCACTCGGCGGTCGCGCCACTCGGGGCAGGCACCTCATTGCACGAAATAGCCCGCCACTCGCCAGTCGCCGTCAGTTTTCATGAGCGTAACGATCTCCCTGGCGGATTGCTTCTGAGCAAAGCTCGTATCGTAATAGACGACCACGTATTCGCCATCGGGCGCGCCCGGTAGAGACGTCTTGTATTCGGTGGCGCGGAACTTTCGCGAGGAGAGCGCGCCCAGCGGCTTGCGCGCGTTCCGGACCGCGTTTCCCCAATCCTCGCTCTTCACCGAGGACTTGAAGAGGGGAGCTGCGCTGTCCCAGCTCTGCGCAAACTCCTCTTGATCGATGAGCGCGAGCCAGGCATCGGCTCTGACGTGCGCCGCCTGCTCGTCCTGTGCGTGCGGATTTGATGGGGCCAGCGGCGCTGCCGCTGCTGAGCTGCTCCCGCCACTGCTCGCCTCGTCCGGAGCCTTTGCGGCTGCCGGCTGACACCCGAGCGCGCCAGCAGCGCCCAACAGAGCGCCCGAGGCAAGGAGTGAGCGGAAAAGGAACGGTTTGAGCAGATTCTTCGTGACCATCGACACCTCTTCTTGCGTGGTGGGAGCTAGCTTCTCATCCGACTTCACAGTTGTGAACCCCTGGCGCGAGCTTCCTGCAAGTCGCAAAACCCGCCTGGTCGCGCGCCGGTCGCCTGCGCTTCCTCACATCTTGATGCGCGGCTGCGCCCAGAATGCCGTGGACGCTGATAGCGGGACCGAGCGAGCCGAGCAAGCGCGCAAACCTGACGAGCTTCCCGACAACGACGGAGCGAGGTGCGGGCGCGGCATCGCGTGGAGCATGGACCGCGATTTGGGCAATTCTAAGTTGCAAGAGCTGCTCGGGCGCGTCGCATGTAGAGCGATGAACAGCGTCGCTCGACAAGATTGCAACACCAATCAAGAGACACAACTGATAGCGGAATCTGCGGCGAAGCGCTAGCGTGCCCAGTGCAGCAGAGTCGCCAGCAGGGCGAGCCGGACGGCGTCGCCGCCTCGCCCTAGGCACGCTTCGCGTCCCAACATAGAGGCTGCACGTCGAGTCGCTCTCGCAGCTCGGCCGCACGTACAGCCCGCGGTACCTCTGGAGCTAGAGGCGCTCATGTGGCTCGTCCGCGCCTATGGACCCGGCGAGGAGCTCTCGCTGAATCACAAGGGGACGTGGCCCGCGATGATGCCCAGGAGCGCGTTACCAGGGCAGGGCGCTGATATGTTGAAGGAGACGGAGTGGTTCAGCGTGAAAATGGGATGCGAGTCGAGCAAGCTGTTTCGACAGCGAGTGTGACAAAAGGAGTCGCCCCGCGCGAAAGCAGCAGGGGCTGCCCCCGTGCCCCTGCGCCGTGCCGCTCCTGCTGGCGTCACACTTTGAGATCGCGGCGCGCGAGGGGTATCGTCGGCGCCGTGCAAGCCCGACCTGGCCGCCGACAAACCATCAGCCGCCGGAGCTGCTTGTCCCGCATGGTGGTCGGGTGCGCTGCTGCCCTCCAGGGTAGCTGCGGGCAGCGCGGCGGCCGCGAGCGCCCCTTGCGCGTCTGGTCGCACCAGGGGCAGGAGGCGGAGCACCAGGCGCTGCTCGCGCTCGTGGCCGAGTTCGAACGGGCACACGCGCGCGAACGGGTCGCGGTGGAGGCCAGCTTTTTTCCGGATTTTCAATACCTGGAGAAGCTATCGGTGGCGGCGGCGGCGCAGGATCTGCCGGACGCTTTCGAGCTCGACGGACCGTTGGTCGCTCGCTTCGTCGACGCGGGGTTGCTGGCCCCGCTCGAGCCGTTCTTTTCGCGCGAAGAGCTGGATGACTTCCTGCCGACCGTCTTGGCGCAAGGCACGGTGGGGGAGCGTCTGTACACGCTGGCAGCGTTCGATTCGGCCGCGGTGATCTACTACGACCGCCGCGCGCTCGAGCGCGCTCGGATCGCCGCGCCAGAGGCTGCTAGCGGGTACTCCTGGCCCCAGCTGCTCGAGGCTTGCCGGCAGCTGGTGAGCGCCGGAATCGAGCCACTCTCGTTGCACATGAACGAGAGTGCGGACGAATGGTTCACGTACGCCTTCACGCCGGTGGTCTGGTCCGGGGGAGGCAGGATCATCGGCGAGGACGGCGTCAGCATCCGAGGCGTCCTCGCCAGCGAGGCCAATGTGCGCAGCTTGACTGCCTGGCAGGAGCTGTTTGTGCAGGGCTTCGCCGCAAAGGATCCGATCGATCCCGACCCGTTCGGCAGTGGCAAGGTAGCCATGGATTGGAGCGGCCACTGGATGGCGCGCTCGCATCTCGCTCGCAAGGGTGCCGCGTTGGGAGTGATGGTCTTGCCGCATCTGGGGCCGCGGCCCGTGGCGCCGTGCGGAAGCTACTGCTGGGCCGTCGCGGCGAACTCGCCCATCAGCGAGCGAGCAGCGAGCTGGGTGCGCTGGATCACCGGCTCGCGCACGGGCATACCAGCGCTGGTCCGGGCCAACGGCGCCGTCCCCGCTCGGCGCTCCGCGTTCAGCTCGTTCCCGGAGTATCGGGAGCTGCCGTATGCGCTGTTTCAGCAGCAGCTGGAGCACCTGGCGCGTCCTCGGCCGCGCACGAGATTTTACGCGACCTTGACGCAGCGCTGGGCTGCCGCGCTGCGCGATATCGCGCACGGCAGCGCCGTGGGGGCCCGGCTGGAGCAGGCCGAAGCGGAGGTCGCCGCGGTGATCGAGCGTCGGCTCGGCGCGCGGGGGAGGGGGGCCGGGTGAGCGGGTGGCGACGAAGGCAAAGCCGCCATGTCGGTTGGTTGTTCCTGCTGCCCGCGCTGGTGCTGCTGAGCTTGTTTGTCGTCTGGCCTCTGCTGCGCGCATTCTGGTGGAGCCTCAATGCCACCGACCTGCTGGCGCTGCCCCGACAGCACTGGCTGGGCGGCGCACAATACTCGGCCGTGCTGCGGGATGAGCGCTTTCGCCAGGCCTTCGCCAATACCGCGCTGTTCGCACTGCTGGTGGTGCCCGTGCAGACCGCCCTGGCCTGCTTCCTCGCTTTGTGGGTGACCCGCCCGGAGCGGGAATGGCGCTGGCTGAGGGCGGTCTTCGTCTTGCCCACGATGGTCGCCATGCCGGCTCTCGCCGTGGTCTGGACCGCGCTCTATCAGCCGAGTGAGTCGGGGCAGAGCGGTCCCATCAACGCGCTTCTGACGGCCTTCGGAATGGCTCCGCACGCCTGGTTGCGCGAGCCGCAGCTGGCGCTGCCGGCGCTGGCGCTGATGTCGGTCTGGCAAGGGGTCGGGCTGCAGCTGATGGTGTTCGTCTCCGCGTTGCAGGCCTTGCCGCGCGAGCTTCTGGAGGCCGCCAGGTTGGACGGCGCCAACGGCTGGCAGCGGACCTGGTTTGTGACCTTGCCGGCGCTGCGCAACACGATCGTTTTCCTGTTGAGCGTGACCACGATCCTCGCCTTTCGCCTGTTTGTACAGCCATACTTGATGACACGCGGCGGGCCGATGGACTCGACCCTGTCGCTGATCCAGCTCATCTATGACACTACGTTCGTGGCGCAAGACTTGGGGCTCGCCAGCGCCGGAGCGTTCCTGTTCTTGCTGACCGTCCTCCTGCTCACGCTGGTGCAACGCTGGGCGCTCCGGGAGGAGCGCACATGAGCCGGGCGCTGCGCTGGGCGCTGGCAGCGTTGTGCGCTGTCGCTTACCTGGCACCCCTGCTGTGGCTGCTGGCTGCGTCCTTCCGGGAGAACGCCGGCATCTTTGCTTCCGGCCTGGGGGGAGTGTTCGCCGCGCAGGGCTGGACGCTGAGCAACTATGGCGCGGCGATCCGCCGAGCCGGGCTGGCGCATGCGATCTTCGTCTCGCTGGCGCAGGTGGCCGTGATCGGAGGCGGCGGGCTGCTGGTCAACTCCCTGGCAGCCTTTGCCTTCGCCCGGCTCGAGTTTCGCGGGCGGGACCTCGCGTTCTCGGCGGTCGTGGCCCTGATCATCTTGCCGGTGGAGGTGCTGGCCATCCCGCTGTTCTTCACGGCGCGAGACCTGGGCCTCGCTGGCAGCGGGGGCCAGGCACTGCTGGCCCTATCGCTGCCCTTCGTGGCCAAGGCCTTCAACATCTACTACCTCCGGCAGCAATTTCTGAGCTTGCCGAGCGAGCTGGAAGAGGCCGCCTTGCTCGACGGCGCCGGCGTTTGCCGCCAGTTCTGGAGTATCGCCCTGCCGGCGATCAGGCCCGCGCTGGCGACGGTCGTGCTGCTCGATTTACTGACTCACTGGAGCGACTTCTTGTGGCCGCTCTTGATGTCGACGCGCGCCAGCACGCACACCGTGCAGGTCGCCCTGGCGGCCTTGTTCACGGCTCCGCCCGTCGACTGGGGAGCCATTCTCGCCTGTGCCGTGCTCTCCACTCTGCCGGTCCTGGCCGTGTTTGGCTTTTTCCAGCGCTACGTGGTGCTGAGCGATGCGCGCGTCGGTATCCGTTGAGCCATGGAAAGCACAGCCCGGCGCCTCAATGGGAGGTGGCCTCCGTCGGCGCGGCATTGCTCAATGGGCTGGGCGCCTGCGGCTGGCTCATCCGGTCCAGCCTGCCGATTTTGAGCTGATTCTCGACGTCGGTGACGCCAGCGACACCATCGGCGATCCGCTCCGCCAGGCGCTTTTCGAAGCGCGTTTCGACCATGCCCTGCAGAATGACGGCCCCATCTCGGACCTGCACGGACATGGCGCTCGGATCGATCTCCTCATCCAGCAGCAGCCGATCGTTGATGTCCTCAGCGATGCGCGCGTCCGAGCGCCGGTAGTTCAGCGGCCCTCGGTTGCGGTTTTTGCTGGTCGGCCCGCGCCGCGGCCAGGTCCAATGGTCGTCCCACTCGTCACGCAGGTAGGGGCCATAGCCATAGCCTCTGTAGGGCCCGTAGCGCCTGTAACGCCCGCCGCTCCAGCTGAAGAGCGCCCAGGCGACGAACGCCATCGGGATGATCCAGGTCACCCACCACCAAGTCCAGGGGTAATACATGTCTTCCTCCTTTCACGTCAGCGAGCACTCCGAGCCGCGCGAGCGAACGCCCGCGCCGCAGGAGCCGTGAGAGTCCATGCATCGCGCGTTCCAATCCAGGCTGGGCAAGCGGATCGCCGGCCTGCGTCTTGCATCGCGCGGATGGGCGCAGCGGCGAGGCCGCGCTCGAGCTGCAAAGGAGCCACGCATGTCATCGATCATCGGACGCAAGGTATGGGCAATTGCCGAAGGTTACATCCCGGCCGGTAGTCACGGCCCGCAGCCGGAGATGCTGAGCCACGAGACAGCCTGCTTGCTCAATGCGGGCGATGCGGACGCGCACGTCGCCATCACTTTGTATTTTTCCGATCGGGACCCCTGGGGACCGTATCAGGTGCTGGTTCCCGCGCGCCGTACCGTCCACCTTCGCTTCAACGAGTTGCGTGATCCGGCACCGATCCCGCTGGGCACCGACTACGCCAGCGTGTTCCAGTCGGACGTGCCCATCGTGGTGCAACATACCCGGCTCGACTCGCGCCAGGCAGCGGAGGCCCTGCTGACCACCATCGCCTACTCGCAGTGATCGGCGCCGCAAGGCGGAGTCCGTCCGGCTCCGGCGAGCCCCGTCAAGGGTCGCCTTGCGTGGCGGCGCGCGCGCCAGCCGCGCCGGCCTGGATGACAACTCCGAACTCGCCTTCCTCTCGGGGCTCCACCCCAGCCCAGCGCAGCTGGAAGCGAACGTGGGCTCCTGGCGGCAGATGCGCCGTTGCAAGGTCGCTGAAGAAGATGCCGGCTCCGGAGTCTCGTGCCTCGACCTCCGCCTGGCTGAGCCAGCCATCCGCGCTCCAGCGCACGGTGCAGGGGGCGGATGCTTCAATGCGCAAGATTCGCGTGGCGGGCATGGTGCGCCTGCGCGCGTCAGGCCGCCAGCACGCGAACGTGGAGGGGCAGCGGTCGAGCTGGTAGCGCCGAACCGTCTGCGGCGGCAAGTCGAACAGGCTCCCCTCGTGCAGTGAGCGCAAGAGCTTGATGTGCTCGGCGTGCGCCCAGACCAGGGGCCGCGCTGATCCGCTCGCCTGGCCCGGGAAGAGATCGCGTTCGGGAATGGCCGGGCCGTCCCAGATCTGCTCCGGGATCAGTCCGGACTCGGAGGCAAAGCGCTGCATGCGCGCCATCAGCTCGAGCGCCCGGTCGCGGTTGCCTGCCGCGAGCTCGTAGTGAGCACGCTCCCCCACGAGCAGCGGCCAGGGCCGCCCGATGCCCCTCCCGTCGAAAGCCGAGCCATCGGCGTGCTCTCCGTAAGCGTCATGGCTGTAGCGCTTCCAGCACGGGCCGTTGGGGGTATCGACCTTCAGCACGCTGTCCACCACACGCAGTGTCTCGACGATGCGCGCGTCGCCAGCGGAGCGCAGGCCCCAGCGAACCAGACCCAGCACGTCAGGACTGACGATCTCCGAAGCCAGAAACTGACTGGCCTCGTCGGGCAGGTTGGCGATGCGAACCTGCAACTCGCTGAGCGGACAGCATTCCTCGAGGCTCTGGCGAGGCGCGAAGCGGACGTAGTATCCTGTTACGCCGACTTTGCGCGCGAGCGGCGTGTCCCGTACATACAGCCAGTGCTCGATGTTGTCGTTCCAGTAGTCCGCCGTTTCTCGCAGGTACCGAGCCAACCCGTTCTCGCCGTGGCGCTCCGCCAGCTCTGCCGCGACGAGCAGCGCCGCGGTGCTGCTCGCGAGAGTGTAGAGGTTGAGCCCCGCGTCTTCTTCCCAGCGATCCTGGGGAGTGGCGGGCCCGGTTCGCACCAGGAAGCCCGCCGCGCGGCGCGCCATCGGCCAAAAACTGCCGGCTTGCTCCGAACTCAAGGCGCCGCGACGTTCGGCCAAGTCCAGCAGCAGGATCGGCGCGGCGACCTCGTCGAGCTGGATTCCTTTCCAGTGCCCAGTGCCATCGAGCCACATGTTCTGCGGCCAGTGGCCGTCCGCTTCCTGCGTCGTCTGGAAGAAGCGAAGCACTCGATGCAAGTCGGATGCTGCGCCTGCTGCCAGCAGAGCACCCGCCGTCTCACAAGCGTCCCTCGGCCAGACCAGGTGGTAGCCGCCCGCGAATTGATCGCCATGAGCCTCACCCCAGGGCACCGTCAGGCTCGCGATGATGCCACCGGGACAGGCCTTCGATTCATGGGCAGCGAGCATGGCGGTGCTGACGCGGTAGGCGGTCGTGTTGGCCTCGAGCGCAGAGGCCAAGGGCAGGAGCGTTCGTTGCCACTCGGTCCATTCGCCCACATAGCGCTGGCAGGCTGCTGAAAAGCCCAGCGCCAGGCTCACACGCGCGCGGTGCGCCGCCTCGTTCGCTGTGTTGCCAAAGCCCAGCACCAGCACGAACTCGCAACCCTGCGACAGGTCGATTTCGGCCGCCAGCGCCACATTGCCGTTCGGTGCGAACGCATAGTTCCAGGTCAGCCGCTGATGCTTCTGGAGATCTGCCCAGCCATCCGAGCAGCCCACGTAGCCGACCGAGGAATGGAGCCACGGTACGGAGCAGGCCAGCGCCATGCCGTGCGCCTCCGTTTCAGCGAGCAACATGCTTTGCCCCTTGTACTCGCCGACCCGCGCGCTGTTGCCCGTTCCCCGATTGTCGAGCCGCGGCGCGGCCAGCACATACAGCCGGTAATCGCTGGCGGGCCGCTGTAGCGCCCGGAAGCGCGTGAGCTGCAGCAGAGCAGGGCGCAGCGGATCGGTCACGATCGCCTTCTCGATCGCATAGCGCCCCAGCCGGCAGGTATTCGTCAGCGTGAAGGCGGGTACGCCTTCGGCGAGCCAGGAGACCTTCGACTCGGTCCCGGCGCTCTCCTCCGAGAGGAAAGACTTCCCATCGCTGACGACCAGCCGCAGGTCCTTCAGTGCAGCGAGATCGATGCGCGGAAAGAACACCTCTCCGACGATGCCGCGGTGAATGCAAAACCAGAGCTGGCTGGCTGCCGTTCGAGAAGTCCCGACGCCAGTTTTCCGGCTCGAGCACCAGCGCGCCGCTGCGCCCGGTGCGCCGGGCGCCTGTCTCGCTGAATCCACGTTCGTTCCGATCCTGACGGGCGAGCGGTGGCTCGCCCACTCGGCGCAAGGCCGCTGACAGCGCGATGGTGTGCGCATCGCACGAGGGCACGCACCGAATGGGCAAACCCGCGCCCATGGGGGGCAAGCGGCATGCCGACGCCATGAAGTCCCCGGGTCGGCACCATTTTCGACGCTTCTCTGGCCCCGGGCGCGTGCAGGTTCGCCTCACCGGGCGAGTCTGCCGCGCCCGGTGCCAGGCCGACACGCACACGCCACCGCAGAACGCCTGGCCGTTCACGAGCCCCCGTTTGATTCCGAGATCGGACGGCGCCCGCTGAGGTCGTATGGGAATATAATTGGAACAGCAATTATATTGGAGGAACGGCTGATGCCGGATTCCAAGATGACCTCAGCTCTGGCGCGCGTCAGAGCCGGCATCTACTCCGCCGGAGGGCGCGTGGGCGATGCCCTGGTGCGCTACACCATCCGGCACTCGCTCAGCGAGGCCCAGCGCACGCTGGGGGTGACCTTGATCGCGGGCGGGGCCAGCGGACTGCTCGCCGTGGCGTTCCACTCCTCGATCCAGGCCGCGGAGCGCTTTCTGATCGAGCGAGCCCAACACGCCCCGGCGCCCTGGTGGCTCTTGCTCACCCTCGCGTGCCCGATGAGCGGCGGGCTGCTGGCAGGGCTGATTCTGGCGCATGCTTTTCCCGCGGCGGCCGGCAGCGGCATCCCACAGGTGAAGGCGGCCTACGCGGTGCGCGCGAGCCGACTTCGTTTGCGCGACGGGGCGGCCAAGTTCGCGACAACTGTGTTGCAGCTGGGCTCCGGCGCTTCGCTGGGCCGGGAGGGGCCCACGGTCCATATTTGTTCCGCGTTCTCCAGCGCGCTTGGGCGCTGGTTCGCTTTGTCACCCAAGAACGCGCGGCGGCTGCTGCCCGTGGGGGCCGCCGCGGGCGTCGCCGCCGCTTTCAACGCGCCGATCGCGGCCGTGACGTTCACGGTCGAGGAAATCGTGGGCAACCTGGACCAAACGCTGCTTTCCGGGGTGGTTGTCGCCGCTGCGCTGGCCGCCGTCATCGAGCACGAGTGTCTGGGGTCCAATCCGGTGTTCAATCTGCAGCGCACTCTCGCGTTCCAGCACATGGCCTCGCTGCCGCTGTACGCGGGGCTCGGCTGCCTCGCGGGGCTGGTCTCGGCCGGCTTCAGCAGCTTGCTGCTGCGCCTGCGCGCGGTGTTTCAACGCCAGATCGGGCTGCCGCCCGCGATCAGGCCCGCGCTGGGCGGCCTGTTGACGGGGCTGTGCGCGGCGCTCGGTCTGATGCTGGTGCACTCTTCGGGGGTGGCGGGTGGTGGTTATGCGGAGCTTTCGCAGGCGCTCGAGGGCTCCCTGCCGATCGCCACATTGCTGACGCTCGGCGTGCTGAAATTCGCGGCCACGCTGTTCTCGTATTCCAGCGGCGGAGCCGGCGGCCTGTTTGCGCCGGCACTATTCATCGGCGCCATGCTGGGCGGCTCGGTGGGCTGGCTCGACCAGCGCTTGCTCGGTTACTCCGAAGTCGGGGAATTCGCCCTGGTGGGCATGGGTGCCGTGTTTTCCGGCGTGATCCGGGCGCCCATCACCGCAGTGCTGATCGTGTTCGAGATGACGGACGGCTACGCGCTGGTGCTGCCGCTGATGATCGCCAACGCCATCGCGTATCTCGTGGCTCGCCAGTTCGACTCGCGCGGTCTGTATGATGCGCTGCTCGAGCAGGACGGCATCGAGCTGCCTCAGCGCGCTGCCGCGGGCAGCCGTCTCGATCGGCTTCGGGTAGAACAAGCGATGACCACCGACGTGCGCACACTGGCCGGGCGCCTGTCTGTGGGCGAGGCGCTGGGCGCCGTGCACAGGGAGCCATTCTCCGTGTACCCGGTCACGGCCGAGGACGGTCGGTGCCTGGGTCTGGTGGACGTGGCAAGCTTGCGTCGAGTCGCGGCCCAGGGTGGCGTGCTGCGTGCGCTCTCGAGCGTGGCGCAGCCGGGCCCTTCAGTTTCCCCGGAGGACGCGCTGACGCGCGCCGTGGTCCGGATGAACTCGCTGGGTTCGCGTCAGCTCTTGGTCCTGGACCGAACGGACTCATCGTTGCGCGGTCTGATCGCGATGAGCGACATCGTGCGCGCGCAGGCCCTGGCGGTGGAAAGCTCGGCCGTGCCGTCGCCTCACGGCGGCCGCGCGCCACTTCCCTCGGAACCATTCCTGGGCTGAAGCAGGTCCGCGTGGGCGGCGATGCAGGTAGTTGCTGAATCAATCATTTTTCTTGGGCGGCTCCGGAAACGGAGCTACCCTGCACGTGCCGGCGCTTGCAGTCCGCGCAACGCCCGGCGTGGCCGTCGGATTGCTGAACCATGTCCGGGATTGCAGCGCTTTTCTCGAGTCGGCGCGCCCCAGCGTCTGAGCCGCTGGCAGCGGTCCTGCGCGTGCTGGAGCATCGTGGGCCCCACGGTCTCGCCGCTGCAGCCACTGGTCGCGCCGTGCTCGGGCAGGTGCGGCTCGCGCTGGGTGACGCCGCGCCCCAGCCGGTGCGGGGCAAAGATGGGCGCTTGGCCCTCGTCTGTAACGGCCGAGTCTACAACCAGGAGCGGCTGCGCTCACGGCTGCTGGTCTCACATCGGCTGGACAACGGCAGCGATGCCGAGCTGATCTTGCACCTGTATGAGGATCTCGGCGCGGGCTGCGTGCACGAGCTCGATGGCCCGTTTGCGTTCTTCGTCAGTGACGGCCGGCGTTTTCTCGCGGCGCGAGATGCCTTCGGGGTCAAGCCTCTGTACGTGGGCTGGAACGCGTCGCGGCGCGACCTCTGGTTCGCATCGGAGTTCAAGGCTCTGGTCGCCCACTGCGACGGGTTCAAGGCCTTGCCTCCGGGCAGCTATGTCACGCACGCTGGCGAGGTGCGGCACTGGTTTGCCCCGGGCTGGGCCAGGCGCCCGGGAACCGAGCGCAAGATCTCTCGGGACGAGCTGCTGGACCGCTTGGACGCGGCGCTGGTCAAGCGCTTGACGAGCCCTGCTCGGCTGGGGGTCTTTCTCTCCGGCGGGCTCGACTCGAGCGTGCTGTCGGCCCTGGCCGTGCGTCGCCTGGATTTCCCGCAGACGTTTGCGGCCGGCATGGAGGGGGCCGCTGATCTCGAGGCGGCGCGCGGGGTGGCAAAGGTGCTGGGCACGCGCCATCGTGAGTGCGTGTTCACGTTCGATGACGTGGTGACCGTGCTCGAGGACGTCATCTATCATCTGGAGTCCTACGATCCTGCGCTGGTTCGCGGAGCGGTCCCGTACTATCTGCTGTCGCGCCTGGCGGCGGATAGCGTGAAGGTGGTGCTCGTCGGCGAAGGCGCGGACGAGCTGTTCGCCGGATATCAGCATTTGGGTGCGCTGGCGAATCCCGCGGCGCTCCACGCGGAATGTGTGGCTCTGTTAACCAGTCTTCACTGCCTGAACCTGCAGCGCCTGGATCGAATGACGATGGCGCACGGGCTGGAGGCGCGGGTTCCGTTTCTGGACCCAGAGTTTGCTGCCTGGAGCATGAGGCTGGATCCCAGGCTGAAGCTTCATGATGAGGATGGACAGGAGAAGCGCTTGCTGCGGCGAGCCTGCCGCCAGCTGTTGCCGCGGACCACACTCGCTCGAAGGCAGCTGGACATCGGCTCGGGCAGCGGCGTGGAGCTCGCCCTGATCCGTCATGCGGAGCAGAGCGTCTCGGACCACGATCTGGCCAATGCCGCGCGGCGGTTCCCGTGGGACCCGCCGACGACGAAGGAGCAGCTGCTGTACCGCAGGTGCTTCGAGGAGCTGTTTCCCGGCCGTTGGCCGCGCGAAAACGTCCAGCGCTGGAGGCGGCCCGACGTGGGCGCGCCCGAGAGCGGCATCTGGATGCGGCGCCGCGCTTGCCCGCTGGGATCGTGAGAGCTAGCGGAGCAGCCCGGGAGCAGAGGGGGGCGTCATCATGAGTGCGGAGAGCTCCCCCCTGGTCGAATACGTGCCGGGTCTCGTGTGGATCAAGGAGCATCCGCTCAGCATCATGGGCGGCAGGCTGCGAACGCGCATGACGGTGCTCCGTCTCGATGGCGGCTTGTGCTTGCACTCGCCCGTACCGATCGACGACGCGAGCCAAAATGAGATCGAGAAGCTCGGTGCCGTGACCGCGATCGTCGCGCCCAGCAACTGCCACCACCTCTACTTCAGCAGCGCCCAGCGTGCCTTCCCGCGCGCGCGCAGCTTCGGCACCGTGGACGTCCTGCGCAAGCGCAGCGATCTCCGCTTCGACGAGCTGCTCGGCGACGACCCGCCGTCCTGCTGGAGGGGCCAGATGGATCAGGTCTTCGTGGGCAACCGCATCATGCGCGAGGTCGCCTTGCTGCACCGCACCAGCCGGACCCTGGTCGCGGTGGATCTCGTGGAAAACTTCAGCGAGCAGACAGCAGGCACCAATGGCCTGCTGCGGGCGCTGCTGAGGCTGCTGGGAATGTGGGGCCGGCCGCGACCAGCGCCCGAGTTGCGCTGGTTCACGCGCGATCGCGAGGCCGCGCGCAAGGCCATCGAGCGCATCCTGAGCTGGGATTTCGAGCGCGCCGTGATCGCCCACGGGGACCTCCTGAACCGTTCGCCACACGACGCCATCCGTGAGGCCTGGCGTTGGGTGCTGGTCACTCAGTAGAGCGTGCTGGGCACCTGCAGGCCTGTGGGCAGCTCCAGCTGCAGCTGCGGAAGCGGCCGGCGGGCGAGGTAGCGGTAGCGCGCCCAGCTGGCCAACACGGTTTGAACGTAGTTCCGGGTCTCCCGGAACGGGATGCGCGCCACCCACAGGTCGAGGGGCAGTCCTTCCGCTCCAGCCAGCCAGCGTTCAACGGCGCGAGGCCCCGCATTGTAGCTGGCCAGGGCGAGCGGTACGCGTCGGTCGAAGCTCGTCAACAGCCTGTGCAGGTAGTGTGCGCCCAGGCGCAGGTTGTGAAGCGGCTGCCAGAGTTGTTGCGAGTCGTCGCTCAGATCGAGCTCGGCGGCGACGCGAGCGGCCGTGGAGGGGATCAGCTGCATCAGACCCAGCGCGCCCGCCGGCGAGCGAGCGTCGGGACGAAAAGCGCTCTCCGCCCGCATCACCGAGTATAGAAGTCCGCTGGGCAGCTCGTAGCGCGACTCGAGGCGTACGACGGCCGAAGAGAAGGGGCGGGGATGGAGGCATTGCCACGCCCATACGCTATCCGCACGGGGCGGCCTCAGCAGAATACCCGCGCGCAGCACGGAACGCGCCCAGGCGTAGCGGCGAAATCCGCGATCCAGCAGCTGATATTGCCGGCACAGCGCTTCTCCCGAACGCGGGGCGTAGAGACTCGAGAGGTTCGCCTGCCGCGAGTACAGAGCGGTTTCCGCCGCGGAGTACAGGCCGAGCTCCGCCAGGAGCTCGGCTGCGGCTGGTAGTTGCAAGGGTGGTTCACTCCACTCCGTGGCGGTCGGTAGTGAGGGCCAGTGGGGCGCGCTGCGCCCGAGCGCCTTCAGCCGGGCGGTGCTGGAGAGCGCGGCGAACGAGAGCGGAGCTGAGCGTACGACTTGCTCCAGCTCGCTCACCGCCTGGGCGCGAAGCGGCGCGGAATGGGATTCGAGAGCGGCAACGGCACCCAGATGCCGGAGCAGCGAGCTCGAGCAGCTGGTGCTCGAGCTGCGCCGGAGCTGTTCGAAGTCGCGACGAGCCACCTGCAGCCGACCGGCGGCCAGCCGAGAGACGGCTCGCTCGTAGCGGCTGGCGTCCTTGTATCGTGCGCGCTGCCGACCCCGTCGCGCCCCATATCGCCCGAGGTAGCGAGTGTACGCGCGCTCCGCCTCTTGCCAGGCCCCCTGACGATAGCGCAGGCGCGCCAGCGAGTACATGGCGCGCTCGGCGGCACGGCTCTTCGGATACCGTTGAGCCAGCGTTCGATACAGCCGGGCCGCGTGCTCGGGTTGCCGCGCCCGGAACCAGGCCTCGGCAGCCAGGAACCAATCGCCTGAATCCGCGCTGCCCGCGGCGCGCGCGGACCGCTCCAGCAGCGGAGCCGCTCGGTCATAGTCGCGCGCGGCGTAATGAGCGCGCGCGACGCAGCTGCGCAGCGCGGCATCGGGCGGGCTCGTGCCCGGTGCGCGTTTCATGCGCTCGAGCTCGTCCAGCACCTCGCTCGGGTGCCCGCGCTGCGCCAGGGTACACGCCCGCTGCAAGCGCTCCGATTTGCTGAGCCGTGCGCCCGCCAGCCTCTCGTAGGCTGCGTCCGCGCCCGGGCTCACCTGGTCCATCGCCAACCAGCGCCAGTCCTTCCGAGCCGTCTCGAGCAGCCCCAGCCGTTCGGAGATCGTGGCGCGTAGCTCCCGCGCATTCCGCACTGTGGCTCTGCCTGCATGGCGAGCGCCGAGCACTCGGTTCAGCTCGTGCAACGCCGGGGACCACTGGCGCGCCTTACGCCATGCACGGGCGCTCGAGAGCCAGTCCGCGGGCGACGATCGACGAGCGTAGTACCGTGCGGCGACCTCGAATGGCCCCACCTCGAGCTGCGCGGCCGCCCTGGACGCGGCGATCTGCTCACCGAGCTCGGGCAGCTCGCTCTCGAGTCCCTGGAGCCGCCGCAGAGCGCCTTCGGCGTCGCCGAGCTGGAGCGCCGCAACGGCTCGCGCGTAGCGCGTCCCGGGCTGTCGCTGCTCGGGTTCCGGCAGGCGATCGATCACCCGCGCCAGGCGGCGCCAGTCTTCGGTGCCGGCCGCTTCTCGCCAGGGCTGCGCCGGCAGTGTGGGTGCAATCTCGGATACCTCCGGCAGCGCAGCGGCGGCTTCGCCTCCCACAGGGATGGACGCTCCGACACTGGGCCGATCCAGGCAGGCGAGGGCGCAAAGGCAGGCCAGGAGCGCGAGCGGCAGGCAGCTCCGACCTGCAAGGTGGTGGGCAGGCTCATTCGACACCATATTCCCCGAGCTTGCGGTCGAGCGTTCTGCGGCTGACGCCCAGTCGCTGGGCGGCCAGGCTCTTGTTACCCCCGGCCGCTTGCAGAACGCGCAGCGTGTAGCGCCGCTCCACCTCTTCGAGCGGGACCATCTCCTCCAGAGCATCGCCCGCCACCAGTACATGTTGCGGTTCGAAATTCTTGATTTGTTCCGGGAGGTCATCGGCGGCGATCTGGTCGAAGCGCGTCAGCGCCACGGCGCGCTCGATCGAGTTGCGCAGCTCGCGAACGTTGCCGGGCCAGGGGTAAGCCGCGATCCGGCGAGCAGCCGCTCCGGAGATGCCTCGCACGGGCCGCTCCGACTGCCGGGCGAATTGCTCCAGGAAATATTGCGCCAGGGCGATCGCATCGCCGCCCCTGGAGCGCAGGGGCGGCAGCGCGACGTGGAGCACGTTGAGGCGGTAATAGAGGTCTTCCCGGAATCGTCCCTCTCGCACGGCACGGTCTAGATCGCGGTTCGTAGCGGCGATGATCCGCGTATCGAAAGCGGTCTCGCTGTCCGCGCCCAGGGCTCGCACACGGCGCGCCTCGAGCGCGCTCGCGAGCTTCGCTTGCAGATCGGGGGGCATCGCGCCGATCTCATCCAGAAACAGCGTTCCACCCTGCGCCTTCAGAAAGGAGCCCCGCGGCGCCTGGCGGGCGCCGGTGCAGGCGTCTCGCACCTGCCCGAACAGCTCGCTCTCCAGCACGGCTTCCGGCAGCGCGGAGCAGTTGACCGCCACGAAAGGGCCGTTGCGGCGCTTGCCGTGTTGGTGCAGCACACGAGCAACGCGCTCCTTCCCGGTCCCGGTCTCGCCGGTGACCAGGACGGTCGTGTCCGCCTGGGAGATCCGCTCCAGCAGCGCACGTAGCTCGAGCATGGGGATACTCGTCCCGACGAGGTCATGGGCCCAACCCGCCTGGCCGACGGCGGCGCGCAAGCGCTTGACCTCGCTCTGGAGCTGGTGGTGTCGAAACGCTCGCGAGATCGCCAGCGCGAGCGCGTCGAGGTCGAAAGGCTTGGTGATGAAGTCGTAGGCTCCGGCTCGCATCGCCAAGGTGGCGGTCTCCATCGTGCCGAAGGCCGTGATGACGACGACGGGAAGGTCCGGCCACTGTTCGTGGAGAAGCGGGCAGAGCTCGAGCCCGGAGGTGGCTCCCAGGTTGATGTCCGTCAGCACCACATTGGGCTCAAAGGCGCGCGCCACCTCCAGCGCCTCGAGAGCGGCGTGGCTCACCGCTACCTCGTAGCCTTCTGATCGGAGACCGAGCTCGATCATCCGGCAAGTGGCGCTGTCGTCATCAACGACGAGTACTCTCGTGGTCATCGTGGGCCTGCCGGGGCAAGGCTCCGTGCGCGCTCGGGCGCGGTTGCTCAGCTCGACTGAGCCCAGCGAAGGCGTGCTTCGGCCTGATCGGCAGCCTTGCGCTCGGCGCGCCCGCGCATCGCTTCGAGCAGCTGCTGTGTGATCCCGGTCCAGGTAAAGCCCTTGCGGGCTGCCTCGGAGCCTCGCCGAGAGAGCCGCGCCGCGAGTTGTGGGTACTGGAGCGGCTTCAGGATCGTGATCGCGAGATCCAGCGGATCAAAGCTGTCCGCGAACAGCCCATCGATCCCAAAGCGCAGGACGCGGCACAGCCCACCGTGGCTCGTGACCACGACGGGCGTGCCGCAGGCCATGGCTTCGACAGCGGTCATGCCAAAGGGCTCGTAGCGGCTGGAGAGGACGAAGATGTCTGCGGCACGATACAGATCGGCGATCTCCGCGTCGGGAACGAAGCCAGAGAAGCTCACACGCGATGCCACGCCGAGATCCCGAGCGAGCTGTCGGCAGCCATCCAGCAGTGCCTGTTCGCCGGGCTGGAGTCGATCCCCGCCGATCGCCAGGTGTAGGCGGGCCGTTGCGTCGCGTGCGGCGACCTCCGCGAAGGCCTGCACCAGCAAGTCATAGCCCTTGTTGCGAGCCATGCGACCGAGCGCGAGAATGACCTTGCCCTGGAAGCCGAACTTCCGGCGCAACAGCTCGCGGGTCTCGTTGCCGACAGGGTAGAAGCGCTTGTCATCGTAGCCAGGGGGGATCATGACCATCCTGTGTGCCGGGACCTCGTAGTCCTTTTGCAGCAGCTCGATCTGGTCGGGGCTGGTCGCGATCACCAGATCTGCTCCTGCGGCGATGCGCTGCTCCGTGCGGTTGCGCACCGTGAAGTTGTAGTTGTTCTCGAAGCTCGAAGCGTCACCCGGATAGTCCCGGATCATCTGCCGCTGCTTCCAGATTCCGAGCGAGTGGGGCGTGTGTATGTGGGGGATGCCGAGAGCAGCGCAGAGCTTTTCGCCGGCGATGCCCGCATCCCAGTAGTGACTGTTCAGGAACGTGTAGCTGAGCCCTTCGCTGCGGATTCGGCGCAGCGCGCCCGCGGTCCACTCGTCCAGGCTCCGGTGCAGGTGCTCCTTTGCAATGAACTCCGGGCCGCCGCAGGGGACGCGCAGGATGCGCACGCCCGGCGCCACCAACTCGGTATCGACCTGATCCTCGAAGAGGCGTGTCCAGATGTCCACCTGGTACCCGAGCTGCGCGAGCTTCTTGGACAGCTCCAGCACATACACGACCTGGCCTCCCGTATCCGCTGCCCCGAGGGGAGGCTCGGCGCCCACGTAACCGTGTGTGGACACCATGGCAATCTTTCGAGAGCCGGAGAATTCATCGGAGGTCGTCGTCAATTCGCTGTCCATGGTTGCTCGGGTCCCCACCCAGGAGGGGCTCGCCCACTCGAGTCGAGCACGACGCCAGAGCAACTACGATGGCGTGGTGATCGCAGCATGACGATCGAGTGGGCGAGCCCTGGACCGAGTAGCAAGTGATGTGCCGGACCCTGCGCGGGCCCGCGACCGGCGTCCGAAAGCCTGCGTTGGCTTCGCCGGGGCGCAGAAAGGAAGAAAAGCGCGCAGAGCGTGCGGCTCCTTTTTAGCCACTGTGACAAAAGGAGCCACGGAATCGCTGGGGTTTGCTCGCGGGTGCGATTTGGTTGTAATTGCAATTAATGCGCGTCTGGGACTCACGCCGGGGTCGCGCTTTGCCTGTCGGAGGCGGACCTCTCGGAAGCCCGCGCGGAAGCGGAAGGACACAGCTTGAATACTGCGGGCATGACGGGGGTCAGACTATTTTGCTCGGACATCGATGGGACGCTGATCGGCAATCCGGAGTCGTCGCAGCGATTTCGCCAGGTCTGGGAAGCCATCCCGGCCGCCCGTCGCCCGTTGCTCTGCTATTCCACCGGTCGCCTCATCGACGATGCCCTGGGGCTGGTCGAGACGGGGCAGCTCCCGAAACCAGAATACATCCTGAGCGGCGTTGGCACTCAGATGTGGGATGCGAGCCGCAACGGAGCGATGCCCGGCTTCGAGGAGCGCTTCGCGAGAGGCTGGGATCTCGCCCGGATCGAGCTCCTGCTGGAACAGATGCCCGGCGTCATCCGGCAGCCGCCGGAGTTTCTGCATCCATATAAGTCCAGCTGGTATCTCAACGGAGCCACGGCGGAGGCGATCGCGAACATCGAGACGCAGCTGCGTCGGGAGGGGCTCGATGTTACGGTCGTGTACTCGGGCCAGCGTTATCTGGACGTGCTGCCCCGGCATGCGAGCAAGGGCAGGGCGCTCACCTGGCTCGCCCAGCAGCTGGCGATTCCACCCGCTGCGATCGTGGTCGCGGGCGACAGTGGCAACGATTCTGGAATGTTCCGAGTGCCCGGCGTGCGCGGCATTCTCGTCGAAAATGCTGATCCCGACCTGCTGGAAGCAACGGTCGGCAGGGAGGTGTACACCGCGCGCGGGATCCTCGCCGAAGGCGTGCTCGATGGGCTGCGGCATTACGGCGTCATCGAGTCGGTGCCGGTGCGGCCCTTCCCGCGCCTCGGGCGCCAGCTGAACGTTCCGGCCCTGTTCAGGGACGCGGATCTGCGGGCGCTCACGAGCTCGGACGTGGACCTGGTGCGCGACGGCTATCGCTGCGCCATCGAAGCGCTGCGCCGGAACGTCACTCCGCTGGGATTCTCCGCGGCCTCGCTGGAGGACAATACCACGATCGGTACCGACGCGAACTACCGGTCGGTTTGGGCCCGAGACGGGGCGGTGACCGTGATCCAGTCAATCTTCCTGGACGATCCGCTGATGCGCGAGGCGCAGCGCAAGACGCTCACCACACTGCTCGACCACGTCAGCCCTGCCGGGCAGATCCCGTCCAACGTTCGCGTGGATTCGGGGGAACCCGACTACTCCGGAGTCGGGCGCATCGCTTCGATCGACAGCGGACTGTGGGTGATCATCGCCGTCTACAACTACATCCAGGCCAGCGGCGACGTGCGCCTGCTGGAAGAGTACGCGCCGGTCTTGCAGAGCGCCATGGACTGGCTCACTGCTCAAGACAGCAACAACGACGGCCTGCTGGAGATACCGGAAGCCGGCGATTGGACAGACCTGTTCGGTCACAGCTACAACGTGCTGTACGACGAGACGCTCTGGTATCGAGCCAACGTGTGCTTCGGAAAGCTGCTGGAAATGCAGAAGCAGCACGCCCGGGCCGCGGACTACTTCCGAGCAGGGCAGCGGACACGCCGCGAGATCCTCGCGGCGTTCTGGCCCCAGACGAAGGCGGACCCCAACAGCGAGGCGCCGACCTTCGCCGATCAGCAGTTCTCGCTGGGCGACGCCCGCTATCTGATTGCGCAGGTCTCCCCCTTCGGATTCTCGTGGCGCTGCGATGTCTGGGGCAATCTGCTGGCCTTCCTGTTCAATATCATCGACGTCGCGCGCGCCCGCGTCGCCTTCGAGTTCATGTGGGGCGTGGGCGTGAACGAGCCATTTCCCGTGCGAAACCTCTACCCAGCCGTGGTCAGCGGCGATCCCGAGTGGCGGCCGTATTTCACCGTCAACTTGCTGAACTTGCCCGGTCACTACCACAACGGCGGCATCTGGCCGCACATCGGCGGCATGTGGGTCCGGTTCATCCATCGCCTCGGGATGCGGGAGCTGGCTTGCCGCGAGCTGGTCAAGCTCGCGCACGTGAATCACCAGGGCCTGCGCTCGGAATGGGAGTTCAACGAGTGGGCGCACGCGGAGACGGGCCGCCCGATGGGGAAGCGCTTTCAGGCATGGGCAGCGGCATCTTATCTGCGCGCCTGTCAGGAGCTGGAGCTGGTCATCGATGAAACGGACCATGATTGAGCCTCAACCGGCGGCTGCTGAATTGCAGGGTCATGAGCTGACCGGTCGGTCCCCTGTGCTCGCAGGCCCGAGTCCGGAATGTTCCAGGCGGAACTTTGTTGTAGGGTGAGCTTCTGTCCGGTCGGGGCAGGATCTGAAAAGGGCGAGCGGAGGCGCACGGAGGATCGGTTCGATGCCCATGCGATGGTCGAGCTTTCAAGGCAGGGTGTTGGGCGGCTACGTCGTCGCCATTCTCCCACTGGTCACAGCAATGGCCGCGACAGTGGCCTTGATCGATCGCAACACCGAGATCGAGATGCGGCGCTTGCGTTCCGAGCAGCGCGAGATCTCCCTGGTGGAGCAGCTGCGCTGGAGCGCTGATCTCCTGACTTCGGCGGGGCGCGGTTACCTGATCTCGGGCGCACCGGTCCTGCTCAGCAAGGTCCGCCGGTCAGAGGCCGAGTTTGACAGCGCAGTCCGAGCGCTGGAGCAGCAAACGCTCTCCGCGGCCGGCGCTGCCCTGGTGGATGAGGCGGAGCGCACGGCACATCGATTCCGCTCGGTCCAGGCGAGTCTCCTGGCGGATCGAAGCAGTCCCGATCTGGTGGAGCGTTTTGAACGGGAGCTGCAACCGCTCGGCGCGGAGCTCTCGGCTTCCCTGCTCAGGCTCGTCGAGCACAAGCAGCGGCTGCTCTCGGACGCCTATGATGATACGGAGCGCGGCCGCGGCGACCTCGTGGTCTGGACCTTCGCGCTGCTGGGGACGTTCACGGCGGTGGGCGTGGGGCTGGCGTATTATTTTGCCAGTCGCCTGGCCGGAGCCTACCGCCAGCAGCAGCACGCGATGGCGGCGCTGGACCGCTCCCTGAAGCAACGGGACGAGCTGATGGGCATCTTGGCCCACGACTTGCGCAATCCACTGAATGCGATCGCGCTCAAGGCAGGGGTGCTTCGCCAGGCCACCGATGGCAGCGCGCTCCGGCGCCACGCCGAGTCCATCGGCAGCATCACGGCGGGCATGGCGGAGCTCGTGGATTCGATCCTCGATCTGAGCACCATCGAGTCTGGCCACCTCTCGCTCGACCTTCGCTCTCTGGAGGTCGCGGGCCTGCTGAATGAAACGATGGACATCTTCCAGAGCCTGGCCGCGGCAAAGCAGGTCCGTCTGGAGCGGGCCAGCTGCGAGCCGGAGCTGAGAATCCAGGCCGATCGGAAGCGTGTGATCCAGGTCCTATCGAACTTGCTGGGCAATGCGATCAAGGCCACGCCCGGCGGAGGTTCGATGGGAGTTGCGGCGGAGCGCGACGGCGCGACCGTGCGCTTCAGCGTGTGGGATAGCGGTCCCGGCATCCGCCAGGAACACCTGCCTCACATCTTTGAGAGGCGCTGGAAGCACGAGTCCGGTGGAACGCAGGGCACAGGCCTCGGTCTGTTCATCGCCAAGAGTATCGTCGAGGCTCACGGGGGGCGCATCTGGTATGAAGGAACGGAGCGGGGCGCGGTGTTTCGCTTTACGCTTCCGCTCCACGCGCCTGTCCAGCAATCGTCCGAGTCGAGCCGGGGCGTGGCAGCCAGGAGAGTGAAGGCGACCCGCAGCGCGACCGCCTCGAACTGAGGAGCGGCCCTGGTGTCCACGATCTGCGCGGCCCCGAGCATCCTCCTGCCGGCCTGCACCTTGGTCGATCTGCTGCGCCACGCCGAGGCGGACCACAACGTTGGCGGTGAGGGCGCAGTCCTTGGAGGCTGGGCGGAGCTGCCGCTCACCAGCAGGGGGCGAGAGCAAGCCGTGGAGCTGGCGGCGCGCCTGACCCTGCAGCCTCCGCCGGTCGCCATCTATTCGAGCCCCTCGCGGCGCGCGCGCGAAACGGCGGACGGCATCGCGCAGCGGCTGGGCTTGCCGATCCTGGACCATGAAGGACTGCGCGAGATCGGCTGCGGAGAGGTCGATGGTGCGCCGATTGCGCTGGTCCGGGCGCGTCACCCTCTCGAATGGGCTGTGAACGCTGCGCAGCAGGATCCCGACTTCCGCTGGCCCGGCGGTGAAAGCTATCGGGAGTTTCGGGAGCGAGTGGTAGCGAGCGTCCGCGGCATTGCCGCGGCGCACGTGGGCCGCCGGGTTGTCTTGCTCACGCACGCGGGCGTCATCAGCCAGCTGCTGGGCTTTTGCTGCCAGGAGAGCCCTGCGTGCTGGGAACGGCATCGGCCGCGCAACGCGAGCCTCACCCGCGTGCTCTGGCAGGGCGAGCGGGGGCAGATGCTGTGCTTCGACGCGGAACCGGAGGCGCCCTGCCAGGCAGGAGAGCGGAGCGGCTCGTGACGCTGCCGGCAGTTCCGTGCCGTGGTCCGACCTGCCGCTCGTATGCGTACGCCCGCCGCACCACGCGAAGGTGGTCGAGCAGGGCCGCGGCGGCTCGTGAGCGCTCTTCGGCGCGCAGCGCTGGATCGACTGCCCGGTGCAAGTGCCACTCGGCAGCGCCGGCGATGCTGTTGCAGGCGGCCGCCACCCAGTAGGCGCACCGCAGCTCGGGCGTTGGCGGCCACGGCTGGCCGCGTGCGCTCAGATAGGCGCGTAGCAGCGTATCGTGGCGCTGGCGAGCCTGGGGCTCCCAGTAGCCGAGCGACTGGAGCCAGGAGCTGACGTCCTCGAGCGGGGAGCCGATCCTGGCTCGCCCCCAGTCCAGGAACACGGGCGCCACCTGCCCGCCGCGCGCGCAGAGCAGCACGTTGCCAGAGTGTACGTCCCCGTGGATCAGCGTCGGAGGCAGCGCTGCCAAGTCCAGCATTCTGCGGCGCGCCGATGACAGGCGCTCGACGAACCTGCGCACGAACCAGGCGCGTTGCGCGAGCCCGAGTGGCCTCAGCTCGGGACGGCGCTGCTCGAGCAGCTCGACCAGGCGCTCGCCACGGTCCCTCAGCTCTCGTTCGTAATCCCAGCCGCGCACGACGCGGCCGAGACGGCTCGCACGGCGCAAGGCGTGCAGATGTGCGAGCGAGCGCAGCACGTCGCCCGCGCGCTCCAGATCGTGCCACGGCCAGGCTTGCAGCGGCGACAGCGCCTCGAGGAACAGCCAGTCCGCCCCCGTGCCTCCCTCGTGCAGGCCGAGCAACGCGGGTGCGAGCGGGCGCACGGGTGTTGTCATCAGGGTGCGGTGGATGCCCGCTTCACGGCGCGCTGTTCCGTCGAGCCGCTTCGCGACAAAAGTGCAGTGCCGCCCGCAGGAGTGCCGGGCGATCACCCACTGCACCGAGCCCGACACGAGCCCACCGTGCAGCGGACGCACCGCGATCTCCAGCGGCTCGGCCGGTGTGCTCAGGACCTTCTGAGCGAAGCGCTCAATGGGCTCGCAGGCTCGGGCAGGGGGGACCATGTCGAGAGACCGTGAGGGCCATCCAGCTCCGCTTCAACTCTGCTGGCAGCGATTTCGAGCCGCCCGGTGTCCACTCGCGAGCACGTCTGCCGCCCGGGGGAGCGGCGCGGACAAAAGTTCCCACGCGCAGGGTCGAAATGTCCCAGCGCTCGGGCTGCCCGCCCTGGGGCAGCGGGGCCAGCGTCCCGAGGCGCGGTTTTCAGGCTGCGGCCTTCACCGACCGATGCCCGAAGGCCGCAGGCACGTCTCGTGCTTGGTGCGCGGCAGCCGGGCGGCAGCCGGTTCAAGAAGCTCACGGCTGCCGCTCCCGGCGAACCTCGGAAAACGTTCGGAATGTCGTCGCCCTCAGCTGCTCGATCGGCATGCCCTGGGCTGGCGCGTGCTCCCGACCTCATGGCGCCGTCGTCCGCTCGGGAAGAGTTGAGAGCGCCGGGGCCGCGCGCATCGAGCGCGCCGACGACGTCGCGGTGGACTCGGTGAAATCGCTGAAATCGGTGGCCCCTGCTTCCGCGGGACTCGGGGCAGGTAGAATCGTATTTGGAGCCAAGCTGCAGCCCTGGTGCCAGCCCTTCGCCGAGGTAGCGGCGTTGCTGGCGCGCCGCCTGAAAGTTCCGCTCCGCCTGGTTCACGTTGCGGAAGACACGCGGGCTCCGAGCGTGATCGGCACCGATGAAGAACACCTGCTCGGGCCCGTCCGCAGCGAGCTGAACGCGGAGGCCGAGCGCTTGCGCACCTTCTCCGGAGCATCCGTGGCCGCGCAGCTGGCTGCCGGCAATGTCGTGGACACCTTGCTCTCGGTGGCGCGAATGGAGCTGGCGACGGCGCTGGTGCTCGGGGCTGGGGTGGATGGGAACAGCGCGCTGGTCGGAGCGGCAGTGGAACGAGCCTCTCGCGAGAGTCACGTGCCCGTGCTCGTCCTGCGCGAGCCGGAGCGGTTGCTCGCGTGGTTACGGGGCGAGCGAGCGCTCCGGGTGCTCGTCGGCGCCGACCTGGGGCGAGCGTCGGAATCCGCGCGCGCGTTTGCCAGCGCCTGGAGCGCGCTCGGGCCCGTGGAGGTCGAGGTCGCCCTGGTGATCACCCCCCTGGAGGCGCGAGAGCGGCTCCGCCTGTCTCCGAGGGAGCCCGAACAGACGGAGGAGCAGCAAGCTCAGGCCCTGCTCGCGGGGGATCTGCGCCGGTGCGCGCCAGCCGACACGAGCGCGAAGCTACGGGTGCTGGTGGGCCGCGCCAGCGCGGACGCACACCTGGTGATGCTCGCCGAGCAGGAGAATTTCGATCTGATCGTCGTGGGCCAGCGCCGGCGTTCCCTGCCGGACCAGCTCTGGTACGGCTCAGTGGCGCGAGGCGTCCTGCGCTCCGCTCCGGTCAGCGTCGTGAGCGTTCCGGCGCTGGCGGCCCCGCACCGGCACACCTTCCGTGCTCCTCGCGTGGTGCTGGTGGCGACCGACTTCGGCGAGGCGGGGAACGGTGCCGTAGCTCAGGGCGTGGGCATGGTCATGGAGGGCGGAGCGGTACACCTGGCTCACGTGGTCGCGGTCGGGGCTGCTTCGCCGGAGGAAGCCCGCTATGCGCGCGAGCAGGCCTGGTACGCCCTTTCCAGGCTGGTGAGCGCGCAAAACGGCGACCGGGTCGCGAAGTTCGAGCGGCACGTTCTGGACGGATCGCCCACCTTCGAGCTGCTCGCCCTCGCCGAACGTGTCGGCGCCGACCTGATCGTGCTCGGAGCGCGCAGCCGTGCTGCCGGTGGCGCGGCGACGCTGGGTTCCGTGGCGCGGTCCGTCAGCGAGCGCGCGAAGGTCCCGGTGCTCCTGGTGCCGATGCCCAGGCCGTGAAACTCCGCAGGCGGGGGACAGCCCCCACCTCGGCTCGGAAAAGATGGCTCAGCGCGTCCGGTTGCGAAAGGAGGTGCCAGGCAGGTGGTGCCTCCGCTCGCTTGCCAAGTGGCCCGAGATGTCCCAAACGCGCTGAGCCTGAGGTTCGGCGGGAGCGGCATCCAGGCGATGCTCAGGGATGGCTGCCGCCCCGCCTGCCGAGCTCGAATAGCAAGTCATGTGCCCAGCTCGTTTACCGCTCCCGCCGGTCGAAGAGCCCTCGGAGTGCTTCGCGCCGGGGGCGTCGGGTTTCTCGCACGACCGGTGTTCCGCTGCTGGGCGGCGCTGGCGCCCAGCCCGCCCATGGCCGTTTTTACGCTGTTTGCGCAGCCAGGAGCGAGCTGATAGTCATAGTTCTGGCTGCCCCGCGGGTCCGCGCGCCCGACCCGCTGTGTCGCCGCTGGCTCAGAGCCAGGCGGGTGACGCGGTGGGCGAGCTTCGACGCCGACTGACCGTGCTTTGCGAACCTTGGCTGAGTTTGTACCCAAACCCGTCTTCGAGGCTCTGTCGCCGCAGCCAGGGCGGATGTCTTTGAAGAAGATGGAATGTCTCGTGTTCACAGGGGTTTCATCCGTCCTGCCCAGGTGGGTAAGATCGATCCAGCTGGGACAATCTTACCCACTGCTCGGGCTCCGTTCGGCGCCGCCAGCGGCCGTACCGCGCCCGCCGCGGCGCGCCGGGCCGTGGATCGAGTCCGCGCCAGCGCGCGGTGGAGCGGCGGTGCCGGCCATGGCACGCCAGCTGCACCGGCGGGGGTGTGTGGTGCTGGATCCCACGCAGCCGAGTGAGCCTCGGTCGGGGCGCCTCCCGCCAGGAGCTGCCGCGGTCGAGGTGTTGCGGTGAAGCTCGCGCTACGGGTCGCGGCGGCGGTCATCGCCGGCGTGGTGCTGGTCCTGGGCGGCTTCGGCTACCTGCGAGTGGAGCGCGAGATCGCCATGTTCGACGCCGACATGCGCAAGGATCATGGGCTGATCGGTTCCACCCTGGCGGTACAGGTGCGCGAGACCTGGCTCGCGGATGGTCCTGAGCGGGCGGTGGCGGTGGTGACACTGGCGGACAGCAACCGCGAGGGCGTTCACATCGGCTGGGTGGCACGCGGTTCCGCGCGCGCTCTGCTCCCCATCAACTGGGACGAGCTGCGCGGGATCTCGCATCAGGTGGCGCTCCTCGCCGGGCCGCTCAACGCCCTGCAGCGGTCCGAGGAGGGCTCTCCCTACCTCGTCAGCTACGTCCCGGTCATGGGCAACCGCGAACTGCTGGGGGCGGTGGAGCTGGCGACCTCTTCCGAGACGCGAGACGCCTACGTTCGAGCCAGCATCGTCAACAGCATCGTGGCGACAGTGGTGATGAGCGCCGTCGCCGCGGCGGCCATCCTGGCGGTGGGGTTGGGGCTGATCGGGCGTCCGCTGGCCCGCCTGGCGGAGAAGGCCCGCCGCGTGGGAGCAGGCGACCCGGGCGAACCGATCGAGCTCCGTCAGAACGATGAGATCGGGTTTCTGGCCTCGGAAATGAACGCCATGTGCGTGCGCCTGAACGCCGCCACTGCCAAGGCGGAACAGGAGCTGGCAGCGCGCTTGCGCGCTCAGGAAGAGCTGCGCCACGCCGAGCGCTTGATCACTGTCGGCCGGCTCTCGGCGAGCATCGCCCATGAACTCGGCACTCCGCTCAACATCGTCTCGGGCCGCGCCAAGATGATCGTCCGCGGCAAGATCGAAGGGCCGGCGATCCTCGAGTACGCGCGCAGCATCGCCGATCAGGCGGATCGCATGACAGCCAGCATCCAGAGGCTGCTCGACTTCTCGCGCCGCCGGGAGCCGCACAAATTACCGGTCAATCTCACGGCAGTGACTTCGTGTTGTGTCGAGATGCTGCGGCACATGGCCGAGCGCCAGGGCATCGAGCTGGTCATGGAGACGCGCGAGGAGATCCAGGCGCACGCCGATCCGGGGCAGCTGGATCAAGTGACGACGAACCTGGTGGTGAACGCGCTCCAGGCGAGCCCGTCGGGCAGCACGATCCGCATCCGCACCGGCGTGAGCGAGGCCGCGCCCTGCTCGTGCTCGGCCGAAGCGGCAGGTCCCTTCGCCTACTTGTGCGTGGCGGACGAAGGGGTGGGCATGTCCGATGAAGTGCGGCAGCACGTGTTCGATCCGTTCTTCACCACGAAGCCCGTGGGGCAGGGGGTAGGCCTCGGCCTCAGCGTCGCCTTCGGTATCGTCGAGGAACACGGCGGATGGATCGACGTCCAGAGCGAGCCGGGCCGAGGCAGCACCTTCTCCGTTTACATACCCCAGGGAGCATGACCGACCGCATTCTGATCATCGATGATGACGCCAGCGCCTGCCAGTTTCTGGCGGACGCGTTGACGGTAGAGGGGTTCTCCACGTTCTGGACGGCTGATCCCGAGCAGGGGCTCACGCTCGCGGAACAGCCGGAGACGGCGGCAGTGGTCACGGACGTGAACATGCCCAAGTTGCAAGGCATCGAGCTCTGTCGCCGGATCGTCGAGAAGGACCCGCTGCTGCCCGTGATCGTCGTCACCGCTTTTGGGAGCATCGATTCCGCGGTGGCCGCCATGAAAGCGGGCGCATACGACTTTGTCACCAAGCCCTTCGACGTGGAGACCGTGACGCTGTCGCTGCGCCGCGCTCTGGACCACTACGCCCTTCGACGCGAGCTGCGCGACCTGAGAGCCGCATTTGACTTGCACCGCTACGGCCAGCTGCTCGGCAAGAGCGAGGCCATGCTCGAGATCTACGACCTGATCGAGCGGCTGGCTTCTTCCGAGGCCTCCGTGTTGATCACGGGAGAGAGCGGCACGGGCAAGGAGCTCGTGGCCCGGGAGCTACACCGGCGCAGCCCGCGCGCGCGCGGTCCTTTCATCGCGATCAACTGCGCGGCGCTCCCGGAGGCGCTGCTGGAGAGCGAGCTCTTCGGGCATACGCGCGGCGCCTTCACCGACGCCAAGGTGGCGAAGGATGGCTTGTTCTCCAAGGCAAACGGCGGAACCATCTTCCTGGATGAGATCGGCGACATGCCGCTCGGGCTGCAGCCCAAGCTGCTGCGGGCCTTGCAGGAAGGCACCATTCGCCCCGTCGGCGGCGCCGCCGAGGTCCCCTTCGACGCGCGCATCATCACCGCAACCAACCGCGATCTCGAAGAAGCGATCGCGGGCAAGCAGTTCCGCGAGGATCTTTACTATCGTCTCAACGTGGTGCAGATCGATCTGCCACCGTTGCGGCGGCGCGGCGCTGACGTGCTGTTGCTGGCTCGCGCGCTGCTCGCCCAGCTCGCGGTGAAGGCGGGCAAGAATGTTGCGGACATCAGCGCTTCCGCCAGCGAAAAGCTGCTCGCCTACGAGTGGCCGGGCAACGTGCGCGAGCTGCGCAACTGCATCGAACGCGCCGTGGCGCTCTGCCGGTCAGACGCGATCGATGTCGCCGACTTGCCGCCCAAGATCCGGGACTATGAAGCGCGCTCCGTCCTGGTCGCGGCCAATGATTCCTCCGACCTGGTACCGCTCGAGGAGGTGGAGCGGCGGTACATTCTGAGGGTGCTCGAGATCTGCCATGGTAACAAGAGCGTGGCAGCCAAGGTGCTCGGACTGAACCGCAAGACTCTACATCGCCGCCTCGAGGGGTTTGGCGCTGCCGCCGCCGCGGCGGGCAGCGCTCGTGAACCGGAGAGCGATGAGGAGCCGGACACTCCGGTGACGATCGAAGGGATGGCCCCGTTCCGGTGCTGAGCAGCAGCGCGCCCTCTCGCGTGGTGGTCGCGCTGCCGGAGGGCGTGGATCCGGCGCCGTGTGCCTGGTGGAGCCAGGTTCTCTCGGACGGGCTGGGCTCGAAGCTGCACGAGTTGCATGTCACCCGGGATGACCTTTGTAGCGCGGTGGCGGCTCGCGCAGCCCACGTCGACGCCGCTTTGATCGTTTTGCCGCCCGTCGAACGCTCGCTGGGGCGAGCGGTGACGTCACTGGTCAGCACGACGCGGATGCCGGTGCTCGTGGCGCGCAACGCCAGGAGCCAGGGCTCGAACACGATTGTCGCCGCCACCGACCTGCAGAGCACGGCCTATCCCGTGCTGCGGGTCGCCTCCACGTTCGAACGCTGCCTGAAGCTGCCGGTCGTGACCCTCCACAATGTCCAGCCGCTCTCGATGGTGGTGGGCACGGGCACCATGGGGCTCTCCTCGATCATTCTGCCGCCGACCCCGGGCCGGGCGCAGCGGCTCGCCCGCTTGGCGAGGGTGTCGTCGCGATTGTTCGGAGATGCACAGCCGGTCCTGCGCGACGAGGCGAGCGTGGCCTACGCCATTCTCGATGAGGCACAGCGCCATGACGCGGCGCTGGTCGTTGTGGGGGCGCGCAAGCGCAGCTGGTGGGAACGGCTGCTGATCGGGAGCATCGCCGAGCAGATCGTCGAGCACGCGCAGCACTCTGTGCTCGTGACCCCGCTGGACGACCCGTGCTCGTGACGGCTCGCTCACGCTGCTTCCGGATGGTTTGAACGCCGGCTCAGCGCCGCCGCGCCCTGGCAGCGGGAGCATGGACAAAAGGTAGCAGCGGAGGGACGAAAAGTCTCGAGGGCCATGCCCTTCGAGGGGGCACGCTACCAGCCCTCGTTTCGCCGCAGACCTGCGCTGCCGCGCCCAACTCGTGCGCTGCCGCGCGCCCGAGCGGTACACCGCCTGCTCGGCACATGGCTTGCTACGAGGGAGCCCGAGGCGGCGGTGGCAGCCATCGCATGCGCAGCGTTTCCGCGCTGAATCACGGCAACCGTCGCCACACCTTTTGGCTCAGCGAGCCTGGAAAGTTGCTCCACACCGCGACTGGACGCAGGCGCCCTCACGGCGCCCGTCTGTACCTCGCCCGCTGAGCCGCCTTTTGGCGGTGCTCCCCAGCAAAAGAGACCAGAGGACCTCATGACCCCACACAAACAATCCCTCAGGAACAGCGGCGTTGGACTCGTCGCCACACTGATGCTCGCCGCGTGCGGGAGCGACGAGGGCAACAGTCGGCCGCCACGAACCGACGATGCCAGCCAGCCCCCCACAGACGTTGCCCCCGTGCGCCGGGAGACGTGCGACGACAATCCGTTGCTCGCGGAGTGTCGGACGCCCTCTGACCCGGTCGATCCAGGCGGCGTGGCGCCGCCGGCGGCTCCGCCCCGCGGCGACGCGGCAGCGCTGGCCCGAGCGGCTGCCGAGAACGTGCTCGCCAGCAATTGCGGGCAATGCCACGGCCCTGCGCTCACGGAGCAGCAGGCGCAAGCCGGTATGAACTACATCGAAGACATCGATCGCTTGGTCGAGACGGGCAAGCTCGTTCCCTTGAACAGCGCCGGCTCGCGAGTGATCCAGCGCATGGTTCGCGGCGAGATGCCTCCGGTCAGCTCGGGGCTGCCGCCGGTGACCAGCGCGGATATCAGAATCGTGGCCCAGTACATCGACAACCCGCGCTTCTGGCCGCAGTACGTGAAGGCGAGCAGCTGCGCTGGCAAGGAGCAGCTGGTCGATTTCGACGACCTGTTTCAGGCGATCAACCGCGACATCTCGCGCGCGGACAAGAAGGATCGGCCCTTCCTCCGCTACGTCTCGCTCAGCAACCGGGTGACCGCCGGCGTTTGCTCGGATAGCGCGCTCGATCGAGACCGGCAGGGGCTCACGAAGATGCTGAACATGCTCTCGATCCGGGCCGCTACGGGGCAGCCGCAGCCGGTCGACAGCGATCAGGTGATCTACCGGGTCGACCTGCGCGACTTCGATTGGGACCGATCGATCCGCGTGGACGGCAGAAATTTCGACGATGTCTGGGAAGCCATCGCAGCCAACAACCCGTATGCGGTCGAGTTCGTCGGGGATGACGCGGACGACGTAAAGGACGACGCCGAGACTGCGTTCCCGGTGATGTTCTCGGACCAGATGATGGACGTGGCCGTGATCGGCAATCTCTACTATGCCATCATCGGCGTCGACGTTGAGCGGCGGCTCGGAGATTTCATCCAGGACGAGCTCGGGATCGATGTCGTGCAAGACATCCAGGATGGCGACGCGATGCGTGCCGGCACGACTCGTTCGCGGATTTCGAGGCAGGATCGCGTCGTCGAGCGCCACGATCTGCAGGTGCGCAGCGGCGCCCTGTGGCAGAGCTTCGACTTCGCCGCTGGCGCGAATGAGAGCATTTTCGCGGACCCGTTTGGCTTTTCTCCGGGCGGCAGCGAAGCCATCTTCACGCTGCCGAACGGCATGCTCGGGTTCATCATCGCGGATGAGAACGACAACATCGTGCAGGACTCGGACATCCTGCTCGACACGAACCAGAACAACTTCCGCGCGATCACGGCGGTCTCGTGCTCGAACTGCCATGCGGCAGGCTTCATCCCCGTCGTCGACGAGGTGGCGGACGTGGCCCTGAGGAACGCTCGTCAAATTGGCTTGAACCGCGACGAGGTGGAGCTGTTGCAAGAGATCTACGTCTCGCCACAGACCTTCGCCCGACAGGTTCAGGACGACAGCGCCCTGTTTTACCAGCGAGCGCTGCAACGCGCCAACCTGCCGATCCAGGGCGGGGACCCTGTTTCCGCGGTGTTCCTGCGCTTCGACGCCGACATGACGGTGGAGGACGCGGCGGGCGACCTGGGGGTAACGCCCGACGACCTGCAACGCAACCTCAACCTGCTGGACCCCACGCTGGCCGTGCTGCGACGGGGCACGATCGATCGCGACGACTTCACGCAGCTGTACGTCGCCAGCCTTTGTGCCCTATCTACACCCCTGGAGAACCAGCCGGATCCCGCGCTTTGCGACGCCGCACTCGAGGCTCTCCGCTGACGGAGCGGCGCTGAAGAACGAGCGGAGGGGCGTCGAGTGGGCTGCGCGGAGCACAGGCACGGCTCCGCGCGGCGCCGCCGACGAGACAGGGCGCTGCCGGTCCAGGGGGTTTGACCGGCAGCGCTCACACGCTCCGATCAGCTCGCCGAGGAGATGACCGTGGCGCACTCGTCAGTGCAGTTGAACACGGCGCTCGTACAGGAGCGATCTTCGATACAGGAATTGCAGGAATCGAGCTGGTCCTGGCGGTCGTCGCTGTCGTTGGCCTTGTCTTCACAGTTGCTCGTGCAGGAAGCCACATCGTAGTCGGAATTGATGCAGTCCTTGTACTTGTCACAGACCTGCGCGCAGCTGACGACGTTCTTGGCGTCGCTGCAGGCGATCATGGAATTGCCGAGCAACAAGGCCAGAGCTGCAGCGGGAATCAGTCGGGTAAGCATCGGTTCTCCTTGAAGGCGGTTGAGACGCCGCGCTCCACAGCAGCAAGTGCCGTGCCGCTGGTGTCGTCCTGCAAGGCGCGGCATTTCGAGCCTCAGTTCTGGTGCTGTAGCTCTCTCGCTCGTGGCAGAAAGGGCTGCTGAGGCAGGAATGGTGATCACTGGCGGTCGCGCCGGCGGCCGGCAAACACGCCTCAGGGCTGCACGGCTCGTGCGCCCAGCTGATGCGTGGCCTCGGTGAAGCAAAGGCCATCCGCGAACACCAGACGATCCGCCTCGTCGGGCCCGAAGTGCTCCGCCAGCTCCGTCTGCAGAGCGTGCTGCTCTTTCGCCAGACCGAGCACCAGCGCCTCGACCGGGCCGGGGTTCGCCGGCTCCGCTGCGTCTCCGGCGAGATAGGCAGCGGCATGCTGGAAAGCGGGCAAGGCCGTCCCGTTCTGCTCGGCTTCCCGCAAGATCAGGCGCCGGCAAAAGTTCGGCCCTTTCGCCGCTGCTTGCTCCGTGGAGCCTCCCAGCGCGTCCGAGCAGATCGGGCCCAGGAGCGCCCAGACTCGATCGGCCGAATGCTGAAAGGCTGCGGCCACGACCGCCCCATCCGCCGGCGACAAGCCCAAACGATCGAGCTGTGCCTGGCTCAGCGAGTCCGTGGGGGATACCGCGCACGGGATGCGCAGCTTCAGCGTGCCCTGGCGGCCCAGCTCTCGCCAGTCTTCCGGGCTGAGCTCGAACGCGCGAGGATTGGCTTGCCGCGTGCCGGTGGGGGCGCCTGCTTGCTGCTGCTGCTGCTGAAGCTCGTCCTCCAGCGCAGCCTGGCGCTGCTTCAGCTCACCGATCTGGCGCACCAGCTCGAGCTCGCGCCGCGACGCAGCAGCCGCCCGCGACGCGGCCGCTGGTTCCAGGGATGCGGCGGAGGCAGGCCGCGCTGAAGCGCGCGACGGGGACAGCTCGTTCTCCGCATGCTGCTCCTCTCGCGCGACCTCTCGTTCGATCTCTCGCTCGACCTCCGCCCGCGCTCGGAGCCCCGGGGTGCCCTGCTCGAGCGGAGGCAGGCCGCGCTGCGCGCGCAGCACCCAGCCAGCGACCATCCCGACGCCGGCGGACGCCGCAAGGGCCAGGGCCAACCACCACCTCGTCACGGCGCCCCCTCGGTCATCGGGCTAGCTGCCGCGCTCGCCTCGGGGCCGCCGCGGCCGCCCACGAACAGCGGTGAAGGCCTCCGGATCCGGTCGAGCAGCGCACGAAGTTCCGCGGGGCCATAGCCTTGCTCCTTCACGTAATCGATCATGAACGAGATGCAAGCGTGCGCGCTGGGGCACAGCCCCGCATACGGCGTCGTGACGCGCGACGAGTAGAGCGGAGAGCCGTTGCAGGCCCCCAGATACTCGCAGTGTTCGCAATGCGCAGCAAATTCCGCCCGGTCGCGCGCCAGGCTGCGCTCGTAGGCCTGCGATCCGGAGATGCTCGCCATGTCTTGCACAGCGAGGTTGCCCAGCGCCAGGTCCTTTTCGTAGGCATCGAGCAGCCGATACAGGCGGCCATCCTGGTTGACGATGAAGATCGAGTCGCCGTGCAGCTCGCGGCGCCAGAGCGGGCGGTAGAGCCCGGCCATGTGCCGCAGCGCTGCCTCGAAGTAGCCCATCAATGGATAGACGGGGATCCGGCAGCCCGTCTCGATCCAGTGCCGAAAGAGCGCCTCCAGGCCCCGCCGCAGAGCTGCGTGATCGAGCCAGAAAGAAGGCAGATCTCGCTGGGCGGGGCCGTCGAACAGCGGCAGGATGCGCATGGGCATGCCGCGCTCGGCAAAGTAATCGTGAATGCGGGTGACGTGGCCCAGGGTGTGCTTGGCCAGCACGGCGATCGCGCCCAGCGGCACTCCGAGCGCGCGTACCATCTCTATGTTGCGGGAGACCTGCTCCTCGGTGGGCTGTCCGGCGACATTCAGGCGAACGCCCGGAACCAGATCGAACGAAACCGACAGCTGCGCGCCGCGTTCGAGCAGCAGGTCGAGCTTTTCCCTGGTCACGGACAGCAGATTGCTCTGCACGCTGAGCTGGTAGGTCCCGGGCGCGCGCCGGCGCATTTGATCAAAGAGCGCCAGCGCCTGCGCGAGATACTCGCTGGGCAGGGCGAGCGGCTCGCCACCGTGCAGTACAATCAAGCTCCGGTGCTCGACCCCGGGCCACTGCCGGTCGATGCGCGCTTGCCAGGTGGCGTGATGATCCACCACCGCGGCCAGGATCCTTTCCCACAGAGCCATCGAGATCCGCGCGCGGTCTGCCAGCTCGTTCCACTCGTAGCAGTACCTGCAGCGCATATTGCAGAACTTGGAGAGCTTGATCACCCAGGTTGTCGTCAGCGGCACGTGAGCGCTCTCCGGCTACAGCCCCAGACCGCGGATTGCCCCTCCCAGCCTGTCGAGCGGCAAGAAGATGGGTGGAAGGTCCGGGGGCAATGGTTGAACGACCTGAAAGAATGCCTCGTCAAAAGGCCCTTCGTCGAACGGAACGGGCGCCGGCGGCGGCGGGTCCGGAGTCCCTCCCGCTTCGCAAAACCCATCCTCATCGCAGACGATGATGATTTCTGCCTTCGCGTTCTTCGCCGTGCCGACGGAGGCACCCACGGCGGCCGTGGCGAGGAAGGCAGTGAGCAGTGTTGGAAAGTCACGCTTGGGCATCTCGATCCCTCCCTTTTGTATGCGGGCCGCTCTCGCGGCCCTGGCATCGACGAGCGCTTCCAGCGCCTCCCGAGGCAAAGTGTCCGCGGAGAAGCGCCGCAGCGTGCGCAGCGAGTGGCTGCATTCCCCGCGAGCCTGTCATCGGAGTATTCTCTCCCGCGTCCGTGATCGTCAATGCAGCGACGGGCGAAGTCGCGGGAAGATCACAGATGAATCAACGGCTTCGGATTCGGCTGGCTGGAGTGCTTCGAAGCTGGAGGCCTGCTGCTGGCGCTGGTTGCGGATCGCGTCATGGTCCGCACATCGGTTCGTTCTGGTTCGACTTGCTGCTGTGCGCCAGGGCGCGATCGCCCCGAGTTACCTGGCGATCAGCCGCCGCGAGCGCGGCTGATCGCCGCCAGCAGCTGCCCCCTGTCGAACGGCTTTTGCAGCATGCACTGTACGAGGCCTGGTTCGAGGCCGCGCGCTCGCGCCGCCTCGGGGTCACCCGAGCACAGCACGACCGGCACGTGGATGCCGGAAGCGCGCAGTCGGCGCGCGACCTGGACACCGTCGAGGTCGGGCATCATCATGTCGAGCAGCACCACATCCGGTGAGCTTCGCGCTATGGCTTCGAGCCCGGAGCTGCCGTTGGCTGCCTCTTCGACAGTGAAGCCGCTCCGGGTGAGCAGGCGGCGCACGTGCATGCGCACCAGGGGTTCGTCGTCGACGATCAGCACGCGGCAGGGTGGCGCGCTCACCGCTTGCGATAGGGTGGGCCTGGAGCGCAGCTGCGTTGCCGGCAACAGGATCGAGAAGGTGCTGCCCTGGTGGGGCGCGCTCTCGACGAGGATCGCACCGCCGTGGGCTTTGACGATGCCCAGGCACGAGCCGAGACCGAGCCCGTGGCCGTGCGCTTTCGTGGAGAAGAACGGCTCGAAGATGCGCCGCTGCGTCGCTTCGTCCATGCCCGCGCCGGTATCGCGCACGCGCACCAGCACCCAGCTGCCCGGCTGCACGGGGCCTCCGAGCGCGCTGCTCCAGCGCGCGTCGGGCTCGGAGAGCCGCTCCGTGCTGACGATAATCTGCCCCGGGTTGCCCTCGAGCGCATCGCTGGCGTTGGTGAGCAGGTTCATGAACACCTGCATCAGCGCGGAGCGTTCCCCGAGTACGACGCTGTCCGGGGCCAGCGCCAGCTCGACCTGGGCCTTCTTGGACAGCGCCGCGTCGAGCAGGGCGCGGAGCTCCTGCCAGAGCTCGGCCAGATCGACGGGCTCGGTCGTGGTCAGGCTGCGCCTGCCTGCGTAGGCGAGCATCTGCTTGGTCAAGCTCGCGGCGCGCTGGCCCGCGGTCAGAATCGCCTCCGCCAGCGCGCGGTCGTCTGGATCCTCGAGGCTGCTGAGCAGGACTTCGGCGCCCCCCAGCACGCCGACCAGCAGATTGTTGAAGTCGTGCGCGATCCCGCTGGCGAGCACGCCCAGGCTCTCCAGGCGCTGGCCCCGCTCCAGCTGCAGCTCGAGCTGCCGGCGCTCCTGTTCCAGGCGCCGAGCTTCGCGCAGGTCCCGCACGGCGGCGACGCGCACGGGCTCGCCGTTGATGGTGGACGGAACGGTGACGAGCATCACGGGCACGAGCTCTCCGCTCGCGAGCTGAGCCGTCGCCTCGTATTCGCCCACGGATCGGTCCAGGATCCTCCGGCGCACGTCCTCGCGCGAGGCGGGGGCGACCACGTCCAGCACGGATCGACCGATCAACTCTGCGCGCGGGAACCCGAGGAAACGTGCGGCCCCCTCGTTGGCGTCCACCAGGATGCCGTCCCGCGTGAACACGACGCCATCGAACGTCGCCTCCAGAATGCTGCGCAGGCGCGCCTCGCTCTCGAGCAGCAGCTGCGCGGTTCGCTCTCGCTCGGTGACGTCACGCAGGGCGACGACGCGCAGCGGGCGATCGCCCAGGTGCGTCTGTTTGGTGCTGCATTCGGCGCGCAGGCGCGTGCCGTCGCGGCGCACGCAGGTGATCACGAACTCGCCTTCGAACTTGGAGCGGATGCGCTCCTGCGTCGCGGCGAGATCCTCGGGAGCGATCACGCGCGCCATGTGGTTCGGATCCATTACCTCCTCCCGGCTGTAGCCGACGATCTCGCACAGGCGATCATTGCACTCGACCATCACGCCCTGGTCGTGGATGGCGATGCCCTCGAAGGACGCCTTCCGGAGCAGCTCCAGGCGCTCGCCCTGCTCCAGCGCCGCGCCTCGCTCCGCGGTCCGCGCGAGCGCCGCGCCCAGCGCGTGGCCGAGCCAGGCACGCGTACGAGGGCCCGGCAGCTCGGCACCGGGAGCGGCCACGAGCTTCAGCCGGCGGCCAGCGCGCTCCAGCTCCAGCCAGGGGGCTCCAGCGCCGTCGCGTCCGGCGAGGCCCCGCTCGCCCAGCGCCGCGAGGGCTGCGTCCAGGCTTTGCTCGGGGGAGTCGCCATCGAGCGCGGCGAGCACCGCGCCCACGATCTGGGCTTCTCGAGCATCATCGTCAGTTCCTGCCATGCCCCGCTGAATATCTACCACAGCTCGCGCACGACCCCGCCAGCTACCAGACACAGGCAAGGGCAGGGAAGGGCTCGGCGCCGTGGCACACCACAAACCGCCAGGATATGCCCGCCGCGCGGAGGGCACATCCTGGGGGCGCCGGGCATCGCTCAGCTCCGAGCCCTCAAACGATCGGCGCGGGTTTCAGGAGGACACGTCATGGGTCAACATCACGAACGAAAGCGCGCAAACCCGCAGGCGCCGGTCACGAACATCGTCACCTACGTCCCGAAGGCGGGGAAGGAGGCGGAGCTCCTGGCTCTGGTGAAGAAGCATGAGCCCGCGCTGCGCAAGGTCGGCCTGGTCACGAGCGAGCCGTTCAAGGTCTGGAAGGCGCTGGACATTCGCAAGGAGCGGGTGGCCTTCATCGAGCAATTTCAGTGGAAGGACGGCGCCTCGTCCGACATCGCGCACCAGACCCCGGAAGTCATGGCGGTCTGGGAGCCCATGGGGCCCGTGCTCGAAGAGCTCACGATCTGTGAGGTGGAGCCCGCCTGAACGCCAAGGAGAAGCTCGAAGCGCTGGACCAGGTGGTCGCGGCCCTGGCGCACCCGGCACGGCGGCAGATCTTGCTGACGCTGCATCTGCGCGGTGGAGCGGCCACGGCGGGCGAGATCGCCGCGCGTTTCGAGCACCAATGGCCCACCACGACGCGCCATCTGCGGGTGCTGGAGGAGGCCGGCTTGTTGCAGCAGGAGAAGCGTGGCCGCGGCCGCGTCTATACCCTCGACAAGAGGCGGCTCGCGCTCGTCAGCGAGTGGCTCGCCTGGTTTGACGGCTGAGGCGCGGAGCGCGGGCCTCAGGGCATCAGCTGGCGGTAGACGACCCGGAGTGTGCCCCCACAACCGACGCGCTGGCGGCCCTGGCCGAGCCCGAGGCAGCGCAGTTCGTGGGCGCTGGTTCGCTCGACGAACAAGGGCGCCAAGCTACTGGAGCTGGCAGATTCACGGCCAAGACCGGCGCCACGCCGCCCCAGCTCAGGCCGGGAGCGGTGGAACGCCTCGCTACGTGCAGCAGGTCATCCTCGATGCAAGAACTTGATCGCAGCGTCGCGATCCAGCTCGTGATCGTGCGCGCGGTAGACGCGGCCCATCGCTCCCTGGCCCAGGAGCTCCACTCGGACAGGTGCGCTTCCACGCCCGGCAACTCCTCACTCGCGAGCGGTCCCGATACGAGCGCCGCGAGGAGCTCCTCCCGCGGACACACGCTTCGCTCGTGCCCCGCCACGCCGCCACGATATTCGCTTTCAGCAGCCGGGTCACAGGGCATTGGTCCCCAATCGGAGCGCTTCGCAATGGACGTGCTCCGCTGTGGTGAGAGGAACGCAGGATACCTGTGCTAACAATTTTTAACTCGAGCGCTTGTCGGACGCGAGTTTGATGCAAGGATATGTCCTCGCCGCGCTGCCCGTGGGCAGGCAGCGGCAGGAGAATTCATGATCAATCGACAGTGTTCCATCGGTGTTGCGGTCGGGCTCGCGCTGGCGGTGGTGACCGGATGCGCGCAGCCTGTAGGTGAGGACCAGAGTCCGCCACTGGGGCAGAACTCGCAGGCCATCATCGGCGGCGCGCCGGCTCCCGGCGCGGAGTACGCCGCCGTCGGAGCACTGGTCTACTACCTTCCCGAGTACGGCGTGCTGGACGTGTTCTGCAGCGGTACGCTGGTGGCTCCGAAGGCGATCACCACGGCGCGGCACTGCACGCCCGTCATCGACGAGGCCAACGAGTTCGGGCTGATTCCCGCTTTCGCGATCGGACCGGACGCCTTCAATCCCGCCGCGGTGATCCCGATCACGGACTACGTCACCGCGCCCGCCGCGCCGGGCAAGGACAAGGGCCTGCTGCTCGACGGCGGCCGCGATGTGGCGGTAGCGCATCTGGAAAGCGCTCCCGCCGGCGTGACGCCGGCGCACCTGGGCCTGTGGGACGACAAGATGCTCGGCAGCTCCTTCACCATCGCCGGCTACGGCGTGAACAATCCCGAGTTCTTTTACGGGCAGCGCTTCGCCGGCAGCGCGACCGCGCGCGCCATCAACGGGCGCTGGTACAGTCTGTTGTTCAATGGCAACTTCGCTGCGTTCCACGACTGGTATTTCACCGACTCGCCCAGCGCGCAACGCACCGAGGCCGAGGCGAAGGCATGGTGGAAGGACTACAATCTGGAGAACAAGTATGAGCTGCTCGCGGGCGGTCTGCCGGGGGAGTCGGTGGCCTGCTTCGGTGACTCCGGCGGCCCCCTGCTGCGCGGCTCGACCGCCTCCACGCTGACCACCTACGGCGTGAGCTTCGCCGTGGAGGGCACCATCTCGTCGGCGTGCGGGATGGGCGGCGGCTACCTGGTCTTCAACCGCAAGATGCTCGACTTCGTGCGCGACGCGCTCTGAAGCGCGGGTTGAGCAGAGCTGCGTTCCAGCGTCGAGCCCTGGCCGGGCTCGACGCTGCCTCTGCTCCGCCGTGGGCTTCGAGCTGACGCGGGGACGGCGCCGAGAAGGCGTGAAACAGCGGCTCGCGCACCCGCCACAGTGTGGCGGCGGGGAGCAGCTTCCGCGTGCGAAGCCGCCACGCTGAGGCGAAAGGCACGTCCGCTGAATCATGCGTCTCGAGATTGTTCTGACCGCGTTGCACGAGCGCCAGTCAGCACGAGAACAGCGGCACGCGGAGCCGGCAACGCTCTTGCGGGACGTGCTGGATCGGCGCACCGTGGCGCCATGCACGCCATGGATCCGGGCTTCAGCTCACGCCCCCGCCAGGCGAAAAAGGTCTCCGACGTCGGGGCCCTGATCGGCGACCGCTATCGCATCGAGGGCCTGATCCGTGAAGATGCCATGACCAGCACGGTGAGCGCCCGGCATCTCGCGCTCGAGGAACGGGTGTTCGTGCAGGTGTTGCGCCCCGAGGCGCGCTTCGACAAGCGGCGAACGGTGCAGTACCTGAAGGCGATCAAATCGCTGGCCCGCATCAAGACGGACCACGTCGTGCGCGTGCTGGACGTCGGCGTTGCGCTCTTTCTCGGGCCGTTCCTGGTGATGGAGGAGCTGGAGGGCAGCACCCTCGCGGAGGTACTGCGCGCGGAAGGACCGCCGCCGTTGCCGCGCGCGGTCGACTACGTACTGCAGGCCTGCAAGGGGCTGGCGATGGCGCACGCCGCGGGAGTGGTGCATGCGCAGCTGGATACCCGGCGGCTGCTGCTGGCGCGACGAGGAGCATTCGAGACGCTGAAGGTGATCGACTTCCCGACCCTGGGCGTGGCGGCGGCGGACGCACCCTACCTGGCGCCGGAGGTGATCGGCGGCGTGCTGCCTGGCGATGGCCGCGCTGATGTCTGGTCGCTGGGCGCGGTGCTCTTCGAGCTGGTCAGCGGACGGCCGGCGCTGAGCTCGGCCAGCGCCAGCGCGGAGATCGATGACAAGGCGGCGCTGAGCCCTGCGCTGCGCCGGATCATCGCCCGCTGCCTGCAGCCCGACCCGGCGCAGCGCTTCGGCGACGTGGACGAGCTCGCCGCCGAGCTGCTGCCCCTGACGACGCTGAACGAAGTATTCCGGGGCAGCCTGACCGGCTCGTTCTCGCGACAGATGATGATCGCAGCCGCCGCTCGAGCGCGCGCAGAGGCGAGCGTGGAGCGCCGCGCTCCGGCGCGCGGTCAGGTCAGGCGTGCACGCCTGACGCGAGTGCGTTCGCGGCTGCCGCAGCTGGACTGGCGAGCGGGCTGGCGCGCGCTCGATCGCAGCTGGACCAGAGCTGTGCCGGAGGGGCCACCGCTGCAGCGAGCAGCGCTCGGCATCGGAGCTGGCTTGCTGATCGCACTGGCAACCAGTGCGGGGCTGGGGCACGTCCGCCTGGTGCCTCCAGCGCGTGTCCCCGCGCCCCGGATCGCTCTCGAGGCGCTTCCAGAGCGGGCTCCGGAGGCGCTGCCGCCGCTCGAGCTCGCTCCCGTTCCCGGGGGCGCTCCCGTTGCAGGCGAGGCGCGCGTCGAGTCAGTGAATGCCGAGCTGGCGGCGGCGCCCGGGCAGGCAGCGGTCGAGGCACCGAAGCGGCGGGTCCCCGTCCAGCATCGCCGCCACAAGAGCCGCTCCGCGCAGCGCCATCAATAGCCCCAGTCGGGCCGCGGCTTGCCGCCGCGCTCGTCGCCGTGCGAGCTCGGCTCGGGGTTCGCGGGCGCGGCGGGTTTGCTGAGCGCGTCTTCGGAGTGGGCGCTCGGCTCGCGCGCAGGAGATGGCGCAGCCACCCGGCGGCGCGACCGCGCGCGTCGCTCGAGCGCTCTCGACGCGGGCGCGGCCCCGGTCTCTCGCCCGCGGGAGCCCGCCCCGGAAGCTCCTGCTGCCGCCTCCCCGGCCGCGCCAGCGGGCGAACGCGCGGGCGCCGGTACCGGCGCGACCGCGGGCGCGGGGGCGAGGGCAGGAGCTGCTGCGGGTGCAGGAGCCGCTGCAGGTTCGGGAGCTGCCGCGGGTGCAGGTGCAGCGAACGAGGGCCGCACCGCCCGGGTCTCGACGCGCGGGTCAGCCTCCGCCCCGTTGAGCTGCGAGCGCTGCGAAACCAGCAACACCGCGCCGATTGCCACGAGGCCGGCGGCGGCAGCCCAGGTGAGCCAGCGCGCCGCGCGCCTCCGGGCGGAAGCGCCCAGCAGCGTGCTCGCGCGCGTGGGCGCGCCGGGCTCTGCCGTGCCCGTCTCCGCCAGTGGCGCGGGCATGCGCGCCGTGGTCCCCATGAGCGGCGGGCCGTGCCCGGGTGTGCGCTCGGCGCCTCCGGAAGAGAGCGCTCGATCGTCGCCCGTGGCCAGCCAGGCGTCGATGGCCGCGATGAACTGTTCGGCGCTCTGATAGCGCTGCTCGGGCAGGCGCGCCATGGCCTTGCACACCAGCCCATCCAGCGCTGGATCGAGGTCTGCGATGCGCTGGCTCGGGCGCGCAAACGTGCCGAGCGCCACCTTGTACACCAGCTCGTGGACTCCCTGGCTCTGGAAGGGGGTCTCGCCGGTGAGGCCGCGATACAAGATCACGCCGACCGCATACAGATCCCAGAGCGGGCTGGCGGGCGCGCCGCCGACCTGCTCGGGTGCCATGTAGCTGGGCGTGCCCACGAACACGCCCGACTGGGTCAGCGGTGTTTCAGCAAGGCCCGGCCGCAGCTTGGAGATGCCGAAATCGAGCAGCTTCACGAAATCGCGCCGGCCGGCTTTCTCGCTCAGGATGAACACATTGTCGGGCTTGACGTCGCGGTGGATCACGCCCGCTCCGTGCGCTGCGCCGAGCGCGACGAGCACCTGCCGCACCAATCCGAGCAGCTCCGCCGGCGGCAGCCGGCGGGCGCGCTCCATGCGCGCCGAGAGAGACTCTCCGACCAGGTATTCCATCACGATGAAACGCTGACCGTTTTCGAGCTCTCCCAGATCGAGCACCTCCGTGATGTGGTCGCTGGGGATCTGGCTGGCGATCTGTGCTTCGAGCTCGAAACGCGCGCGCAGATCGGGTTTGTCGATCGCCTCCTCGCGCATCACCTTGATCGCCACCCGGCGCCGGATCAGCAGGTTTTCGCCCTCGTAGACCGTGCCCATCCCGCCCGCGCCGATCTCGCGCAGGATGCGGTACCGTCCCTGCAGGATATCTCCGACGGCGAGCATGGTCAGGGAGGCAGCCTGGCGCGTTGACCGGCGGCGGGCAAGCGTGGATGCGCGCAGTGGGCTTCCTGATGCGAGCAGGCTTGCTTCGGCACCGAGCCTTCCGCTATCTGACGGAGAAAGGCCGGGTGAGAGGTTGAGAGGGGCGCGGCCCGGCGCCGTGCAATTATGAAACGCAATTATTTCCTGGTCTTGGGGGGCCTCTTCTGGCTGTGCCAGGCGCGTCTCGGTTTCTGTCAGACGGCGGAGGAGCGTGCCGGCGCCCGTGCCGCAGCGGACCAGGGCTATGATGCCTTTCAGCGCGGAGAGTGGGAGAGCGCGCTGGATCTGTTCGGGCGGGCGGAATCGCTGGTGCATTCACCGATGCACTTGCTGTACGTCGCTCGCAGCAACGCGCGGCTGAATCGGCTGATCGAGGCGCAGGAGGCGTACCTGCGCGTGGTTCGCCGGCCGCTGCCCGCCAGCGCGCCGCCAGCGCTGCTCCAGGCCCAGGAGGAGGCCACGCGCGAGCTCGCGGCGCTGGAGCCGCAGATCCCGTTCGTCAGCATCGAGGTGCAAGGTGCCAGCGGGAGCGAGCCGATCGAGGTCCTGCAGGACGGCCGTGCGTTGCCGCCGGCCCTGATCGGCGTGGCTCACCCGCTCGACCCCGGCGGGCACACCTGGCAGGCGCGCAGCGGTTCGCGCCAGAGCGCGGTCGAGGCGCGCAACGTGGAAGCGGGCAGCAGGCTGAGCGTGAAGCTGAGCTTGCCGGAAGCGGAGATCGAGCTGATCCCGCAACGCGCGGCGCCGGTCAGCGCTGCGCCGCTGGCGCCGGCCCCGGCAGCGGTCTCCAGCGGCGACGGGCCTTCGGCCTGGGTCTACGTGAGCCTGGGCGTGGCGGCCGCCGGGATCGGCGTGGGCACCGGTTTTCTGATCCAGAAGGGCCACCTCGAGGACCAGATCCGTGACACGTGTACCGCGCAGGGCTGCCTCGCCACTGCCGAGAACCTCGATCGGAAGTCCGACGCCGATCGCGCGGGCATGATCTCCGCCGTCGCCTTCACGGCGGGAGGAGTCGGGCTGGCGGGTGCGGTCGCGCTCTGGCTGCTCGCGCCCGATGCCGCGCCGGCCTCGGAGGCGGGCGACCCCCGCGGCGTGCGGCTCTGGTTGGGCTGGAACAGCGCCGGCGTGCGGGGCAGCTTCTGAGCCGCAGTCCTGACGAGATGCAGCTAGAAATAGCACGTCAGCGGCACGGCCGGGGTGACGCTGGAGAAGTAGTCACCGGGACCGAAGCCGGAGGTGGCCGCGATCGCGCCGCAAGAAGCCGCGGGACAGGCGGGCGAGCTGCCCAGAAAGCCCTCGTCGATCTTGCCGTCGCCGTCGTTGTCGACGCCGTCGCAACGCTCACCGCAGGTGGTCGCGGTGAAGATGCCGCGGATCTGATCGGGGCTGAGCACGCGATCGTAGATCGCCACTTCATCCAGACCGCCGATCAGCGCCTGTTCGAAGCTGAAGTCACCGTCCAGTGAATCTTGATCCTGGCCCAGCACCAGCGCGCCACCGGGGCTGAGCGCCAGCGGCCCCGTGACAGGAACGGAGACACTCTCCGCGATTTCGTAGCCCGCCTCGGTGATCAGCGGCGCGCCCACCGCATCCCCGTCAAAGTAAAACTGAGCGCGCGTGCTGTCCCACGTGAGAGCAACGAAGTGCCAGGTGCCGTCCGTGATGCGGTTGCGATCGATGTCGAGCGCCTGGAAGGTGCTGGACTGCAGGGTGACGATCAGGCGATCCCGCTCGATGATCACCGCGAATTCGTTGGCCGAGCCCTGAATGGCATAGGAGATGACCACGTAGTCACCGCTCTGGCTGGTGCGTACCCAGAACATCGCGGTCAGCGCCGTGCTCGGGAACGCTGCCACGTTCAGCACCTCGACCCGCGAAAACGCGCCGTCCGCCTCGCCGAGAAAGCGCGGCGCGCGGCCCTGCGGATCCGCGACCCCGGCCCAGCCGCGCTCGATCGGGCCGACGCACGCGCCGGCCTGCCGCACCGAGCCCAGATTGGCAGCGCCGGTGGTAGCGACCGTCTCGTCGAGCGGGAAGTAGAACAGCGGCGACAGGCCGAGCGCGACACCGATGCCGCAGGGATCACAAGCGTCCGGCTTGCCATCGCCGTCCGCGTCTCTATCGCCAGTACAGGAGGCCATGTCGCCGCCCCCTGCCGTTTCACCGCCTGTATCACCGCCGGCCCGATCCGGGATCGGAGCGGCACCGGGGGCGCTGCTGGTCGGGCTCGTGCCCGCAGCGCCGCTGCCCGCAGCGCCGGGGTTCACCAGCATCGGGCTGGGGAGCGTTTCGCCTGTCGTCTGCGCAGCTGCGGCCGCCGGCGTGGCGCCGCTGGGTTCTCCGGACCCGCCTTCATCCGTTGACGCCGGCGCGCTCTCACTGTCGGTCGACTCGTCGAGCGGCTTCAGCTCGATGCTGCTCGAACAAGCCCACAGGGCCGTCGCGACTGCGAACGGAAATAGCAGACCTCTGCGCGCTGGCATGTTCGAGGCTCGTCTCTCCCAGGCGTGAAGCGAGGGACGATAGCGGCCTGGGCTCGCGAGTCAAGCGCGCCCGCATGGCTGTGGGCGGCCTGCTGCCGCCGTTGGCTCACGATGTCGCCTGCGGCTTGGGGTCGTCCGCGCGCACGGCGTTCTCGGCCGGCTTGATGCCGGAGCCGCGCCGCGAGGCGTAGACCTGCGTGAACTCGGCGCCCATGAACAAGATCTGCGCGGAGTAGTAGACCCACACGATCAGCGCGACCAGCGACCCCGCCGCGCCGAACGCCGATGTGGTGGACGCCCTGCCCACGTACCAGGCGAGGGCGGTGCGCCCGATGCTGAACAGCACCGCCGTCACGAAGCCGCCGATCCACACGTCACGCCAGGCGGTCTTCGCGTCCGGCACGGTCTTGAAGGTCAAGGCGAAGACCAGCGTGGTGAGGCCGAGCCCGACCAGCAGATTGAGGATGTGCCACAGCGCGGGCAAGGGGATGATATGCGAGAAGTAGCTGGTGGCGGCCACCACGCCCGCGCTCACGACCAGCGACACCAGGAGCAGGAACGCGACCCCCATCACCATTGAAAAGGAGAAGAAGCGATCGCGGATGAAGCCGCGGATGCCGCGCCCCGGCTTGGGCTTGACTTCCCACATGCGGTTGAGCGCAGTCTGGAGCTCGCCGAACACGCCCGAGGCGCCGAACAGCAGGACCGCGACGCCGATCGCGGTGCTCAGCACGCCCTTCTCCGGGGAGCGCGCGTTGGCGATCATCCCCTCGATGGCCTGACCCGCCTGCGTCCCCACCACGGCAGAGATCTCCTCGCTGATCCGCCCACGAGCTGCGTCGGCACCGAAGACCAGGCCCGCGACGCTCACCGCGATCACCAGCAGCGGCGCGAGCGACAGCAGCGTGTACACCGAGAGCGAGGCCGCCAGCCGCGTCGCGTCGTCGTTCTGCCACTCCTTGACCGTGTCCTTCACGAGCGGAAACACCGATTTGACCCGCGCCCACGAGAAGCGCTTCCGAGCCCCAGGGGGCGCGCCTCGCTCCGGTGTCGCAGGACTCCGCGAGCGTGAAGAGGGAGGCGGAAAGGACGGATCGGAATGACGACCGATGACAGCGGTGCTCGGCATGGCGCGGAAGCCATTGCAAGGCCCGATCCAGCGAATCCGGCGCCGGGACGGCCTTTTTCGCCCGTTTCCCCGCGGTGACCAGGGCGTCACCCTGCCAAATCGCCCCGGACGTGCGTAGGCGGCTCAGCACGCGGAGAGCACCAGCGCCAGACACCGCCTCAGAGGGGCTCGCACCCGCGCGGCGCCGGGCGACCCCAGGATATGCCCACTGCACGCGGGACCGCTGGCCCGGCTCGTGCTTTCGCACTCCAGCAACTCCGAACTCTTCACAACCGGAGCTAGCGATGGGGGATCGAGCACATGGCAATGACGCGTCTCGGATTCTTGGTTGGGGTGGCCGTGCTGGCGCTTTTCAGCGCCTGCGATGACGATGACGACGACGAGATCTGCACCGGCGATACGGTGCTGACCCGGGCGGACCCGACGGTGGACTTCGCGCAGTACAAAACCTTCGCCGTTGCCCCGGACGACGCGCTGCCCGATGTGCCCGCGAACGTGACGGAGAATCTGGCCGTCGCCAACGCCGCCGCGGTCTCCGAGTTGCTGAAGATCGGGCTGACGCAGGTTGCGCCCGACAGCGATCCGCCACCGGATCTGGCGCTGTTCAACATCGCCGCGACGCAGAAGCAGATGGGGACCACGTGGGAATGTACGCCGGGCTATTGGTGGACGGGCTGGGGCTACGCGTGGGATCCCTGCGCGTGGATGATCGAGATTCCAGTGGTCTACACCGAGGGGACGCTGGTCGTCGGCCTCGCGGACCCCGCCGCCGACAAGGTCGTGTTCGGGGGTGTGCTGACCGGCGTGCTGGAGTGCAGCAGCGACACCGTGGGTCGCATCCAGTCAGGGGTCGCGCGCATCTTCCGGGATTATCCAGCGGCGAACTGATCGGGCGAAGCGGGCGCGCGCCGTCCCCGCGGCGTAGCGCCGCGTTACACGCGAGTAATGGGCTAGAACTGCGGATTTCGGCGGCCCCGCCTCGATGGTGGGGTCGTTTGACCTCGATCCGGCCGCGAAGATGCCGGCGGATGGGAAGCGGCCTTTCTTGCCGAGCCTGGGCCGAGTAGTTAACGTCTGGAGATGCCTCGGGATGACTTGCGCCAGCTGGACCGTTGCCTGGATCCAGAGACGGTGCGGTTGCTCATCTCCGAGGACCTGCCCGGGCCCCAGCTCGCGCGCGCAGCCGCGCACCTGGGGACTTGCCATGCCTGTCGAGACGCCGTCGTGTTCGCTGCCGGAGGGCCGCAGGAGCCAGCCGTCGCGGCAGGCAGGGTGCCAGCGCGCCTCTCACACGCGCTGACGAGCGGCCGCTGGGCGAGGCCCGGCGAGATCGCCCAGCGACCCGGCGACGTGGTGGGAACCAAGTATCGGCTGCAGTCTTTGATCGGCGACGGCGGAAGCAGCAGCGTGTGGCGCGCCGAGCGAATGGACTGGCGAGCCCCGGTCGCGCTCAAGCTGCTCGTGCCGCCAGCGCAGGATTTCGAGGAGTTTGCCGCGCGCTTCGATCGCGAAGTGCGGCTCGCCGCCGCCGTGCGCAGCTCACACGTGGTGCAGATCCTGGATCAGGGCGTCGACCAGCGCAGCGGGCAGCCCTTCATCGCCATGGAGCTGCTCGAGGGGGAGACGCTCGATCAGCGGCTGAAGCGCGTGGCGCGCCTCTCTCCCGGGGACACGGCGGCGATCCTGGAGCAAGTGGGCCGGGCGCTGGCCATGGCCCATGTGTCTGGCATCGTGCACCGCGACTTGAAGCCCGCGAACATCTTCATCGCGCGCGAGCTCGATCAGGAGGTGGTGAAGGTGCTCGACTTCGGGGTGGCGAAGTCGCGGGTGTTTCAGGCGGGCCAGAGCCTGGTGACGACGCCGGGGACGGTGCTGGGCACGCCTTGCTACATGAGTCCGGAGCAGATCCGCGCGTCCGGCGAGCTCGATCAACACGCAGATCTGTGGAGCCTGGCGGTGATCGCTTGCGAGTGCCTGAGCGGGCACAAGCCGTTCTCCGGCAAAGGCTTTCTCGGGGTGGCCATGACCGTGCTGGAGGAGTCGAAGCGCCCCGTCCCGTCGCAGCTCGGTCCCGTGCCGGCGGGCTTTGACGCCTGGTTTGCGCGCGCCACGCATCTGAATCGCTCGCGGCGCTTTTCCTCGGCGCGCGAGGCCCTCGACGCGCTGCTCCCCCTGTGCGAAGGGTGCGCTGCGCGAGCGCAGCCGGCGCGCCAAGTCCCGCGGGGACAGTCCGCGGCCCGCGAGCTCCCGCTCCGAGACACGGCGGCGCCCGGCAGCGCACCCGCGTCCTCGCTGGGGCGGCTCGCCAAGTACGCGCTGTTCGCGGCGGCGGTCGGCGCCGCGGTCGCCTTGTGGTACCGCAGGATCCACCAGCAACCCTCGGGCTCGCTCCAGCCGCAGGTAGCGGTGGCCGACGCGATCAGCGTGGTCAAGCCCGAGCTGGCGGTGGCGCCTCGAGCTGCTGCGCAGGCGGAGCCCGCGACCACTGCGGAGGTTCCGCCCAGCGGCGACCCGCAGCCCCGAGCCCCAGCGCCGGCGAGCACGCCGCTGGCGAGCGAGCCCCGCGTGGCACCGCTCGGCGGCGCGAAACAGCGCGCTCGCGCGCCGCGCAGAGCGCATCCGCACGCCCGTGCCGAGTCGGTGCGAGCTCCGTCTGCAACTGCTGCTGCTGAAACACCGGCCGCAGCTCGCTCTCTGCCAGGCGACGACGAGCAGGAGCCGCTCGGCGATGGTTCGAGCGTTCACATCGACCTGTCGCCATGACGCCAGGGAGCACGCCGGGGTTGCGCGAGCCGTTCTGGAGTCGGGTGCGCGAAGTCTGGGACGTGCTCGCGTTCACGTTCGATTTCGACGCCTTCGAACAGCCGCTGGGCTCGGACGCGTACGCGACGCCGGCGCCCTGGCTGCCTGCCTTCGTGGTACCTGGCGCCGAGGTCTCCGTGATCGGGCGCGATGGCACGGGCGGAGTGTACGTGAGCTGCGAGCGAGGCCGGGAGCGCTGCTGTCTGCACCTCGACACGCAGGGCAACGCCGTCGCTCTCGGTGAAGACTGGCCCGAGGCGCTCGCCCTGCTGGTCGCGCTGCCGTACTGGCCCGAGCTGCTCGCGCAGTGCCCCTCCGGCGAGCTCGCAGCGCTGCGCGGCCTGGCGCAGCGCCTGGAGCGCGAGGCTTGCGAGGACTTTCCCGACTTGCCGGCAGCGCGCGAGGAGCTGCGAGCCTTCCTGGAGCTGCCCGAGGTCGCGGACCCGGTCCTGCGCCTGAAACAGCGGGCGGTCGATCAGGCGGTGCCGGTGACGGTCTGGAGCCCGCACGGCTGGCGCTACGGGTCGCCGGTGCGTCGTGGTGGGCACGTCCTCGACGCGCGCTGAAGCAGGCCCCGATGGCTGCGAGCGCTCAGGAGGCGCCCAGCGCGCGCAGGCGATCCGGGCTGGCGCTGGCGAACAGGACGGTGTTGCGCGGCGTGAGGTCGGTGGCGAAGCCTTGGGCGAGGACGACGGCTTGCCCGCGCTCCTCGAGCGCGGCGGCGCGGTCGCGCACCACGGCGATCTCGACCAGCCGCGCCAGCAGGCTGCGCGGGAGCGAGAGCCGGCGCATGGCGGCGTAGTCCTGGCGGGCCGCGCCGGCATGCTGGCGGAGCTCCGCGCTGGACGCGGGCGCGAGCTGGCGCAGCGCCAGGGCATGCGCGGCCAGATCCGCCAGGCCGCTCTGGGCTCGGCGGCGGTTCACGCCGCGCATCTCTTCGCCCGGGTCCACCGGCAGCCCGCGGGCGCGCAGCAGGTAGCGGAGCGCCAGGCGCGCTTCACGAGCGCGCAGATTCTCTGTCATGCTGGCTTCGACACCGGCCTCGCGCGGCGTCAGATTGGTGAGCCCGAGCGCGCCCCGGCGCAGCGTGAGGCCCAGCGCCGCCTGCGAGAGCGGCGAGCGCCGCGCGGCGCCCGTCTTCTGCAGGCAGCACGAGACCAGCGCCAGATCGCAGCGAGCCTCTCCGGCCGAGACCACCAGCCGATCACCGAGCTCGCCGCACGCATGCAGGCCCACTGCCAGGTCACGGGCCTGGAGCTCCAGGCGTTGCCGGCCGACGTCGGCCTGGACGAACTGGACGCCGAGCGTGCCGACCTGCCGTGCGCGCTGGCGGCTGTGCTCGCCTCCGCTGCGCAAGAGCGCGGCATCGCGATCGAGCGCCAGTGTTTCACGCTGCAAGAACTCGGCGGCCAGCCGCGACAGGTGGCCGCGGCCCGCTCCCACGTCCACGATGCGTTCGGCGTGCGCCGCCAGCGGCGCCAGCGCGCCGAGCAGCGCGCCGAGCTGGCCTCGCTTGCGCGCGCGGACGCCGCGCAGCGCGGCGCCCGGTAAGGCGAGCTCCCGGGCGCCGAGCAGCGGCAGGGCCGTGCAGCGCTCGGTTTGCTGCGCCAGCTCGCGCAGGTCGGCGGGCGCACGGGGTGCCTCGGACAGCAGCGCGGCGAAGCCACCTCGTTCGCTCGCGGCCAGCTCCGCGTCGTCCAGGCTCAGCAGGAACTCGGACCAACCGCGCGCAGCGCACCAGGCGGGCGGAACCGGCGTGTCCACCGGCTGATCGACGATGTCGAGTACGGGCGTGAGCACGCGCAGCACGGAGGCCAGCTCCTCGCGCTGAGTGGCTGCGGGCGCGGGAAGGCCGGACGCGGGCATCGGCTCGCGTCTGAACACGAGGCGGGCGAGAGCGTCCACGAATTTCGCGTCTCGTCCGGGCGAGGGCGTGCTCACCCCGGCGGGCGCCGCAGGTGTTCGCGGTTCAGGCGCCCGATCACGCCCAGATCGATGCCCTTGGGGCACACCGCGTGGCACTCGCCATGCGAGCTGCAGGCGCCGAACCCCTCGCGGTCGGCCGCCTCGACCATGCGCCGGGCGCGCCGGCTGCGCTCCGGGCCGCCCTGCGGGAGTAGCGCCAGGTGCGTGACCTTGGCGCCCACGAACAGCGCTGCCGAAGCATTGGGGCAGGCGGCGATGCACGCGCCGCAACCGATGCACGCGGCCGCGTCCAGCGCGCGTTCGGCGACGTCCTTCGCGATCGGCAAGGCGTTGGCCTCCGCGGCGCCGCCGGTGCGCAGCGACACGTATCCGCCGGCGGCGATCAGGCGATCGAGCGCCGAACGGTCGACGATCAGGTCTCGCACGATCGGGAAGGCGCGGGCCCGGAAGGGCTCGATGGTGATTTCTTCGCCCTCGCGAAATGCCGACAACCGCAGCTCGCAGCTGGCCGTGCGCGGGCGGCCGCCGTGCGCCCGCCCCCCCACGACCACGCCGCAGGCGCCGCAGATGCCTTCGCGGCAGTCGCTCTCGAACGCGATGGGGGCTTCGCCCGCCAGCACCAGACGCTCGTTGAGCTGGTCGAGAGCCTCGAGCAGCGTGCTCTCGGGCGCCGCCCCGTCGAGCTCGTAGCGCACGAAGGCGCCGGGCAGGGCGGGCCCTGCTTGCCGCCAGATCCTGAGCGCGAGTTTCAACGGTAGCTCCTCTCCGATGGGGTCACGTGCCGGAACTGCAGCGGCTCGATCGCCAGCCGCGGGGGCTCGGCCTCGCCGCCGTAGAACCAGGCCGCGACGTGCGCGAACTCCTCATCCCGGCGCCGCGCTTCGCCTTCGGCGGTCTGATACTCCTCGCGGAAGTGACAGCCCGCCGACTCCTCGCGCCGCAGCGCATCGAGGCACATCAGCTCCGCGAGCAGCAGATAATCGGCGACCCTGCCGGCGCGCTCCAGCTCCTGGTTCAGCTCCGCCGCTCCAGCCGTGACGCGCAGCTCGCGCCAGAAGCGGGCCCGCAGCTCCGCGACCGCCAGCGCCGTGCGCTGGAGGGTGTCCCGGTTGCGGCTCAGTCCGCAGCCGCTCCAGAGCAGGCGGCCGAGCTGAGCGTGGAATTGCCGCGCGGTGTGCTGCCCGCCGGCGCCGAGCAGGCGCCGGGTCCGCTGCTCGGCGCGGGCGAGCGCCGAGCGCACGCTCGCCGACGCTGGAGCGAGCGGAGCGAATGTGCCGCCGGCAGCGTAGCTGCTGGCGGTCTGCGGCACGATGAAGTAGCCGTCGGCCAGGCCTTGCAGCAGGGCGCTGGCCCCCAGCCGGTTGGCGCCGTGGTCCGAGAAGTTCGCTTCTCCGATCACGAACAGGCCGGGCAGGTTGCTCATCAGATCGTAGTCCACCCACAGGCCGCCCATCGAGTAGTGCGCCGCCGGATAGATGATCATCGGCGCGCGCAGCGGGTCCGTGCCGGTGGCGCGCTGATACAGCTCGAACAGGTTGGCGTAGCGCTCCACGAGCCGCGGCGCGCCTTCGCGCGCGAGCGCCTCCGCCAGATCCAGGTACACACCCCGGCCGTCGGGGCCCACGCCGTGACCCGCGTCGCAGCGGCCCTTGGCGGCGCGCGACGCGAGATCGCGTGGCGCGAGGTTGCCATAGCGCGGGTACATGCGCTCCAGGTAGTAGTCGCGCTCGGCCTCGGGGATGCTCTCGGGTGCCCGGCGGTCTCCGGGCGAGCGCGGCACCCAGACGCGCCCGTCGTTGCGCAAGGCCTCGGACATCAGGATCAGCTTGCCCTGTTCGGGCGCGTGCGGCGGCAGGCAGCTGGGATGAAACTGTACGAAGCAGGGGTTCGCGAACGCTGCGCCTTGCTCGTACGCGCGCACCACCGCCGTCGCATTCGAGCTCTGCGCGTTGGTGCTCTGGTGAAACACGCTGGCGTAGCCGCCGCTCGCCAGCACCACCGCGTCGCCGAGGTGCGCTTCGAGCGCGCCCGTGGGCAGGTGGCGCGCGATCACACCGCGGGCCCGGCCGTCCTCCACGATCAGCTCCAACATCTCCCTGCGTGGCAGCAGCTGCACGCCGCCCTGATCGACCTCCTTGAGCAAGGCCTGGTATGCCCCGAGCAGCAGCTGCTGCCCGGTGACGCCCCGCGCGTAGAAGGTGCGCGAGACCAGCGCGCCACCGAAGGACCGGTTCTCGAGCTGTCCGCCGTACTCACGGGCAAACGGTACGCCCTGCGCGACGCACTGATCGATGATGGCCAGCGAGAGCTCGGCGAGCCGGTACACGTTGGGCTCGCGCGAGCGATAATCGCCGCCGCGCAGCGTGTCGAGAAACAGGCGCTGCACGCTGTCGCCGTCGTGCTGATAGTTCTTGCTGGCGTTGATCCCGCCCTGCGCGGCCACGCTGTGCGCGCGCCTCGGCGAATCCTGAATGCACAGGCAGGAGACCTGGAACCCGAGCTCGGACAGCGTCGCGGCGGCGGCCGCTCCCGCCAGGCCCGAGCCGACCACGATCACGCGCCGCTGGCGGCGGCGCGCCCGGGTCGCCAGGGTGAAGCCCGCCTGTCGCTCGCGCCAGGCGCCGGGCAGCGTCGAGCTCTGCGGCAGGTGCGGCTCGAGCTCCCGGTCCCGCGAGCGCGCCGGGGAGCTGGGCTGGATCGCTGCGGCGCTCATGACAGGACCCCCAGCAGGATCGCCAGCGGCACCAGCGCGAAGGCGAGGGCGAGCACGACCCCCAGCGCGAGCGAGGCTCGCTCGCTGGCACGACGGCTGGGGGCACCCAGGCTCACCAGCGCGGCGCGCACGCCATGGGCGACGTGGGCGCCCAGGAGAGCCGCCGCCAGCACATAGCTCGCGCCGAGCAGCGGCTGCGCGCAGACGCGCACCAGATTGGCGTAGACGTGCCCGGGCACGAAGCCCGGCAAGCCCACGCCCAGCTCCAGTTGCAGCACGTGGTGCACGAGAAAGAGCGCGAGCCCGAGACCGCCGAGGGCCAGCCAGCTCGCCGCCACGGCCGAGCGCAGGGCGCCCTGTCCGCGGTAGCCGGAGGGACGCGCGCGGCGAGCGCGCCAGGCGAGCCGCGCCACGCAGCTCACGTGCACGACGAGCGCCGCGCCGAACAGCACGCGCTGCCCCCAGACCGGCAGCCCGCCCGCGCTGCGGCGCAAGAGCTCCGCGTAGCCATCCATGGTGCCTGCGCCGCTCAGCGCGCTCAGGCTGCCCAGGGCGTGCAGGCAGATCCAACCCACCAAGACCAATCCAGAAACGGCGGCCAATAGCTTCTGGCCGACGCTCGAACCGAGCGCGAGCACGCGCGACTGCATGAGTCACCTCCGGGCCGCGGCCTGCTCGGCCGCGGACAGTGTCAGTATGCGCCCTGCCGAAGATTAGTCACATTCAATGCGTAGCGCGAATTTATTAGCTACGCTAATCATATGCACGTCGAGACACTCCAGACCTTCTGCGCCGTGGTGGAGACGGGCAGCGTGTCACTGGCGGCGAAGCGCAGCCGCGTGACGCAGTCGGCGGTCAGCCAGCAGCTGCGCGCGCTGGAGCAGCGCTACGGGCGGCGATTGATCGAGCGCGCGCCGCGCACCCGAGCGCGGCCGACCGAGGCCGGGCAGCTGCTGTACACCGCGCTGGAGCCGCTGCTCGCGAAGCTGACCGATGTGGAGCAGCGGCTGAGGGCTCGCCCGGGGGTGCTGACGGGCAACGTGCGCGTCGCCACGGTGTACAGCGTCGGGCTGCACACGCTGCCGCCCGCGCTCAAAGAATTCTTGCGCCAGCATCCCGGGGTCTCGGTCCGGCTGGAGTATCGGCGCACGGATCAGATCTATGATGCCTGCGTCAGCGGTGAGCTCGACTTCGGCATCGTGGCCCTGCCCGCGCGCCGAGCGCAGTTGCTGATCACTCCGCTGTTCGAGGATGAGCTCGTGCTCGCGCTGCCGCCGGAGCACCCGCTCGCGCGCCAGCGCAAGCCCAGCCTCCAGGCGCTGAATGGTCTGCCCTTCGTGGCCTTCGATCGCGACATCCCGACCCGGCGCTGGGTCGACAAAGCGTTGCGGCGCGCCTCGGCCAGCGTCAACTACGTGATGGAGCTGGACAACATCGAGACCATCAAGCGCTCCGTGGAGGCCGGGCTCGGCGTCTCGATCTTACCCGCGCCGGCGCTGCACAACGAGGTGCGCGCCGGAACGCTGGTCCAGCGCGCGTTGCGCGAAGGGCCGCTGCGCCGGGAGATCGCCGCCATCCGGCGCCGCGGCAAGGAGCTCTCCCAGGCCGCGAGCGCGTTTCTGGAGCTGCTGCGCCGGGAGAGCGTGCCGCGCTGACGCGCGCGGATCACTCGCAGTTCATCACCGTACACAGGTACGGTTTGATGACGCCAACAGCCTGGTTGAAGATGACGCGGTGGCCTGCATCGTTGAGGTGAATGCCGTCACCGCCCTCGTACTGCGGCGCGATCTGCAGGTCGCTGTCGGCGAGCTGGGAGAAGATGTCGATGAAGCACGGCGAATAGCTGGAGCTGGCCGGCACCCAGCAGCTGTTGAAGCGGCTGCGCATCTGCTGATTCCAGTCCGCCAGCTCGAAGCGTTCGCTGTCGCTCAGGTCCTTGGGCGCGGTGCCCACGAAGAAGGTGGGGATGCCGGCGGCGCGCGCCACATCTCTGAGCTGCCCGAGCCGTGCGAGGTAGGTGGCTGCCGAGGTGCCGATCGACTGATCGTTGCTGCCGGCCAGGGCCACCACGATCAAGTCGGGGTGCTCCTGGAGCGCGGCGTCGATGTTGCCGGGCGCACCCGAGCCGGGGAGCAGCTCGAGCGTCGTATAGCCTCCGGTCGCGAGATTGCTGATGCTCACGTCGGCCGCGGAGGCGAGCGAGGTCTCGAGCAAACCCACCCAGGACTTGGCGGCACTGCTGGCGCCTTCGCCCTCGGCTGTGGAGGAGCCGAGCACCGCGATCAGGAACGGCTCGTCGCCTTGCTGACCGCTGCCGCCCGCGCTGCCGCTGCCGCCGGAGCCCGCGCTGCCGCTGCCGCCGGTCCCGCCACTGCTGCCGGCATCGGCCACGCGCTGGAGCTGCAGCGAGTAGGTCGACGCGGTGTAACCGCGCACGTCGACGTAGACCGTCGTGGCGTTCGCGGGCACGGTCAGCACGCATTGCTCCGCGGCGGTCTCCGAGTAGGGGCGGCAGTCCCAGCTCGACAGCGTGGGCCGCGAGTTGAACCGCACGTACAGGTCCGCGTCTCCCGTGCCCGAGAGCACCGCGCGCAGCTGCGAGCCGGGCAATACCGCGAAGGGCCCGCGCGCGGCGGTCGCGCCTTGCGCCAGGGTGCCCGAGAAGGTCTCGGTGATCGTCGCGCCAGCGCTCGAGCTGCCGCCTGCACCGCCACCGCCGCTGCCACCGCTGCCGCTGGAGCCACCGCTGCCGCTGGAGCCGCCGGTCCCGCTGGAGCCACCGGTCCCGCTGGAGCCGCCGGTCCCGCTGGAGCCGCCGGTCCCGCCGCCGCTATCGCCCGTGGCCACACGCTCGATCCGCAGCGTGTAAGTTGCCGCCGTGTAGCCGCGGACATCGACGTAAGCCGTCGTGGCGTTCGCGGGCACGGTGAGCACACATTGCTCGGCGGAGGTCTCTTCGTAGGGCCGGCAATCATAGACCGACGTCGTCGGGCGCGCCCCGAACCTGACGTACAGGTCGGCGTCTCCGGTGCCGGAGAGCACGACGCTCAAGCGTGAGCCGGGCTGCACGGCGAGCGGTCCGCGCGACGTCACCGCATTGCGCGCGAGCGTACCCGAGAACGTCTCGACGATCGGATCGCTGAGCGCTTGACCGAGCACGCCGAGCTCGGCGCCTGGCTCTTCCGGGCCGCCACAGTCGATGCACAACGCACACAGGGCAGTCAGCAACAGGGGGAGACGCATCATCGAACTCCAGGCTGCGAGGATTCGCGTTAGCGGTGAACCTTCGCTGAATAGCCCTTCCGGGGTGGGTTTTGTAGGCGGAACAGCGCTGCTTTCGTACCGCTGCCCAGCACGGCGCAAATCTGCTTCAGAGCGGAGCGCTTGTGACTTGTCGAGAAACGCTGGCGGCGATCCGCTCCGGGACGGCCCCTCCTCGGGCGTTGCCGGCATGCAACAGCGCGCGCGTCGCCGGCTCGGGTCCAGCGGACGGCAGCGGAGCAGACCCAGATGCGCCGGGAGCAAACCCGCGGTGCTCGCTGGCGGACGGCGGGCTCAGGCGCGGCCGAGCAGCAGCTCAGCGTGTCGCCAGCGCAAGGGCCGGGCTCAGGCTCATGGACCAGGCGCGATTCGCGCTCTTCCCGGCGGAGCCGGTCGCCAAGCTGGGGCTGCGGCGCGGGAAACGCGCCAGAACGCGCATTCTCGGTTACAAAGCTGCCGTGAGCCCGGATCCCCTGCCCATCGACGAGGTTTTGGCGCCGTTGCTGCGCGCCCTGCGCTCGGCGCAGGCCGTGGTGGTGGAGGCTGCGCCTGGCTCGGGCAAATCCACCGAGCTCCCGCGGGCGCTGCTGGAGGCGGGCTGGGCCACGGAGCGGGAGATCTGGGTCGCCGAACCCCGGCGCCTCGCGGCCCAGCTCGCGGCGGAGATCGTCGCGCGCCAGCTGGGGGAGAGCGTGGGGCAGCGCGTCGGCTACCGCGGGCGCTTCGAGCAGCGAGTGGGGCCCGAGACGCGGCTGTGTTTCGTGACGGACGGAGCGCTGCTGGAGCGGCTGGCGAGCCCCGAGCGCGGAACGGGCATCGGCGTGGTGGTGCTCGATGACTTTCACGAGCGCCGGCTGGCGAGCGAGCTCAGCCTGATCTTGCTGCGGCGGCGGCTCAAGAGCGATGCCGGCCTGCGCATCGTGGTGCTGAGCCCGGGCTCCGAGCCCGCGCGGCTCGCCGCCTACCTGGGGGACGCGCCGCGCCTGCGCTGCGCGGCTGTGGAGCCGGCGGTCGAGATCGAACACCCGTCCGCGAACGAGGACGCGCCAGCTCTCCCGCAGCGCGTCGCGGGGGCAGTCGAGCAGCTCGTCGACAGCGCGCGCGGTGATATCCTGGCCTTCCTGCCCGGCGCTTCCGAGATCGAGCGCGCGAAGGAGGCGCTGCATGCGTGGGCGGAGCAGCACGAGATCGATCTGGTGACCTTGCACGGCGAGCTGCCGCTGGAGCTCGCGGCGCGTGCGCTCGCCCCCGGCCGGCGCCGCCGGGTGGTCCTGGCCACGGACGTGGCGGAGTCAGCGATCTGCGTGCAAGGGGTGGGCGCGGTGATCGACTCGGGCCTCGCGCGCAGCGCCCAGTCCACGCCCTGGAGCGACCGGCAAAACTTCGAGCTCCGCCCGATCTCCCGGGCCAGCGCGGCGCGCCGCGCGGCGCGTGTGAGCGGCGGCGAAGCGGGCCGCGTCGTGCGCCTGTACACGGCCGCCGATCTGGAGGCGCGGCCCGAGCACGAGCCGACCGAGCTGCAACGGCTGGAGCTGACCAGAGCGCTGCTCACGCTCTACGCCTGCAAGGTCCCGGTCGGTGCCGATCTCTGGCTGGACCCGCCGCCCGAGGCCGCGCTCGACGCGGCGCGCGAGCAGCTGCAACGGTTGGGGCTCGCGAGCGGCGATCGACTCACGGAGCTGGGACGCCGAGCGTGCGCGCTACCGGTGCCGCCGCGGCTGGCGCGCGTGGCGCTCGCCGGAGCCGAGCGCGGCATCCCGCGCCGGGCGTGCCTGGCCGTGGCGCTGCTGGCGGAGCTCGAGATTCGCGTGGCTGCAGCCAGTGCGCCCGACAGCTCGGGCCTCGCCTGCGACATCGAGCACTCGATCGCGCTGTACGCCTCCGCAGAGGCGCAGCGCTTCGCGCCACCGGCGCTGCAGCGCCTCGGGCTGCGCTTCGGGCGCGTGGACAGCGTGCGGCGCTGCTTCGAGCGGCTGCTGGAGAACCTGATCGTGCGCGAGCCCGTCGCGGACGAAGCCTCGCTGGACGCCGAGACGACGCGGCGGGCGCTCGGGCTGGCCTTGCTCGCGGCCTTTCCCGAGCGGGTCGCGCGCCGGCGCGAACGCAGCAACGTGTTGCTGCTCTCGACGGGGCAGAGCGCGGAGCTGCTGCCGGAGAGCGTGGCACAGGCGAGCTCGCTGCTCCTGGCCGTGGAAGCGGAGGAGCGCAGCGGCGGCGACGAGCCCGGCTCGGCGCCCCCGCAAGTCTACGTACGGGTGGCCTCCCCGATCGAGACCGAGTGGCTGATCGAGTACCTGCCGCAGGGCTTGTCGGAGCGCGAGCTGCTGGAGTGGGACGTGGAAGGGGAGCGCGCGATCCTGATCAGCCAGCTCTGCTGGGGTGAGGTGGTATTGCAGCAGAGCGAGCGTCCCGCGTACCCCGGCATCGTCACCGGCGCGCTCGTCGAGCGCGCCGCGCTGGTCCAGCTGTCCACGCTGTTCGTCCATGCGGACCGCTTGCCCGAGCTGGTGGCGCGCACCGAGCTGATCGCGGAGCACCTCCCCGAGCTGGGCTTTCAGCACGTGAACGAGCTCGGCACGCGCGGGCTGTTGCACGCGGCTTGCCAGCGCGTGATCTCGCTCGCGGAGCTGCGCGAGCTCGACTGGGGCGCAGTGTTCGTCGATCAGCTGAGCGCGGAGCAGCGCCGGGAGCTGGAGCGGCAGGCGCCCGTGGAAGTGGTGCTGAAGGGCGGGCGGCGCCTGCGCGTGCAATATGCGCGCGGACACGCGCCCAGCATCGAAGCCCGGCTGCAGGACTTCTTCGGTATGCCGGTCGGGCCGGTGATCGTCGGCGGGCACGTGCCGCTGACCTTGCGCCTGCTCGCACCCAACGACCGCGCCGTGCAGGTCACGGCCGATCTGGCCGAGTTCTGGGCGCGCGATTACTCGGATCTGCGCCGCGAGCTGTCGCGGCGCTATCCGCGCGACGCCTGGCCCGAGGAGCCGCGCACCGCGACCGCTCCCGCGCCACGGAACCCGCGCTAGCGCCGGCGCACCGAGTCCGCGAAGCTGGCAAACCCGGCCAGCGCCGCCGTTCGCAAGCCGGGCAAGTGCGTGGCAGCGTCCGCCCGGATGCGCCCCACCAGCCCCGCCGGCAAGCTGTCGGTCATGGCCGGCGTGCCGAGCCAGCTCTCCAGCAACGCGGCGTCGGCCTCGGGGTGAAACTGCGTGCCGAGCGCTGAACCGATGCGGAAGGATTGCACGGGCGTGACCGCCGTCGAGGCCAGCAGCTCGGCGCCCCGCGGCAGCTCCACGGCGTCGGAGTGCCAGTGCAGGAACACCGGTGAACCCGCGCTCGGCGATGGCGCAGCGAACGCGCCGAGCACCGGATCGCGCGCGCCCGCCTCCGTCAGCGTGACCGGCGCGAATCCGATCTCCTTGCCGTGCTGCAGGTGCAGAGTGGCGCCCAGAGCGAGGCCGAGCAGCTGCATGCCGAGGCACACGCCGAGCACGGGCACGTCGGCGCTGACGGCCTCCGCGAGCAGCCGGCGCTCCGCGCTCAGACCGGGGTAGCGCTGGTCATCGTTCGCGTCCTGCGGCCCGCCCATGACCACCAGCCCGAGCAGCTGCGAGACCGGGGGCAGCTCGGGAGAGCGCTCCTCGAGCACGATGCGGCGCTGGATCGGCAGGCCGCCCAGCGCCGTCTCGATCAAGGCGGGCGTCTCCCACGGGGCATGTTGCAGGACGAGGACGGAGCGGGACATGACCCGCTGTTAGCACGGTGGACTGCGCGCGGCGAGCGCAGCCAGCCTGCGCCGTGCGGCCGCGGAGCTACGCCTCCAGGCCGCGAAACGGGTCCCGCCAGGCCTCCAGCTCGTTCAGCTGATCGGCGAGCCGTTGAACTTCGGGATAGTCGGCCAGGGGCAGCTGCGCGCGCTCGGCGAACGGGAACACGAAGGCGACGCGCAGGTCGGCGTAGCTGAGTCGATCATCGATCAGCCAGCGACGGCCCTTCAGCTCGCCGTCGAGCACGGCCGCGAACTGACGAAACTCGTTCACGCGGGCGTCCATCACCGCTCGAGGCTCACGGTCGCTGGTGAAGGTGGGCTTGACGATGTACTCGAAGTAGAGCGCGCTCGCCGGCGGATTGAAGTGCTGGTGAGCCCAGCTCAGCCAGCGCAACAGCTCGGGCAAGCGCTCGGGAGCGGGCCAGAGATCGGAGCCCGTGAGCTGGCACAGCCGGCAAGCGATCGCGTCCGTCTCCCACAGCGGCGCGCCGTCCTCCAGCAGGATCGGCACCCGGGTATTGGGGTTCAGCTTGCGGAAGAACTCGATCTGATCGGGCGCGAACGGCGCCGCGCGCACGAATTCCACAGGCGCTTTCACGTGGCGGGCCACGACCACCGCGAGCCGGGGGTTCGAATTGTGGGAGTAGTACAGCTTCAGCTTCACCGGGCCTCCGTGCTCTGGTTGCGCGAAGGTTAGATTGATATCAATGTAACTCCGCGGCTGTCAACGAGCCGCTGCCCCGGCGGAGTGCGATCGGATATTTGCAGACCCATGGCGCGGAAGACCCACCACGACACCCAGGTTTCACGCGAGACGACGCTGGCGATCCGGGACCGCTGCTTGTGCCTGCACGTGCAGCGCGCCGCGCGCGCGCTGGCGCGTTCGTTCGATGACGCATTTCGCGAGCTGGGACTGACCCACGGGCAATTCTCCCTGTTGAACGCCCTGAATCGCCCGAGTCCCCCGGGCATGGGCGAGGTGGCCCGCCTGCTGGCGATGGACCCGACCACCCTGAGCGCGAACGTGAAGCCGCTCGTGCGCGCCGGCAGGATCGAGGTGCGCACCGACGAGGCCGATCGGCGAGCCCGGCGCCTGGCGCTGACCCCGGCGGGGCATGAGGCCCTGGCACGCGCCGTACCGATCTGGAAGCGCGCTCACGCACGACTCGATCGCTTCACGCCGGATCTCGAGCGGCTGCTCGCGGAGTTACGGATGCTCTCGGAGTCGGGCGCCGGCGGGGCAGGGAACGCGAGTGGCGTCGAGGGGCTCACCCCCGGTGCAAAAATCGAGGTATAAAGGCGGCACCGATCTTGGAGGTGACATGATGAAAACGCTTCAGCGCCTGGCGCTGCTCGTCCCGCTCGCAGCTTGCTCCAACCCGCCGCCGCCCGTGGCTCCGGCGCCGCCCCCGCCGCCCGCTCCCGTGGCCCCGGCGCCGCCCGCCGCAAAGGCAGCCGATCCCGGCCCCACCGAGGTGTATGTGGCCGACTCGATTCGCAAGGCCTGCGGCATCAACGACGCGGAGGCGCACTTTGCGTACGACTCCGCCAAGCTGCGCGCCGAAGACTCCCCGGTGATCCAGAAGCTGGCGCAGTGCTTCACCAGCGGTCCGCTGAAGGGGCGCTCGATGAGCCTGGTCGGGCACGCCGACCCGCGCGGCGAGGCGGAGTACAACCTGGCGCTCGGTGGGCACCGCGCGGACAGCGTAAAATCGGCCATGATCTCGGCCCGCCTGGATGAGAGCAAGATCATCACCACCTCGCGAGGCGAGCTCGATGCGTCAGGCACGGACGAGCCCGGCTGGCAGAGGGACCGCCGCGTCGACGTGCAGCTGGTCAACTGAGCCCGAAGCTCGGAAGCGCGAAGCGCGCCTGACGCGCCGCCTCGAGGTCTCGCTGGGGCCGGGCGCTGCCCGCCCCTCGAGACTTGCCACCCATCGCCACTTGCCGACGACGCGAACGGGCGGCACCCATTCGCGCGTCGTGCGGGACCCATCGTGGCCCGATCGCGCGGAGAGAATGAGGATGGGCCGGAACCTCCGCTTCACGTCACGGTCCGAAGCCTCGGGGCACTCGGCGCCCGGGGTCCCGAGCTTTCGGCAGCGCCGTGTGGATGAGGCCCGGCCCAGAAAAGCCGTGTTGCCAGCCGTGAGGAGTCGGTGCGTGCGCCTCAGCGGATTTGCCGGCAGACGTTGGGAGCGCCAAGGCCACAGCTCCAGCCCGCGCGGCAGTCGCCGCAGTCGAGCAGCCCACCGCAGCCGTCGCCGAGCTTGCCGCACTCGGCGCCCGCGCTCTCGCAGGTGACGGGCGTGCACGCCGGGGGCGGCCCGCACCGGAACGGCTGCGCGACACCGCACAGCTGCCCTGCGGGGCAGACGCCGCAATCGACGGTGCCGCCGCAGCCGTCGCCGACCACGCCGCACTCCGCGCCCGCGCGCGCGCAGTCGAGCGGTTTGCACGCGGGGCCGCTGCCGCACTGGTTGGGCTGCTGGGCGCCGCAGGTCTGGCCCTGGGGGCACGGACCGCAGTCGACGCTGTTGCCGCAACCGTCCCCGATCAGGCCGCACTGGGCGCCAGCGTCGCTGCAGCTGCGCGGCTGGCAACCCGCGCACTGGTTGGCCTGGCCGTTGACGGTCGTGCACGTCTGACCGGCACGGCAAGGGCCGCAATCGCGCGAGCCGCCGCAGCCGTCGCCCACCAGGCCGCAGCTCGCGCCCTGCGCCTCGCAGCTGAGCGGCTGGCACTCGGGCACCGCGCACTGGTTCGGGCTGTGCGCGCCGCAGATCTGGCCGCTGGCGCAGCTGCCGCAGTCGAGCGTGCCGTCGCAGCCGTCGCTGATCAGGCCGCAGTTCTGGTCCGGGGGGCAGGCGCGCAAGGGCTGGCAGCCCTCGGGGCATTCGGAGCACAGGTACACGCCGCTGCAGCCGTCGGAGGCGGTGCCGCACGCGACGTTGGCGCAAGCGCGGCTCTTCTCCAGCGGCACGCAGAGCGGGCAGGGGCAGTCGAGGATCTGGCCGCAGCCATCGGAGATCGAGGAGCAGATCACGCCCTCCGCCTGGCAGCTGGTGGGCACACAGCCGGCGGTGACACACTGGTTCTGGACGCAGGCTTTGCCGCCGGTGCAGCCGCAGGTGAGCGTGCCGCCGCAGCCGTCGGCGAAGACGCCGCAGCTGCCGTCCGCGGGGCAAGCACGCGGGGTGCACGCCGGGGGCGCGGGCGGGGTGCCGACGCAGGCGCCCAGGTCGAACAGCATGTACAGCAGCACCTTCTCCTGATCGGTGAGCGAGCCCGAGCAGTGGTCGGGGAAGACCGAGCTGGCGAAGGGCGAGGCGCCACCGCCAGTGGCCGCGACGTGGAAGCCGCTGTACGCGACCCGGCCGCAGCTGGCCGCCGCCGGGGCGCCGTAGGGCGTGTCGAACGAGAACTGTTGCACGCGGCCGTTGCCGCCGCTGCGGAACACGAACTCCTCCGAGGACGGTCCGAGCGAGATCAACATGCTGCGCGGATCGGTGATCGCGAACTGGTTGTTCTGGCCGATCACGCCTTCGTTGCGCATCCACTGGGCGAAGTTCTCGATGCGCGAGCTGGCGCGGGGGCGACCCAGCGACACGACGCCGGTGCCGTCGCTGCTCAGGTTGGCGGGGTCGAGGTAGTCGGTGTCCCAGCTACCGGCCGCGGCCAGCCCGGTCGCGAGCGGGTTGGCCGCGGAGAACGCGGCGCTGCCGTTCTGGTGCAGCCAGCTGAAGCTGAGGTGGCTCGCGAACAGGCGACCGCCGCGGTTCACGTAGTCACGCACGTTAGCGCCGGAGGCGATGCGCTGGGCGAAGTTGCGCGGGCCGTCCCAGTCATCGCCTTCGCAGTCGGCGACCACCAGGTCGTAGCTCGCGAGGCGCGCTGCGGACGTGTAGAGGTCGGAGTCGAAGGGGGTGGTATTGTCGATGCGCGCGCCGGCGGCGGTCGCGGTGGAGGGGCCGCCGCGATACAGGTGCACACGCGCGGCCGAGCCGAAGTTGCCGAACTCGGAGTGCGCCAGGCCGAGCTTCTCGAACACGCACTCCATGGCGTCGATGCGCCCGGTGGACACCGCCACGCGCGGCAGGTTCACGCCCAGGCCGTCGCTGCGCGAACGCGGCAAGCGAGTGGGATTGGCGGGCAGCGCGGCGGGCAGCACTGTCTCGCGGCAGGCGGCGCTGGGTGCCAGCTGCTGGGTGACGGCCCGCCGGAACTTGCCGGCCTTGACCACGAGCAGGAAGCTGCGCCCGACGGGGATGTTGCCGGAGAGTGTGTAGTTGCCCTCGCTATCGGTCACGGCGCTGGCCAGGATCGGGCCCAGGTCTTGCTCGCTGCAGCGGTCGCAGCTGCTGCCGCCCTCCGGGATGCCCGTGCCGATCGCGGGCAGATCACCCACGTTGGGGCTGCGCGGAATGTAGACGAAAGCGTTGGGCACCCCGAGCTGGTTGTTGATGTCGCCGTCGCTCCTGCCGGGGGTCACGACCTGACCCGTGATGCGGGTCGGGGCAGCCGCGGAGCAGCTGGGGATGGCATCGCACAGGGCGCAGCCGGTGACGCCGCCCACGCAGCGCGTGGGGCTGCCGGCGCCGCCCTGGCAGGTCTCGAAGGCGGCGCAGCTGCGGCCTTCGGCAGCGCAGTCGAAGACCTGGCCGCAGTTGTTCACGGCCTTGCCGCACTGCCAACCGAGCTCGGCGCAGCTCGAGCCGTTGGGCGTGCACGCCGGCTGGGTGGGCGCGTCGCACTGGAACGGCGCGCGCACGCCGCAGGCTTCGCCGATCGGGCAGCCCGTGGTGCCGCGCAGTGCTGCACAATCGAAGCGGTGCTCGGCGCTGGTGCCACAGCCGTCGAACACGACCCCGCACTCCTTGCCCGCACAGGCCGCCTCCGCCGTGCGCGGCTGGCAGCTGGAGTTGCCGGGCGCGCCGCACTGGAAGGGCGCCGTGGTGCCGCAGGCTTGTCCGTCGGGGCACGAGCCACAGCTGTAGGTGCCGCCGCAGCCGTCCCCGACCAGACCGCAGGTCTTGCCGGAGCAGGCCGTCGCTTCCGGAGTGGGCACGCAGCGCTGCGGCAGCTCGCAAGCTCCCGCGCGACAAACCTGGCCGTCCTCGCAGCTGCCGCAGGTGTACACGCCGCCGCAGCCGTCGCTGGCCGCGCCGCAGGCCTTGCCGGAGCAGGCCGCGTCGCGCTCGATCGGTGTGCACACGGCGCCGCCCGCGCCGCACTGGTTCGGGGTGCCGGCGCCGCCGCAGGTCTCGCCATCGGGGCACGGGAAGAGCGCCTGGCAGTCGATCAGTCCTCCCGCCACGTCCACACCGCAGCCGTTCGAGACGAACCCGCACTTGCCGGCGCAAGCCACTGCGGGATCGGCGGGCTGGCATGCGGGGATCGCGCCGCACTTCTGGGGACCGCCGACGCCGCACAGCTGCCCGCTCGGGCAGCTGCCGCAATCGAACAGCCCTCCGCAGCCGTTGCCGATCAGCCCGCACTCGGCGCCGACGTCGGCGCAGCCGGGCAGGCGTGCCGGACAGCTATCGGCGCTGCTGGTCTGCGGAACCGCGCATTGAAACGGAGCGTCGATGCCGCACAGCTGTCCATCGGAACAGGAGCCACAGTCGATCGTGCCGCCGCAACCGTCGCCCTCGACGCCGCACTGCTTGCCGGCGCACGCGTCGGCGGCGGCTTGCGGCGTGCACAGCTCGTCGAGCGCGGTGCAGACGTTGGCGCTCACGATGCCGCAAGCGGCCCCATCCGGGCAGGAGCCGCAGTCGACGGTACCGCCGCAGCCGTCGGCCACGACGCCGCAGCCCTTGCCCAGCGCCTCACAGCTCGCCGGCGTGCAGCCGAGCGAACCTCCCGCGGCGTCAGCGCCGGCGAAATCCATGTCGCGCGCGTCGTTGCCGGGCGCGTTCGAGCTGCTGGTTTCGCCCTGCGAGGGCTGCGTGACCGAGGTGGGAGCCGGCGGCGAGTTGCCGCAAGCCACGAGGCCCAGGAGGGCGAGAAAGCCTGACGCTGCACGGGGGAGGCGACCGAACATCGAGGACAAAGGGCAACTCCGGACGAGCAAAGGCGCGCCACGACGGCGGCCAGATCTCTTCAGCGCAGCAAGCTAGTGGGTCTTGCTGCGCCAGTGGCTCGCGGAATTTGCACGAACGCTCGTGAATGTACCAATTCGACGCGAAACTTGTCCGGGCCCGTACCGGTCTGATACGGGAAGGCCGCTGACGCCGCGCGGCAGCACGGGCAATGCTCAGCGCTTCGCGGCTTCGGGGTGATCCGTGCGGAAGGGCACGGCTGGCAAACCGTCGGCGTTCCACAGGTTGACGACCGGGTAGTTCGCCCAGCCGAAGCGCACGTACCTGGGGGCGGCGATCTGTGGGCTGGACACTACCACGGTATCGCCCGCGAGCTGCGCGTCGGCGTTCACGAACTTTTCGTCGGCGCCGGCGATGGCGAAGCCCGTCAGGCGATCGCCACGCTTCTGCAGCCCCTTGCCCACGTTGTCGAAGCGCACGACGATCTTGCCCTTCTCCAGCGACGCCGCGCGGAAGCTGGGGCCTGAGGCGAGCACCCGCTCGCCGTAGCCAAGCTTGCGCGCCAGGAGTGCCAAGCGTTCGCCCACGGGCTGCTTGCGCGTGGGATGGATGTCCTGCTCGTCGCCCACATCCGTGATCACCGCCACGCCGACCTTGGGCAGGTCCTGCGCCACCTGCACCTGCGCCTCGCGCAGCGCCGCCCAGCCGCTCTCCTGCGGCTCCTCCGAGATGGCCATGTACGGCGCCAGCTGGACGATCAGAAACGGGAAGTCCCCGCTGTTCCAGTCCCGTCGCCAGCTCTTGATCAGCGCGCCCAGCAGCGAGCGATACTCATTGGCGCGACCGGCGTTGGACTCGCCCTGATACCAGGTGGCGCCCTTGACCGTGTACGGCAGCAGCGGAGCGATCATCCCGTTGTAGAGCACGCTTGGCAGGTTCTGGTTCAGGCCCGGCGGGCTGGGCTGCGTGGGGCGAGTGCGCTCGGGCTTGTAGCGCCACTCACCCGCCAGGGGCAGCGCGCTCGCGTGCGCGTCCGGGGGTGCGAGCCACATGTCTCCGGCAGGGCCCGTGAGGCCGCCATCGCCCGTGTGATCCCATGCGCGCACCGCGATCACGCTGCGCCCGGCGCGGACTGCGGAGCCCGGCACGCGATAGTGCCGCGCCGCTTGCCAGAAGTTCGGCGTCTCGGCGCCGGTGCTGCCGACCTTCACGCCGTTGAAGAACGTCGTGTCGTAGTCATCGATCGCGCCCAGGTGCAGGTCGAGATCACGGCCCGCCCAGGCAGCGGGGATGTCGACCTCGCGACGAAACCAGATGCCGCCGTCCACCTGGAGCTCCGGTCCGACGCGCTCCCAGAGCGTCGGCAGTGTCATCGCGCGCCAGTCGCGAGCATCGAGCCCGGGCGCCGACCAGCCTCTGGCAGAGTCCAGCAAGCCAGGGTCCTCGTACAAGCCCTGCGGCTTGCCCGCGGCGACCCAGGCCGCGAGGTAGCGCTCATACTGCTGCTTCGCCGCAGCGCTCGGCGGCGCCAGCGCCGCGAAGGCGCTCTCGGGCATACCCCATTGGGCGAGCGCGCTGCGGCTCGTCCAGGCTTCCGCGGGAGTCCCACCCCAGGAGGTGTGGATCAAGCCCACCGGGACCTTGCGCGCGGCGCGCAGCGCGCGCCCGAAGTAGTAGCCCACGGCGGAGAAGTGCTCGCGGGTCTCGGGGGCCGCGGCTTCCCACTTGCCGCTGACGTCGTTGCGCGGCGTCTCCGCGACCTGGCGCCCCACCGTGAACATGCGCAGCCCGGGATCGGCGGCGGCCTCGATGTCGGCCTTGGCCTCGAAGCTGCGCGAGAGCTGGAACTCCATGTTGGACTGCCCGCTGCAGACCCACACCTCGCCCACCCACACGTCCTGGATCGAGAGCTCGCTGCGCGAGCTCGGGGTGCCGGGCGCCTCCGAGCTGATCTTCAGCTCAAAGGGGCCACCCGGGTCCAGCGGCTTCAGCGTGACCACCCAGAGCCCACCGCGCGCCTGCGCGCTCGCGCTCTGCCCGCGCAGCGCGACGGTGACCTTCTCGCCTTCGGATGCCCAGCCCCAGATGCGCACGGGCGCCTTCTGTTGCAGCACCATGCCGTCCGAGATGAGCGCCGGAAGCTGGACCTTGGCTGCCGCGAACGAGCTGTGCAGGAGCAGGGCGAGAACCGTGAGCAAGAGACGCCGGAACATGGCGCGCAGCTTACACGGGGCAGCGCGCGGATGTGCGCGCAGTGTGCACCCTGGTGCTTGCTGGTTTTCTGGCGGGGCCACCAAAGTCCGCAGCTGGCGCTTCAGTACGCGCTTGTCGACTTCGAGCGCGGAAGCAGGGCTGGCCGCCGCCCGGAGTGCGCGAGGGTGCGGGTGGCTGCGAGCCAATGCAAGCGGCGCAACGGGTGCGCGCGGGCTCGCGACGCGCGCTGAGCTAACCTGAACTGAATGGCGGGTAGGTTGCGCTCGACGGGCTGGCTCGGGCTGGCCACGGTTCTTGGCGGCCAGGTGTTGCTCGGGGCCTGCGGCAGCGGTAGCTCGAAGCCGGCGCTCGATGATGCCGATGTGCTCACCTCGGGGAACGCCGGCAGCGGCGGGAGCGCGGGCGCGCTGAGGGCGGCGGCAGCGTGCCGAGCGAGGGCGAGCGCTTCTTGCTGGAGTACGGCAACGCCGTGTGCGGGCTGTACGAGCCCTGCTGCAACGCGCAGGGTCAGGGCTTCGACGCGGGCGGGTGCAGCGAGTGGTTTGCGAAGGTGACGGCCGCGTATCTGCCGGATCAGTTCGTGCCCGCGGCGGGCGCCGAGTGCCTGTCGGCGCTCGCGGCGGCGCGCGCGCTGGATCCGGACCGCTGCAACAGCGTGCCGCTGTTCGCGGACGCGACGCTGAGCGCGCTGTGCGCCCAGGCCTTCGTGGCGCCCGCGCGCGACGGTGCTCCGATCGGCGGCTCGTGCACGCTGTCCGGGGACTGTGCCGCGAGTGGTGACGAGCCGGGCCGGATCACGTGCTATGGGCACAAGTGCATCCTGCAGCCCGAGGGCGCCAGCGGCGATGGGCCTTGTTACGCAGGCGGCAACGTCGGCTTGCAGGACGTGCTGTACACCTGCGACGCTGCGCACGGGCTCTATTGCGACCGCGCCAACAACGTGTGCACGCCGCAGGTGGGGGCCGGTGAGCGCTGCGAGTTCGCCAGCGCCTGCAACTCCAACGCCATGTGCGTGGGCGGCTCGTGCAAGGCGCTGCCGGAGCAAGGCGAGCCGTGCCTGAATGGCATCCCCGGCGCTGGCGGCTATTGCAAGTCGGGGAGCTGCGATCCGGTGACGCTCACTTGCGGCGCTGGACCGGGCCTGGGTGACGCCTGTAGTGATACCAAGAAGTGCGAGACCGGCGTGTGCCTGGATGGTACGTGCGCGCGCTCGGACTGGCAGCGCAATCTGAACTGCCTGGGCAGCCCGACGCGCCGTCAGTAGCACGCTCGTGCGCAGCGCTCGTTGACGCCGAGCGGCGGGCTGGGTGGCACAGCTGCCCGAACTTCGAGCTGACGGTGCGGCTGGGGCAATCAGGAGCTGCGGCATCTTGCCTTGCTCGTCGGCGGCGATTGCTCGCGCCTCGTTGCCGACCTAATCTCGCTCTCGCAAAGGAGGGGGGTGAGCATGAGCATTCCAAAAGTCGCAATCGCGTGTCAGGGCGGTGGCAGCCACGCTGCTTTTGCCGCCGGTGTGCTGACAGGCCTGCTCCGTAGCGAGCAGCAGCAGCAGCGTTTCGAGCTCGTGGCGTTGAGCGGTTCGTCGGGCGGTGCCATGTGCGCTTCGTTGCTGTGGCGCGGGTTGGTTTCGAGCGGCCCTCGGGAGGCCGTCGAGCGGTTGCTCGCGTTCTGGCGCGACCTGG
>DASTRX010000143.1:0-50611 GCA_035760985.1 Polyangiaceae bacterium
CGAGGGAACGGGTGCCCCCGCACGAGCCAGCGCGCCGGGCCCCCGCGCGGCAGAGAGCGCGAGGTCCTCGCGCATGGCGGAGACCAGATCTGCAACCTGAAAGGCGATGGCCTCCAGCGTAGCACGCGCGATGTGCCCCGCGCTCGACCCCCGGGTCAGACCGCAGATCAGGCCGCGCGCGTCCGGGTCCCAGTGCGGCGCACCGAGGCCGGAGAGCGCCGGAACGAACACCACGCCCTCGCTGGAGGGCACGGAACGCGCGAGCGCTTCGACCTCGGCCGAGGAACGGATCACGCCCAACCCATCCCGCAGCCACTGAACGGCCGCTCCAGCAATGAAACAGCTGCCTTCGAGTGCATAAGCCCGCTGTTCTCCGATCTGCCAGGCCACGGTGGAGAGCAGCCCGTGCGCGCTGCGCACGCGCTGGGCGCCGGTGTTGACGACCAGGAACGCGCCGGTCCCATAAGTGCACTTGGCGTCACCGGGTGAGAAGCAGGCCTGCCCGAACAGCGCTGCCTGCTGATCCCCCGCTACACCTGCAATCGGCACGCCATCCGGCAGCGGCTCGAAGCCGTGGGTGCGCGCCACCACACCCGTGCTCGGCACGATGCGCGGCAGCACCTCGCGCGGCACGCGAAACAAGTCACACAACCAGGGATCCCAATCCAGCGTGTCGAGGTGCATCAGGCTGGTGCGCGAAGCGTTGCTGACCTCGATCACGTGTGGAGCAGCAGCGGCAGCGCCGCCCGCGAGCCACCAGATCAGCATCGAGTCGATGGTGCCGAAGCACAGCTCTCCGCGGGCAGCGCGCTCGCGCGCGCCTCGCTCGTCGAGCAGCCAGGCCAATTTGGTGGCGGAGAAGTAGGGATCCAGCACCAGCCCCGTGCGCTCGCGCACGGCGGGCTCGTGCCCCTCGCTCTTCAGACGCCGGCACTCTTCCGTGGTGCGCCGATCTTGCCACACGATGGCTCGATCAATCGGCCGACCGCTGCTGCGTTCCCAGAGCAGCGTGGTCTCGCGCTGGTTGGTGATGCCGATCGCGAGGATCTCGGATCCGCGCACGCCCGCGGAGCGCAGCGCGCCACTCACCGCGAGCGCGACGCTGCTTTGGATCTGCGCGGGGTCGTGCTCGACCCAGGCAGGCTTCGGGTAGTGTTGCGTCAGCTCATGGCTTTCGCGCCCGAGAGTTCGTCCGTCCATACCCATGACCAGCGCCGTCGACCCGGTGGTCCCCTGGTCGATTGCCAACAAGTACCGGTTCATGAGCCCGAGCTACACTACCAGAACGGGCCGTGCTTGTCGCCGCGTCCTCCGGACGGTAGCCTGAGGCGCGATGGCCCGGCTCATCCTCACCTCTCCCGAGGGTCAGCAGGTCGTCACGCTGGCGGCCCGAAATTCGCTGGGGCGGCATCCCGACAGCAGCATCCAGATCCTCGACAAGATCGTATCGAAGGAACACTGCCGCATCCTGCTGGAGGGCAAGACCTGGGTCCTGCAGGACTTGGATAGCCTCAACGGCACCTTCCTGAACGGCACGCGGCTCACCGGCAGCCATCCGCTCCAGCATGGGGACGAGTTCAGCCTGGGAGCGACGCGCGCGCGCTTCGAGCAAGACGGCTCGTCACCGGACCCGGTGGTGGCGCCCGTTCCGTCGGCGACCGCGACGCGCCCGTTCGTCGCGGCCCCGGTGACCTCGCCCGATCTGCCGCCGGTGCGGCCCCCGCAAGCGGGCGGTCCCAACGCCTTCAGCGCCACGGCCCGCCGCATGGAGGCCTTCGAGGCCGCCCCCGCGGTACGCGCACCGAGCCCCGCGCTGGCCGCGGCAGGCGGGCAGACGCTGCTCACGGCGGCCCCCTCGCAGATCGACATCAACAAGCAAGGCCACGAGATCGGCACGCAGATCGCCGCTCAGGAGCCCGGCTTCCGCCCGTATCACCAGGTCGCTTCGAACCCCGCGCAGATGGAAGCGGACTACGAGCGGCTGCGGCTCTCGCACGAGCTGTCGCGCGAGATCTGCCTGGAGCGCGATCTCTCGACGCTGCTGAACAAGATCCTGGCCAGCATGTTCCGCTTCGTGCGCGCGGATCGCGGCGTGATCTTCCTGCTCGGTGACAACGGTGAGCTGGTGCCCGGCGCCAGCTTGCGGCGCGACGGCTCGGAAGCGGCGATCAGCGTCTCGTCGACGATCATGAACCACGTGATGCGCGAGCGCGCGTCCGTGCTCACTCACGACGCGGCGATGGACTTCGCGGGCTCCAAGGGCCGCAGCATGATCTTGAACCGGATCAGCTCGGCGATCGTGGCGCCGCTGATGCACGAGAAGGAGATCCTCGGCGTCCTGTGGCTGGACAGCGAGACGCTGGCGCGCTTCGAGAACCGCGACCTGGAGATGGTCACCGCGATCGCGGCCCAGGCCGCCATGTTCATCGAGATCACGATCCTCGGCAAGAAGATCGAGCAAGAGATCGTCAACCGCGAGCGCTTCAGCCGCCTGCTCTCACCCAACGTGGCGGAGAAGGTGCTGTCGGGCGAGATGGTCATCCAGAAGGGTGGCCAGCTGGTGCGCGACTGCACGGTGTTCAACTCGGACATCCGCGGCTTCACCATGATGAGCGAGGGCGCCTCGCCAGAAGCCCTGGTCGAGATGCTGAACGAGTACTTCGAGCTGATGGTCGACACGCTCTTCAAGTACGAGGGCACGCTCGACAAGTTCATGGGCGACGGGATCATGGCGCTGTGGGGCGCGCCGGTCGCGACCAAGGACGACGCGGTACGCGCCGTGGAGTGCGCGCTGGAGCAGATGGAAGTGTTGCGCGCCTTCAACTCCGCGCGGCGGGCGCGCAAGGAGCCGGCGCTGGAGATCGGCATCGGGATCCACACGGGCCCCGTCGTCGCCGGCTACATCGGCAGCTCGAAGGCGCTCTCGTACACCGTGATCGGGGACACGGCGAACACCAGCGCGCGCCTGTGCGGCGCGGCGGGCCCCGGGGAGATCCTGGTCAGCGCCGCGACGCTGGAGCGGCTGGGCTCGCGCTTCGACTACCAGGAGCTGCCGCCGGTGCAGCTGAAGGGCAAGGAGAAGCCGTTCCGGTTGTACGCGATCCGCCGCTCCAAGTTCGCGGTGAGCGTGGCCGTGGCTCCGCCCAGCTCCTCGCGCCCGCCCTCGCGCACCGAACGCTGAAAACTCCCGAGCCGGAGCGAGCCCCAAAAGAGGCGGGATCCTGCAGATCCTGATCCCGTGTTCCCATCCGGGGCGGAGGCTGCGCCGGGAGGGTACGGGCACGAAACTCGCCTCCCGGGGCCCGCGCGCGGGGCAGTTGAAACGCGAGCGGCTCCTGGGTGAAACTCCGGCTGCGCCACCCAGACGTGACGCGCACCGTCGAGCCGAACTGCGCGCCGAGCCCGCTGCCGAGCGCCAGCGCCAAGACCGCAATCCGGCTCAAACAATCCCGCACACAGTGTGCGAGTCCGCTTGAAAGGCACGGCCCCGGACGGTAGATCCCCTGCCGGCTCGACAAGCGATATTTGCCAGCGTCAGTGCGAGTGAAAGGCGCCGGCACAGGAGACAAGCATGGCTACGAGAATTGCTATCAACGGCTTTGGACGCATCGGGCGCTGCGTGGTTCGCGCGCTGAACAAGCGGAACATCAAGGATGTCGAGCTGGTCGCCATCAACGATCTGACCGACCCCAAGACGCTGGCTCACCTGCTCAAGTACGACTCGATCCATCGCACCTTCGACGCCAACGTGAGCGCCGCCGACGGCGCCATCCGCGTCGACGACAAGGAAATTCGCGTCACCGCGCTGAAGGACCCGCGCGAGCTGCCCTGGAAGGAGCTCAAGGTCGACGTGGTGCTCGAGTGCACCGGTCTGTTCACCTCGAAGGAGAAGGCCTCGGGCCACCTCAACGCCGGCGCCAGCAAGGTGATCATCAGCGCCCCCGCCACCGACCACGACAAGACGATCGTGATGGGCGTGAACGACAGCGAGTACGACGCCGCCAAGCACAACGTCATCTCGAACGCCTCCTGCACCACCAACTGTCTGGCGCCCGTGGCCAAGGTGCTGCTCGACAACTTCGGCGTGGAGCGCGGCCTGATGACCACCGTGCACGCCTACACCAATGACCAGAGCTTGCTCGACCTGCCGCACCGCAAGGGCGACCTGCGGCGCGCTCGCGCCGCCGCGGTCAGCATGATCCCGACCTCCACCGGCGCCGCCAAGGCCGTGGCCGAGGTGATCCCGGCGCTCAAGGGCAAGTTCGACGGCCTGGCCGTGCGCGTGCCCACCGTGGACGTGTCGGTCGTGGACCTGACGCTGACCACCGAGAAGCCGGTGAGCGTGGAAGCCATCAACGAGGCGATGAAGAAGGCCGCCAGCTCCTCGGCGATGAAGGGCTACCTGCACTACTGCGACATCCCGCTGGTCTCCAGCGACTTCATCGGTCATTCCGCCTCCAGCATCTTCGACGCGACGCTCACCAAGACGATGGGCGACCGCTTCGCGAAGGTGTTCTCCTGGTACGACAACGAATGGGGCTTCTCGGAGCGCATGGTCGATCTGGTGAAGCTCGTGGCGAGCCGCTGACCTCAGCTCCTGCCGCCGCTCCGGGAACGGCATCGCCGTTCCCGAATCTCGACGACCTCGACTGCCGGGGTCGTCGAGTCTTTTTTCGGGTCGACCCGCTGGTGCTGAGCGCCTCGGAGCTCGAGGGCTCGAGCTTGCGCCAGCTCCTGGAACGCGAAGCGCGGATCCTGATCGGCACGCACTTCGGCGCGGGCGCCGTGGCGGACACCGGCTTTCGCAGCCTGGATGAGCTCGCCGTGCAGCTGAGCGAGAAGCTGGGAGTGGAGGTGTTCCTGCCCGACGAGTGCGTGGGCGATGCGGTGGTGCGCATCCTGCGCGAGCTGCGCCCCACGCAGATCTGCATCTTGCCCGACCTGTCGCGCGAGCCTGGCGAGCTCGTCAACGACGAGGGGTTCGCGCGGGCGCTGGCGAGCAACGCGGACGCCTATTATGGCGACGCCTTCGCCAGCTGCCACCTGCAGCACGCCTCGGTGGCGCGGCTGCCGCAGCTGCTGCCCCGGCGCGCGCTCGGGGTGGAGGCCCGGCGCGAGCTGACCCAGCTGAGCGAGCTGGCCAGCGCCAGCCGTGAAGCGCTGGCCTGGTGCGTGGGCGGCGAGCGCCTCGCGCCCAAGATCGACCTGATCGACCGCTGGTTACCGCGCCTGCGCACGCTGGCGGTGGGCGGGCAGCTGGCGCTCACGCTGCTGGTCGCGGCCGGCAAGGCCGGAGAGGACGTCAGCCCAGAGCCCGAGCTGGGCGCGCGCGCCCGCACGCTGCTCGCACGAGCCCGAGATCTGGGGCTGGAGCTGCTCTTGCCGACCGATCTGCGCATCATCTGGGAGGGGGACCCCGAACCCCGGGTGCTGCCGGTCCGCTCCTTGACCCCGAGCATGAAAGTGGTCGACGTGGGTCCGGAGACGCTCGAGCGCTACTGTCAGGCGCTCGGCGCGCGCCGCCAGCTGCTCTGGTGGGGCCAGCTCGGAGACCCAACCAGCGATGCCGGCGCAGCCTCGAGCCGGCGCCTGGTGGAGCTGTGCGCTCGGCCCGAGCTCAAATCGCTGCTGCTCGGCGCGCGGCTGGGGCGCTTCGTGCGCACTCTTCCGCTGGAAGCCCGCGCGGGCATCGATCTGCTCTGTACCGGTACGGCCGCAGCTTGTGCTTTCCTGTCGGGGCAGCGCCTGCCGGGTATCGAAGCGCTGCGCAACCGCTATTGAGATTCCAGCGGGGCACCCCGCACCCCGAGCTACAGCGGGGCACCCCGCACCCCGAGCTACAGCGGGGGCACCCCGCACCCCGAGCTACCGAGAAGCATGGCGAACGTCCGCAAGATCCTGGTCACCAGCGCCCTCCCCTACGCCAACGGTCACATCCACCTGGGTCACCTGGTGGAGTACCTGCAAACGGATATGTGGGTCCGCTTTCAGCGCCTGCGCGGTCACGACATCCGTTACCTGTGCGCCGACGACACGCACGGCACGGCGATCATGCTGCGCGCGCGCCAGGAGGGCATCACGGAGACGGCGCTGATCGACGCCATGAGCCGCGCCCACCAGGCGGACTTCGCCCGCTTCGGCATCCAGTTCGACCACTACGGCAGCACCAACTCCGAGGACAATCGCAAGCTCTGCCACGAGATCTGGGCGGCGCTGCGCCAGGCGGGGATGGTGGTCGAGCGCCAGGTGGCGCAGCTCTACGATCCGAAGGAGGGGCTGTTCCTCGCGGATCGCATGGTGAAGGGCATCTGCCCGCGCTGCGGCACGCCCGACCAGTACGGGGACACCTGTGAGTCCTGCGGCTCGACCTACAGCGCTTCCGAGCTGAAGGAGCCGCGCAGCGTGGTCTCGGGCGCGACGCCGGAGACGCGGCTGTCGACGCACCTGTTCGTCACCATCGAGTCCTCCCACGAGTTCTTGGAGCAGTGGACGCAGAGCGACGAGCACCTGCAGGCGAGCGTGGCCAACTACCTGAAGGGCCACTTCCTGTCGGCGCCGCTGCAGGACTGGGACGTGTCCCGGCCCGCGCCGTATTTCGGCTTCGAGATCCCGGATTCGCCGGGCAACTACTGGTACGTCTGGTTCGATGCGCCGATCGGCTACCTGGCGGCGACCGCCGAGTGGAGTCGCGCGCACGGCCGGCGCTTCGACGAGTTCTGGCGCGAGCCCGGCGCCGAGATCGTGCACTTCATCGGCAAGGACATCACCTACTTCCACGCCCTGTTCTGGCCGGCGATGTTGAAGGCAGCGGGTCTGCAGCTGCCGCGCCGCATCCAGGTGCACGGGTTCTTGACGGTGAACGGCGAGAAGATGTCGAAGAGCCGCGGCACCTTCATCCGCGCCTCGACCTACGCCGACCACCTCGATCCGAGCTACCTGCGCTACTACTACGCGAGCCGCCTGAGCTCGAAGGTCGACGATCTGGATCTGGATCTGGACGACTTCGTGGCGCGCGTGAACGCCGATCTGGTGGGCAAGGTCGTCAATCTGGCGAGCCGCACCGCGCGGCTGGCGCAGAGCACCGGCCTGTCCGCGAGCTACCCTGATGACGGCGGTCTGTTCGCGGCGGGCGCCGCCCTGTCCGACGAGATCGCCAACGCCTACGAGAGCTGCGACTACGGCCGGGCGATGCGCACGGTGATGAAGCTCGCCGATCGCGCCAACGAGTACGTCGAGCGCGTGCAGCCCTGGAAGCTTGCCAAGCAGCCGGAGCGTGCCCAGGAGCTGCGAGACGTGTGCAGCGTGGCGCTCAACTTGTTCCGCCAGATCGTGCTCTACGCGAGCCCGGTGCTGCCGCAGCTGGCGGCGCAGACGGCGGAGCTGTTCGGGGTGCCCTTCGCGTCCTGGGACGACGCGCAGAAGCCGCTGGCGGGTACGCCCATTGCGCCCTTCCAGCACCTGCTGGCGCGGGTCGATCCCAAGGCGGTGCAGGCCATGCTGGAGGCCAGCAAGGAGCCGGAGGCGAGCGGCGCCGCGAAGCCCGCCGCGCCGCCGGCGAAAGCCGCGCCGAAGGCAGCGCCCGGGGCTGCGCCGGCGAGCGCGGGCCAGCACGAGCCGATCGCCCCCATCTGCAGCTTCGAGGACTTCACCAAGGTGGACCTGCGGGTGGCTCAGATCCTGAGCGCCGAGGCGGTCGAGGGCTCGCGCAAGCTGCTGCGCCTGCGCGTCAGCCTGGGCAGCGAAGAGCGCACCATCTTCGCCGGCATCCGCTCTTCCTACGAGCCCGCGGCGCTGATCGGTCGCTTGATCGTGGTGGTCGCCAACCTGGCGCCGCGCCAGATGAAGGTGGGCACGAGCGAGGGCATGGCCCTGGCCGCCGGTGACGGCGCGCCCGACGTGTTCCTGCTATCGCCCGACAGCGGCGCCCAGCCCGGGCAGCGCATCCACTGAGCGCCGGCAGCTGCCGGCTGATTCGCCGTCATGCCAGCGCTGCCCACCGGCTCGATCGTGCTGTTCGTGGACGGCACGTGCATCTTCTGCAACCGACTGGTCTGCTTCATCCTGCGCCGGGACCGGCGCGGCATTTTCCACTTCGCGCACCTGCAGGGCGAGCTCGCCGCTACCGTTCTGGCACGCCATGGCTTGGCTCCGGATCCCGACGTGATCTACGCCGTCAGCGATCTCGGCGGCCGCGACGAGCGCGTCTGGCTGGACGGCGCCGCGGCACGGCAGATCTGGCCGAAGCTCTTCTGGTTCGCAGCCGTGCTGCGCCTGGTGCCGCTCTGGCTGCTCAACCTGCAGTACCGCGCCTTTGCTCGGATCCGCTATCGCCTGTACGGGCAATCTGAGAGCTGCATCGCGCCCTCTCCGGCCGAACGCGCTCGTTTTCTCAGCTGACTGGCCGCGGGCAGGTCACTCCGCGCAGCGCGGATCCATGTCCTGCAACCCCTGCAGGAACTCGTCCGTGACGGGGATCGAGTCGCAGCCGTGGTCCAGCTCACAGATGAAGTCCCACTTGGGCTCCGCCTTGGCGTGACAGTTGAGGCAGTTGCCGCCGGGGCCCACCACGTCGCGCGGGCCGCGCTGCGTGATGGTGGTGCCCGTGGCGCTGGCGTCGAGCAGGAAAAACTCCCAGTCGCCGGCGTCCGGGTTGAAGCCAGGGGCGCGCTTGACCATCGCCTCCACGGGCACGATCTGGATCACCGTGCCCACCGGATAGGGCCCGCTGCCGGGGTTCTCGGCCACGGCGAGCGCCTCCTCCTGGTGACCCAGCAGGTTGGTGATGCGGAAGCTGCGGACCTTGTCCCAGCTCTTGATGCAGCCGAAATCGCTCGCCTGCAGCTCCAGGTCTTCCTGCAGCGCGGCCGTGTTCTGCCGGGGCGAGTCTTCATCGGACCAGCTGCAGGAAAACAGCCCGACCAGCGCGCACACCGCCACCCCGCTCCTCCACCAATCCCGCATGGCGGCGGACGCTAGACGAGGCTCGAGCGGAAATCCAGTGGGCATATCCTGGGGCCGTGGGGGGTCGCGCGGAGGCGAGCCCCGCTCGATCAGCTTGTCCCACAGGGCGTTTCGGGCCTGTCCCTTCCGCGGGCCCAGCCGTTCGCTAGCATGCAACAGGATGAGGAGCGCCTTCCCATGGTACTGACCGCGACGATCCGTGAAGGTGGAGCTGGCGACGTCGAGCTGCTGGCGGATGGGTTCCGTGAAATGTGGCTCGACAACGCCGTGCCCGCCGAGCACATCGAGCCCGATTACCGCGAGCGCGTGCAGCAGTTCGTGGCCGATGGCCGCGCGAACGGAGCGCTGCGTTTCTTCATCGCCGAGCGGGCGGGCCGCTGCGTGGGCGCCGCTTGCTGCCAGCTGTTCGCGGGGCTGTACCCGGCGATCCTGCGCCAGGACGTGCGTTGCTACGGCTACATCTGGGGGGTGTATGTGGCCCCGGAAGAGCGCAGGCAAGGGCTCGGCCAGCTGCTTACCGAAACCTGCGTGCAAGCGCTGCGCGCCCGAGGCTGCACGCACGCGCTGCTGCACGCAGCTCCACCGGGGCGCGGGATCTACGAGCGCCTGGGCTTCCAGGGCACCAACGAGCTGCGGCTCGTGCTCTGAAACCGCGCGCTCCAGCTGCTCCCCGGCCGCGGCGGAGCACGATCCCTGCGGCCGGCGAGGGCCCCTGAAGCTTGCGGCTGCTCGCGGCGAACGGGTATACTGGCTGCATCGCTGCTCCAGCGAGGTTTCGCCGCCTTTCCGGGTAGGTACGTCTCGAGGGGCTCGGTTCCGTACGCCAGCGCGCGGCGCCAGAATGTGCCCGCTTCGCACCCCCTGAGCGCGCACGGGCCTGCCGCGCCACGCCCGTGCGCGGTGCACCACGGCGGCTCTTCACGATGTTCCCCGCGCTCTCCCTCCCATGCACCACCTGCTAGAGCAGTTCCTACTGGCCCTCGCCATCGGATCCGCCGTCGCGATCGGCTCGAAGCGCATCCACGTTCCCTACAACGTGGCCCTGGTGCTGGTGGGGCTGCTGCTGGTCCTGCTGTTCCCGGTGCCCGACTCGACCATGAACCCCGAGGTCGTGCTGGTGTTGTTCCTGCCGGCGCTGGTCTTCGAGGGCGCGCTGTTCGCGGATGTGCGAAGCCTGCGCAGCGCGGCCCGCCCGATCCTGGCCCTGGCCGTGCCCGGCGTCGTGGTCTCGCTGCTCGGCACAGCCGCCATCGCCACCTGGGTGCTCGCCCTGCCCTTCGCCGCCGCGCTGCTGCTGGGCGCCATCCTCTCGATCACGGACACGGTGAGCGTGCTGCTGGCCTTCCGCAGCGTGCGCGTTCCACACCGGCTCGAGTCGATCATGGAAGGCGAGAGCCTGTTCAACGACGGCACCGCGCTGGTGCTGGTGAGCCTCACCACGGGCATCGTGCACAGCGGTCTGTTCGATCCCGTGGTCACGCTGCGCGAGCTCGGGTTCGCGATCCTGGGCGGGCTGGCGGTGGGCGCCGGCGCGGGCGCGATCGGATCGGTGGTGCTGCGCCACACGCCCGATCATCTGACCGCGATCCTGTCCTCGATCGTCCTGGTTTTCGCCGCCTCGCTGGCTGCCGAATACCTGCACGCCTCGCCGGTGATCGCGGTCGTCGTGGCTGGGCTGCTGGTGGGGCAGACGGCGCGCCGCGAGCTCGAGCCCTCGCGCGTGCTCTCCTTGCACGGCTTCTGGGAGACCGCGGGCTTCGTGCTGAACGTGCTGATCTTCCTGATGGTCGGCATGCAGATCCACGCCGACGCCCTGCTCGCGGAGGCGGCTTCGATCGCGCTGGCCTTGCTCGCTCTGCACAGCGGTCGCGCGATCGCCGTCTACTCGTGCTTCGCGGCGCTGCGCGCCTTGCGCCGCGAAGAGGTCTCGATGCGCTGGCAGCACGTGATGGTGCTCGGCAACATCAAGGGCGCGCTGTCGATGGCCGCCGTGCTGGCGCTGCCCGCGGGGCTGCCCTATCGCGACCGCTTCGTGACCATCGTCTTCGGGGTCACGTTCGTCACCCTGATGACGCAGGCGCTGCCGTTTCAGACCATCCTGAAGCGCCTGGGCGTGTCGCTCGGCGCGACGAACCCCGAGGCGGACCACGCCAAGGCCATCCTGGTGGAAGCACGGCGGGGTCAGGCGGAGCTCGACGAGCTGCTCGCCGCCGGCTTGATCTCGCGCCGGGAGCACGCGGAACGGCGTGCCACGTTTCAACGGCAAGTGATCGGAGCAGAGGCGGCCTTGCGCGGCCCTGCGGGAGAGATCGCGCGCAATGCGCTGGCGGATCTGGCCATTCTCAACGCCCAGAAGGCGGCGCTGCTCGACGCGGGCCGGCGCAGCCTGATCAGCGATGATGTCGTTCAGGCCAGGGTCAACGTGCTCGATCGGGAACTGATGAACTTGAGCGACGCCGAGAAGGGTTTGAAATAGTCATGCGCGTGCTGGTGGTGGGTATCGGCCGGGCGGGTCTCAGTGTGGCCCAGCATCTGAGCGGCATCGGGCACGATGTCACGGTGCTCGATCGCGATCGGGTCGCCACCGATCGCGCGTCCGAGAAATACGGCCTGATCGCCCTGGCGGGGGACGCGACCGACGCGGCCGTGCTCCAGGACGCTGAGATCGCGCGGGCTGACGTGGTCGTCTCCTTGCTGCAGCGCGACGCGGAGAATCTGGCCGTGGCGCTGCTGGCGCGGGCCGCGGGCGTGAAGCGGGTCATGGTGCGCATGCGCGATCAGGCATACTTGCCCGTCTATCGCGAGGCCGGCGTCGACCGCCTGTTCTCGGAGACGGATGTGCTGATCGGCGCGCTCGCGACGGCCATCGAGCACGATGCGGTTCGCAACGCGATGTTGCTCGGCAACGGCGAATCGGTCGCGTTCGAGATCGCCATTCCCGAGAACTCGGCGATCGCGGGGCGCAGCGTCAGCGACGTCGCCGTCGACCCCGACTTCCCGAAGTCCTGCGTGTTCGCCGCCTTGTACCGAACCGACGGCACGGTGGAAGGTCCGCGCGGCTCATCGCTCGTCCCCGCGGGCGCAACGGTGCTGCTGGTGGCCCGGCGCGTGGAGCTCAGGCAGACGATCCAGTTCTTCATGCGGCCGGCGTAGCGCTTGCTGCAGCGGCGCGTCCCCGGCGCGCTCGCCTCAGCGCTCGGGCTGTCGTACCTGCGTTGCAGGCTCGATCTCCGCGTGCTCCCACTCCACCAGCACACGCTCCAAGGAACGCTCGAGCAGCTCCAGCGCATCGGGCCGTAACGGGGAGATCGCCACGTTCGCGTGCGAACCGGAGATGTTGACCGATACCGGACACGACACGTCCCGGTAGGGCGACAGGATCGCCGCTTGCAACAAGAAGCGCCGCTGCTCTTCGCTCCACGACTCCCGCTGGAGCACGATCCGCGATGCACCCGTCGCGGCGACGGGCGAGAGCACGAGCGGCCGCCAGGCGAGCCCGAGGTAGGGCAGCAGCACCTCGCGCTCTCCGCTCTCGACCAGCACGAGGCGAGTCAAACCGATCTGGCGCACGCGGCCGGAGTGGCCTTGCACCGCCAGCGAGCCATTGAGCTTCGCTGGCCCGACCCTCAACAAGAACCAGAGCCCGGCGACGGCGTTTCCGAACCAGGGGAGCAGCAAGGCAGCGCCCAGCCCGATCAGCCAGCGCGCGGGCGGCGCCAAATGGGTGGTGGTGAACCAGAGCTTGGACGCCCCGTACGCCATGGCCACGACCAGCGCCGAGGAACGCAGGACCAGCGCTGCCCACGAGGCCCGAGCCGAGCCTCGCGACCGCGGTGGCCAGCGGGTCGCGAGGCGCGCGCCGACGACGGCTCCCAGCGCGAGCACCAGGAGCAGCAGGGCATCGCTCATGACTCTGCTCCACCGAGCGAACGGGCTCGTTCGATGGCTTCGAGGGCTGCCCAGCGGGTCGAGCCAGGGATCGCGAGCGTGCTGCCGTGCTCGGTCTCGACCACGAGACCGCTGGCGCCGAGGAACGCCAGGCTGCGCCCCAGTTGCGCCTCGTCCAGCGCCAGCTCCCGCGCCAGCTGCTGGCGTGACAGCGCACCATAGCGCAGCAAGGTGACGAGCACGCCGAGCTGGACGGCGGTCCATGCGAAGCTCGGCGCTGCGCGCGGCCGGATCGCGTCGGCGCGCAGGCTCACGCCCTCTGCGCGCTGCTCGAATCCCGCACGGCACGCTGCCAGGACGCGGCCGGGGTTGCCGCCGGACACGCTCAGCAGCCTGCGATACACGCGATCCTCGACCGGTACGAGCCGCAGCTGATCCAGCACGCGGCCCAGCCATGTCGGCTGGAACGTCACCGGCACACGGGCGCGCTCGAGGCGCAACGCCACCAGGCGCTTCACCTCAGTCAGTTGGAGCGGCGGCAAGGACACGACGTTCGTGAACACTTCACGCACGTTGGCGAGCTCGCCGAAGAGCTGCAGCATGGTGCGATCGATCGTCACGGCCCAGAAGGCCAGGGAGCGCGTCTCGGCGATCAATTGCAGGATCTGGACCAGCTCGCGCTGGCGATCCAGCGCCGCGCTGACCCAGGCGTCGAGGTCATCGACGAACAACGCCGAGCGTTCCAGCTCCAGGTGGCGCGCCAGGCCGGCGCGCGTCGGCGGTGACTCGAGCAGCGCCCCCAGGGCCTGAAAGAGCGTGGTGTCGCGGCCAAAATCGCTGGCGCGCAGGCGGAGCGGGGTGCCGCTGCGCGACTCGAGCTCGCACAGATTGAGCAGCGACGATTTGCCGGAGCCTGGCGCGCCCACGATCAACACGCTGGTGGCCGCGCCTCTGGCGCGCAGGGCTTCCGCGTCCACGATGATCTCCAGCAGGCTGCGATGGGCGGCGAAGATGCGTTCATCGGACACCGGGCGCTCCGAGAACCAGCGGCTGAGCGCCGGGGGCAATTCTTCCGCGGAGCCACCGAGCGCGCGGCGCAGGGTGGCCGCATCGCCAGGGTGCGAACGCCGGAGTGCCAGCTCGGCCGTGAGCTGGCCGGCTCGCTCGAACAGTCGCCGCACCTGCGCGAGCGGCTTGTGCAACAGCGCACCACGCCGCGCCTGCGCCCCATGGCGCGCGGTGACTTCGAGCAAGAAGGAGCTCGATGCCGACTCGAACGCCGCTTCCAGCGCGGCCAGCGCGGACTCGCTGGCGCGCTCCGTGAGCCGAGCCACGCGCAGCATGCGTTGCATGGCCGGCGCGAGGACATCCCGGGGCAGTGCGCCGGGCTCCACGCGGCGGCCCTGCTCGGTCCGGGTCTCAAGCAGCGTCCACTCGGGCTGGACCGCCGCCGATGCGCGCGATGGGAGCTGCGCGAAGGCCGTGCCGAGCGCGCGCACCGCCGCATCGATCGCGGGCGCGAGCTGGCGCACGAAGCCCGCGGCCCGCTCATGCAGGTCCAGCGTCTGCACGCGCCCCTGGTGCAGGCGCGCGCCCGGTTCCAGGTACAGGCACTCGATGGAGCCGGGCAGGCCTTCGATGCCGGCCTCGAGCGCGCTTGCGGTGAGCCGCAGCGTGCTGGAGACGCGGAAGTCCCTGGAGAGCTCGGCCAGCGCCGCGCGCGCCGCGTGCTCGAACTCGCTGCGCAGCTGCGGCAGCGCCGCCGCGTCCAGGCCCCTCTCGTGGAGCTCCTGCTGCTTCTGATCCAGCCACGCGGCAAGGGAGGCCAGCGCCGGCTCGAGCCGACGGGCGACGGCTCGCCCGGGCTCGCTGACGTGGCGAGTGATGACCTCATGCAGTCGCGCCCGCGTCTCGAGCACGCGCCACTCCAGCACCCGGGTGGCCCAGGCAGCGCGCGCCACGCGCGCCAGGTCGGCCTGGGTAGCTCCCGAGAGGCCCTCCAGATGGCGCCGAACCTGCGGTTCCACGTCGGAGTAGCGCAGCTTGCGCAGTCGCAACTGTTTCGCGTCGGCGAGCCGCAGCAGCTCGGCGAAGCGGTCGAGGCCCAGCGCCAGCCCTTCCGGCAGCGGATGGTCCGGCGCAGTGGCAGCCGCCGCGCCCTCCGTGAGCTGCGCAGCGAGAGCGCCGGCGCCCGGCTGTTCCTGACCCACGCGCTCGCGCAGCCCTTCCTCGAACAGGCGGGCGACATGCTGCGCCATCGCGGGCTCGAGCGCGATGCGCGCCATGCGGCGCAACGGCAGACGCCGGGTCCGGCTGCTGCGCCTCGCCGGGTCGGGGCTCGCACCGACCTCGAACGCGGTGGGCAGCTCCCCCAGCAGCCCGGTCAGGTCGGCGTACAGGGCCAGGTAGGCCGAGCGGTGATCGAGCACCAGCTGGCGAAAGACCTGTGCGTCGGGGGCAGCGCTCCAGTCGGGCAGCACGGGCAGCCGAGGGGCCACCTCGAGCGCGAAGCGGGCGAGCACATCGCCGAGCGATGCGCGCAGCCGCTCATGGGCCCAGCGCAGCGATTCCGGTAAGCTCTCGGCGGCAGCAGCGCGAGCCGGCAGCGCCGCCGGGGCCTCGGGCACGGCGGGTTCGGGCGGCGCCTCCGAGCGCTCCGCCGGCTCCGGGCCCGCGGCGCGCGGCAGCTCGCCCGCCAGCGCCAGGGCGCGGCGCAAGGTGATGGGGCCGATCAGCAAGTTGATGGCGACCACTGCCAGGCCCGTCGTGGTGATCACGCGCGCGAGCTCGGGCAGCTGCAGCGCCGCCAGACCGATCAGGCCCAGCGTCACCCCGGCTTGCGGCAGGTAGGCGAACCAGGCCCGCTGCTGGATGATCTCGGACTCCCCACCCCACTTGCCTCCCCAGCGGCTCGCGACGACGTAGACCCCGGCGCGCACCGCCGCCATCGCCAGCGCCAGCGGCAGGATGCGCCAGGTCATCGCGAGATCGATGCTGGCTCCGGCGTTGGTGAAGTACACCACGAACACGGGCAAGGCCACCAGCTCGAGCGGTTGCTGGAGCCGGTGCTCCAGCTTCGAGAAATTCCGGACCGTGAAGCCGACCGTGATGAACACCAGCAGTAGCTCGAGGTGCAAGGCACGGGACACCTCCGCCACCACCAGGATCATCGCGGCCACGAACAGCAGCATCTCCGCGCCGACGAAGTGGATGTAGGCGATCAGGATGCCCCCCACGACGGCGCCGGCCAGGATCGAGCCGCCGAGCTCGCGCGCCACGGCGCCGAGCAGCCCGATGTCGAGCGCTGCCGCAGGGGCGATCAGGCTGCGCGCCACGGCGACCGCGATCGCCAGCCCGATCACCACCACCAGGTCCTTGAACACCGCGGCGCCGAGCACGAGCTCCGACAGGCGACCGCGAGCGCGCGTCTCGCTCAGCACCGCCAGCGTGACGGAAGGCGAGGTGCCGACCGACAGCACGCCCATCACGATCGCCGCCGCGACCAGCTCCTGATGCGAGCCGACCGCGAGCGAGCCGAGCGCCGCCTCCACCGCGAGCATCGTCAGCGTCACCAGCGGGACACCGAGCGCGACCTTGATCCCGGTCGTCAAGAGCAGCGTGCGACCGAGCCGGGCGATCTGCCGCGCATCGAGCTCCAGACCCGCGCTGGTCGCGATCAATCCCAGCGCGAGCGTGTTGAACATGCGCATCTCGGCGACCACGTCGCCGGACAGGATGCGGGCCGCCGAGGGCCCCAGGACCACCCCGGCCACGATGTAGCCCGTCACCTGGGGCAGCGAGAGGCTCTTGCCGATCTCTGCCACCGTATAAGCGGTCAGCACGATGAAGCCGATCGCTGCCAGGGTGGCGGCGCTGCGGTCGTCGGCACGAAGCCCTGCCGTGAGCAGCATCACGGCGAGCAGAGCGCCGATGACCAGGACCTTCTTCACGTCTCGGCCTCCGGCAGCTCGAGCGTGCCCGCCGTGGAGGCGCTGTGCTCCGTGCCGGCGTCGATCAGAAAGCGCCGCAGCGCCCCGCGAGCGAGCACATCGAAGGCCAGCGCGCCGGTGATGGCCGTGGTCAGCACCACGCCGGCATGTTCCGGCGCGCGCAGGGCAAAATCCAGGGCCACGGCCACAGCCAGGGTGCCCTGCCGCAGCAGGCCGACGCCGAGGCGCGTGGGATCGACGCGGGTCGTGAGCCAGGTGAAGAAGCTGGGCAGGGTCCGCCGGGCGAGCCAGCGAAAGGCCAGGTACACGACGGGGAACAGCCAGAGCGTCGCTTCGGCGGGCGGCACCCACAAGGCCCCGGCGAGCACCAACAGCAGCACCGCGCTGGGATGATGCAAGCGGTTCAGCTGCTCCCGAAGCTGCTCGTGGTGGCGCGAGGAGAACGCCACGGTGGCGCCCGTGACCAGGCTCACGAACAGCGGGCTCACTCCGAGCTCGGCGCCGATGCCCGCGCCGAAGGTCATGGTCCCGACCGTGGCCAGGAAGATGCGGCTGGTCACCGTCTCCTGACCGACGAACAGGGTGAAGCAGGCGCCGAGCACGACGCCGAGCACGATCGCGCCCAGGAACCAGTAGGCAGCCGAGCCCTCGATCGAGCTCGCCGGCGCGCGGCTGCGAGTCCAGGCCAACACCAGCGCGACCGCCGTGACGGCGACCCACTGACCTGCCAGCGCCGCGCGCCGCAGCAGCTGGAACACGGGAGCCTCCGTCCAGCGACCGGAGCGGCCCGGCAGCGTGAAGGAGACCCCCGCCACGGCCGCGAGCACGAGCGCGATCGCGCACTGCTCGCGCGTGAGAAACAGCTCGAAGCGATAGCCGTCGATCACGAACAGCGTGCGTTCGAGCAGCAGCGTATCCGTTGGCGAGACCAGCAGGCCATAGGCGGCCGCGAAGGGGATGGCGAGCAGCAGCAGCGTGGCGAGCGCGATCAGCGCTCCCGTCACGGTGAAGCGCCAGGCCTCCGACTTGCGACGAGCCTGCAAGCCCACGAGGAAGCCCATCACACCCAGCAGCAGCGAGACCAGCGGGCGGAGCTGGTCGAGCGAAGCGCTGCTGAGCAGCTGCGGGGAGATCTGCGGTCCGATCAGCGCGCCGACGACCAGGTACTCGACGCCGGAGAGCGGGACGAAGCGCGCCGCGTAGCGGTTGAGTAGGTGGGCCGCGAAGAACGCGAACACCACCAGCACCACGAGCAGCAGCGTCACGCTCATGGCGCTGCTCCCGACCCGCCAGCGCCGGCGTCCGCTGGCGCGTGAGCGCTGGAGGGAGCGCGCGCAGCAGGCGGAGGCGCGGCAGGCGGAGGCACGGCGGGCTCGACGGCGGCCGCAGGCTCACTCCCCGCCCCGCCGGCGAGAGAAGCGGGCGCGAGCAGCGCAGGCCCCGCAGGGGTGAGCAGCGCGTAGGCACGCTCGCACGTGCCGGGGCCGGGTGCCGCAGGTGCGTGGCCCGCGGCCAGCTCGGCATAGAGCGCCTCGGCGCCCGCCGTCTCCGACGCGAAGCTGCAGCTGCCGACGATCGCGAGCGCGCCCGCCTGGCCCGCGGCCACGGCGCTCGAGGGCTGCGCGGCGTAACCGAGCAGGCCTGCGTCGGAATCAGCCTGCAGCTGCACCAGGCCCGACACGAAATGCCGGCCGACGCCAGCCAGCACCGCGACCGTCCCGGGCCCGGCTGCAAGCTCGCTCGACTCGCATCCGCTCGGCAGCGCCGGCACGCCGGCGTCCGGCGCGGCCGCCGGCGCGGGAAGGCGCTGGGCATCGACGACTCCGCCGGAGCGCCTCGCGCGATCGAGCTGTCGATCGGGAAAGGGCCAGAGCGGGGCCGACTGCACGCCGGCCGTCCCAGCGACGGAGCTGGACCAGGCCACATGGTACCGGGCGTTCGCAGCGGCGTGGCGCCAGCGAATCTGTGCGGCTCGAGCCAGCGCCTCCCGGGCGACGTGCTCGATCGGCTCGCCCTGCTCCAACCGGGCTCGCGCCGTTCGAGCGATGGCCTGAGCGCAGCTGCGCCCGCGCTCCGTACCGAGCACGACGAGCAGCGCGGGGACCGGCGCCGGTGCCGGTTCGGCGGCGGGGACCGCGCCTCGAGCCGCGAGCTCCGCCTCCGAGCGATTGAGGACCCACAGGCTGAGCGCCTCGGAGCTCTGCGCCTCGGGTGCAGCGCGCCCGGGAGCGCCCGGTTCGCGTGCTGCTCGCTCGGCAGGCGCGCCTGCCGAGCCTCCGCTGCCCGCTGGCAGCTCGCGCTGGATGCGGCAGCCCGCGGCCGTGAGCGCGACGCAGAGCGAGAGCCACCGGCGCGGCCGCGAGCGGCGAGGCTGGGGTGCGGAGAAGTCTCGGAGCATGGTCACGATGCGCGGCAGCGCTCCGAGAGTACTCGACTCTGCGCCGTGGGTCTCACCTGTCACACAGCTGCTGCCAGAGATCTCGCCCCGAGCGATGCGCCCGGCGGCACGCCAGGGGCCGGCCTTTCCGTCGCCAGGCGCGCAGCGCCGCCGTTCACACGCTCGCCGGCTCGTCGGCGCCGAGCTGGGTGGCGAGCGAGACGCGCGCGGTGCCGCGGCGCCGGCGCACGACTCGCTGCAGGAACAGGTTGTTGGGAACCTGCAGGCAGCTGCCGTCGGCGGCCCGCAGCGTGGTGTAGATGAAGTTCAGATCCACTACCTTGCCCTGCACGGGCTCGCCGGCGAACTCGAGCTCATCTCCCACCTCGAACGGCCGATACACGAGGATGATCAAGGTGCAGAGGGCGTTGCTCAAGACGCTCCAGACCGCGACGAAGCCGATCGCCACCATGCCGACGACCGTCGCCAGCATCGCCCAGATGCCGCCCAGGTTGAAGCCCAGGATGCCCAAGAGCAAGACCAGCGACCCCGCGTTGATCAACACGCGCCCGGCACGGCTGATCGGGGCCAGGTTCTGCGGCTCGTAACGCATCTTCTCCGCGAGCCAGCGCAGGCCGCGGGCCAGCAGCAGCTTGAGCAGAGCTGCCCCCACGACGACCGCGATCGCTGCCGGAGCGGCCAGGATGAGCTGACGGACCCAGGGTGTGAAATCTTGCATGTTGCTCCCGAGAGCGCGAGCCGACAGCTCGGAAAGGGCTCGCCCAGTCGAGCGTCAACACCACCCGAGCGGCTACTTTGGAATGGCAATCGCAGCTACAGAGTGACTCGACTGGGCGAGCGCGCCTGCCGAATGCAAGCGATATGCCCGCTGCCCCACACCTGCCCTCGCGCGCGATTCGCCCGGGCATGGCGCGAGGCACACGGCTGCGACGAAGCACGCCGCGGCGCGTTTTTAGCCACTGTGACAAAAGGAGTCGTTGCCGTGTATGCGCTCGTGGTTGTCAGGGTGCCCCCCGCCTCCCTCGCTTCGCGCAGCACGTGTCGTACCGCAGCCTGCATCGTGTGCCCGCCGTTTCGCCCAGGCGCGCGCGCCGCCACGAATGCGTGAGGTCGCCAGCAGCGGAGGGCACTGAGCACGCGCTGGTGGTTGTGGCGGTTGCGGCCCCCATGCCGCGCAGGCAAGATGAGGCTCGATGGGCGCGCAAGACGCGAGCGAGGCGCGCGAGGGGCTCCGGCCTTCGCTGCCCGCTCGCGCCAGCCTCGTGCCCGAGCGGGCAGCGCGTTCTCCATCGTTGCGGACGGTCACGGCGTGTCTGCTCCTGGCGGCGCTGGCGCTGGATTTCGTTTACCCGATGCAGGGCTGGCTCACGCCCTTGCTGCTGAGCGGGCTCAGCGCGCTGCTGCTGCCCTGGGCGCACGCCCTGCTGCGCAGCTCCGGGCGGGAGCGAGAGGATCCGGTCGAGCTGCTGGTGCTGCGGCTCTCTTTGCTGGCGCTGGCGCTGCTCTTGCTGTCCGCCAAGTGGTGGCTGTGGCTGGCGACTCCGGTGGCCAGCGAGAGCTTTCGAGGCTCCTCGCGCAGCTATGGGGTGGCGCTCGCGATCTTGGTCGCGGCCGGCGCGTTCGGGCGCAGCTTGCGCCTGGCGCGCTTCTCGGCCGTGGTCAGCGAGCGCCCGGCGCGCCTGATCATGGCCTCCTTCGCCGGAGTCGGAGTGCTGGGCGGGCTGGTGCTCTCGCTGCCCGTGTCCCTGCAGCACGTCCATCAGCTGTCGATGGTGGACAATCTGTTCATGGCCTTCAGCGCGGTCTGCGTCACGGGCCTATCCGTGAACAACCTGTCCACCACCTACACCTGGTTCGGCCAGGGGGTGTTGTGCCTGTTGATCCAGGTCGGCGGCCTCGGCATCATGGTGCTATCGGCGGCGGTCGCGCTCTTCACCGGGCAGCGGCTGCGCGTCAAGAGCAGCGCCGTGCTGGCGGAGTCGGTGGACGCGGACTCCATCGCCCAGCTGCGCAAGGTGATCAGCGGCATCATCGCGTCCACGTTCCTGATCGAGATCGTCGGCGCGCTGATCTTGTATGCGCGCTTCTCGAGTCTGGCCAGCTTGCCCTCGAACGGAGGGGGGCCGGCTCCGGCCTCGCGCGGGGAGGCGGCGTGGGCGGCGATCTTTCACGCCGTGAGCGCGTTCTGCAACGCGGGGTTCTCCAGCTTTGCTCCCGGGCTCGAGCCGTTCGTGGGTGACCCGCTGGTGCTCGGCCCCGTCACCTCGTTGATCGTGCTGGGCGGCATCGGTTTTCCCGTGATCCAGGAGCTGGCCGGGCGCGGCCTGTTCTGGTTCCTGCGACGGCGGCGCGAGCGCCTCAGCCTGCACGCCCGCGTGGCGCTGCGCTCCACGGGCTTGTTGCTGGTGGCCATGACGCTTGCGTACCTGCTGCTCGAGGGGCGCGGTACCTTGCAGCATCTCGGCTGGTTCGAGCGCGCACTGGCAGCGCTCTTCCATTCCGCGTCCTGCCGCACCGCCGGTTTCAGCGTGGTCGACCTCGGCACCCTGCAGCCTGCGAGCGTGATGTTGACCTGCATCGCGATGTTCATCGGCGCCTGTCCGGGATCTTGCGCAGGCGGCATCAAGACGACGACCGTCGCCGTCATGTTCGCCGGGCTGCGCTCCGAGCTGGATGGGCGCCCCGCGCGGCTGTTCGATCGCACGCTCCCCAGCGCCACCACGCGCAAGGCGATCGGCGTCGTGTTCATGAGCGCGGCGCTGCTCAGCGTGATGCTCTTCTTGCTCTTGCTGGTCGAGCCGCATCGGCCGCTGGAGCTGGCCTTCGAGGCGTTCAGCGCGTTCTCGACCACGGGCCTGTCGATGGGCGTGACACCGAAGCTGAGCATCGCGGGCAAGATACTGGTGTTGTTGACCATGTACTTTGGCCGCATCGGTCCGCTCACGCTGGCCCTCGCCGTCTCGGGCCGCGTCGATGCGCCTCCCGTTCAGCTACCGAGTGAGCGCGTGTTGATCGGCTGAGCGGCGGCGGCTCGTTTCAAGGAGTATGCATGGTCCTCAAGACTCCCAAGAAAGTGCTGGTGATTGGCGTCGGTCGCCTCGGCGGCTCCCTGATCGAGGAACTCTGGGAGAATGGCTGCGACCTGATCGTGGTGGATAAAGATCCCGAGGCGATCGACTCGATCAAGAACAAGGCCTCGGCGGCCTTCGTGGCCGACGCGACCGACCCCCGGGTGCTGGACAACGTGCAAGCGCGCGAGGTGGATGTGGCCGTGGTCACCGCGGGCGAGGCGTTCGAGGGCGTGGTGATGTGCGTCTCGCTGCTGGTCGAGCTGGGAGTGAAGGTGATCTTCGCGCGCGCCGCCAACCCGCGGCAGGCGCGCGTGCTCGAGCGGCTGGGCGCCACGCGCGCCATCCAGGTCGAAAACGAGATGGGGCATCGCATCGCGGTCCAGGTGTTGAACCCGGTCTCCAGTCACTTGCTCGACTACGCCACGCATTTTCGCGTGGTGCCCTGGGTCGCCACCGAGCGCTACGTCGGCAAGGCCTTGAGCGAGGCCAACTTTCGTCGCTTCGAGCTGAACGTGATCGGCTGGTTCGGTGGCAACGCCGGGGACAAGCAGCGCATGAACTTTGCGGCCGGCGATTACGTGATCCAGGCCGGTCACACGCTGCTGCTGGTGGGCGAGGAAGAGGCCATCCAGCGTTTTCTGGCCAAGGCCGAGGGCTGAGCGCTGCACGCGCCCGGCGGCCGCAGCGGTTCCGCGTTGGCACAACCGGGGCCGCCGGGCTCACGCCGGGGCCTGGGCGGCCATTGCTGGCGCAGGCCTTCGATGCTACGCGGGGGGCATGAGCGCCCTGACCCCCGAGCTTCTCAGCGAAATCGCCCGCCGGCACGGCACGCCCGTGTACGTGTACGATGCCGCGATCGTGCGCCGGCAGCTGAGCACGCTGCGCTCGTTCGATCGCGTGCGCTATGCGCAGAAGGCCTGCCCCAACTTGCACGTGCTGCGGCTCCTGCGCAGCGAGGGCGCGTTCGTGGACTGCGTATCGCTGGGAGAGCTGGAGCGCGCGCTGCTGGCAGGGTTCTCGCCGGACCCGGAGCGGCATGAGATCGTCTTCACCGCCGACATCCTGACCGATCAGGCGCTGGCGCGCGTGGTGGAGACGGGCGTGCCGGTCAACGCGGGCTCGGCGGACATGCTGACGCAGCTGGGCGAGCGGCGGCGTGGTCATCCGGTCTGGCTGCGCGTGAACCCCGGCTTCGGGCACGGCCACAACAAGAAGACCAACACGGGCGGCGAGTCGAGCAAGCACGGCATCTGGCACGAGACGCTGAGCGACGCGTTCGCGCGCCTCCAGGCGTACGACCTGGAGCTGGTCGGGCTGCACATGCACATCGGCTCGGGCGCGGACATCGAGCACCTGGGGCGGGTGTGTGACGCGATGGTCGGGCAAGTGGAGCGGTTGAAGGCCGCAGGCCGCGATCTGCGCGCCATCTCCGCCGGCGGAGGACTGCCGGTGCCCTACCGCAAGGGCGACCCGCAGCTCGATCCGGCGGCACACTTCCGGCTCTGGAACGAGGCGCGGCGGCGCATCGAGGGCCTGCTCGGGCACCCGGTGACGCTGGAGATCGAACCCGGGCGCTATCTCGTCGCCGGCTCGGGCGTGCTGCTGTGCGAAGTGCGCGCGATCAAGGACGTCGGCGGCAACCACTTCACGCTGGTCGACGCCGGCTTCAACGATCTGATGCGCCCGACGATGTACGGCGCGCACCACGAGATCTCGCTGATCCCGCGCGCGGGCAGCAGCACGAGCCGGCGCGTGCGGCCGAGCATCGTGGCGGGCCCGCTCTGCGAGTCGGGTGACGTGTTCACGCAGGACAGCAGCGGCAACGTGCTGCCGCGTGAGCTGCCCGAGGCGCGCGTCGGCGACTTGCTGGTGTTCTCGGACGCGGGCGCGTACGGCGCGAGCATGGGCAGCAACTACAACTCGCGGCCGCTCGCGCCCGAGGTCCTGGTCGATGGCGCCGAGATCCGCCTGATCCGTCGCCGGCAGCGCATCGACGAGCTGCTGGCGCTGGAAGCGACCTGAAACTCAGCGGTTGCCGATCGCCGGGTCCTCGCTGCTGCCGGAGACCGGCGCGGGCCAGCGGATGAACTGCAGGGTCGCGACCCGGCCGACGCGGACGCGCGTGCCCGGTCGGACCGGCAGCTCGCCGCCCTTGGCGAGCGCTTGGCCATCGACCTCCGTGGGTTGTTCCGACACACAGCGCAGGAGCACGGTTCTTCGCCAGCCGGTTCGAAGCCAGAAAGTGCGAGAGGGCCCAGGATGTGCCCGCTGGCTCGACCCGCTCGTTCCCGGCGCGACACACGATAGCTGAAAGCAGACGCTGCCCCAGCCTATGGGTTTCCACGTAGAAGCAGCGCGCCAGTTTTCAGCGCCGAAACAAGCCAGCGCCACAGAGCAGCCGCTGCGCAGGCGGCATCGGTGGGACAGCAGTGAAACGCAGAAGCAACACTGCGCGCCGGCAGCGCGCGGACCTGTAAACAGAATGAGCATTGACGCCATTCGCCCAGCAGCGACACTCCGCGATCAAACCACGAAAGGATCTCAGATGCTTCGACACGCTTTGAAGCAGCGCCCCGTCGCGCTGCTCGCTCAGCTCTTTGCTGGTCTGCTGCCGCTGGCAGCAGCGCTGCTGGCGGCGCCCGCCGCCCAGGCCCAGGCAGTGCCCGGCAACACCGGGGTGATCACGGTGCTCGCCGACGGCTTGAAGAACCCCACCACCGTCGCCGTGAAGAACGGCATCGCCTTCGTGCCCGAAGGGCAGCTGGCGCGGCTGGGCTTTCTCGGGGGAATCTTTCAGGCGCGGCCCATCTCGCTGGAGGGCGGCGGCGTGCTGGCGGACAAGGCGCTGCGCTCTCTCTTGCCCGGCAACGACTTCTTTCCGGAGGGCATCACCGTCGATCCGGTGACGAACGACATGTTCGTGGGCAGCATCTTCAACGGCACGATCGTGAAGTTCCCCGACGGGCAACGTCAGCAGCAGTTCAGCGGGCGCGTCGGTACGGGCGTGCTCACCCGCGGCGCGCTGGGTCTGCGCGTCGATAATGCCCGGAACCTGCTCTGGGCCTGCGACTCCAGCCTGGCGGTGGCCGGCGGCACGGTGACGGGCATCGACCTCACCAGCCGCCAGCTGGTGGTCACGCACGAGCTGCCTGCGGGCTCGCTGTGCAACGACATCATCCTCGACGCCGCGGGTGACCTGCTGGTCACGGAGACGCTGGTGGGGCAGGTCTTTCGCATCGACGCAGCGAACGCGCTGACAGCGAACAGCGCGCAGCTGTTCCTGGCGACGCCGGAGATCGCTCCGCCGGCGGCGGGTCAGCTCGGCGCCAATGGCCTGGCCATCGCGGGCGGCGTGCTGTTCGTCTCCAACACCTTTGCGGGCACGCTGGTGCGCTTCGATCTGAACGCGGCCGACGTGGCCGGCAGCGTGCAGGTGGTCAACCTCACGGAAGGCAACGTCGCGTCCGCCATCTTGTCGGGTCCGGACGGCGTGCTGCCGCTCTCGGACACGCAGCTGCTGGTGGTCGAGAACGGCTTCGCCGGCGCCGGCAACAACCGGCTGTCGTTGATCACGCTCGACGCGCTGTGACGTCCGCCGGGCGCCGCTGAGCGTCCCGAGGGGGGAAGCAGGGTCGCCGGGCGCAGGCCCGGCCCAATCCCTGTCTCAGTCCAGCGACTTGCTGCGTGAACCCGATTTGGCGCTCGGGCGCTTCTTGTTGCCGGCGGGCGCCGAGCGGCGCTCGCCGCCGTCGGTGGATTCGCTGGCGCGCGCGCGGCTGGAGTTGTTCTTGGGCGCGGCCTTCTTGGCGGGAGCCTTCTTGCTGGCGAGCTTCTTCGCTGGCGCCTTCTTGCCCGCGGGTCGCGCCGATGCGCGTGGAGCCGCCGACTTGCGCGCCGACGCTGGAGCTTCGTCCTCGTCGTGCTCATCGGGCTCGCCGTTCGCCTCGCTGGCGTTCGCAGCAGCCTTCTGCGCTGACTTGTCGGCCTTCGCGGCCTTGGCGGCCGCCTTCTTCTTGGCCTTCTTCTTCGTCACGGGGCCACGTTCGCGGCGGTTGTGCAGCAGCTCCTGCGCGCGCGCGTTGTCGATCGTCTCGATCGAATCGCCCTTGGAGAGCGAGGCGTTGGTCTCGCCGTCGGTCACGTAGTAGCCAAAGCGGCCTTCGCGCAGCGTGATCTCGCCGCCCGAGAACTCGTCCTTGCCGAGCGTCTTGATCGGTTCGGCGGCCTTGCGGCGGCCGCGCGTCTTGGGTTGCGCGAGCAGCTGGAGCGCCTGCTCCAGCGTGATGGTGAAGACGTCTTCTTCCTTCTCGACGCTGCGGCTGTCCTTGCCGCAGGTGATGTAAGGCCCGTAGCGACCGAGCTGAGCGGTGATCGGCTCGTGGCTCTCGGGGTGCTCGCCGACCACGCGCGGCAGCGAGAGCATCTTCAGCGCGTCCTCGAGCGTCATGCTCGCGGGCGTCATGGTCTTGAGCAGCGAGCCCGTGCGAGGCTTCTCTTTTCCGCCTGCCTCGCCCAGCTGCACATAGGCGCCGAAGCGACCGGTGCGCACGTACACGGGCAAGCCCGACTCCGGGTCCGTGCCGAGCAGGCGATCCCCGCTGGGGGCCTCCAGCAGCTGGATCGCCTTCTCCAGCGTGACCTCGTCGGGCGGCAGATCTTCCGGCAGCGACGCCGTGTCATCCTGGCGCTGCAGGTAAGGGCCGTAGCGCCCGACCCGGATGATGATGTCGCGATCCTGATCGTCTTTGCCGAGCGGCAGCGAGTTGATCGCGCGCGCGTCGATCTCGTTGAGTCGCTCCGCGACCAGCGTGCGCAGACCGACGCTCAGGTTGCTGTTGGGGGCCGCGGGCGGCGCCTTCTTGTTCTTGGCCGGGGCAGCGTCCACGCCGAAGTAGAAGCGCTTGAGCCAGGGCACCGCTTCCTCTCGCCCCTCGGCGATCGCGTCCAGTTCGTCTTCCATGCGCGCCGTGAAGGCGTAGTCGACCAGGTCCGCGAAGTGCTTCTCGAGCAGCTGCACGACGGCGAACGCCTTGAACGAAGGCACCAGCGCGGAGCCCTTCTTCCACACGTAGCCGCGCTGCTGGATGGTCGAGAGGATCGAAGCGTAGGTCGAAGGGCGCCCCACGCCGAGCTCCTCCAGTCGCTTGACCAGCGAGGCTTCGGTGTAGCGCGCGGGCGGCTGCGTCTCGTGCGGCTTGGGCTCGAACTCGCTGCCGGTGAGCTTCTCGCCCTCGCTCACGGCCGGCAGCGGGCGCTCGCGCTGCTCCAGCTCCTGCGAGGGATCGTCGCTGCCTTCCACGTAGGCGCGCAAGAAGCCCGGGAAAGTGATGGTGTTGCCGGTGACCGCGAACTCCAGCTCCTGGCCGTTCGCTTGCGCGCTGATCGAGAGCTTCACGCTCTGGCCGCGCGAGTCTTCCATCTGGCAAGCCACGGTGCGCTTCCAGATCAGCTCGTAGAGCTTGCCTTGATCGCCGCCGACCTCGCGCGCCACGTCGGCGGGGTGCCGGAAGGCGTCGCCCGCGGGGCGGATCGCTTCGTGCGCTTCCTGCGCGTTCTTGACCTTATTCGCATAGCGGCGCGGCTGCGGCGGCAGGTACTCCTGCCCGTACAGCTCCTGGATCAGGTTGCGCGCCGCGGTCAGGGCGGTGTCCGACAGCGTCGTGCTGTCGGTACGCATATAGGTGATGTGACCGGACTCATACAGATCCTGCGCCGCGCGCATGGTGCGCGCCGAGGAGAAGCGCAGCTTGCGGCTGGCCTCCTGCTGCAAGGTCGAGGTCATGAACGGCGGCGGCGGGCTGCGCCGATTGGGCTTTTGCTCGACCGAGGCAACCTGAAAGCTCGAGGAGGGCAGCGCGGCCGCCAGGGCCTTGGCCTGCTCCTCGCCCAGCACGAACACGTCATCGCGCGTCAGCTTGCCGTCTTCATCGAAGTCCTTGCCGGTCGCGACCTTGCGCCCGTCGACGCCGACCAGCGTGGCCTGGAACTGGCTGCCGTCGGGCGTGGCGAACGTGCCGTCCACGTCCCAGTACCTGGCCAGCACGAAGCGCATGCGCGCGATCTCGCGGTCGACCACCATGCGCGTGGACACGCTCTGCACGCGGCCTGCCGAGAGCTTCGGCATGACCTTCTTCCACAGCACCGGCGAGACTTCGTAGCCGTACAGGCGGTCGAGGATGCGCCGCGCTTCTTGCGCGTTGACCAGGCGCTGGTCGATGTCGCGCGGATTCTGGATCGCAGCCTGGATGGCCTTCTTCGTGATCTCGTGAAAGGCCATGCGCAGCACGGGCACTTTCGGCTGCAACACCTCCAGCAAATGCCAGGCGATCGACTCCCCTTCGCGATCCTCGTCGGTCGCGAGATAGAGCCGGTCGGCCTCCGAGAGCAGCGACTTCAGCCGCTTGATGTGATCCCGCTTGTCGGCGTCGATGATGTAGAGCGGCTTGAAATCTGCATCGACATCGACGCCGAGCCGGGCCCAGGCTTCCTTTTTATACTTCGGCGGAACGTCACTGGCGCGGCGCGGCAAGTCGCGTATGTGACCGATGGAGGACTCCACGATGAAGTCCGGACCCAGAAAGGCCGCGATGGTCTTTGCTTTGGCCGGTGACTCGACGATGACGAGGGACTTGTCGCTCACGGATTCCCGATCGAAGGGCGCGGGCCGGCACGGTTACAATCGGATTCCCCGAGCTGTCAATGTTGGTCCCAAACCACCCAGGGGTGCCCAGCCCGCGACCCACTGGTCGGTCCGGGCACCTGGGGGGTCTTGCTACTGCCTGTAAATCGAGCAGGATGCGAGCCATGGAGAAGTGGCAGCCCGGCGTCTTTCAGCTGCATCCCACGATCAACGTTCACGTTCTGGAGGGTCGCAAGCCCGGCCCGACGGCCCTGGTGCAGGCTGGAATCCACGGCGACGAGATCGCCGGGGTACACGCGCTGAGCGAGTTGTTGGAAGAAGGCATCCGGCCCGAGAGCGGGCGGCTGTTGGTCGTGCCGGTGATGAATCCCGGCGCTTACCGCGCGCGCCAGCGCATGGCGCCCGGTGGGCTGGACATGAACCGCTGTTTTCCGGGCGACGCCAGCTCGGCGGCGCTGGAACAGCGGCTCGCGCGCCGCTTCATGGACCTGGTGGAGCTGGAGCGGCCGGCGCTGGTGATGACGTTGCACGAGAGCTGGAAGCGCTATCATCCCGCCATCCCCGCCTCCTTCGGCCAGACGATCGTGTACGGGGTCAACCCGATGCCGGGCATCATCCAGCTCGTCGTCGATCGCCTGAACGAGAGCAAGCAGTCTCCCTACGAGCTGTGGGCGCCGCACTATTATCCGGTGGCGACGTCATCGACCGAGGTGATCGTCGATCGCGTCGGCTGCGTCGGCGTGTGCGTGGAGACGTGGATGGGTTTCGAAGAAGCACGTCGCGTTGCGATGCAGCGCCAAACGGTGCGCATCTTTCTGGAAGAGCTCGGGTTGTTGGCCCGGCTTTGAACACGCGCTCGCGCTCGGTCGTGCAGATCTGACGCGAAAAATGCGGTCCTTGCTGTAAGTCAGTGCTGAGGCTGTAGTTGACGGCGAAAGCCCTAAAGGGTGGCTACGGGGCCCCCCCTGCCCGCCGTTTCGCTATAATGGAAAGGTCATGTGCGAGATCGATCGGACAAACGCGCGTCATCACGGAACAGCGTTTGCCGAAATAGCCGACTCGTGCTGTTATCGATATGGGGGGCGGAGGTAAGTAAATGAGCGACAGAAGGGCAGTTTCAGCGGGTCAGCTCGCGTCTTCGGTCGCAGCGAATGAGCCGTGGCGCGTCGCCGTCGGCGGCAATCGCGTGCAGAACATGACCGTCGAGCAGATCGCCCAGGCTTTTGCCGCGGGTCAGCTCACCGTGCGCACGCCGCTGTGGCCCCCTGGCACCTCGGGCTGGCAAGCGCTCGGCAACTTCGAGCAGTTCACCCAGTCCGGGACGTTCGAGCAACCCGGCTACGGGCAGCTGTCCCAGTTCGAGGAATCCGATGACGACCCGACTCGCATGTGGACGGGCAGCGCGGATCTCTCCGAGCTTCCCGGCATGGGCATGGAGCCGATGGCGATGGATCCGTTGCCTCCCGTGCCGTCGGTCCCGCCGCCTCTGGAGTCGCGTCCGTCGGCGCGCACCGGTCCCCGGCAGGTCTCCACGCGCGCGCCCGCGGTGCGCTCGATCCCCGCTCCTCCCGTCGCACGGCCCCCGTCCATGCCCCCCGCGGCGATCGCGCGCGCCATGCGCCCTCGCCGCAGCAGCGGTCTATGGCTCGTCGCCGGGCTCGTCGGTCTGGTCGCGCTCGGCAGCGCCGTGCTCGCCGCCCGTGGCACCTCCAGCATAGCGGCTCCGACCGAGACCGTGGCCTCTGCCACGCTCTCGCCCGAACCGGCGCGCGCTGTTGCACCGAGTGGGACGGAAGCGCCGAAGCCGGAGGCCCCGAAGGCGGAAGAGCCCAAGCTGGCAGACCCTGCGGCGGCGGCCCAGCCCGAGGCGGCGGCCAAGGCCGACGCACCCGCTGAAGTGAACCAGGCGCGGCTCGCCAAGTACGAGGATTCGTCGGCGTCGGCCTTCGTGGCCGAAGGCAAGAGCGCGAAGGAGGCGTCGGAAGAGGCCAAGCCCTCCAGCTCCGACAGGGCCGAAAAGAGCGACGAGAGCGATGCCGTCGCCGGCAAGCCCAGCCGGGCAAAGTCCTCGAGCAAGCTGAGCTCGGCGTCCCGGCATGCCGCGGCGCCGAAGGCCAAGCCCGCCGCTCACGCGGCGATCGAGCCCAGGGAGACGAAGGAGGCGAAGGAGCCGGCCAAGGAAGTCGCCCGGGAAGTCGCCAAGCCCGCCAAGGCGGACACGCAGGGCCCCGCGAGCTCTGCGGTGAACGAAGCGGCGGCCGTCGCGCTCGGCAACTCCGCCAAGCTCGCGTCCTCGTGCCGCCCGCGCGGCGGTCCCTCGGGAGAGGGCAAGGCGCGCGTCATCTACTCCAACGAGGGCGAAGTGCAGTCGGTGGAGATCCTGACGGCGAAGTTCCGGGACACGCTGACCGGCAGCTGCGTGAAGATGGTGTTCCGTCGCGCGAAGATCGCCCCGTTCAAGGGCGAGCCGCCGACATTTATCAAGAGCTTCACCATTCCGGAGGAGTGAGCGGCAGCTCGGGGTGAGCGTTTCAAAACGGAGGCGCTCACCCTCGCCGCTCGAAGATTCAAGGAGTGCTCGAAAAAGCCGGTCTCTCCCAGTGAGCTGGTGATGACCGATCGTTCGAGTCCCTTCTATCGCGCTGCGCGACACCGTCCCGCACAGGGGCAGCCCACCGGGCGCCGTCTGTTGCGCCTGTGGGCGGTGCTGGCGCTGGTCGCGACGGGCTGCGGCGGCGGCGACCATCCCCCGCCCGCTGGGGGCGCGGACGGTGCCCGGCTCGATCACTCGGGCCTGCTCGACTACGACAGCGCGGAGGAGGGCGACGCCGTGGCCGGCGGCAGCTGCACGCCGGGCAGCACGCAGCAGTGTCGCGTGTACCTGCCGGCGCACGATGGCATCCAGCCCTGCTTCGTCGGCGAACAACGCTGCATCGACTCGCGCTGGAGCGAGTGCTCGGACGCCGTGCTGGTCGACGCGAACCAAGACGACGCGGCGATCGAGCCTGCGGATCCTTGATCGAGCCCCGCCTGGGCGAGCGTGGCGCACCGCCGCTCGCGCAGCCCGCATGCGAGCACTCCGGCATCGACCCGAGCCCCTCGCGTGTGAGAAAATGACGGCTCAGGAACGCGCGATGGTCCCGCACGCCCCTCCAGGTGAGTGAGCAGAGAGTGATGCGGGCGGCAGCTCGCGTGCTCCGTGCGGGCGAGGGCTCTGCATGACCTTGCATCCCGCGGTCCTCTTCCTGGGCGGCCTCGTCGTGGTCGTGGTCGGAGCGGAGCTCCTGCTGCGCGGCGCGACTCGCCTGGCGGCCATGCTCAGAATCAAACCGATCTTGATCGGCTTGACGGTGGTCGCGGTTGGTACCAGCGCGCCCGAGCTCGCGGTCGGCGTGACCGCCGTGCTCGAGGGCAAGGGCGCGCTCGCGGCCGGAAACATCGCCGGGACGAACATCTTCAACATCCTGTTCATTCTCGGCCTGAGCGCCGCGATCCGACCGTTGCCCCTGCAGCTGCAGAGCATCCGCCTGGATGTGCCGGTGATGATCGCGGCGGCCGTCATGCTGTACTTCATGGCGCTCGACGGCGTGTTGAGCCGCGCGGAAGGGCTCGTTCTGGTGGGCGCGGGGCTCGCTTACACCGCTGCACTGATTCGGCTGAGCCGGCGTGAGAGCGCCGAGATGAAGCAAGAGTTCGCCGAGGAGTTCAGCCCTCAGGCGCTCCAGGCCTCGGGCGGGCTCGCGCAGGGCAGCTGGAACGCGCTCCTGCTGCTCGTCGGGATCTGCTTGACCGTCCTCGGCGCTGACATCATGGTCGCCGGCGCGGCCAACCTGGCTCGAATGTTCGGCGTCTCCGATGCCATCATTGGCTTGACGATCGTCGCGATCGGCACCTCTGCTCCGGAGCTCGCGACAACCGTCGTGGCCACCTTCAAAGACGATCGCGACGTGGCCATTGGAAACCTGATCGGCAGCAGCATCTCGAACATCTTCGTCATCCTCGGCCTGACCTCCGTGCTAGCCCCCCATGGGGTCGAAGTGAGCCAGGACGTGCTGCGCTTCGATTTGCCGCTCGGCGCCGCGGTCGCGATCGCGTGCTGGCCCGTGTTTCGCAGCGATCGCCAGGTGTCGCGCGGCGAGGGACTGGCCTTCGTGTCCGCCTACCTGGCCTACTTGACGATCCTCGTCTTCGTGCGCGCCTGAGCCAGCGAGCCCAAAGGCCCCATGCCAGCCAGGGTTGGGCGCGCAGCTCAGAGGGGGAACGCGGCCTTCGGCGGGGGGCTCTTCTGCGAGGTGCTGTCTTTGGTCGCGCACTCGCCGTTGCCGAACAGCAGCTTGCGACCGCAGCGCGAGTCCCACATGCGCTCGAACTCGTGCCCGATGTGCGGGATGATCACCAGCCGGAAGCGCGACAGATCCACGCCCGGGACGTGGTCGGGGAAGTTCTTGGCGGTCAGGCGATAGAAGTTCTTGCCGCGCTCGAAGCGGTTCTTGCCCTGGACGAGCGCCGGGCAGCTCTGGTCGCCGTCATTGTCGTGCGTGTCCTCGTCACCGAGCATCAGGGTGACGGGGTACTCGGCCAGCTTCTTCCACAGGCTATCGGGGCTCGTGCCCATGAAGTAGTCGAGCCGGTTGTTTTCGACCCCGTAGCGGTAGTCGTTGTAGGTGTCCTTGCACGCCTTCGGGTCTTCGGCTCGCTCGCTGGTGAGGTACATGTACGTACCCGGATTCGTGATCACGTAGTGCAGCTGGCCCTTCCAGCTGGACATGTCGAGGCGGCGACCGGCGGCATGCTTTTGCACGAACTGCGCGCCCGCGGAGTGGCCCGCGATCACGATCTGCTGGAGGTTCGGGTTCTGGTCGATCAGGCGCTTGAGCACTCGATCGAGCACCTCGAAGGAGGAGAGGTGCGCGCCGTTGAGGCTCTTGTAGCCGTTCTTCCAGCCCTCCTTGTCCCAGTACAGGACGCTCGACGGCAGCTTGTTGGCGCTGACGTCCGCCTGGGTCAGGAACTGCAAGCCGATCACCAGCGTGTCCTGCCCGTGCCCCTCTTCGTTCGCGAGCCGGCTCACGGCATCGAAATAGCTCTTGGCGTTGCGCTGCTTGCCGTGGATCACCACCACCGCGCGCCGGATCGTGTCACGTAGCTCACCCAGGCGCTGGTTGCGGCAGTACGGCAGCCAATCGATGTCGATGGTCCAGTGCGTCTTGCACAGCTCATCGCTGCCGATGGCGCGCGCCTCGTTCTCTTCGGCGGCCGCCAGATGGGTGGAGAGCAGCAGGGTGGACGCGGCCAGCCAGCGCAGCGGCCGCGCGCGAAAGAACCGGAATGCAGCGAGGGCAGACACCGTCCAAGGTATACGGACGCTCTCCGAGGAACTTCCCGCCCGGCGGTCGGTGCAGCGTGCCGCGAGTCAGGCAGCAGTGCGACGGCGTGGCGCCGTGTGGGCGCCCCGCGCACCGCCGCCGGGGGCTGCATGAACTCTCAGCCTGCGTCGAAGCGGAAGGGCGTGGCGCGCGCCGAGCTCCGCTGCGCGAAGCGCGAGCAAAATTGCTGCAGGCGCGTGTACTCGCGGACGGGCAACAGCGGTCGAAACTCCAGGTGTGTCACCAGACAAAACAACGTGACCTCCAGGAAGCTGAGATCTCGCGCTGGCAGCAGATCGAGCACCGCGTCGAGCTGCTGGTCGAGCCAGCTCAGGCTCCCGCGCAAGCTCGTGGAGAGCTTCTCCCGGTGGGCCGCGGGCAGCTCCGATCCGTTCAGGCTGCCCATGATCAAGCTCACTTCGCTCGACATCGCTTGCACGGTCAGCTCCTGGGCGTTCGCGAGCAGTGGGCGATCGAGCGCCTCCGGCCAGATCACGCGGAGCTCGCTGCGCGCCTGGCGCTGCAGCTCCCGACAGGCGCTGAGCGCGCCGAACCAGGTGCCGCTGGGCGCCACCAGCGCCGGGATGCGCAGCGCGGGATTGCCGCCGTAGTCGCTCGCGCTCGCGGACGCGAGGTCGGGCACGACTCGCAGGGCAGCCTCCAGCCCGAGCTCGAGCGCGAAGATGCGTGCCACGCGGGTGAAATGAGAGCTGGAGCGCCCGATGATCGTCAGCTCGGGAGCGCTGGTGCTGGGTCCAGGGCTGTTCGGCACGCCGGAAGTATGGGCGTTGCGGAGCGAAACGTCACTCCTCCGACCTCGCCTGAAACAGAGATTTGGCGGGCTGCGTCACTCGACCCGCTGCGCAACACCGGCCGGCGCGACTCACGCGCTGCGACGAGCGCTTGCGTTCAGTGAGAGCATGGATCGTGCCGAACTCTGCGGCTCGAAACGGCCCCGCGTCGAGTGTATCATCAGCGCCTCTTACCTTTGCCTTGCCGGACTCGCGTCCGCGCGGACACCCATGCCGTCTCGACCTCCAACTCCCGAGGGGCAGCTCGCGCCCCGAGCAGCGAGCGCACCCGACAGCTGGGTGAGCGCGGACTCCGTGAACTCGGAGTCCGGCGCTCACGGCTCCAGCAGCACGGAGACGGACGAAGTCCTGATCGGCACCACCCTGCTCGGGAGCTACAAGATCGAGCGCGTCCTGGGCGAAGGCGGAATGGGGCGCATCTACGAGGCCCAGCACACGCGCATCGCGCAGAAGCGCTTCGCGATCAAGGTGCTGCGCCCGGAGCTGATCACGAGCTCTCAGGTCCGGGCGCGCTTCCAGCGCGAGATCGAGGCGGTCGCGCGCGTCACGCACCCCGCCGTGCTCAGCATCATCGACGTGGGCAGCACCGACCGGGGCTGGCCCTTCATGGTCTGCGAGTACCTGCACGGCATGGACCTGCTGCGCTACCTGCGCCGCTTCGGCCCGCTCCAGGACGAGCGTGTGGTGCAGGTCGGCTGCCGCATCGCCGAGGCGCTGGAAGCGACGCACGCGCAAGGCGTGATCCACCGCGACCTGAAGCCGAGCAACGTGTTCCTGCTGGGCGCGTTCGAGCCGCTCGGGCCCGAGTGGGACCGCGTCAAGTTGATCGATTTCGGGCTCTCCCGCTTCGTGAGCCGCGATGACCAGCTGAGCAAGAGCGGCGTGGTCATGGGCACGCCGGCGTACATGTCGCCGGAGCAGGCGCGCGGCAGCAAGACGGACCATTTGACCGACGTGTACGGCGTGGGGGCGGTGCTGTACGCGGCCGCGACGGGCGTGCCCCCGTTCCGCGAAGAGACGCAGCAGCAGACGCTGATCGCGGTGATGAGCCGCGAGCCCGTGCGGCCGCGCGAGCTGAACCCGGCGATTTCCGAACAGCTGGAGCTGGTGATCCAGCGCGCCCTGTCGAAGCAGCCGGAGCGGCGCCAGCCCAGCATGAGCGCGCTCCGGCTCGAGCTGTCGAACCTGGAGCAGCGCACGAGCTCGCGCCCCGTGCGGGGCGCCGCGCGCGAGCTGATCGGCGTGCGCTGGCGTTTCCTGGGCCTGGTAGCCTCGGCGCTGTTGCTCGGCGCGGCCTCGATCGTCAGCGTGGCGTTCGGTACGGTGGCGTTGAACGCTGACGTGCTCCGGCTCGACACCAGCCGGCAGGCGGCGCTGGCGCTCGGCCTGGGCACAGCGGTGGGGCTGCTCTTGCTGGCGCTGTTGCGCTTCCAGCGCCGTGCCTGGCACGACACCGCGCGGGTCGCGGACTGGCTGCCGCGCTTGCGCACCCCCGTGATCAGCGGGCTGGTCCTGTACGGGCTGGCATCCTTCGGAGTGCGGCTCGCGGACGACGTGCTCGCGCACGTACCGGCGAGCGGAGCGCTGGCGCGCGCACCGGGCGTTGCCTGGCCGGGCTGGAGCATCCTGCTCGCCGCGCTGGCGCTGTTTGGCGGCACCGTGACTGCCCTGCACCAGAACTGGTGGCGCGCGCTGAGCGCGACGCAGCGCTGGGCCTGGGCGCTCGGGCTGAGCGCGACGCTGGCCCTGGGAGCGCTGGCCTTCGTGCGCTTCGGTTCCGCGCGGCGCGACCGCCAGCCGTCGATCATGGCCGTCAGCGCCCCGCCCAGCGGCACGCTCGCGAGCACGGCGGCGCTGATGCCCGAGGTGACAGCGACGCCGCCGCTGCTGCAGGACGCCGGAGCGGATGCGGCGGCGCTGCGCGACGCGACAGCGGCGGCGCGTACCAGCGCTGCCGAGGACCCCGCGCGGCCCGCCAGCGATCCCTCCCCGCCCCCGCTCCCCGACCCGATCGCGCGCGAGCCGTCGAGCTCGAGCCCGCGCGAGCCGGAGCCCGTCCCCTCGCCTGCCCGGAGTGCCGCGTCCGAGGACCCAGCGCAGCTCGCCGACGCAGTCCAAGACGTCGCTCGGATGCTGGCTCGGTCTCCCGCGCGCGCCTCCGATCCGCAGGTCCAACAGCTGCTGCTCCGGGCGGCGAGCAGCCACGGCGAGGCCTCGCGCGCAGCGTTCCGCGTGCTGGGTGAGTCGATGGGCAGCCGCGGCCCCGACCTGCTCTGGGACCTGATGCTGGAGAAGCCCGAGCTGGCACCAAAGGCGAAGTTCCGCTTGACGCGCTTCAAGGTGAAGCGCCTGTTCTCGCCCCAGCTCTCGATCGCCTTCGATCTCCGCTTTTTCGAGACCTGCGCCGGGCGCATCAGCCTGCTGCCGCGCGCCAACGCGCTCGGCGATCAGCGCAGCCTGAACGAACTCGCGTCGCTGGCCAGCGTGCCCGAGAGTTGCGCCGGCAAGACGAGCGCGGCCTGTACTCCGCGTTGTCCGCGCGAGGCCGCCGCGTTCACGCGCTCGATGGAGATCATCGCGCAGCGACTGCGCGGCGCCGAGCGCGCCGCCAGCGCCAACTAGCGTGCGCTGAGGGTGCGCTAGCCGGCCTTGGCGCGCAGGCGGCTCGACCAGAGCGTGACGCGGTCGCGCCCGCTGCGCTTGGAGATGTAGAGCGCGTCGTCGGTGGCCTTGAACAAGCTCTCCCAGTCGCTGCCGGCTTCGGGGAAGGTGGCCACGCCCACCGAGCAGGTGACCTTGACCACACCCACCTGGCTCACGAACGAGGAACGCCCGAGCTCCGCGCGGATGCGCTCGGCGAGCAGCTCGGCACCTTCCAGATCCGTCTCCTCGCACACCACCACGAACTCCTCGCCGCCAAAGCGCCCGACCGTATCGGTCTCGCGCTTGGTCCGCCGCAGCACCTCGCCAAAGCCGCGGATCACCTGATCGCCGACGTCGTGGCCGTAGGTGTCGTTGATCTGCTTGAAGTGATCGAGATCGCAGATCAGCACGGCCAGCGATTTGCGGAAGCGCTGCGCCGACCGCAGCTTCTGGCGCGCGACCTCGGTCGCCGTGCGCTTGTTGAGCAGCCCGGTCAGACCGTCGGTGGTGGCCAGCTCCTCCAGGCGTTTCACCATGCGCGCGTTGGCGAGCGAGACGGCGATGTGCCCGGCGAGCACCTGCAAGATCAGGCGCGCTTCCGCCCCGAACCCGCCCGGCTCGGTCGAGCCGAGCACCAGCGTGCCCAGCACGTCGCGGTGCTGCAGCAACGGCAGCACCAGCAGCGACGGCAAGCGCGGAGCCGGCAGCTGGCGCGTGAACAGCACCTGCACGGCGGCGTCGCACTCGCCGCGGTAGGGCAGCGGATGGCGATTGGCCACTACCATGCCGACCAGCCCGCTCTGGTCGCGGAAGGTCTTGCCGACCAGCTCGTCCGCGCCATCGCCGCTGACCGCACAGATCTCGTGCTCGTCGCCAGCGCGCAGCAGCGTGACCGCCGCGAACTGAAAGGCCGCGAAATCGCGCGCGCTGGCCACGCCCGCTTCGATCACCTGCACCTCGGTGCGGGCTTCGTTCAGGCGCTCGACGGCGCGATACAGCTTGCTCTGCTCGACCTTGGCGCGCTCCAGCTGCAAGAACGCTCGCTCGTTGGCGATGATGCGCCGGACCAGGCAGGCCGTCTCTTCGAGCAGCTCGATCTCTGCGGCGTCCAGCGCCCGCCCCTGCGCGCGATCGAAGGCCAGCACGCCGCGCGCGCGTCCGTCCTCGGTCACCGCCAGCGCGCCGGCGTGAGCGACCGGCAGCGGACGGTGGTAGTAGGGCAAGGGTCGCGTCAGCGAGCCATTGACCAGCTCCACCAGCTGGTCACTCTCCAGCGCCGCCGCCAGGATCCCTTCGCGCGCGCTGAGCGGGCGCTGCACGATCTGAGCTTCGCTGCTCGACACGCCGCGCAGCTGCAGCCAGGCGCCCGTCTCGTCGAGCCACCAGAACAGCACGCTGCGACAGCCCAGCGCTCCGCGGCACACGGACAGGCAGGAGCGGAGCGCCGCGTGGATCTCTTCGACGCTGGAGTGGATCAGGCCTGTCTCTCGCGGATCGGGCGCGGGTCCGCGCGCGCCGGGTTCGTTGCCCGGCGCAGCGTCAGCCGCGGCCTTGCCGGCCCCCGGCGCGCTCTTGCGCTCGGCGTCGGTCTCGATCGCCAGCAGCCGGTAGGAGCGCGCGGCATCCTGTAGCCGGGTCAGCTCCCGGTCCACGCTCTGGCGAGCTGCGCGGCGGGCGCGATCGAGCAACGAGCGCATCGCCAGCCAGCTGGCGAGACCCGTCAACCCGACCAGCGCGGCGAGCAAGGCGGGAGCCAGCGCGCCGAGACCCCGTGCGGGCGGCAAGGCCAGCAAGATGGCGGTGAGAAAGCCCCAGCTGGCCAGGCTCGCCAGCGGGCGCGCGAACAGACACAGCAGCGCCAGCGCGGGGTAGAGGGCGCCGCTGAGCGGCCCGGCGAGCCCATGCGGGGCCGCGACGATGCCCTGCAGCAACGCCAGCAAGCCGACGCTGGCGAGCTCAAAGTCCAGGCGCGCGAGCGACGCGCCCGGCTCCGGATGGCGACGCCGGCGCAGCGCGGCCCAGAGCGCGACCGCGACCGCGAAGGGCAGCACGGCCGGAACTCCGACGGGCAGCTTGCCGCGCTGGCCCAGCACCCACAGGCTGGCCAGGGTGGCGCTGCACACGGTGCCGCTCGCGGCCCGCAGCACGCGCTGCACGAACGCGGACAGCCGCGTCAGCGGGTCCACGCCCCGCCGGACGCGCGTGGTCGGGGAAGCTACCACCAGCGACGGCTAGCAAGCCGCGCGCCCTTCGGCCAAAGATTTGACCGCGATTTGGGCGCCCGGGGCCGGTCCCGCCATAATGCGCCGGCATGCGCGCGCCGGGCTTGCGTCTCCAGTTATTGCTGCTGCTCGGAGGGCTGCTCGGGCTCTCGTTTCTGCTGCTACACCTCGCGCTGGCCACCTTCACCAAGGTCACCCTGCGCAGGCTGGACGAGAGCCAGGCACAGGCGCTGGCGAGCGTGCTCGAGGCTTACGTGCGCGAGGCCGAGCAGCATTTGCCCCCGGCGGAGCTGATGGCCACGCTGCAACGCAACGCGGCAGGCTCGGGCCTGGTGGCGGCCCGCGCCAGCGGCCCCGATCTGGCGCAGCCGCTCGAGTTTGGCGACGCCGCCGTGCTCGCGGGGCTCGGCGCGGATGCGCCTGGCGCTGGGCTGTTGCACGCCGGCGAGCAAGCTCTGCTGCGCGTCGACGTCGCACGGGGCCAGGGCAGCCTGCGCCTCGCGATCCACGCGGGGGCTGCCAGCGCGCGCGGCGCCAGCCTGATCCGCAGCTTCCGGCTGTACGCATCGCTGATCGCCGGCAGCTTGCTCACGCTGGCTTATCTGGCGCTGACCCGGCTGATCGTGCGCCCGCTCGACGACCTCGCCGAAGCGGCTCAGAGCGTCACCCTGGGCTCGCGCCAGCTGCATGTGCCGCGGACGCGCGTGCGCGAGCTGCACGAGCTGGGCGACAGCCTGCAGCGCATGACCGACACGCTGCTGGCCAAGGAGGACTCGCTGCAGCGCGAGATCCAGAACGCGGAGCGCGCCACCCAGGAGCTCGGCAAGGCGCAACGCGAGCTGGTGCGCTCGGAGCGCCTGGCTTCGGTGGGGCGCCTCGCGGCGGGGCTGGCGCATGAGATCGGCAACCCGATCGCCGCGCTGATCGGGCTGCAGGATCTGTTGCTGGAGGGGGGTCTGAGCCAGGACGAACAGCGCGATTTCATCAAACGCATGCGCGCCGAGACGGAACGGGTCAATCGCACGCTGCGCGATCTGCTGCAGTTCGCGCGGCCAGCGCGCGAGACATCCTCGGCGCCCAGTCCGCCCGGCGACGTGGAGGCCGCGATCCACGACACCGCCACCCTGCTCCTGCATCAAGCCGCGCTGCGCGACATCGAGCTCGGCATCGACGTGCACCCGGGGTTGCCGCGCGTCACGCTGGATAGCTCGCAGCTGACGCAAGTGGTCCTGAACCTGCTGCTGAACGCCGCCGACGCGCTGCAGGGGCGCGCCGGGGCGCGCATCTCGGTACAGGCGCGGGCCAGCGATGCCGGAGTGCAGATCGCGGTGGAGGACAATGGCGCGGGCGTGCCCAGCGAGATCGCCGAACACATCTTCGAGCCCTTCTTCACCACCAAGGAGGTCGGCAAGGGCACCGGGCTCGGGCTGTCGGTCTGCCAGAGCCTGGTGGCGGCGGCCGGAGGCTCGCTGAGCCTCGACGCCGCGCACAGCGAAGGCGCCCGATTCGTGGTGCAGTTGCCCGTGGCGGAAGCCGCGCCCTCGTGACTACAATTCCGAGCACACCGTGCCAGCCGAACCGGAGCCAGCTGCATCCGCCGGGGCAGCCCCGGCGGCGCCGTCCGAGTCAAAGAGGACGCGAGCCCACCTGAACGCCGCAGGCGAAGAGCGGCCCGCGTTCTTGCTGGAGTTCCCGGAAGACCCGGAGCTGGAGCGCCTGATCGCGGCGTTCGAGTCCGGCAACTTCGCCCAGGTGCGCGCCGACGCACCGAAGCTGGCGGCGAGCACGCGCAGCGAGGCCGTGCGCCGGGCGGCGCTCGAGCTGCGCACCCGCACGGATCCGGATCCGCTGCTGGTCGGAATGCTCGGGCTCTGCATCCTGCTGTTTGTGTTCCTGGTGGCCTGGATCTATACGAGGTGAGGTGCGGGCATGCGGAGCGTTCCTCGCTGCGATCAGCCTGGCGCCCGCCTGCGCCGAGCCGGCTGCGGCGCGAGCCCCAGCCCCCGCAGCGGCGCCGGCCGAGAGCGCGCACAGCGAGGCGGAGCACTTCCTGCCCCTGCGCGCCGACACGGTATTCAGTTACAAGACCTGGGTCGCGGGGAGCTCCGAACCCGAGCTGTTGATCTTGCAGGTCGAGCGCCCCAGCCCGAACCACGCCAACCTGCGCTCCGGTGGCAGCGTCAAACGGCTCGAGCTGGTGCCCGACGGCATCCGGCTGGTCACGGGTGGTTACCTGCTCAAGCTGCCGCTGAGCCAGGGCGCTGACTGGGCGGGCCCCGCCGGGCGAGTGCGCATTACCGGCCTGGACCGTGTGGTGACGGTGGCGGCGGGCAGCTTCAGCGGTTGCCTCGACACCACAGAGAACGACAGCCGGGGCGAGAGCCCGAGAGCCATCCTGACCACGTACTGTCCCGGCGTGGGTATCGTGCAGTTCAGCGTCGACGACGGCGAGCGGCAGCAGCGCTTCGAGCTCGTATCGTTCGGGCCACGCGTCGACGTGAACGAGATCGAATGACGCTCGCCCACCGTCGCGACGCGCTCGTGGCCTGCTCGGCGCCGCCGGACGCGTTCATGGTCCCGGCAGTTGCACCGTGCCGTGATGCCGCGGGTACCAGCCGGCGATCGTCACCCCCAGCGTGAAGTAGTCGCGCGCCACATCCGCCCCCACCGCCAGCCGCCACTGGTAGTCATCCGGCCAGAGCCCAAACACGTTCCAGCGCCCCAGCCGCAGATCGAAGCCACCCGTGTAGTGCGGGCGGCTGCTGCTCGTCTCGAAGCGCGTCGGCTCGAGGTACGTGCCGGCCCGCAGGCGCATGAAGTTGGGGATCAGTCCCATCTCTGCGCCCAAGCGCAAGGAGACCACCGCATCCTGGCCCGAGCGATTCACCTGCTGGGACAGGAAAGACTCGAGCCCGACCGCGTTCTCAGCTGCACCCGTGATCAGCGCCGACGCAGACACCAGCACGTGTCCGAAGGGCGCCTCCGCCAGGTAACTCTGGATGCGCCAGTAGGCGGCCTCGCGCGCGGCATCGATCTGCGCCTGGTCCTCCTGGAGCAGCGCCTCATAGCTCGCGTTGATGGCCTCGATCTCTTGCTCGGTCTGCGCGTTCGCGAGCGCTCGGTCTCGGGCGTCCTGATGATCCAGCATGCGCAGCTGGATGCGCAGCTCCTCGCGCTGCGCCAGGGAGCGATCGGAGACCCAGGGCCGGTTCTCCGGGTTGACGCCCAGCTCGACAGCCACGCCGACGTTCAGGTCCCACGGCAAGATCGCCTGCGTGGGCAGATAGAATTGCCCCGAGTCGGTGTCGAAGATCGCGTCGCCAGCGGCGTTGAGCACAGCGGCATCGGAAAAGCTCGGCACGGTGGTGATGCCCGAGCGGAACGCTGCCCCGACGCTGAAGATTCGCCCGATCGGCTTCCACAGCGCGCCCAGCTCCAGGCCCGATCCCATCGAGCGCATCGGTCGCTCCCGCGTCTGGCCCGGCGCGCGCGTGGCGGCGTCCATGAGCAGGATGCGCGTCCCCATGCCCAGCACCAGCGCCCCACGCTGAAACGCGTAGGCCATCTGCACATGCGCGACGTTGAACGCCAGCGACAGGTGCGCGCTCTGCCCTTCCGCCGAGATCTCGCCCAGCTGAAAGTTCTGCAACTCCAGGCTCACCCCGAAGCCGAACGAGCCGAACTGAACCATCGCCGACGGCGTTGCGACCACGAAACTCGAGACGGAGGACGTCGAGTCGGGGGACTTGGAACCGCTGTTGTAGAAGTCCATGTCCTCGAACGAACCCGGGAAGGTCAGCCCGAAGCCGAGCCAGTAGTCGAAATCGGTAACGGAAAAGAACGGGCGCACGGCGGGCGCCGCAGGGTTCTGGAGCATCCCATCCACGTCCCACGCGACAGCGACGTAGGCGCCGCCCAGTGCCGTGACGCGCGAGCCCGCATAGATGGGGCCCTGAAACAGGTCGATGCCGTAGTGACTGGTGGTGATCTCCTGCCCGTTCGCGCCCAAGGGGCCGCTCGCGAGCGCGGGCGCCTCGAGGCCGAGCAGCACGCCCGCCAGCGCCGCGACTCCAATTCCCACGTGCATGGCTGTACGCTGCGCCGGTGCAAAGCGCGTGCCGTGCCGCAAAGGGCCGCAAGTCGAGGTCCCCCCGGGCGGCGTTGTGTAGTGGACGTGACGCGCGCACAAAAGTCGCGGGCCCGGCGACTCTCGCGAGTCCCGGGCCCGGGTCTTGGGGTTGCCTGGATGGCGCTCGACTCAGAAGTCGCCGCCGCCCATGCCGCCGCCGTGGCCACCGCCCGCCGGCGCCTTCTCCTCCTTCGGCTTCTCGGCGACGAGAGCCTCGGTGGTGAGCAGCAGGCCGGAGACGCTGGCGGCGTTCTGCAGCGCCGAGCGCACGACCTTGACGGGGTCGATCACGCCCATGGCGATCAGGTCACCGAACTTGCTGGTGCGAGCGTTGTAACCGAACGCGCCCTTACCATCGCGCACCTGCTGCACGATGATCGAGCCCTCTTCGCCGGCGTTGGCGCAGATCTGGCGCAGAGGTTCCTCCAGCGCGCGGCGGATGATCTGAACGCCGAAGCGCTCTTCCTCGCTGACCTGGACCTTCTCCAGCTCCTTCTGCGCGCGCAGCAGCGCGACGCCGCCGCCCGGGACGATGCCTTCCTCGACCGCGGCGCGCGTGGCGTGCAGCGCGTCTTCGACGCGAGCCTTGCGCTCCTTCATCTCGGTCTCGGTGGCAGCGCCCACCTTGATCACGGCCACGCCGCCGACCAGCTTGGCGAGGCGCTCCTGGAGCTTCTCGCGGTCGTAGTCGCTGGTCGTGTTCTCGATCTGGGTGCGGATCTCCTGCTGGCGAGCCTTGATCTGGTCCTTCTTGCCGTTGCCGTCGACGATCGTGGTGTTGTCCTTGTCGACCTTGATCGTCTTGGCGCGGCCGAGATCGCTGATCGTGACGTTCTCGAGCTTGAGGCCGAGATCCTCGCTGATCACCTGACCGCCGGTCAGCACCGCGATGTCCTTCAGCATCTCCTTGCGGCGATCGCCGAAGCCCGGCGCCTTGACGGCGACGCACTGCAGGGTGCCGCGCAGCTTGTTCACGACCAGCGTCGCGAGCGCCTCACCCTCGATGTCCTCGGCGATGATCAGCAGCGGCTTCTGCTGGCGCGCGATCGCTTCGAGCACCGGCACCAGGTCCTTCATGTTGCTGATCTTCTTTTCGCTCAGCAGCAGGTAGGCGTCCTCGAGGTTGGCCTCCATGCGCTCGGCGTCAGTCACGAAGTACGGCGAGAGGTAGCCGCGGTCGAACTGCATACCTTCGACGACGTCCAGCGTGGTCTCGGCGCTCTTGGCCTCTTCCACGGTGATCACGCCCTCTTTGCCGACCTTCTCCATGGCCTCGCTGAGCAGCTGGCCCACGGTCTCATCGCCGTTGGCACTGACCGTGCCGACCTGGGCGATCTCTTGCGGGTCCTTGGTGCTCTTGGCGATCTTGCGCATCGCCTCGACGCAGGCCTCGACCGCCTTGTCGATGCCGCGCTTGATGTCCATCGGGTTGTGGCCCGCGGCGACCAGCTTCGAACCCTCGCGGAAGATGGCTTGCGCCAGCACGGTCGCGGTGGTGGTGCCGTCGCCAGCGACGTCGCTGGTCTTCGAGGCCACCTCGCGCACCATCTGCGCGCCCATGTTCTCGAACTTGTTCTCGAGCTCGATCTCCTTCGCCACCGTCACGCCGTCCTTGGTGATGGTGGGGGAACCAAAGCTCTTCTCGATCACTACGTTGCGGCCCTTCGGACCGAGCGTCACGCGAACTGCGTTCGCCAGCGCGTTGACCCCGTTCAGGATCAGGTTCCGCGCGTTCTCTTGGTAGGCAATTTCCTTGGCAGCCATTTTCAGTCTCTCCTCAAACCTTCTGCTTCTCGGTTACTTGGTCAGAACGCCGAGGATGTCATCCTCGCGAAGGATGAGGTGTTCGACGCCGTCGAGCTTGACCTCGGTGCCGGCATACTTGCCGAACAGCACGCGATCGCCCGCCTTTACCTCGAGCGCCCGCACCTTGCCGTCCTCCTGGACCTTGCCATTGCCGACAGCGATCACCTCGCCCTCGATGGGCTTTTCCTTCGCCGTGTCCGGGATGATGATCCCGCCCTTGGTCTTCTCTTCTTCCTGCACGCGCTTGACGATCACGCGGTCCTGCAGAGGTCGAATCTTCATGGCTGATATGTCTCCGTGTTGTGCTGAGCCGGTCTTTTCGCAGCTGGCTTGCTCTCACAGCTGGCAGACAAAGCCAACTGGCGAATGCCGGCCCACCTCAAAACCTGAACGAGTTTACAGACCCGCGCGCTCCCGCGGCAGGCTCGAAAAGAGCCAAATCCCCGACAAAGCAAGGGTCTGAGCCCCGGCGAAGGGGCCGTTTGCGAAAGGTTGCGCGGAACTTAGCCACCCCCCCTGGGGTGTCAAGGAGCGCTCCGACAGATTTTTGTCTCGCTCTTCGGGGCGTCATTCTCGCACGGAATGCCACACCCGAGCGCCAGCCGGGCGGCTCAGGCTGTGCTCAGCCGACCCTTGGCGACCTGCACCCGACCCAGCGCGCGCCCATCCAGGCGCTCGCCCGTCTTCTGCCCTTGACGCAGCTCATCCGCCGGGCAGCGCCCCGCCTCCACCAGCCGCGTCAGCGGCCGCAGATAGACCGTCTCGTCCTCACCCTGCGCGTTGAGCCGCGCGCGGCGCCCGAGGCCTGCGCGCGCGATCTCCAGCAAGCGCTCGGCGACGCTGCGCACGGGCTGAGCGCCGATCTGAGCGCCGAGCCCCAGGCGCGGCGCTTCGGAGCGACAGGTCAACGCCACGCTGAGGCTGATGCCGCGCGCGATCTCCTCGGCATCCGCGAGCGCCTGGTCATCATACAAGACGCCGGTGAGCAACGCCGGTACAGCCAGCGTGAGGTCCTCGGCTTGCGCGTCACAGCTGCGCACCTCGATCGTGCTCTTGAGCCGCACCTCGGGGAATAGCGTCGAGAGATGCCGGAACCAGTCGGCGTGCGTTGCGCGTTGGCCCTCGAAGCCGTTGCGCAGGAAGTCACGAAAGCTCTGACCGGTGTTCAAGATCAGGCGCGGGCCGCGCTTGATGAAGAACATGCCGGCGTCGAGCGCCCACTCCACATAGTCGCGATAGCGCGGGCGCTTCACGTTCCAGAGAGCGGGCATGATCCCGGAGCGCTGCGGATCCATGTTGAGCCAGACATCGAGCCGCTCGCTCTTCAGCTCCGAGACGCGCCCCTCGCGAAACGGTGAGTTCGCGAACATGGCGCCGATCACCGGCGAGATGCCCAGCGCCACGCGCAGCTTGCGCATGGCGTCCTCTTCCCCCGTGTAGTCGAAGTTCGCCTGCACGGTCGCGGTCCGCTGCATCATGTCCCGCCCGCGCGCTCCGCGGCTCGGCAGGTACTGCTGCATGATCGCGTAGCGCTCCTTGGGAACCCAGGGCAGCTCCTCGAAGCCCGCGGTCGGGTGGAAGCCCATGCTCAACCAGCACAGGTTGAGCTCGCGCGAGATCGCCCCCAGCTCCTGAAAGTGATCGACGAACTCATCGCGGATCGCGTGCACGTCCGCGAGCGGCGCGCCGGAGAGCTCCAGCTGCCCGCCGGGCTCCAGCGTGATCGAAGCGGAGCCGCGCTCGAGCGCGATCACGGGCGAGCCGTGAGCCTCGCTGACCGGCGTCCAGCCGTAGTAGCGCTGAAAGCGTTCAAAGATGCTCAGGATCGAGTTTTGACCCGAGTACTGCACGGGACGGAGCGACAGCGCATCCAGTCCAAACTTCTCTGCCTCGGCTCCAATGCGGAAGCGATCGCGTGGTTTTTCCGCTCGACGAAAGACCTGCTCGAGGTCCTCCACGCTGCGCACGGGCGCATCATTGGCCGCTGGGGGAGTGGATTGCATAGAGCTCCGCACGGGAGCACACACGGCGACGTCCGCGTGTCTCCCAGTGTCGAGCGTTTAGAACACTCAGCGCGCGTAAGCCAGCGGAGGACCCGCAGACCGGGCGACGGGACAGCGCGAATTTCCCTTCGTATCGTGTACCCTTCCAGCGCCTGCACCCGCTGGCAGCCGGCTCACCTGCGCACCGCTTCACGGCGCACGTCGAGCGAGAGCCACTCGCCATCGCGTTCGAGCTCGACGATCACGTCGCTGCCCTCGCTGCCACCGAGGTAGCGGCGCGCCTCCGCCATCCCGTGCACATCCCAGCCGTCGACGGCGCGCAGCACGTCGCCCTCGCGCAGATCGGCACGCTCCGCTTCACTGCCAGCGGCAACATTCACAATCACGACCTCCACGCCCGCGCTGCCCGGGCGCTCTCCGAGCGTGATCGCTACGCTCGCGAGCGCGTCCGGGCCGGGATCGGTATTGCCAGCGTGCAGCACGATCTCCACCGGTCCGGAGCTCTCCCCGGCGCGCACCTGCACGTCCTCGACGCTGCCCCGGCCGCTGGCAGCGGCATAGGCGGAGATCGTCACGCGCCCCGCGGGCACCTCGTCCAGACGAAACTGTCCGCGGGCGTCGCTCTGCGCCAGCCCGAACGGCTCCGCGCCCGCCGGCAGGAACGCAGGCACCAGCCCGAGTCCGACGCGCGCGCCGCGCACGGGCTCTCCTTCCTCGTCCAGCACGACGCCCGCCACGGAGCCCGCCTCCACGAGATTGATCGGCGACAGCTCGAAGGCGCGATCGGCCCGGCCCATCGCGGGCACCGTCAGCTCCGCGAAGTGGGTGGCGAAGCCCGGGTGCGAGACGCGCAGCCGCGCGCTGCCGGCCGAAGCCTCGCCGAGCTGAAATTCTCCACTCACATCGCTGCGCGTGGTGCGCCGCTCACCACCCTGCATCCACACGATCAGCGCGCCGGACAACCCCTGCCGACCTCGCACCTGCGTGACGCGTCCGACGATCCGCACAGCGGGCTGCAGGCTGACTTCCATGCGCGCCGGCGCCGCGCCCAGCTGGGTCTCGAAGTTGCCGAAGCCGGCGGCCTGCACGCGCAGCCCGAGCGGTAGCCCGGCGGCATCGGCGATGCGCACCTTGCCGGTGGCGTCCGTCGTCAGGGTGCGCCGCAGGGGCTCGGCGGGATCGAGCGAGAATACGGACACCAGCGCCCCGTCCAGCGCGCGCTGATCATCGCCGTGCACCGAGACCTCCAGCGCGGCGCGCTCCGGCGGCAACCTGAGCTCCAGCTGTCGGCTCTCTCCGGAGCGCAGCTGCAGCGACTGGCGCAGCACGAAACGCTGCCGGTCGCTGGGGCGCGAGACGAACAGATCCAGCTCGGTGGGCACGGAGCGAAACTCGAACGACCCATCGTCACGAGTGAGCGCGCTGTATTGCTGCAAGCTGTGCCGGCCCTGAGCCTCCAGCCGCGCGCGCGCCACCGGTCTGCCGCCGGGCTCCATCACGTGCCCGCTGAGCGTGGCTCCGCGCGCGAGCTGCAGCGTGAGCGCGATCTCGGCAGCCGGCGCGAGCTCCTGCTCGGCGCTGGTCGCCTCGACGAAATCGGGGTGCCGGGCGAGCACGCGAATGCGCCCCGGAGGAACATCCTGCAGCAGAAAGTTCCCGGAGGCGTCGCTCACCCACGGCGACTTGCTCGCGCTGCCCAGCGCTCCGCCCGGAACCGGCAGAGGCCCCGGCAGCACGCCCAGCTCGCCGAGCGGAATCAGCGGTGGCGGCGCTGCCAGCGACGGCGCCGCGCCGGCGAGCGGATCGAGCCAGGCGCGCCGCGCGATGGGTTGCCCGCGCAGATCGCTGCCCAGCACCTCAAGGCTGGCGCCGGCGATGGGCGCTCCCGACGGATCGACGACGCGACCGCGCACGCGCCCGCCGCGGGTCAAGCTCAGCTGCACCCGGAGCGCGTCGCTGGAGACGGGCACGGCGCTCTCGGGCATGAACCCCTCGGCGCGCGCGTTGACGGTCACGCTGCCTCGCGGCAGCGGGCCCAGCACCACGCGACCGGCCGCGTCCGTGCTGCCGTGCAGTGGAAACGGCCCGAGCCCGTCCTCGACCAGCACCACGTCCGCGCCGGCGATCGGCGCGTTGCCCGGCGCGCTGTCGTTCACCAGCACCTCGATCGTGCGGCCCGGCACCAGCTCCAGCACCAGGGAGCGGTGCTCGCTGCGCTCCAGCGTCAGCGAAGCGACGGCCACCGCTCCGCCGAGCTCGGCGCGCACGTCGTACGTGCCGCGGGAGAGCCCCTCCCAGACCACATCTCCGTCGCGGCCCGCGCTCGACTCGCGCGGCGGCCAGACATCGAGCCCCGAGAGCCAGACGCGAGCGCCTGCCGCCGGCTGTTTCACTGTGCCCGCCGGAGCAGTGGCCTCCACGGCGGCCACGACGCTGACCAGCAGACTCGCCGGCGAGCTCAGCTGCACCGTGAGATCGCGCGAGCTCGGCTCCACGCTGCTCGGGGCGTAGCCCGGAGCGCTGACCCGAACGCCCTCGACGCGCTCGCCGATGCCCGCGAAGCTGACCTCGCCGAGCGGCGAGCTGAGCGCGGCCTGCGGCACTCCTTCGTCGCCCTGAGCCAGCACCAGCGCCCCGGCGATCGGCCTGCCGTCGACCCCGCTCACGCGCACGTGCAGCGGCACCGCCGGAGCCAGCGCGACCCGCAGCGGGCCCGGCTCGC
>DASTRX010000144.1:0-3971 GCA_035760985.1 Polyangiaceae bacterium
CGCTGTCCGTTCCCCGACACCCCAGCCAACCCCACGATCTCCCCGCGATGCACGCGCAACGAGACCTCGCGCAGAGCGACCCCGAACGGCTCCGCGGGCGCGTGCGACAGCCGCTCCACCTCCAGGCAGAGCTCGCCGGGCGGCTGCTCGCGCCGCGACAGCGCGGGCGGCTCGGCGCCGATCATCCAGCGCGACAGGCTGGCGTTGCTCTCCCGCCGCGGGTCGACGCTGCCCGTCACCCGACCGCCGCGCAGCACCGTGCAACTCTCGCAGAGCTCGCGCACCTCGTCGAGCTTGTGGCTGACGTAGAGGATCGAGCAGCCGCGCGCGGCGAGCTTGCGCAGCGTCGCGAACAGGCCCGCGACGGCGCCGGGCGCGAGCACGCTGGTCGGCTCGTCGAGGATCAGCAGCTGCGGCTCGGCGAGCAGCGCCCGCAGGATCTCCACGCGCTGACGCTCGCCGACGCTGAGCGTGTGCACGGGCCGCGCGGGTTCGAGCTGTAGATCATACTCGGCGCCCAGCGCGGCCATGCGCCGCGCGGTGTCCGCCAGCGAGGGGCCGCGCCCCAGACCCAGCCAGACATTTTCGGCCACGGTCAGGCTCTCGAAGAGCGCGAAGTGCTGGAACACCATGGCGATGCCCAGCGCGCGGGCGGCGCGAGGGCTGCCCAGTTGCACGGGCTTGCCGTTCCAGCGCAGCGTGCCCGAGTCCGGCTGAGCGGCGCCGTAGATGATCTTCATCAGCGTCGACTTGCCGGCACCGTTCTCGCCCAGCACGGCATGGATCTCTCCCGGCGACAGGCGCAGGCTCACGCCGTCATTGGCGATGACGCCCGGGTAGCGCTTCGTGATCGCCTCGAGCTCGAGCCTGAACATGCGATCGGGGAAAGTTGCCAGCCGGGGATGTTCCCCGCAGGAGAAGCGGGCGTGAAAGCCTGGTGGGACCCGAGTGTCGGCGGCGTTTCTTTGCCGCCCGTTTCGTCTGCGCTAGGGGTGGTCGCCCTGCAGGCGTTACTGCTGGAGGGTGTCGAGCTTCGGCTCGCCGGTCAAGCGCCGGTCGGATTCTGGCTCGATCCTCCACGGACCTTGTAAGCTATCAGAGCGAATCTGCGTCATGGCGAGCGCTGACGATTTCTCCGCACTCTCCGAGGTGGTGGCCGGGCGTTTCCGGATGCGCCGGCTCGTGGCCTTTGGCGGGATGGCGAACATCTACGAAGTCGAGGACTTGCAGACGAATCGCGTGGGCGCGCTGAAGCTGCTCAAGGCGCGCTTCCGCAACGTGCCCGACGCTGTCGAGCGGCTGAGCCGCGAGGCGGAGGCCGCGAGCCAGATCAGCGACCCGCACATCGTCGAGACGCTGGATGCGGGCCGTCTGCCCACCGGCGAGCCCTTTCTGTTCATGGAGCTCCTGAACGGTGAACCGCTCGACCGAGTGATCGCGCGGCGCGGGCGCTTGCCGATCGGCGAGTCCATCGAGATCGCGGCCCAGGCGGCGCATGGGCTGGCCACGGCGCATGCCGCCGGCATCCTGCATCGCGACATCAAGCCCGCGAATCTATTCCTGGTCTCGGGCGCCGAGATCTCTCGGGGGAGCACCGCCCCCCGGACGCTCGTGAAGCTGCTCGACTTCGGGGTCTCGAAGTTCGTGGGCGGAGGCAATCACGCGCTCACGCGCGAAGGCCTGGCGCTGGGCACGTTCTCGTACATGCCGCCCGAGCAGATGATGGGCGCCAAGCGCGTCGACGTGCGCGCCGACATTTACTCCCTGGGCGTGGTGCTCTACCAGTGCCTGGCCGGCACCCCGCCGTTCGTGGCCAAGAGCATCCCGGCGCTCAGCAACATGATGGCGCAGAACGAATACGTGCGCATCAGCCAGCTGCGGCCCGATGCGCCCGCCGAGCTGGACGCGATCCTGGAGCGCAGCCTGCGCGCCGACCCGAGCGAGCGGTACGCGGGCGTGCGCGAGTTCCGCGAAGACCTGCTGCGGCTCTCCCGCCGCTCGTTGCCGCAACGCACGCTGAGCGTGGGCGAGCCGCTGCCCGCGCGCGCGCCGGTGCGCGCCGAACGGCGCCCGCTGAGCAGCGGCCCCATCTCCAGCGCGCCGGCAAACGCTGCCGTGCCGGTGAACCCGATGTCGAACAAAGTGAACAAGGCCTCGATCGTGGAGACGGTCGTGCCGCGCACGCGGCGCCGCTGAGCGGTCAGGTGCCCGCGGTATCCGGCGGCGGCGCGGGCGAGCTCGCGTAGCGCAAGATCAGCTCGTGCACGCACAGGAAGGCGGCGCCGAGCGCCAGGGCCATGGCACCGATCGAGGCCAGCCCCGCGCGCCCCACCAGCACACCGACCAGCGCCGGCATCAGCGCCGAGCCGAGCGTCGCGCTGCTCACCAGAAAGCCCACGGTGTGGCCCGAGAGCGCGGGCCCCACCCGCGCCGGAGTACGCGCCATCAACGTCGGGTACATCGGGGCCAGGCTCATCCCCAGCAACGACAGACCCAGCCGACCCGAGACGCCCGGACTCAGCGCGAACAGCGTGACCCCTGCCAGAGCGCCCAGGCTGGCCAGACGCAGCAAGCGATCGGACCCGAAGCGCTCGGCGATCGAGCCGAGCAGCACGCGACCCAGCGTGAGACTGCCCCAGTAGGCCGACGTCCACGCCCCGGCGCCTTCGACCGACAAACCGCGCGCCTCGGTGAGCCAGGTGAAACACCACTGCCCCACGCTCGTCTCCAGCCCCGAGTACAAGAAAAAGCTCCCCATCAGCAGCCAGACGCGCCCGCTCCCGAGCGCCTCGCGCGCGCTGCCCGCTACCAGGCTCGCGGAGGACGGGCTCGCGGGAGACGGGCTGCTGTCCCGATCCCAGGCGCGCCTCGTGGCGACGAAGGCCAGCGCCATCACGGCCAGAGCGGCGGCGATCACGCCGTAGCCTGCGCGATAGCTGCCGCCCAGCGCGATTGCGCTGGTCATGATCGCGGGCCCCGTGCTGGCGCCCACGCCCCAGCAGGCATGCAGCCAGTTCACGTGCCGCACCGAGAAGTGCCGGGCCGCGTAGGCGTTCAGCGCCGCGTCGATGGCGCCCGAGCCCAGCCCCACCAGAAACGCCACCGGGAAGAACAGCCCCCATGCCGGGGCCAGCGCATAGCCCGTGAGCCCCAGCGCCACCAGCGCGCTGCTGCCGGCGAGCAGACTTCCGACGCCGGCCCTCTGCATCCAGCGCCCGGCGAGCAGACCCGAGAGAAAGTAGCCGCTCACGGCCATGCCCAGAACCAGACCGATCGCCGACGGCGGCAGCTGAAACACCTGCTGCAGCGACGGCCAGGCGATGCCCAGCGTGGCATCGGGCAAGCCCAGCGAGATGAACGCCAGATAGGCGAGCAACAGCAGCCGCGTCTCTCGCGTCATGCGCGGATGCTAGCCTCGACGCGAACAGCTTTTGAAGGGCCACCCCCACTCGCGAGCACCGTGTGCGGCGAGAATGAGGATGGGCCGGACCTCAGCTTCACGTCACGGCCCGAAGCTTCGGGGCGCGGCGCGGCTTCAGGCTGGCGTCGCCAGCTGGGCTTTCGCGCGGCGGACGTTCACGCCGTGATGGCAGAGCTCCGACAGAGCTCCGACAGAGCTCCGACAGAGCTCCGACAGTGCTCGCCGCCGCGCCGCATGCTTCTGCGAAGGGTTGCGCCTGCATTCAGCCCTGCGCGCACGCTGAAAGAGCCAGGCGCGCTTCGGAACATCGGTTCTATCGCGCCACCTCGGGAGCACGGCGCACTCGGCGCAGGCCGCGACCAGCGAAGCCGTCGAAGCCGAGCACCATCGGCCCTCCGGGCTGGACGTCGACAAGCGCGCGGACGGGGGCCTCATCTCGCGCCGAAGTCTCCTACCGGTTGGTCATAAGTGATCCCTTTCGGCGAGGCCCCCAGGTAGACCGACCAGGTCGATCCCGATGGCAAGGCGACCGCGGCGGCGCTCGCGGTGG
>DASTRX010000145.1:0-14712 GCA_035760985.1 Polyangiaceae bacterium
GGCGCTCACGGCGTCGGAGCAGCGGCTCTGGCTCGCGATTCGCGGCGGCGCTCTCGGCGTCTGGTTTCGGCGGCAAGTGCCGCTGGGTCGCTTCATCGGTGATTTCGTCGCGGTGTCGGCACGCCTGGTCGTCGAAGCAGCGGGGGCGCGACCGTCCGTGGCACGAACGCCCGGTGTTTTGGAGGTCCGGCACCCCAGCTCCAGGCGCCGGAGGTCTCGCGACGGCTCGCTCCAGATCGAGTCATCCGGCGCGCGCAGAGCACGCCCGGCGCCGGTCGAGCGCTCCAAGTGTACCCAGGGGGCGACCGGCGAGACGGTGTCGGCTCGCCAGCGTCGGGTTTTTCTGGAATCTTCGGCGGATGCCGAGCAACCACCGCAGGCGGGTCCTGGGGCTCGCGCTCTGCGCCGGGATGAGCGCTTGCAGCGTGGATGACCGATCCCCCAACACCGTGAGCGACGGTGCAGCCAACCCCACGACGCAGAGCAGCGACCCCGGCGCGCAGACGGCCGCGCCGAGCGATACCGCAGCCCCCAGCTCGCTCGTGTGCCCGGCGGGCAGCGCCAGCTGTGACGCGGCGCAGCCGGGTGCGCCGGCGTCCGCGACCAATGCCGGCGCTTGCGCGGTGGGGAACCGCCGCTGCGTGGACGGGGCGCCGGAGCTGTGCTCGGCGGGTGGCTGGGTGCCGGGCGGCGCTTGCTCCGAGCCGCTCCCCTTCTGTCTGCCGAGCTCGGGGGCTTGCGTGAGCTGCGAGCCGGGCACCAAGCGCTGCACGGGCTCGCGGGTGGAGGGCTGCGCAGACGATGGCGCCTGGCAGGATCTGGGCATGCCGTGCAGCGAGTGTGTGCCGGGGGCGGCGGGCTGCGTGGGGGACACGGCGCGCGTCTGCTCGGCGCTCGGCGCGTGGGTGGGGCAGACCTGCGCGGACCGGCTTCCGCTGTGTGTTCCAGAAACGGGCAGCTGCGCCTGCACGGAGAGCTCCTGCGGCCCGCGCGAGCTGTGCGCGTCGTCGGGGCGCTGCGAGCCGCTGGGCTCAGATTGCCCGCCGATTGCGCCTGCCGCCCCCGCCGATCAGGACACAGCCATCGTGCGCGTGCGCTTCGATCCCGACGGCAGCGCGGACGTGCTGATCCAGAATGTGGGCGCCGGATTGGTCAGCTTCGGCGCCCAGGGTTACCAGCTCTGCAATGGCATGAACAACTGTGTGTACCTGACCGAGGCGCAGTCGGTGACGCTGTTGCTCGGTGATTCGTTCTCGCGCCGCATTCCCAACACGCTGCCCAGCGGCGGCGAGCTGGCGATCGTCGGGATCTTCCCGGACAATCCGATCTTCACCGAGGCTTATCTGGCCTGGGGCAGCGGAGCCGCGGGCGGCAGCTTCGAGGCGGTGGTGAACAACGAGCTGCGGCTGTGGAACACCGGCGAGCGCATCGCGATCGACGCCGGCGACGGCGGTTTCGTCAGCACCGGCGACACCACCCGAGCCTCGGGTTATTCCTCGTGCAACCCGGGCTCGGAGTAGAGTCGCGGCATGGCAGACCAGGACCCAGCGCGCCTCTCGCCGCCCGCGCCCCGCCCGCGCTGGAGCTGGGTGCAGTTCTGGTGTGGCCTGGCAGTGGCGGCGCTGGGCGGTTTTCTGAACCTCGACCTGGCGTTTGACTCGCTGCCGGCTCACCTGTTGAAGACCTTCATTTTCGCGCTGGTGTTCGCTTGCCTCGCCGGCCGTTATGGCGACCCGGTGTGGCTCTGGCTCGCCGGTCTGGTGAGCTGTTGAGGCAGCGCGCTCAGGAGAAGTTGCGCGCCTTCTTGATCAGGTCGTAAGCGACGTTGATCTCTCTCGCGCGCTCCTCCGCCAGGGCGCGCATGCTCTCCGGCAGGCCCTTGGCGGTCAGGCGATCGGGGTGATTGTCGCGCATCAGCTTGCGGTAGGCGCTCTTGATCTCGCTCTCGCTCGCCTCGGGCGTGACGCCGAGCGCCGCGTAGGCCGCGTCGAGCCGTTGCTGTGGCGGCGGGCTGCTGGCGCTCGGCGCGCCGCCCGCAGCGGCGCGCAGCAAGGCCTCGAGCCGCGCCACGTCCGCCTCGCCGAGCCCCAGGCGGCGCGCCACGCGCACCAGCATCTCGTGCTCGGCGGGGTGCACTTCGCCATCCGCCGAGACCGCCGAGAGCTGGATCTGCAAGAACAGCTGGTACAGGATCGTGGCGCCGCGTGAGGCCATCACGAAGGCGTCGACCGCGCCGTCCAGGTCGAAGTCCGGCGCCTTGCCGCGCGAGAAGGCCGCCTTGGCCGCCTGCCGTTGCTCTGGAGAGAGGCCGAGCCGATCGAAGATCTGCTCGGTCACGCGGATCTCGTCGCGCGTCACCACGCCATCCGCCTTGCACAGCGCCCCCATCACGGAGAAGGTCGCCTCCAGGAACTGCGACGCCACCCCTTGCACGCCCTGAAGCCCCTGCATCATGCCCGAGCGAGCAGCGCCGGCGAGCAGGTACCCGACCGCAGCCCCGATCAACAGACCGATGGGGCCCGCGAGCCAGAACCCGATGAACGCGAGGATCAGAATGAGCGCCATGGCGAGACTTCGGTAGCAGGATCGAGCGGCGCGAGCGCCGCCCGGACGAGTCACGCACGTTTTTGGGGCGCTGTCGACCGGGAGCACGATAGGCTGCATCTCCTCATGAGTTCCTTTCGGGATCAGCAGCTCGAGCTGCTGGCACGGTCGGGCTGGGTCACGTGTCCCAGCATCGCCAGTGCAGTGGCCGCCGCCGGTTTACCGCTGCCGACCCGAGCTATCTGCAGGCAGCGGTGTCAGCCGCGCAGTGGCGCGCGGCAGAGCAGGCCGCGTTGGCATTGCGAGCTCATTTTGCGGCCGCGCGCTTCGCGGCCGAGGTGAGCTATGGAGTGCTGCTGGTGCCCGACCCGGAGCGGCTGGACACGAGTCGCCCGCTGGACGCCCGGATCCGCGAGGGACAGCTCGGCGTGGCCACAGAGGATGTGTTCGACCCACGCCTCCCCACGGTTCGCCGGGGCGTGTCAGGCCGTGACTGGAACCTGGTCGTGAGTGTGGTCAGCCACGCGGGACCGGCTTGCGGCAGCTACTTCGACGTGGCACGCGCCACTGCGGCGTTCCAGGTCGCCGGCAGGGACGTGCGCGCGCTGATGACACGCCAGGTGTGGGGAGCGCGCGTGCTGCAGGCCGGGCGCGACGTGCCCGACTGCGAGCGCAACGAGCGCTGGACGTTCACGCTCTTTGCCGGTGAGGCGCTGTGCGAAGGTCTGGCGGAGTCGGGAACGGTGCTCAAAGGCAAGGTGCGCTTCCGGCTCGGCAAGCCCGACCGGGGTATCGGCTCCGCGCGCGTAGCTCCAGCGATCGCGGTCGAGTGATCAGGGCAGCGGTCGCACGCCCTCGCTGCGCACGACCCAGCTGCCATCGTCGGGGAAGCCCGGATGCCCGGCGGCGCTGCCATCCCAGCCGGCGACCATCAGCGCCACCGCCACCAGCAGCGAGCCGTTCGACGGAAAGTACGTGAGCGCGTCACGCACGGTGCGCGGCGGGGAGGCGCTGTCGTCGAGGTGCGCGCGTGGAGTCATGCCCGCGCGCCCGAAGCGGAAGTTCTCCGCGTCCCAGAACAGGAAGTCGAGCGCGCGCCGGCGCTCGCCGAGGCGCGTGGCCGTCATGGCCAGCATGGGAAAGTCCCAGCCCCAGGTCCTGCGCAGATCCCAGCGCTCGACCACGGCGCTCAGCGTGCGCCGCATCGTCTCGCGGTCCACGCCCGCCCCCGGCAGCAGCCCCAGCGCCGCAACGAACGAGGGATGGTCGCGGCGCAAGCACTGCGGCCCCGCGCCTCGCTTGCAATCGGCGGGGTCGCCCCAGATCTCGGGTTGCGATTCCGTCGCCAGGTACAGCCCGTCCTTCTGCGGCAGCGGCGCGAGCTGCTCGAGCACGCGCTGCCAGCTCGGATCGCGCGCCAGCCCCAGCCGCTCGCGCCAGCTCTGGGCCGTCGCCAGCCCGAAGCGAAAGTACTCGAGCTCGAATGTGGGATTGAAGGTCGAGAGCGGCGGGAACACCTCCTGCGCGGGGATGATCGGCGGCCCGAGCACGTAGCGCGCCCGCTCGGCGTCGAAGTGCGGAAAGCTGGCCAGCAGCTCCGCCGTCTCGAACACCAGCTGCCGATAGCGGCGCAGCGTCGCCGGCGTGGGCTGCGCCCGATACAGCAGCTCCGCCAGCCAAATCGGGCCGGGTTGCTGCCACATGATGAAGGGGGTGATGGTGCTGGGGCTCTCTCGTCCTTCAGGCCCCACCATCTTCGGCCACCACGCGCCGCGCGCGCCGTGCTCCTGCGCGCGCCGCCGCGCGTTCGGCAGCTGCTGCAGGTACCAGCCCATGCTGCGCTCGAGCAGCTCGGGGTGCCCCCAGAGCGCAAACTGCGCCTCGTGCCAGGCGTGCATCTCCAGGTGGAACTTACCGTTCCAGCTATTGGAGAACAGGCCCTCTTCCTGCGGTGGAACACGACCCGCGGCATTGACCGCCATCAGATACTGCGAGAGCACCACGCGCCGCTCCAGCTCGGGCGCGCGAGGATCGCGGCTGCCGGAAAAATCGACCGCGCCACCCCGCTGCCAGAACTGCTTCCAAGAGCGAGCCACGGCGCTGCGCGCGGCTTCGGCGCTGGGCAACGGCGCGCGCAGCGGCTGCTCACTGAAGGCCACCAGCAACGTGAGCGTGCTCGCACCGCGCGCGCTGAAGCGATACTCGTGCGGACCAGAGCGCTCGATCGCCAGATCCCGATCCGCCTGCGCCAGCACCTGATACCGCGTCGCGTCCAGCTGCCGCTCGAGCCGCAGAGCGCGGCGGCCGCGGCCCCGCTCGATCGTGCGGTGCGTGGCCGGGTGCTGCCAGTCCGCGGGATCGGGGTTGAGCTGCGCGGAGACGCCCGGGAACTTCAGATCCACGCCCAGGCGACCAGCGGCGAGCAGCGGCGAGCTCAGCTTCACGATCACGAGGTCCAGCTGCGGATGGACGCTGGTCTCCAGCTCGACGCGAGCGCCGTCAAACTCGAAGCTGCTGAGCAGCCTGCCCGTCCACAGCTCCAGCGTCTGCCGCGCCTGCGACAGATCCTCGAGGCGCGCCGCGCGCCCTGCGCCGCTCACCAGGTGCAACGCCAACCGCCCCAGCGAGAAGCGATGGGGGTTCTCGCGCAGCCACTGGATCTCGGGGCGCTGGGCTTCACTCCAGTCGTGCAGCCACGGGAAGCGCTGCGTGCGGCCGCGCACTTCCACCGGCACCAGCGCCTGTTCCAGGGTGTAGTGCGCGGGATTGGGGAAGCTGTGCCAGGCCCACTGCGCCTGGATCATCAGCGGCGCGAGCGGCGCGTAGCGCTCGGGAAACGTAGCCAAGCCGGTCAGATCCGCGGCCAGCGCCAGGCTGCCATTGCCGACCATGAAGGGCGACTCGGGATCGATTCCGGCCACGCTCGGGCTGTGGCGCTGCACCAGCGCCCGGCGGTCGATCGCGGGAGCAGGCTCGGCGCTGGCCTTCGCTTCCAGCAGCCATAGGCAAACCACGGCCAGAATGCCCCACATCGCGCGCGCTCCGCGGCGCATCTTTGTTGCTCGCGCCGCGGGGCGCAAATAGAAGAACACCATGAGCGACGCTGCCGAACGCACCCTCGATCGCCGGACCCTACTGCAAGCCGCGGGCGGCGTCGCGCTGGGACTGGCCGCAGCCGGGGCGGCGCAGGCGGCGCCAGCTCAGGCCGCTCCGGCGACCCCAGGCACGACGGCACGAAGTGGCGGCGGCCGGCGCCGCTACGCGATCGTGGGCCTGGGCTCGCGCTCGCGCATGTACCTCACGGCGGTCACGGAGACCTTTCGAGAAGGCAACGAGCTGGTCGGCTTGTGCGACATCAATCCCGGCCGCCTGGAGCTGGCGGGCAAGGTGGTGGCTCCCTCGGGCGCTACCCCCAGGCGCTTCCTGGCCGCCGACTTCGACAAGATGATCGCGGAGCAGAAGCCCCAGGCCGTGATCGTCACCAGCCCCGACGCCACGCACGACGAGTACATCGTGCGCGCCCTCGACGCCGGCTGTGACGTGATCACCGAGAAGCCGCTGACCACCACGCCGGAGAAGGCGCAGCGCATCGTGGACGCCTGCAAGCGCAACTCGCGCCACGTGCGCGTGCTGTTCAACTATCGCTACTCGCCGCCGCGCACGCAGGTGAAGGACCTGCTGATGAGCAACGCCATCGGCGACGTGCTCTCGGTGGACTTCCACTGGCTGCTCAACACCGTGCACGGCGCCGACTACTTCCGGCGCTGGCACAGCCAGAAGGCGATCTCGGGTGGTCTGATGGTGCACAAGGCGACGCACCACTTCGATCTGGTCAACTGGTGGCTGGGGAGCCAGCCGCAGACGGTGCTCGCTCAGGGCAAGCGCGAGTACTACACGCCCGCCATGGCCCAGCGCATGGGGCTGAAGAGCCATCACGAGCGCTGCCGTACCTGCCCCGAGAAGAGCGCTTGCACGTTCTATCTGGATCTGGCGGCGGATCCGGCGTTCAAGGCGCTCTATCTCGATCACGAGCAGCACGATCACTACTACCGCGACCGCTGCGTGTTCCGGCCGGAGATCGACATCGAGGACACCATGAACGTGATCGTCCGCTACGAGTCGGGCGCCACGCTCAGCTACTCGCTGAACGCCTTCAACGCCTGGGAGGGCTACCAGATCGCCTTCAACGGCAGCAAAGGCCGCCTGGAGCACCAGATCGTCGAGCAGGCCTTCACGGCGGGCGCCACGCTGCCGCCCGGCGCCGAGAAGGACGCCGTGCGCACCCGCATCATCCCGTTGCGCGGTCAGCCGCAGGAGATCGAGCCCTGGACGGGAGCCGGTAGCCACGGCGGGGGCGATGCCGTGATGCTGGCGGAGGTCTTCGGTCACGCAGAGCCCGACAAGTACAAGCGCGCCGCCGACGAGCGCAGCGGGCTGTATTCGATCCTGATCGGCGCCGCCGCCAACCGCTGCTTCGCCAGCGGTCAGGCCGTGCAGATCGCCGATCTGGTGAAGGGGTTGTCGGCGCCCAGCCTCGCGCCCATGCCCGGCCGCGGCACCAAGCTGCCGATGCCGCGCAAGGTCTAGCTCCGGAGGCGAGGCTCGGCGTCGGGCAGGAGCTCTGCCCGACGGCTCACCCGCTGCTCAGCGCAAGGTCTTCGCCGCGTCGCCCACCTCGATCGAGCGCGAGGGCTTCCACGGTGAGCGCGTGCCATTTCCCGGTGCCGCAGAGGCAGCGGCCACTGGCGGCGAGGGCGACGCGCTCGCGTCTGCCGCGGGCACTCCCCAGCCCTCGCCATCGGCGGGCGGGGGTGGTTCCGAGCGCGCGGGCGGCGCCACGGCCGCGGGCTCTGCCAGCGCGTCCCCCACCTCCAGCGCGCACTCCCCGAACGTGACCTCGATCTGGGCCGATTCCGAGCCCAGCTTGGCCTCCAGGCGCTTGGCCTTGATCGCGGTGTTGCTGCGCACCACGCCCGAGAGGAAGACGTCGGTCGCCTCCACCTTGCCCGAGAGCGTGCCCTGGGCGCGCAGCTTCGTGGCTTTGACCGCACCCGCGATCGATCCCGAGCGCGTGATGGTCACCTCCGGGGCGTCCACGTCACCGTCGATCGTGCCGTTGATCACGACCGCGCACGAGCTCTTGATCGTGCCTTTGAACTCGGTTCCCTCTTCCACCACGGTCTGCTTGGGCGTCTTGCTGGCTTCAATCGGCATGGTCTTTCTCACTCGCTCGGGGTTGTCGTGGTCTTGATCTGGAGTCGCAGGCGGCAGCCGCTCTCGAAACCGAAGCGGGTGGCGCGCAGATGCTGCTCGAGCTCGGTGGCGACGACCCCCGTCTTGGCCACGCGCAGCTCGACCGGTGAGTGGAGCCCCACCAGACCGGGAGCGACGAACTGTCCGCGGATCTGCAGCCGCCCCCCCGAGACGCGGCAGCCCTCCAGGAGGCCCGTCTCGCCGATCACCAGGATGGCGGCATCCGTCATCTGGATCACGCACTGCTCGAGGCGTCCGTCCACCAGGATCTCCGCGCGCTCGCCGATCACCAGCTCGGCGTTGCGGATCACGTCCCCGGGCCCCACGTAGCGCCGCGCGATCTCCAGGGCGGCGCCGCCCGGCACCGCGCCCAGATCGGCGAGCCGCCGCAGGTCGGAGCCGTCGGCGTTGCGGCTGAGATCGCACATGTCGACCGGCAGCTCGCTGGGCCAGCTCGCGCCGAAGTCGAGCCCGTGCACGTGCGCGCCCAGCACACGCGAGCGGTCGAGCCGGATGCCGGCGCAGCGCGCGTTGCGCAGATCGGCTCCCTCCAGGATGGTCTCACGGAAATCGGCGTCCGCGAGCAGCGCGCCGCGCAGCGAGGCTTGCTCCAGCTTCGCGCCGCGCGCGAAGGCGCGCTCCAGCACGCTCTCCTCCAGCTGCGCCGCGCTCAGCTCCGCGCCATCGAGCTGCGCTCCGCGCAGGTTGGCCGCGCGCAGGTCCGCCCGGGCGGCCACGGCCGCCGCCAGGCAGGCGCTGTCCAGGTCGGCGCGGCTCAGGTTCGCGCCCGTGAGGCGGGCCCCGGTCAAGTTGGCCGCGACCAGCTGCGCGTGCCGCAGCGTCGCTTCCTCCAGGTTGGCCTCCTCCAGGTTGGCGCCGTTCAGGTTCGCGAGCTGCAGATCCGCTCGTTCCAGGCTGGCGCGCGCGAAGCGCGCCCCGTCCAGATCCGCCTTGGCCAGCAAGGCGCGCCCGAAGCTGGCGCGCGGAGCGAAGGCCTCGCGCAGGGAGGCGCCGCGCAGATCGGCGCCGGTCAGGTTCGCGCCCGACAGGTTCGCGCCATCCAGCTCGGCGCGCGCGAGCTTCGCTCCGGCCAGCTTGGCGCCGGCCAGGTTGAGGTTGCGCAGATCGAAGCGCGACAGGTCCTCACCGCGCCGCACCCGCTCTTCGACCGCGCTCAGCGACAGGGCTGCCATCAGGCGCGCTCCCCCACCCCGAGCCCGATCAGCACGCTCAAGCGCTCCACGCGCTCGGCCACGGCCATCGGCTCCAGCTCGTCCAGCAACGCCAGATCGCCGCGCTCCGCCAGCACCAGGTTCACGCGCAGGAGCGCGTCCCGCCGCTCCTGGCGTGCCGCCCGCGCGCTCTCATCGGAGGCGTCGAACTGGCGCTGGCGCCGATCGAGCTCGATCACGGCTTCGCGCAGCGCGGTCTCGTGCCCGATGTCGATCGGACGCGCGCGCCGCTCCGCCTCGTAGCTCGCCACGCGCCGCGCCAGCTCCTGGGCGCGCTCGATCGGCGTGTCCAGCTCTTCCGCGAGCAGCTCCGGGGTGGAGCCCACCAGATGCGAGAGCGTCTTCTCGGCGGCAAACAGCTGGCGCCCGCGCAGGCGCAGCCCGTCGACACTGGCCAACAGCTCATTGGCGATGCGGCGCTCGCGAGCGCGCGACGAGTCGCGCAGGCTGCGCGCTGGAGCGGGCCACTCCGGCACGCTGTCACTCAGCCTCCACAACAGCGGCAAGGCGCGGATGCGCGCGCCTTCCGCGAGCAGCCGCTCCAGCGACTCGAACGAAGCGAGCAAGTGCGGCTGCCAGCCGCCGCAGGCGGCCAGCTTCAGCGCGTGCGCGGCCGCCGTGCCCGCGGTCAACCACTCGTCGGAGACGGGCCCGAGCGCGAGCCGCTGCGCCAGATCCACGAGCAGCTCCAGCGGGCGCTCCGTCTCCGCGCCGGAGGAGTCGTCGAGCGGCTCCGGCGCCGCGGGCTGCGCGGCTTCCATCCGCACCGGCTCCGGCTCCGCGAGCGCCGCGGGCGCGTCCGAGCTCGGCGCGCGGGGCGCCGAGGGATCGAGCGCCACGATGTCCGACTCCAGCCGCGGCGGCAGCAGCTCCGGCGGCTCGGAGGGCCGCGGCTCGGGACGCGCTGACTGAGCCGCGTCCGCTCGCGCAGCACCGTCGAGCGAAAATCCCAGTGGCAGAGTCATCGACGACGGGCGACCGGCCTGCACCGGAAACTCCTGCATCGTGAGCGTCGATGGTGCCCCGATCAGCGGAGCGCGCCGGCGCAGCGGATCGATGCCTGCCCCGGGATTGCCGTGCTGGCGCGGATGCTCGACGGCAGCGGCGGGATGACTCTTGGGTGCGGGCTCGTAGGCGCGCGGGACCGGCCCCGATTTGCGCTCGGCGGGCAATGCCGGGCGCGCATGGGCCGCTCCGTTCACGCCGCCTTCCTTGGCGCGCTCCGTGTCGGGAGCGGAGCCATCACCGCCACCAAAGATCTTGGTCAACAGTCCCACGCTCGCGTTCCTCCTCTAACCCTTTCGCTCATCCTCGCACCGGATGATGCGGCACCTTTTTTCTCGATTGTCGAAGCCCGGAGCGCGGGCCATCCCGCACGAGTCAGCCGCTGGGACCCGCCACGAAATCGCGCACCCCAGCTCACTTCCACGAAGAAGCCGAGGGGTGCGGGGTGCTCCCGCGAGAGGGAGGACTGACTTCGACAGAGAACCTGCTGCCAGGACACTGACTCGAGCGTTGCCGAGCGCGTGCCTCGCGCGGCATCCCCGAAGGTACCCTCCTTCGCGGCGCGCGTCGAGGGCGGGCTGTGGCACAACGGCGGTCGCCAGCGGCGGCCCGTGCGCCGACCTTCCTCGGACATGCCGGGTAGGTCGATACCCACACGAGCGCCATCGCCAGGTCGGTCCCTGCAGCGCGGGCTAGATCCACACCGCCCCTGGCGGCTGGATGGTGACGGCGCGATCGAAGCCGTCCGGATGGGTCAGCTCGCGCCCGTCGGCGAGACGCTGCGCGATCGCCTGGTCCACCTGATCCAGGAGCGCGCGGCCCTCCCGCAGCGGCGGCTCGATCGGCAGCAGCAGCGCCGCGGAGCGCACCCTCGCTCCCTCGAAGCACACGTGTTCCATCAGCGCGTGACCGAACAGCACGAGCCGCGCAGGGGCCTCCGAAATTGCCAGCGTGCCCTCGCGCACGCTGCCCAGGCGCGCGCCGAGCTCAGCGCTCAGCACCAGCACCGACCCTCCCTCGTCGAACAGCGCCAGCGCATCTTGCTCGCGCGTGCGGCGATTGGGCAGCTGCGCGCTCGCGGCGGGCAGCCAGGCGGAGAGCGCCCGGAACTGCCGCGCATGCAGCGCGCGCTTGGCGCGCGGAAAGGCCGCCCACGCCAGCACGTTCAGCAGATCGTGATAGCTGGAGCGCAGACACGGCACCTCGCGCTCCAGCGCGATGCGCCCATCGTACAGCTGACGCGGGTCGAGCGGGCCCCGCGCGCGGGCCCGCCGAGGCCGCGGCTCCGGCGCGGCAAAGCGCACGGCGGGCAGCTCTCCCGCGCGGGCCTGCCGCTCGCGCTCGGCGAGCGCCGTGTACTCGTCCAGCGTCGGCCAGTCGCCGCCGTGGAACAGGGGCCGGCCGATCTCGCACAGCTCCCGCAGCAACGGGCTGCGCTCCAGAACTTCCGGCTGCCAGAGCTGACCCGACTTCGGCACGCGCGCCGGGATAGCACGAAATCGCCGGCGCCAAGCCCCTTGCCGCCCCAGCCGACACGCGCCAAGCACTCGCCCATGACCAGCGGCTCCCCCAGCCTGCCCGGCGAGGCCGAGCGGCGCGCGCTCGCCGTGCTGGCGGTGCCGGGCTTCCGCCCCTTCTTGGCCACGTTCTTCCTGACCATGATGGCGGACAACATCGAGCACGTCATCAGCTACTGGCTGCTGTTTCAGAAGTTGGGGATGGGGATGGGATGGGGCTCGGCGCGATCCGGACTCCGCCCGACCCCAGAATATGCCCACTGACGACGCGAACGGCGCTGGGGGCGCGGGCGCTTCGAGGGCGATGGCCCGGAGCTGGGCGGCTCTGTATCCGCGCTGCGCGGATCCTCTCGCTGCCGGGCGCCAGCACGCTGCGCGGCTCTGTATCCGCGCTCCGCGGATACTCTCGCTGCCGGGCGGCGCTGCGCTCTCGTTGCTGGCAGCCCTCCGCGGCCGCGCGCTCTTTATCCGCGCTGCGCGGATACTCTCGCTGCCAGGCGCCGAGCGCGCTGCGAGGCTCCGTAGCCGCGTTGCGCGCATAGCGCTGCCGGGGGCGGAGCGCGCAGCGCTGCGTGGATAGCGCTGCCGGGGGCGGAGCGCGCAGCGCGGTCCTGTATCCGCGCTGCGCGGATAGCGCTGCCAGAAGACAGACGCGCATCATTGCTCTGTATCCGCGCTGCGCGGATACTCTCGCTGCCAGGCGGCGCGGCGGCGCTGTGCTCTCGTTGCTCGCGGTCCGCCGGCGCGGCGCGCTCGTATCCGCTGCCCGGATACTCTCGCTGCCGGGCGCCGGGCGCGGCTCACGTGGCCGCGCGGCGTCGCGCTCTGGCTGCTTGGACCCAGGCTCGCGGCGCGGCTCTGTCCGCGCTGCGCGGATCTAGCGCTGCCAGGCGCCGGCCGCGCATCACGGCTCGGTATCCGCGCTGCGCGGATACTCTCTCTGCCGGGGCCGGGCGCGGGTGCCGCTTCGACCGCGTTGCCCGGAGCCGGGCGCGTCTCGCGGCGCTGTCTCCGCGCTGCGCAGATGACTCGCTGTCTTGCGCCGCAGGCCCGTTCCTGGCAGAGAGTCCCGCGACGCAACCGCACGGGGCGCTTCGTTTGCATGGTTCTTTGGCGCGGGGCTGCAACCCCACCCGGCGTGTGTCGGCCGGCGGCGGCCTGTGCGCGCCTCGCGAGCCCGTGCTTGCGCTGTCGATGATCGATTCGCCCGTTGGGCATGCGAATGGCCGCGCCAGTACCGAACGCCGGGGGTGAAGGCGCGCGTGCACGCCTCGGGCACAGCGAGGCTCCGACGCCGCTGCCGGCCAGGCTTCAAGTCTGACATTTCACGTCCGCTTGTGCCTTCGGATTCCGCGCCGCGGGCGCGACCAGCGAGACAGCTTCTCACTCCAGCCATTCGTCAGTTGCTGCAGTTCATGGGATCAAGTACAGCCGGCAGCCTCGCGCGACGTCGAAGACGGTCAGGGGGCTTGGGGTACATGTCGCGAGTGTCTCCTGGGCATCGTGCATTGCATTCAGGGCGCGATCGAGTTTCCCGAGGTTGCTCTCCCTGTAACCAGCCAGACCATGGATCTCACGACTGGATTCCTTCGACGCCTTCGAGGAGTTCAGACTCAATGCCCTGCCTGTGGCTGGCAGGCATGTTGGCCACCAACGCGGGACCGATGCGCGGAGTACCGAATGCGGCTGGGTTCGTGGCAGAGCACCGCGCAAAGCGTCGTGCTCGCACGCAGCGCGGCGCTCCCAGGGCGTCACCGTGGCGTCACCGCCGCCTCCGTTAAGTTCACACAAACCCAAGCGATCGGCGTTGACGCATTTGCCAGCGTCCGAGCGCATCATTTCGCCGCTGGCCACCTCGGGTACTCATTGCTGACCCCACGCGACCATACCAGCGCCGATCTCGACCGGATGGTTTTCGAGCTCATTCGAAGGGCTGTTCGCGGCTCTGCAGGGCGCCGAGGGGCGGCGGAAATCGGGGTGTATGCTCGAATGATGAGTCTTCCAGAGTTTTGGCAACTCGACCATCTCGCCGACGCGCAGTTACTCGAAGGGTTGCGCGCCGCGTTGCACACCAAGCGGAGGGCGCTCGCGGAGGTGGTAGCCCACCTCGGCGAGGTCGAGGAGCGGCGACTGCATCTGCTGGCAGCTCACGCTTCGATGTTCGACTATTGCGTCTCCCGCCTGAACATGAGTGAAGACGAAGCTTGCCGTCGCATCGAACTCGCGCGGCTGGCACGAAGGTTTCCGTCTCTCTTCTCCTTGCTGGCGACCGGTGAGATCTCGCTCTCCGTCGCGTTGCTGCTGAAGCCGGTGCTCACTGACGCCAATCAGCTCGAGCTTCTCGGGGCCGCCAAAGGCCTGTCCATGCGCCAGATTCGCGAGGTGTTGGCCACGCGCTTTCCCAGCCCCGACGCACCGTCCAACATCCGTAAACTTCCGCAACGCGCGCCGACACCAGAACCCACACGCAACGATCCGCCCACGGAGCAGCAACACGCACCGCCCCCACCGAACCACGCCCCACAGTCGACGCCAACGGGGCCATCTGCGGGGCCACCATTGCTGTTCGCACCAGCTCCCCCCCGTCAGAGCCGCATCGATCCGCTCTCTGCCGAACGCTACAGGATTCAGTTCACGGCCGACGCCGCCCTGAAGAAGAAGCTCGAACTCGCCCGCGACTTGCTGCTCCACACCCATCCCGCTGGCGACTTCGCACCCGTTGTGTCTCGAGCTCTCGACCTGCTGATCACCGATCTCCAACGACGCCGCTTCGGGGCTGGCGCACGAGCGAAGCAACCGAAGGCTCGCCCCGCCTCGCTCGCACGCGAGGTGCCGCACGCAGAACGCCGAACCGTCCTGGAGCGCGACGGCCTCGCGTGCAGCTGGGTCAACGCGGACGGCACGCGCTGCGCGTCGCGCGCTTGGCTGGAGCTCGATCACCGCCATCCTCGAGCCAAAGGTGGGAGCTCCGAGGCGCACAACCTGCGCATGCTCTGCTCGTTATGCCGAGTTCGGCATAACGAGCATTATGCCGAGTTCGGTTTTATGCCGCGTACGGCCGCCCGGGTGCTCTGGGCTAGCTGGGAGGCATTTTCGTATGCGGCATAATCAGAGCTGCTGGAGGAAGCCGAGAAGGGCGTCGGGCGGACGATAGCGCGGTT
>DASTRX010000146.1:0-33135 GCA_035760985.1 Polyangiaceae bacterium
CCATCGCTGCGCTCGGCGGGCACATCAAATACAGCGGTCCTCCCGGTTGGCTCACCCTCGCCCGCGGCTACGAAAAGCTCGAACTCCTCACCGAAGGATGGGTCGCTGCAAAATTCCAGCCCGTCCGCGATCAAGGATGAGTCCCGGGGAACCCGTCGTTCCGGCGCGCGCCCCCCCGCGTGGCGAGCGCCGCGCGACCGTCGTGGGCGGCGCCCCTCTTCGAGCGAATGGAGTTGAGGTTTCCTGGGGAACCTCGTCGTCCCGGCGCGCGCCCCCCGCGTGGCGAGCGCACCCAGCGCCGCGCGACCGTCGTGGGCGGCGCCCCTCTTCGAGCGAATGGAGTTGAGGTTTCCCGGGGAACCCGTCGTTCCAGCGCGCGCCCCCCCGCGTGGCGAGCGCCGTGCGACCGTCGTGGGCGGCGCCCCTCTTCGAGCGAATGGAGTTGAGGTTTCCCGGGGAACCCGTCGTTCCAGCGCGCGCCCCCCGCGTGGCGAGCGCCGTGCGCGTGCGCTTTCTGCTCGCTTTCGCTTCCTGTCCCCCAATGCGCAACGCTCCCATCTCCGCCGCGAGCGTCGCCGCGATCGCCTTGCCATCGGGATCGACCTGGTCGGTCTACCTGGGGGCCTCGGCGAAAGGGATCACTTATGACCAATCGGTAGGAGCCGCTACCGATCGGTAGGAGGCGTTACCGATCGGTAGGAGGCATTACCGATCGCGAGGGGCCGCCCTCGCCTCGCTACCCGTGCTGGGAGCTCTCGGGGTCCGCGTCCGAGCGCCACTGCAGCGAGCCGGCTCCGAGCAGCGAGCAGAGCAGGGGCAGCGCGCCGGGATGGCGCGCGAGCGACGCTCCGTCGAAGGGCGCGCCCTCGACCAGCGCTTCGATCCACTCGAGCCAGCCCAGCTCCAGCTGGTGCTCGGCGCCGTCCGCGAACAGCCAGAGCGCGTTCGCGCGCGGGGCGAGCAGGAAGCGCGCGGCGGGCCGCCGCACCAGCGCGTCGCCGCGCTTCAGTCGCCGCTCCAGCTTCTTGGCTTCGCTCGGCTCGCCTTCGTGCTCCAGGTTGGGCTTGGGGCGCGTGAGATAGCGGCAGAGAAAGCCGTCCAGCTCGTCGTCGCCGAGCGCGAGCCCGCCGCGCACCAGCTCGCGCAGCTGGCGCAGATCCGCCTCGGCGATGCGGCTCGGGCGTTCGGCGAGCGCGCGCCCCGGATCCGCAAAGCGTACCTCGCCGGCGCGGCTCAGCAGCTGCTCGGCGAGGGCTCCCATGAGCTCGCGGCGATCGGGGGCGCGGAAGCCGATCGAGTAGGTCATCGCACGGTCGAGCGCGAGGCCGTAGTGGGCCACGTTCGGCGGCAGGTACAGGAGATCGCCCGGCTCGACCACGAACTCCTGTTCGGGCTCGAAGCGGCACAGGATCTTCAGCTCCGCCTGGGGATCGAGCGCGGGGTCGAAGTGTTCGCTCAGCTGCCAGCGGCGCCGTCCCTGCGCCTGCAGCAGGAACACGTCGTACTGGTCGGTGTGCGGCCCCACCGAGCCTCCGGGCGCCGCGACGCTGATCATGATGTCATCGATGCGCCAGTCGGGGAGGAAGCGGAAGGCGGCGAGCAGGCTCGCGACTTCGGGCACCCACTTGTCCACGTCCTGCACGAGCAGCGTCCAGTCGTGCTCCGGCAAGCTCTCCAGCCGCTCGGGTTCGAAGGGGCCGTGCTCGAGCCTCCAGCGCCCGCCGACCTTGCCCGTCACGAGCCGGGCCTCGATCTCGTCCTCGCAGGCCATTCCCGCCAGGTCATCTGCGCCGAGAGGAGACGTGAAGCCCGGCAGCGCCTGACGCACGAGCAGCGGTTTCTTCTGCCAGTGCTCCGCCAGGAACTGCTGGGGTGTCAGTGAGCCGAGCATGTGCGCGACGTATAGGGGTGCAGGGGTGGAGGGGTCCAGAGAGCGGGAGGCCGGAAAGCGGGCGGTCCTGGCGCGGTCAGGATTGTCGCGGTTCCGAGCCCTGAAAATCCTGGACCCCTGGACCCCTGGCCCCGTTGGCCCCTATATCCCGGCCCATGCACGGCTCGAGCTGGCCCGGCAGGGATCAGGCGTGGACGTTTCTCGCGCCCATGGAGGGCATCACCGACCCTGCATTTCGCGAGCTGATCGCCCGCCGGCCCGGCGTCGGCGTGGTGTGTACCGAATTCGTGCGCATCGCGGCCACTGGTCTGGGCGCCAAGCATCTGCAGCAGCAGGTGGTGCGGGCCCCGGGCGCGGCGCTGTCGGTGCAGGTGATGGGTAACCACCTCGAGCACATGGCGGAGGCGACGGAGATCGTGGCGCGGGCGGGCGCCGATCTGGTGGACCTGAACGTGGGCTGTCCCGCGCCGCGCGTGGTGCGCAAGGGCGTGGGCTCGGCGATGCTGCGCGACCCGGAGCTGCTGCGGCAGGTGGTGAGCGCGATGCGTTCGCGCACCCGCGGCTGGCTGTCGGCCAAGATGCGCGCGGGCTTCGACGATGCCGCTGGCGCCGTGGCGAGCGCGCGGCTGATCGAGGCGGCGGGCGCGGATCTGATCGCCGTGCACCCGCGCCGGCAGGTCGACTTTTTTCACGGCGTGTCGGACTGGCGCATCATCGCCGAGATCAAGCGTTCGGTGGCGATCCCGGTGATCGGCAACGGGGACGTGTGGTACGCGGCCGATGCGCTGCGCATGCGCGCGGAGACGGGCTGCGACGGGGTGATGATCGGGCGGGGCGCGCTGCGCAATCCGTGGATCTTCGAGCAGCTGCATGCGTTGCTGCGCGGCTTGCCCGTGCCGCGGCCCAGCGGGGATGACGTGCTCGCGCACTTCGACGCTCTGGCGGAGATGTTCGAGCGCAACTCCCCGGGCCGTACGCTGGGCATGCTCAAGGAGCAGCTGCGCTACCTGTGCCGCTGCGTGCCGGACGCGGCCGAGCTCACGCGCAACGCGGCGCGCTGCAGCGCGCTGGCGGAGATGCGCGCGGTGCTCGGCGCGCGGCTCGCGGGCGAGCGCCCCGAGGCGCTCGATCTGGGGGCAGAGGGCGGGCAGCTGGAGCGTTCGGGCGGCGTGCTCGCCGCGTAGGCAGAGCCCCGGCTGGGCGGCCGTGCCGCGCTGCGCGCCGGCAGCGCCGCTCGCAGAGGCGGCACCCGAGGCCTTCGGGCGAGCGCGGCCGCGTGCTATAGCCGCCGCAGCATGGCGGATACGAGCAAATCGAGGTCGGCGGCGCTGGGCGGCGCGATGGAGCGCCGCTGCAACAGCTGCTCCGGCAGCGGCGAAGTGGGTACGGAGTCGGGCCCGGTGGATTGCCCGGATTGTGGGGGCTCGGGAGCGCTGCCGCATCCGAGCGTGCTCGTGGAGTGGCGCATCCGGGACATCGAGCGGGCCCGCGCGGGCGGCAGCGACGAAGCCGCGACCGACATCCGCTGGCTGATCGCGGAGCTGCGGCGCGCGCGCACCGCCCTGACCGAGATCGCGAGCCTGGCGGAGGACGCCGGGGACTCGGAGACGGCGCGCCGGCTGCGCGTGACCGCGGGGCAAGCGCTCGAGCTGTTCGAGGTGCAGCCCGTCAGCGCCGCGCAGTAGCTCGGCGGAGTCACGTGCTCAGAACGAGCCGCTCAGAACGAGCCGTTCAGAACGAACACTGCGCGGTGCCGATGATGCTGTCGGCGACGACCACGCCCGGCGAGCCGTTGCCGCCGAAGCGCGCCGCGTCGCACACGGCCCCCGCATCCGAGCAGCCCGCGGTGAGACGCGTGGGGCACGCGCCGGGGTTGTCCGCCAGGCATTGCAGGAACGCGTTGCACTGTGCGGCGTTGGCGCCGGCGTTGGCCTCGCAGCTGACGGTGGCGGAGAGCGCTCGCGCGCAGCGCGTGCAATCGGCGCGGTTGCCGCCGCAGCAGCTGCCGTCCTGGCACACGCCGCGGTCGCACTCCGCGTCCAGCTCGCAGGCTTGGCCCGGGCCGCAGGCGCCGCACACACCGCCACAGTCGACGTCCGTCTCCGTGCCGTCGCGCTGGCCGTTGCCGCAGTTGGCGCACCTGCCGCCCAGGCAGCTGGCGCCAGCGACGCAGTCCTGAGCGACCTGGCACTGCTGGCCCAGCGCGCAGCGCGCACAGGCCGCGTCGGCGCCGCCGCAATCGACGTCGCTCTCGCTGCCGTTGCGCTGGCGATCCTCACAGGGCTGCACGCGGCAGGTGCCGCCCTGGCACAGGCCGCTGTCGCAGTCGGCGTTGCGCGCGCACTGGCTGCCGATCGGGCACGCCCCGCACTGCGCGTTGCCGCAGTCGACGAAGGGCTCGCTGCCGTTGCGCACGCCGTCGTTGCAGCGCGGCGGCTGGCAGCAGCGCGCGATGCCTTGCCCGCAGCCGCGGTTGTCGCAGACGTTGCTGTCGCAATCGTCGTTGGCGCGGCACGCGCGGCCGGGAGTGCAGGGGTCGCAGCGGCCGCCGCAATCGGCGGCGCTTTCGTTCTGGTTCAGCAGCCCGTCATCGCAGCTGGGGGCCGCGCACAGGCCGGTGCGACACACGCCCGTCGCACAGTCCGCGTTCGCGCTGCAGGCCGTGCCCACGGGGCAGCCCGGGCAGCTGCCGCCGCAGTCGATCGCGAGCTCGTCGCCGTTGCGAACGTTGTCCGCGCACGAGACCTGCGCGCACAGCCGCGTGGACTCCGGGCAGAACAGACCCTGGGCGCAGTCTTCGTCGCTCGCGCAGCCCGCGCCGACGGGGCAGCGGGCAGGGCAGGGCCCGGCGCAGTCCACGCCGCTCTCGCCCTGGTTGGCGATGCCGTCCGCGCAGCTCGCTGCGAGGCACGCGCCGCCTTCGCAGTGCCGCGATTCGCAGTCGGAGTCGCCCAGGCACTCGGGGGAGGAGGCTGCCGGTGGCGGAGCCGCCGGCGGCGGAGTCTGCAGCAGCGGACAGCCCGCCTGCTGCTCGCTGCCCTGGCAGGCGCTCGAGCCGGCATCCGGCTCGGGTGACGCCATGGGCTCGCCGGTCGCCAGCGGCTCCTCCGGCGCTGGCTCCTCGGACGTGCGCCCGGGAGGTGGGGTCGGCACGACCGGCTGCGTGCCCGCATCGGGCGTGAGCGCGTCGATCGCCGTGGGCGTGAAGTCGTTCGTCAGGGTGCAGGCTGTGACCTGAAATGGCAGCCAGCCGAGCAAGACCCAGCACAAGAAACTAGGAGAACGAGACATCGCGATACCCGGGCCGGACCGAGATCCGCCGGTGGCGTTCCGAGCGTGCAGCTCGTGCACAGACTCACCACCACCATTGGCTCGTGGCCCCAGGATGTTACTCGAATCGGACCCGAAGTCGATCGCCGCGATCAGAAACAGGCTCAGGACGGCCCTCCGCAACAATGAGAGGTCGCGAAAGGCCGCGCCGCGTGGCGCGATGCAGCGGATGGCGGCGGGCCGCGAGCATCGGCCACGAGCGCCGGGCAGCCACGTCGAGGAGGTGTGTCGCGAGTGGCGACCGGGTGCGAACGAGCCCGAACAACTTTGAACGAGGCGAGCTCTCGCCGATCGCGGGCGCGCGGGTGATTCATCAGATGCAACACCTGACGTGGCGCGTCGCGAGCGCGCCTACATTGGCTGCATCGTGCGAGGCGGCGCCGCGTCGTGCGCCGTGCGTGCGCCAGCGGCGGGACGCGCAGGCGCAAGGAGCAGCGGCGCGTGCGAGCCAGAGCGAAAAACCGCGAGCTGACTGCAGTGCGGAAACGATTCCGGCGCACTTTGGCCAAATTCCCGGTTCGCGAACGTTCGGCGCTCCACTTTTCGCGATCCCGATGGCGGGCTCGAGCATGAATGAGCAGAGCGGACTGCCGTCCGTCCTTGGTAAAAGATTCGAGCAAGCGCCCTGCGGGGCGCCACCGGAGGCATGTGTTGGACCATCTCGCCCAAGAGCGCGTGTTGACGGAATCTGCCCCTGTTTCCCCGGAGGAGGCGGCGCCCCGATCGACGCCGCTCGCCGAAGCCGCGAGGGCTCCCGGCGCGGGCATGGACGGCCAGGTGCAGGTCTCGACCCTGGCGGCGGCTCTGACCGCCGTGGACGAGCTGGCCTCCTGTCGCGAGACGAACGGCATGCTGCGCCTCGCGATCGAGCTGGCGCGCAGCCGGCTCGGGCTCGAGCGCGTGGGCTTGTTCCTGCGCGACCGCGGCTGCGAGCGGATCCTGATGCGCGGCACCTGGGGCACGGGAGCGCACGGCGAGACGACCGATGAGCGCGGCCTGTTTCACGAGTTCGCGCCGGGCGACTATCAGGCGCTGCTCGGCGCGCGCCTGTCCGGTGGCTTCGGTCAATATCGGCCTCATTCGCCCCTGTTCGCGAGCGAGCCGGGCCGCACCGTGGTGATCGGCGAGGGCTGGGTGATGGCCACGCCGCTGGTCGCGGCGCGCGACGTGGTGGGCGTGATGTACAACGACTCCGCGCTCACGCACGCGCCGGTGGACGGCAACAAGCAGGCGGCGGCAGCCCTGTTCTGCACGCTGCTGGCCGTGCTGTACCAGACGCGTCGCGGCGAAGTGAGCTGGCAACCGTTGCCGCGCAAGTCCGGTCAAGGGCCGCTGGTCGAGCGAGTGCTGCAGGCCCTCAGCGAAGACCTGTCGGTCACCGGCGAGCGGCTCGCGGCCGAGCTGGGGGTCAGCCCCGGGCACCTGGCGCGCTCGTTCAAGCGCGAGCTGGGCGTCTCGCTGGTCGATTACCGCAACCGCCTGCGGCTCGATCGCTTCTTCGAGGCCATCCAGCGGCGCGGCGGCAGCGGCAACTTGCTGGATGCGGCGCTGGAGGCCGGCTTCGGCAGCTACGCGCAGTTCCACCGCGTGTACCGCAAGTTCCTGGGCACGACGCCGCGCGACGTGTTCGCGAGCGCACGCGCCAGCGCAGAGCGCGCCGCGCTCGCGGTCTAGCGTCAGGCGCCCCGCAACGAGAGCGTCAGAGCGCTGCAGGGAGGGTCGGAGCAGGCCACTCCCTGCAACGCTCCAAGCGCCGAATCAGAAGAAGATCGCCTGCGCGCCGAAGGTCAGCGAGTTCGCTTCCACGCCGTCGGGGTCGGTCTTGACGTGCTGGAAGTTGCCGACGAGACGCAACGCGGGGCCCATGATCAGATAGCTGAGCGCGGCGTCGATTGACCAGGTCTTGGCATCGCCCTCGCCCTTGCCGTACTGGAAGCGCAGCATCGGCTGGATGTTGCCGACGCCCACCTTCGGGGTGGCGTACGCGGCGGTCAGGTAGAAGGCCGTCTTGCCGTAGCCCGGGTAGTCGCCGCCCGTGATGTAGACGCCGCCCTCGCCGGTGACCCAGCCACCGCCCGCCAGCTTCATCTCGGCGAGCAGATCGGCGTTCACCTCGACGTAGTCGTCCGTCTCCGGGGCAACCTCGTCCCCGGAGCTCTCGCCGTCCTTCTGGTACTGGGCACCGACCCCGAGCGCCACGACGTCCTTGTCGCCGAAATAGCTCGCGTTGCCGAAGAACCCCGGCTCGGCGCCGATGAAATCGTACTGCAGGCGCCCGGAGAACAGCATGCTCTCGCCGCCCCCGCCGCCGTCGAATGCGCCGAGCACGTACTTGAACTTGCCGCCCTCCAGGTCGCCCCAGACGCTCAGGCCCGCGTTGCGCCCCGAAGGCCCCTCGTGCGGCACGAAGCCGATGGCGCCGGTGTAATTCCAGGGAATGGCAAAGAACGGACCGGCGTAGTTCGCCCGATCCACGGGTACCAGCATCTGACCGATCCAGACGTGGAACTCGTCTCGCAAATCGAAGCCGATGATCGCGTCTTCGATGCCCACGCCGCCGCCGACGCCGCCCGCGTTCAGGTTCAAGGTGACGCTGACGTTCTCGTGGATCTTCCCGCCCGCATGCAGCTCGCCATAAGGGGTGAACTTCTGGTCATTCAGCTTCTTCGGGTCGCCCTGACCCTGGAAGGTCACGTCAGCGCGCAGCCAGGCCGCGACGCCGATCGGCGGCAGCTTCTTCGGCTCGGTGAGCGTACTCGGCATGGCTTCGTTGGGAGTGGTCGGAGGCGGCTCCGCGGCGGCCAGCTTGACCTCTGCGGCGGGCGCGGGCGGGGGATCGGCAACGGGCGCCGCAGGCGCGGCGGCGGGCTCCGCGCTGGCAGGCGCGGCGGCGGGCTCCGCGGTCTCAGGTGCGGGCTCCTGCGCCTGGGCGTGCGCGGCGAGCAGCGAAACGAGACCAGCGACAGAGGTGCGGAGGGGGATCGCGAGGTTCCTCAGACTCATGGACATGATTCCTTCGAAGCAAGAAGAGGGACGACCTGCCCGCGAGGGCACGTCGCCAGCACCGCGCGGGCGCGCGGCTGGGTGACATCGACGCCATCGCTATCCGTCAGCGGGTGTTGCTCGAGTGTTTCCGGCACACCAGATTGTTGCGAACTGCGTCAGAGCCGCGCTGGCTCTGCTCCGCGTCGAGAGCACGCGAGCCGCGCGGAGCGCTGCAGCTGCCGTGAGACACTTGGCTCGCGCACGACGCTGGGCGTCATGGGCGCCGCCGGCGACCGCCGCCAGGCAACTCTCAGCGCGCCCTGCACATCAACAGAGCTCGAACTCCGCCCCTGCGCTCGCCGTGGAGTCGCCCCCGACGAACACCTGGAAGCGCCCCGGCTCGGCACCGACCGAGAGATCGCGGCGGCAGAACGCCAGATCGCTGGCCGCCAGCGCAAAGCGCAGGCGCTCCGACCCGCCTGCTGGCAGCTCGACGCGCTGGCAGCCCTTCAGCTCGCGCACGGGCCGCGTCCGCGAGCCCACGAGGTCCCGCACGTACAGCTGCGCCACTTCGACGCCTCGCCGGTCGCCGGTATTGGTCAGGAGCGCGCTCACTTCAAAGCGCGTGTCGAAGCTGCCGCGCGTCGGTGAGACACTCAGCTCCGAGTAGCGGAAGCTGGTGTAGGACAGGCCAAAGCCGAACGGATACGCGGGCGAAACATCCACGTCCAGGTAGCTCGCATCCATGTCGACTGGATCGAGCGGCGTGCCGCTGGGGATGCCGCGCCGGCCCGTGCGCGGCGGACGGCCCGTGTTCTTGTGCGCGTGGTAGATCGGCACCTGGCCCACAGTGCGCGGGAAGCTGATCGGCAGCTTGCCGCTGGGCGGGGCATCGCCAAACAGCACGTCCGCGATCGCGGGGCCCCCGAGCGTGCCGGGGTGCCAGGCGTAGAGCAGCGCCGAAGCCAGCTCTGCCTCGCGCGCCAGGGTCAGCGGGCGGCCCGCCATCACGACCACGATCAGGGGCGTGCCGGTGCTGGCCAGCAGCTCCAGCAGCTCCGTCTGCACGCCCGGCAAGCCGAGAAACGCGCGGCTGCGACACTCGCCGCTGATGTTGCCGTCTTCGCCCAGCACCACGATCGCCGCCTGCGCGGCCGCGACGGCGGCGCGCGCGGACTCGAAGCCGCTGCGATCGCTGGAGCGTGCGTCCGGCAGGCCCGGGGCGTAGCTCAGCTGCACCCGCGCGCCCAGGCGCTGGCGCAGCGCCGAGAGCAGCGTGACGGTCGCGTGCCGGTCGCCGTCGAACGACCAGCAGCCGAGCGGGTTGTGCGGATCGTCGGCGAGCGGCCCCACCAGACACAGCGACGCCAGCGACGAGGAGAGCGGCAGGCAGCCGCCGCGGTTCTCGAGCAACACCAGCGACTGGCGCGCGGCGCGGCGCGCGAGCTCCAGGTGCTCGCTGCACAGCGCCGCGGAGGGCTGCGGGCGCTGCGTGTACGGGCGCTCGAACAAGCCGAGCGCGAGCTTGACCTGGAGGATGCGGCGCACGGCGTCATCGATCTCCGCCATCGGCAGCGCGCCGCTCTCGACCAGCTGCACCAGCTCCTGGCGGTAGGTGCGCGACACCATTTCCATGTGCACGCCGGCGCTCGCCGCCTCCAGCGCCGCCTCGCGCGCCCCGGCGCAGGAGCCGTGCTGGATCATCTCCTCGATCGAGGCCCAGTCGGAGACCACGAAACCCCGAAAGCCGAGCTCACCCTCCAGCAGCTCGCGCAAGGCCCAGCGCTGGCCGGACATGGGCACCCCGTTCAGATCGTTGAAGCCGCACATCACCGTCAGCACGCCGGCTTCGACGCAGGCGCGGAAGGGCGGCAAGTACACGTCGCGCAGCAGCGGCTCGGGCACCCAGGTGGTGTTGTATTCCTTGCCGGCCTCGGTTGCGCCGTAGCCGAGGTAGTGCTTGGCGCACGCTGCCAGGCGATCGGGCCGCGAGGGGTCGTTACCCTGGAAGCCGTGCACCATGGCGGCGCCCAGGCGCGAGGCCAGCCACGGATCCTCGCCGAAGCTCTCCGCGACGCGGCCCCAGCGCGGCTCGCGCGTCACGTCCACCATCGGCGCGAAGGTCCAGTCGATACCGGCCTCGCGCGCCTCGCGCGCGGCCGCCGCCGCCACGGCCTCCGCCAGGCTGGGATCAAAGCTGGCGGCCACAGCGAGCGGGATGGGGAAGATGGTGCGATAGCCGTGGATCACATCGCGCCCGAACAGGAGCGGAATGCCCAGGCGCGTCTCCTCCACGGCCACCCGCTGGAGCTCGTTGCGCAGCTCGAGATCGCGCGCGTTCAAGCAGGACCCGATGCCACCGGCGCGCAGCTCGGCCAGCAGCCGGGCGTGGGAGGCGGCGTCCGCTTCCAGCTGCTCGGGCAGCGTGAGCTGGCTCATCTGACCAACTTTTTCGGCCAGGGTGAGCTCGGCGAGCAGCCGCTCGACGCGCTCTGCGCGCAGTGCCAGGGCTGCGCCCTGCGCCGCGACGGCGGACTCCTGCGTCTGATCCTGGATCGCCTGATTCATCGCGGTGTGGGTCCTGGCAAAGTGGCGGCTGGAATCCTAGCTCTCGCCCGCCACGCCCGCGAGCCGCGGCGCGCGAGTGCCGTAACCAGCCTCACCGCGCGCCGTGCCGAGTCGTCGCGGCGCGAGCGCTGGCCTCGAGCCACAGTGGGCAGTCCTGGGGTCGCACGGGGTCGGGGAGGGCCGAGCCCTGGAAAGCGCTCAGGGCGGCGCTGGTGCGTAGCGGAAGGACGCGGTGCCGCTGTCGGCGCGCACCACGACGCCGCGCGCGGTGAGGGGAGCGCGCGCCTCCTCCCGCACCACATAGCCGCGCTCCACTTCGAGCACGCTGCTGGCCCAGGGCAGCTGAACCTGGAAGTCGAAGAGCGTGGAGCTGGTCACGCGCACGCGCTGCCCGTCGTGGTACACCTCGAGCCGCCCGCTCGGCTCGCCGCTGGAGTCGAACAGGCGGACCTCCAGCGAGATGCCGGGGTCGAGCTTGCCGCAGACCAGCCGCACGCCGCGCGTCCACTCGTACTCCACTTCGCGCGCGCGGTTGCCCACGCACAGCACGCTGTTCGGCCGGAGCCAGGCCGGGATGCCGAAGAAGTCGAGCTCCTCGCGGTACCAGCGGCCGCCCTCGCGCTGCTCTCCGGTCAGGAGCTGCGTCCAGCTGCCCGCCGGCAGGTAGTACTCGGCCTGGCGATCGTGGAACACGGGCGCGACCAGCAGCGCGTCGCCCAGCAGGTACTGCCGGTCCAGCGTGCGGCTGGTGGGATCCTCGGGGAACTCCAGGATCATGGGGCGCATCATCGGCAGGTTCGCCTCGTGCGCCTGCACCGCCGCCTGCATCAGGTAGGGCATCAAGCGGCACTTCAGCTCGCTGAAGTGGCGCAGCACCTCGCAGGCCTCTTCATCGTAGTTCCAGGGCACGCGGTACGAGCTGCTGCCGTGCAGGCGGCTGTGCGACGAGAGCAGGCCGAAGCCGATCCAGCGCTTGTACACCGAGGCGCTGGCCTTGCTCTCGAAGCCGCCGATGTCGTGGCTCCAGAAGCCGAAGCCCGAGAGCGCCAGGCTCAGGCCGCCGCGCAAGCTCTCGGCCATCGACTCGTAGCTGCCGTAGCAGTCGCCGCCCCAGTGCACGGGGAAGCGCTGGCAGGCCGCCGTCGCAGAGCGCGCGAAGACGCAGGCCTGGCCGCGGCCGCGCTCCTGCTCCAGGAGCTCGAACACCGCCTTGTTGTAGAGGTAGGCGTAGTAGTTGTGCATCAGCTGCGGATCCGAGCCATCCGAGTACACGACGTCGGTCGGGAGCTCTTCGCCGAAGTCCGTCTTGAAGCAGTCAACGCCCATGGCGAGCAGCGGGCGCAAGCGCGCCTGAAACCAGCGCGTCGCTTCCGGGTTGGTGAAGTCGACGTAGGCCATGCCGGCTTGCCAGCGGTCGCGCTGGTAGACGCCGCCGTCGGCGCGCTGGAGCAGATAGCCGTCGCGCGCGCCCTCTTCGAACAGCTGCGAGCGCTCGCCGATGTAGGGGTTGATCCAGAGGCAGATGCGCAGGCCCTGGGCGTGCAGGCGCGAGATCATCCCTTCGGGATCGGGAAAGGCCTGCTCATCCCACCTGAAGTTGCACCAGTGGTGCGCCTTCATCCAGAAGCAGTCGAAATGGAACACGTGCAGCGGGATGTTGCGCTGCGCCATGCCGTCGATGAAGCTCTGCACGGTCGCTTCGTCGTACTGGGTGGTGAAGGAGGTGCTGAGCCAGAGCCCGAAGGACCAGGCGGGGGGCAGCGCAGGGCGGCCGGTGAGCGCGCCCAGGCGGGCCAGCACCTGCTTCGGCGTCGGGCCCAGGATCAGGAAGTAGTCGAGATCCTCGCCGGGGACCGCAAACTGCGCGCGCATGACCTGCTCCGTGCCGATCTCGAAGGAGACCCGCGCCGGCGTGTTGACCAGGACCCCGTAGCCCTTGCTGGTCAGAAAGAACGGGACGTTTTTGTAGCCTTTATCGGAGCAGGTGCCGCAGTCCGAGTTCCACATCTCCACGCTCTGGCCGTTGCGGCTGAAGGCCTGGAAGCGCTCGCCCAGGCCATACACGTGCTCGCCCACGGAGAGCGTCAGTTGCTCGCGCAGAAAGCTGCCGAGGCCCGCCTTCTCCATCAGGCCCAGGGCCTTGAAGGGGCTGCCGGTGAGCGGTTCAGCGCGTTCGTCGAGGAAGCTGAGGCTCCACGGGTCGCGCGTCACGCGCGCGGCGAGGGGACCAGCGCGCAGCGTGATCTCGCCCCCTTCCACCGTGGTCGCGAGCGGCCGCGCCTCGGGGTCGACGAAGTGCCCGGGGCCGCGCCGGCGGCGGCCCTGGTGATGCGACACCCGCACGCGCAGCACGCCATCGAGCGGAGTGCTGATGCGCACCGTGAACATGTGCCCGGCCAGCGTCGCCCAGCGCTCGCGCTCCAGCCGGTCGCTGACGTGGAGCAACAGCTCGCGCTCGCTCGCCTCGATCCCGTCCACACGGCTGGGGTAGTGGGGCACCACATCGTCGAGCATGCGCCAAGCGCCGTCACCAAATCGCATCGCTTCCTCCGGAGCAACCGCCGTCCTTCAATGGCTCTTCCCCTGTGCCGGGCGCCGCCGCGCCTCACTCGCGGAAATTGACGAACTGCAGCTCCACTCCGAGATCGGCGCGCTTGAGCTCGGCGATCGCCGCCTGTAGGTCGTCGCGCTTCTTGCCGGTGATGCGCACCGTGTCTTCCTGAATCGCGCCCTGCACCTTGAGCTTGCTGCCCTTGATCAGCTTGATGATCTCCTTGGCCTTCTCGCTGCTGATGCCCTCGGTGACGGTGACCGTCATCTTGGCGCTGCCGCGCGGGCCGGGCGTGATCTCGCCCCGCTCGAAGTGCTTGAGGCTGACCTTGCGGCGCGTCAGCTTGTCCTGCAGCACCTCGTAGGCCGCCTTGACGCGGTCTTCGGTGCTGGCCTCGAACGCGATGCCCTGATCCGTCTGCTCGACGGTGGCGCCTGTACCCTTGAAATCGAAACGCTGCGAGATCTCGCGCTTGGCCTGGTTGAGGGCGTTCGCCACCTCGTCCCAGGGCAACTTGGAAACGACGTCGAAAGAAGGCATGCCGCGCAGCTTATCAGAACTGCCTGCGCCGGTCTGTGACTGCCGGCCTCGAGCGCCGCGCTCACAGCGGATCGTTCTTCAGCGACACTTGCCACTTCCAGGCGTCGCGCAGGGCCTCGCGGATCGAGAGCTCCGCCTTCCAGCCCAGCACTTTCCGGGCCTTGTCCACGTTGGCGTAGCTCTCCACGATATCGCCCGGCCGGCGCGCGCCGATGCGGTAGCGCAGCTTCGTCCCGGAAGCCTCTTCGAAGGCCTGGATCGCCTCCAGCACCGAGGTGGCCGCGCCCGTGCCGACGTTGAAGATCTCGCAGAAGGAGGCGCGCTCCTCGCGCGCCAGCCAGGCCAGCGCCGCGATGTGAGCCTTGGCCAGGTCGACCACGTGCACGTAGTCGCGAGTGCAGGTGCCGTCGCGCGTTGGGTAGTCGTTGCCGAAGACCGTCAGCTCGTCGCGCAGGCCGATCGCGGTCTGGGTGATGAACGGCACCAGGTTCTCCGGCTTGCCCCGCGGCAGCTCGCCGATCCGCCCGCTGGGATGCGCGCCGACGGGGTTGAAATAGCGCAGCATCACGGCCTTGACCGGCACCTTGGAGGCGGCAGTGTCGATCAGCACCGTCTCGCACATCTGCTTGCTGCGCCCGTAGGGTGACTCGCCGGGGCGAGTGCGCGTCTGCTCCGTCACCGGCAGCTCATCCGACTGCCCGTACACCGTCGCCGACGAGGAGTACACGAGGTTGCGCAGCCCGACCTCGTTCATCACCTCCAGCAGGGCCACCAGCGAGCCGACGTTGTTGTCGTAGTACGACAGCGCTTCCGCCACCGAGGCGCCGACCGCCTTGTGCGCCGCGAAGTGGATCACGCCGAAGCAGGCCCCCTCGGCCTCGAACATGCGGCGCAGCGCGAGGCGATCGCGGCAGTCCAGCTCGTGCACCGGAAAGCGCACGCCCGTGAGCTCCTGTACGCGCTGCACCACGCGCCGATCGGAGTTGTTGAAGTTGTCCACCACCACGGGCAGGTAGCCCGCGGCACACAGCTCGACCGCCGTGTGTGACCCGATGAACCCCGCCCCGCCCGTGATGACCACTTTTCCGTTCGCCACAGCACTCCCTCGCTCCTCGAGCGGTAGCGGTTCTAGCCTCCCGGGGGGAAACAAGCCACCCGCCTGCCGACAAAGCCCACAAAAGGCACCGAGCGCCCTCCGGGGAAGAGAGGGCGCTCGGTTAGGGAGATACGGATATCGATGCGGAAAAGGACAGAGAAAAACTAGCTGACAGAACGGGCCGAAGCCGCAACAGGATCAGTCACCGCCAGGCAGTCGAGCTCGCGATGGCGCCCTGGGTGTTGCACCAGAGATTCATCCAAGCTCGGCTGCACATCACCAAAGGGTAGGCTGCCGCGCATTTCGTGTCAGAGATTTTGATGATTCGTCGCAAAAGCTGGCGCTGACGGCGGCCGCGCCGCGCGGCATCCCTGATCCGCACGCTTCCGTTTCACCGTGGAGCGCAGCGGCGCCGCAGCGCAGCTGGCTGTGCGCTGCCGCGGCTGCCGAGCGTGCGCGCCAGCGGGCTCGCAGCGGCGCGGCGCCGGCGCTGAGCGAGGCCGCGGCGCACCGGAAGCGACCGCACTTTCCCGTCGCATCCACGGATACGGCGTACTAGCGTGCCGCGCCCTCTTGCCGAATACCTGGCCGAGTAAGTGTATGTCAAATCCTCACAGTGTAGGTAAAAATCTGGGTCTGATCGCGTGTGTCCGGGGCTGGCGCTCGGCGCTGTTGCTCTTCTTGGCGGCCTTCCTGTTTGCCGGCGCGGCGGCGGCCGCAGGGCGGGTGGTGTGGAAGAAGACCAAGCTGGAAGAGCTCGACAAGTCCTGGAAGATCGCGATCGAGGTGCACCTGGATCGCGCTCCGGACGTCGCACACGTGCCGGTGCGTTTCACCTTCACTCCCACCGCGTACTATGAGCGCGCGCTGGTGGACGGCCACAAGGAGCCGGTGACGCGCACGGTGCCGCTGCAGAACCAGCAGCCGCTGGTGGAGAGCGTTGACTTGAGCTTCCTCGATCCCGCCTCCGGCAAGACCGCCGCTCGCACGCGCTTCACCTTCCAGATCACTCGCGATCACGGCTTCGAGGCGGGCCAGTACGAGGTCAAGGTGACCGACGCACGCTCGGGCAAGGAGCTCGGCGGAAAGACCAACCTCACGCTCACCGGCGACAACGAGGTGGTGGATCGTCGCAGCGTCGTGTTCGACGACAAGCCGAAGGCCAAGCCCAAGACCGATCCGGCTGCCGCTCCGCCCCCGGAGGAAAAGGAGCTGACGCCCGAGGACGACGCCTTCTGGCAGGGCGGGCCGAAGACCCCCGAGGAGAAGCCAAAGCCGCTCCCTCCGCCGGCCTCGCTGCAGGAGAAGCCGGGCTGCGGTTGCCGTCTCGGGTCCGAGCACTCCGACGCCGCCAGCCTGGGGCTCGCGGCCCTGGGCCTGGCCCTGTTGACCCGGCGCGCTCGGCGCGCCTGAGCCGTTCCTGTCTTCGCGAGCTCCCTCTCCGCTCAGGCGCGGTGCGGGAGCGCGGGGCGCAGGTGTAGATCCGTCACCTCGGCGCCCCGCGGCAAGGCCAGCGCCGCATGGATGATCTCCGCGACGTCGCTGGGCTGCAGCAGCTGCCCGGGCTGGTAAGGCCCCTGCTCGCCGCCGGCATGCAGCTGCTCCTGTAGCCTCGTGGCGGTGGCACCGAGGAACACACTGAGCACGCGCAGCCCGAGCGGGTTGCACTCCTGGCGCAGGCTGTCGGCGAGCGCGACCAGCCCGGCCTTGCTCGCCCCGTAGGCGGACAGGCCGGCGCGCCGTTGACCGACCGCGCTGGAGTTGATGAACACCACGTCGCCCGCGCCGCGTTGCAGCGCGCCGAGCAGCGCGCGCGTCAGCACGTACGGCGCGCTCAGATTGACGCGCAACGAGCGCTCGAAGTCCGCCCCGGCCAGGCAGGCAACTGGCTCTTTCACGAACTCGCCGGCCGCGTGCAACAGCACCGACACGGTCGTCGAGCGCCCGAGCTCCTGCGCCAGCTCTTGCAGCTCTTCGCTCGAGTCGAAGCGGGCCACGAGGGAACGAGCCCGGGCGCCGCGGCGCGCCACATCGCCCGCGAGCTCCCCGAGCCGCCTCGCGTCCCGCCCGATCAGCGTCATGTGTTCCACCGAGGGGGCAAAACGCAGCGCCAACGCGCGCCCGATGCCGCCGCTGGCTCCGGTGATGACCGCGGCGGCGCGGCGCTCTTTGCTCCGGGGCATGCCGCGAGCTTCGGCGACCGCGCAATCCGGATCAAGCCTGGAGCCGGGCGCCGCGTCCCGGCGACCCGCATCGTGAGCTCCAGGCATCGCGCGCAGTCTCTGCCGCAGGCGCCCGAAGGCGGAGGGGAAGTAAGCTGCAGTGTGGCAAAAACGTGGGAGGCATTCGTGAACGCGGCCGCGCTCGCGCCAGAGACTTCGACGCTGGAATCGCCAACGCTGGACGGCGCAGGCGCCGTATAGTGCTAGAACGCTTTCTCTTCTGCGCATCCCGAGCCGGAGAGCCCCGTGAAAGTCCTCGCCGTCATCGTCAACCACAAGCGGCCCGAGCTCGTGCTCCAGGGGTTGAAGTCCTTGGGTCCGGAGCTTGCTGCCCTGGGCGGTGGATGTAGGGCCATCGTCACCGATGCTTCGGGAGATGGCTCGGACGAGCTGATCGAGCGCGGCATCCGCGAGCAGGGGTTCGGCTCCTGGGCGAGCTTGATGCGGCTGGAAAAGAATGGTGGCTACGGGTACGCCAACAATCGGGCGATCGCCTCGGCCCTGGCCTCCGACGATCCGCCGGAGTTCTACTATCTGCTCAATCCGGATGCCTATGTGTATCCAGGCGCAGTGCGCGAGCTCTACGAGCTGATGCAACAGCGGCCCGACGTGGGCCTGTGCGGCTCGCAGCAAGAGCAGCCCGACGGCAGCATCAATTGCTCCGCGTTCCGCTTTCCCGGCGTACGGAGCGAGCTGATCCAGGGCTCGCGGCTCGGCGTCTTGAAGCGGCTCTTTCCCGACGCGGAGATCGCGCCACCGCCGCCGCAACAACCCGCGCCGGTGGATTGGCTTTCGGGCGCGAGCTTGCTGGTGCGCCGCAGCGTGTTCGACGCGGTCGGTTTCTTCGACGAAACGTTCTTCCTCTACTATGAGGAGACCGATCTGTGCCTGCGGGCCCGCCGCGCGGGCTTTCGTTGCTGGTATGTCCCCACCAGCCGCGTGGTGCATCTGGAAGGGCAATCGACGGGCGTGACGGACACGCGCGCCGCCCCCAAGCGCTTACCGCGCTACTGGTTCGAATCCCGGCAGCATTACTTCATGAAGAATCACGGCCCGTGGAAGAAGCATCTCGCGGACGTGGCCTGGACGGTGGGCTTCATGTCGTGGCGCGCGCGGCGGCGTTTTCAGGGCCAGACGGACGACGATCCGCCGCACTTGCTGTCGGATTTCGTCCGTTTTAACTTCCTCCACGGGTAATCGATGGGAAAACTCAGCGCAATTTCCCTGTCTTCCAGCTCTGTTTCTTCCAGCTCTGTTTCTTCCGGCTCTGTGTCTTCTTCCGCTGCCTCCTCCAGCTCCGTTCCGAGTCATGGTTCCTCCGCGAATGGCCCGCGTCCAGTGAGCGCGGCGAGCAATGGCGCAGCGAGACCGAGCGCTGCGCCGCCGACCCAGTATCAGGCCGCGGAGCAACGCATGGGTGTGCCCCCGGTGGCCGAGCGCGGGCGCAAGAACGAAAATCCTTCGGAGCTCAGCTTCTGGGAGCTGTTGAAGGAGGATTTCGTCACGCACGAGAGCAGCCTGTTCGAGCAAGGATTCTGGGCGGTCGCCAACAATCGCTTCGGCAACTGGCGCATGGACGTGAAGAACCCGCTGTTGCGCGCCCCGTGCACGGTCGCGTACCGCGCGCTGGAGAAGGGCATCGAGATCTTCGGCGGCATCACCTTGCCGTACACGACCAAGCTCGGCCGCCGCGTGCGGCTCTGGCACCACGGCGGCATGATCATCGGCGCGCGCGCCATCGGCAACGACGTGCACATCCGCCAGAACACCACCATCGGTGTGGCGCAGACCTGGCGCGACGATGATCTGCCGATCATCGAAGACGGCGCGGACATCGGCTGCGGCGCCTCGATCCTCGGGCCCGTGGTGGTCGGGCGCAACGCCAAGCTGGGCGCCAATGCGGTCGTCCTGGAAGACATCCCCGAGGGGGCGACCGCGATGGGCAACCCAGCGCAGGTGCTGTTCGTTGCTCCCACGCGGGAGCCAGAAGCGCCACCGGCTTCCAAGACGGAGAAGAAGGCCAACGGCTCCATGAACGGCGTGACGACACTGCATGCTGCTCCCGCAGCTGCCTCGCTGCCCGTCGAACCAGCACAGCCGGAGGTCGCCCCCGCTGCAGAGCCGGAGGCGGCTCCGCGCGCGCGCGTCGACCTGGGCACGCTCGCGCTGCTCGGCTCGGCGAACCTCGACTACCTGGCGATGAACTTTCGCGAGACCTGCCGCAAGTACGAGCTCGGTCTCGCTTTGCACGTGCCGCCCTACGGCCAGGCTCAGCGCGAGCTGATCGACGCCGAGTCCGAGTTGCGGAAGCTGCAGCCGAGCGCGACCTTGATCGTGGAGTCGGCAGAGCACCTGCTCGGTGAGCTGTGCGCTGACCCGCTGGCGTTGCAGGGCGAGGCTCGCCAGCAGGCGCTCGAGGAGCGGCTGGGCCCCTGGCTGCGCCTGATCGAGATGGCGCGCGATCAGCTCCCGGGCAAGCTGCTGGTGTTGAGCCTCGGGCACGTGCGGCGCTCGGTGCTGGCCCAGGCCGACTCCGAGAGCGAGCGCGGCGTGAAAGCGCTGATCGGCGAGGCCAACCGGCTGCTGCGCGGGGTGGTGGCGGAGCTCGCGGACACGCACGTCATCGACGCCGAGGACGTGATCGCGGAGGTGGGCCGGAGCCGCTCCGATCCCGGCAAGTACTGGCACCTGGGGCGCGTGCCCTTCAGCACCGAGTTCGGCGACGTGCTGGCGCGTCGCGCGCTCGGCTTGTTGCTCTCGCTGGCCGGCAAGACCACGCGCGTGATGGTGCTCGATCTGGACAACACGCTGTGGGGCGGCGTGCTCGGCGAAGACGGGCGCGAGGGCCTCAAGCTCGGCGGGGCCTATCCCGGCAGCGCGTTTCAGGAGTTCCAGCGCACGCTGCGGGCGCTCGCACGGCGCGGTATCGCCCTGGCGGTGGCCAGCAAGAACGACGCGGATCAGGCGCTGGACATGATGGCCAGCCACCCCGAGATGATCCTGAGGCCCGAGGACATCGTGGCCCATCGCATCAGCTGGAACGAGAAGTCGCAGGGCATCGACGAGATGCTGGAGGAGCTGAGCCTGGGCAAGGCCTCTTGCATGTTCATCGACGACAATCCGGTCGAGCGCGAGAAGGTGCGGCGCAACCTGCCCGAGGTCGTCGTGCCGGAGCTGCCGCTCGATCCCGCGGAGTTCGCCAGCTGGTTGCTCGAGTCGCCGTACCTGGAGTGCCAGGCGCTCACCGCGTCCGACTTCAAGCGCACCGAGTCCTACAAGGCGCGCTCAGCGGCGAACGCCTCGCGGCGCAAGTTCTCCAACATCGACGATTTCTATCGCGACCTGCAGATGCACGTGCGCTTCGAGCCGCTCGGCACGGACAACCGCACGCGCGTGCTGCAGCTACTGGTCAAGACCAACCAGTTCAATGCGACCACGCGCCGCCACGACGCGGCGGCCATCGATGCCTTGATCCAGCGCGGCGCCGAGGTCTACGCAATCGGTGCAAAGGACCGTTACGCGGGCTACGAGCTGATGGGTGTGATCATCCTCGAGCCTCTGGCGGAGCGCTTGCACGTCGACTCCTTCCTGCTGAGCTGCCGTATCCTCGGGCGGACGCTGGAGACGGCTGCGCTCGGCTTTGCGTGCCAGCGGGCGCGGGCTCGCGGCGCGAGCAAGCTGAGTGCGGAGATCATCGAGACGGAGCGCAACACGCCGGTGCGCGATGTGTACAAGCGGCACGGCTTCGCGGACCTCGGTGGCGGCCGCTTCGAACTCGCGCTGGAGCAGGCGATCCAGATCCCGAACTACTTCACGGTGGACAGCTGATGCCGGCCGAGGCCTCAGCGCGCTCCGCGAGCGGGGACCGCCCGCAGCCCGGGGCGGAGCTTCCGGCCCGGGGGCAGCCGGGCGTGCCTGCGCGCGGCTCGTATGCGCGGCAGGTGGTGGACGTGATTGCCCTGCGCTCGCCGCCCCAGCCGCTGGAGCTGTCGCTGGCGCAGCCCTTTGGGGCCCTGTTCTCGGCATTGCTGCCCGTGGACTCGTTCCGGGTGCTGGATTTTGAGCTCCAGTATGTGAACGTCGAGCGGCTGGGCTCCAGCGCCACTTATTCAGTTCAGGTGGCGGCGGCGAGCGACGGGGGGCTGGAGCTGCGGCTGCTCGTGGCGCAGGGCGCCTGGCTCTGTGTGCAGGGTCGCGCGCGCATCGGCCTGGAGCAGGGGACGTCCGGCGCGAGTCTGGGTAAGCTAGACTCCGGGCAGCAGAAACGAGGGAGCTCCCATGGCTGAGGTGCAGACGGGAACAAAGCCGCCGCCCGCGACGGTGCTGACCGGCTTCGAGACGCCGCTCGGGCGCTCCGCGGCCCAGGCCCTGGCTCGTGCTGGGCACCGCTTGTGCGTGATCCGCTGCGACGGTGGCCCTGCTGATCAGGGGCTCAGCGAGCTACCGGGGCACGATCGGCTGAAGCATCAGGGCATCTCGTCCCAGCTCGCAGGCGCCGAGGCGCTGCAGCACGCGGCTCGGGAGGCGCGCGCGCGGCTGGGGCATGTGACAGGCCTGCTGCATGTGCCGGCGCCCGGTCTGGAGGCTACCGAGCAGCTGGATCCGCAGCGCTTCGCCCAGCTGATGCAGCGCGGCCCCGGCGCTTTCCTCGGGCTTGGGTTGGCTCTGCTGCCGGAGATGTTCGCGACCCAGTGCGGTGCGCTGTGCGTGCTCGCGACAGCTCCGGGTCCGGGGGCCTCGTGGGCGGCGTCGGAGGTAGGGGCCGCTGCCTGGCTCGGCGCGCTGCTGGGCGCAGTGGTGCAGCTGGGCGATCGCTGCGCCGGCACTCCGCTGCGCAGCTTTCTTCTTCACTCCGCGCAGCCGGGGTTGTCCGCCTCGGCGCAGACGGCGCTGGCCGCGCAGTTCTCCGAGCTCGCTGAGCTGCCCGCGAGCAAGCGCTCCGCGGAGACGGCGCTGGTTGAAAATGGCGCGCGCGCGAGTCTGGACAGCCCGGAGCTGCGCGCGCGCATCGATCTCCTGGCGGCTCCCGTGCCGGCTGTCACCCCGGCCGTCACTCCGGCCGTGACCGCGACTGGAGGCGCGGGACGGGCGCTGTCGAGCGGGAGCAATGGCGGCGCGCCGGCGCTGCCCGATCGCATCTCCGAGCGCCTGGGGCAGACCTTTCGCTCGGTGTTCGGTCTGGCCCCCAGCGTCGATCTCGCGGGATGCGTGGTGGGGAGCGTGCCGCGCTGGGATTCGCTCGGTCACCTCAAGCTGATGATGGAAGTCGAGCGCGCGCTGCGGGTGCGCCTGCCCGCCGAGGCGCTCGCCAGGATCCAGTCGTATCGGGATCTGGAACGGGCCGTGCGGGCGCAGCTCGCGACGATGTGAATATGAAGGGTTCGGAAGCACAATGAAAATTCTCGTGACGGGGGGAGCGGGCTTCATCGGCTCGAACTTCCTCGAGCTGTTGGTTCCGCGGCATCCCGAGCATCAGTTCGTCAACGTCGACAAGCTCACGTACGCCGCCAACCTGATGAACCTGAGCAAGGTCGAGAAGCTGCCGAACTATCGCCTGGAGCAGGTGGACATCGCGGATGGCGCGGCGCTGAGCATGTTGTTCGAGCGCCAGACGCCGGAGCTGGTGGTGCACTTCGCGGCCGAGAGCCACGTCGATCGCAGCATCCTCGGTCCGGCGGAGTTCGTGCGCACCAACATCGAGGGTACGTTCCAGCTGCTGGAAGCCTGCCGGCGCCACTGGAAACCCGGGACCGGCCTGTTCCACCACGTCAGTACCGACGAGGTCTATGGCTCGCTGGGCGCGACCGGGCTGTTCACGGAAGAGACGCGCTACGATCCGTCCAGCCCGTACTCCGCGAGCAAGGCCTCCAGCGACCACCTGGTGCGCGCGTACGCGCGCACTTACGGCCTGCGCACCCGCGTCACCAATTGCTCCAACAACTACGGCCCGTATCAGTTCCCCGAGAAGCTGATCCCGCTGATGATCCTGAACTGCCTGGAGCGCAAGCCGCTGCCCGTCTACGGCAAGGGCGAGAACATCCGCGACTGGCTGTACGTGAGCGATCACTGCGAGGCCATCTGGCGCGTGATCGAATCGGGCAAGGACGGCGAGACGTACAATATCGGGGGCCACAACGAGGTGAAGAACCTGGAGGTGGTCCACCTGCTGTGCTCGATCGTCGCGGAAGAGACCAAGACGCCCGAGGCGGAGCTGAAAGCGCTGATCAAGTTCGTCCAGGATCGGCCGGGCCACGACCTGCGCTACGCCATCGACGCCGGCAAGATGCGGCGTGAGCTGGGCTGGTCGCCGCGCGAGACCTTCGACACCGGGTTGCGCAAGACGGTACGCTGGTACATCGAGAGCGCGGAATGGGTGCGCCAGGTCCGGTCGGGCGATTATCGCAAGTGGCTGGAGCGTAACTACGGGGCCCGGGCAGGGGCCTGAGGGCGGAAGCATCAGATGGCGAAGAGCACGATCAACAAAGGCATCATCCTGGCGGGCGGCTCCGGCACCCGGCTGCACCCGCTCACGCTGGCGGTGAGCAAGCAGCTGATGCCGATCTACGACAAGCCGATGATCTATTACCCGCTGACCACGCTGATGCTGGCGGGGGTCCGGCGCTTCCTGATCATCACGACGCCGGAAGATCAGGCACAGTTCAAGAAGCTGCTGGGCAGCGGCGAGCGCTGGGGCCTGGACATCAGCTATGCCGTGCAACCCAGCCCTGACGGGCTGGCGCAGGCGTTCCTGATCGGGGAACGCTTCATCGACGGCGACCCGTGCTCGCTGGTGCTGGGCGACAACCTGTTTTACGGCCAGGGCATGAGCGGGCTGCTCACGCACGCCGCGCAGCAGAATCAGGGCGCGACCGTGTTCGCCTATCGCGTGGACAACCCAGGCGCTTACGGCGTGGTCGAGTTCGACTCCACCGGCATGGCCGTCAGTATCGAGGAAAAGCCAGCGAAGCCGCGCTCCAACTACGCCTTGACCGGCCTCTACATGTACGACGCGCAGGTGGTGGAGCTGGCCAGGAGCTTGAAGCCGTCAGCGCGCGGTGAGCTGGAGATCTCGGATCTGAACCGCCTCTATTTGGAACGGAAGCAGCTGCGCGTGGAGATGCTGGGCCGAGGCGTCGCCTGGCTCGACACGGGCACGCACGAGGCTCTCTTGCAAGCCGCGAACTTCATCCAGACCATCGAAGCTCGTCAGGGCCTGCAGGTCGCGAGCCCGGAGGAGGTCTCCTTCCGGCAGGGCTGGATCTCGGCCCAACAGCTCGAGGAGCTGGGAAGTTCGCTGGGCAAGACGGCTTACGGCCAATACCTTTTGAACCTCGTGAAAGAGGGCTGATACAAAGCAGCCTCGGGCCTCGAGTCCAGCAAGACTTTTCCATTGGGTGCCTGTAACTGCGTTACAGAGCTCGATTTCATTGGGTGCCTGTAACCTGGCGTTACAAACACGAGGAGAGCATCGTGCGTGTCAGCGAAACCGCATTACCGGGCGTCCTGCTGATCGAACCCGCCGTTTTTGGGGATGACCGCGGCTACTTCTTGGAGACGTGGGCCGCGTCGCGCTATCGCGAAAACGGGATCGCAGCAGATTTCGTTCAAGACAACGTGAGCAAGTCCCGCCAGGGCACCCTGCGCGGACTGCACCTGCAGCATCCGTACGCGCAGGGCAAGCTGGTGCACGTCGTCATTGGCGAGGTCTTCGACGTCGCGGTGGATGTACGCGTCGGCTCGCCCACGTTTGGGCGCTGGTACGGCACCGTGCTCTCCGAGGCCAACAAGCGCCAGCTCTATATCCCGCCCGGGTACGCTCACGGCTTCTGCGTCACCAGCCCGGAGGCGATCTTCGCCTATAAATGCAGCGAGGGGTACCACCCCGAGGCGGAGCTCACGATCGCCTATGACGACCCCGGCCTGGGAGTGAAGTGGCCGGTGAGCTCGCCCACGCTGAGCAAGAAAGACATGGCCGGCAAGCGCCTCGCCGACGTCGACCCGGCTCGCTTGCCGCGCTACTCCGGCCATGCTCGCTGAGCCGGTGATCGTGCTCGGCGCCGCGGGGATGCTCGGGCGGGCGATGCTCGCCGAGCTGACCCGGCGCGGGGTGAAGCATCGCGGTCTGGTGCGCGAGCAGGTCGATCTGGCGCGGCCCGAGACCATCCTGGCGGGCCTGCCGCAGGGCACGGGCAGCGTGATCAACTGCGCGGGCTGGACCAACGTGGATGCCGCCGAAAGCCAGGAGGCGGAAGCGACAGCCGTCAACGGGCGAGCGGTGGGGGAGCTGGCCTCGCGCTGCAAGGCCATCGGAGCGCTGCTGGTCCACTACAGCACCGACTACGTGTTCGCTGGCAACGGCAGCGCGCCCTACACCACGGATCAGCCGCGCGCACCCCTGAACGCCTACGGGCGCAGCAAGGCGGCGGGCGAGGAGTGGCTGGAGCAATCAGGCGCCCGTCATCTGCTGCTGCGCACGAGCTGGGTCTACGCGCCGTGGGGAAAGAACTTCGTGCGCACGATCGCTCGGCTCGCGGCGCAGCGCCCCTCGCTGTCGGTCGTGAACGACCAGCTGGGCCGCCCCAGTAGCGCGGAGCAGATCGCACGCCTGACGCTGGAGCTGATGCGTGCGGATGCGCTCGGCACGTTCCACGTGAGCGACGATGGGCAGTGCACCTGGTTCGAGTTCGCGCAGGCCATTGTCGCGCACACCGGAGCCGCCTGCCGCGTCGAGCCGTGCACATCCGCCCAGTTTCCGAGCCCGGCGGTCCGCCCGAGCTACAGCGTGCTCGACCTCTCCCGCACCCGCGCCCTCGTGCCCGACATCACGCCCTGGCAGGATTGCCTGGCTGACGTGATGGGCCGGCTCGAGCCGTCCTGAGCTCGAGCCGCCTCGAACCTACCTCACCAGCCGCGGCGCGCCATGATGCGCAGGCGCAGCTCCAGCACCAACGCCGCACCCAGCGCCAGCACCAGGCCCACGATGCCGCCGAGGCCGCCGCGCTTGATCATCGCAGCGGTCATCGAGGGCGGTTCCGCGGTCGGCGGGGTGATGATGTCGTAGTGGGCGCGGCCGGAGGCGCGCTCCATCTCCAGCTGCATCTTCTTGGTCTCCAGGTCCGCCACCAGCGTGTCGTGCTTCTTGCGCTTGGCCTCGTAGTCACGGCTCAGATCCTGGTAGCGGGCCTGCAGCTCAGGCAGGCTCTCCAGCCGCTGTTCGTCTACCTTCTTGGTGGCGACGCCCAGCTGCTGCTGCAGCTTCTGCTGTTGCGCGGTCAACTGGGCCAGCTTGTCCTTGAGCGCCAGGGTCTCCGCGTCCAGGCGCTTCTCTGCCTCGGAGGCTTCCTGCGCAGCGGTCTGCTGCTGAAGCTTCAGGAGCTGCGCCTCCTCCTGCCGGAGGCGCTGCACTTCCGGGTGCTGATCCGTCATGCCGCGCGCCTTGGCCTCGGCGATCTTGCCGCGGATGGCCAGCACCTGGTCCTCGAAGCGCTTGGACTTCTCCAGCTGATTGCGCTGCACCGAGGTCCCGGCAGCCAGCTTCGCCCGGGTCGCGGTGATCTCGTTGGTGACCTGCGTCAGCTGGTCCCGCACGGACATCGCTGCCTGCAGGCTCGACTTCAGCGGGTTCGGCAGCTGCGCGTCCTTGGGGATCGCTTCCGGATGCTCGTCGCGAAACTGGAGCAGCTTGGCTTCTGCGGTGCGCAGGTCGCTGCGCGCGTCCGCGAGCTGGTTGGTCAAGAACTCGGTGCTGGTGCGGATCACCTTCAGCGTCTTGTCGATCTCGGTCTCGAGGTACACCTCGAGATGCTTCTTCAAGAACTGTGCGGCCCGCTGGGAGTCGACGTCTTTGTACTCACCGCGCCAGAGCTGAGACTGATAGCCCTGCTTCTCGAACAGCAGCTGTTGCTGAATGTTCCCGGCGGCGGTGTCGCTCAAATTGGGGACGCCCAGCTCCTCCATCGTCTTCTTGATCAGAGGCAACGCACGGAACGCGCTCTCCGCCGATACGAAGAACTGCGCGGTCTCCGCTTCGCGGTTCATCGGATTGGCATTGCCCTGATTGATCAGCGTCATCTCGAACCAGGCCGAGCCCGGCGGCGGGTTCATGCGCGTGTTCAGGATGCCCGCTGCGACCCCGAACAGCGTGCAAGCGAGCACCAGCCAGCCGTAGCGCTTGGTGTAAACCCAGTACGCCTGCATCTTGCGCAGGACGTCCGTCAGCGAGACGCTCTCGTCGTCGACCTGGCGCGCCAGCGGCACCGCCTGTGCGTGCGCAAAGCTGGGCGCCATCGAGGGCTGCTGCCGGACCGCGTCGATGAAGCTGCCGACCGGGGGCGGCGGGGCCGATGCGCCTTGATTGCGCAGCTGGATGGTCTGATCGCTGGAAGCCTCGGTACCGGCGAGATAGGTGAACGTCGTCGAGCCCACGCCCACCGCGTCACCGCCTCGCAGGCGCACCGAGCCGGCGATCAGCTCGTTGTTGACGAACGTGCCGTTGGTCGACTCCAGATCACGCAGCGTGCAGATCCCGTTGTCGAGGTGCAGGCGCGCGTGGTGATGCGACACCGCCTTCTCGTTGATCCGGATGTCCGCGTTCGGCGAGCGGCCGATCAGCAACACCGGCTTGTTCAGTGGGAACAGCTTGCCCGCATTTTCACCGGCGACCACCAGGAGAAAGGAGCTGCCCGGGCTGGGCGTGCCCTGTGTGACCACGATGTCCAGTCGGCGCTCGAGTGTGTCGGAGCCGTCGTCAGGTTGGTGGCTTGAATGTTTGCTGGTCATCAGGTAGGGCGGGGATTAGAGGGGCGTTGGCAGGACAAGCGCTGGATACGGCTCTGCGGGGTGATTCCGTCGGCGCGATTCTCAGGCGAGGTTCAGGTCGTCTTTTAGAAGTGGGCCAGGTTCAGAAGGCCAGGAGCAGGAGGCCAGGATCACAGAAAGCGTGCCCCGGATCGTTGACTACGGACGGCGCGGGAGAAAACCTGGGGCCCAAAGCTGGGGCAAAAGCCTGCGGCCCAAATTTCGAGCATCTGGCCCACCGCACGGGTCAGTGCTCCTCATTCCCGGAGATTCGGTTCCCGGAGATTCGGTTCCCGGAGATTCGGTTCCCAGAGCGTTGGCCTCTCAATGCTTTTAGGAATCAATGCCTTCAGGAATGCTTTTTGGAGACCGGCTCCCGGAGGCTGACTCGAGGAGCCAGTTCCGAGGAGCCCGTCTCGACGCGCGGCTGCGATGCGACTGCGCCGGGGTGCGGGCTGGCCCGCAATACGAGTGAGCCCCGGCATCTTTCCTCCAAGCAGACGCGACCAAGGTAGCTGTTCACCCCACCCTCAGCAAGTTGAGTGGAGAGCGCAGCGCGCTGCGCCAGCTCACTTCGGGAAGGTGGGTAATTCCGGGAGCCCGTTGGACATTCCGAGAAGGCACGGCCGAGACCCACCTGGTACGAAACTGTGTCTCCGGGGATCACGGGTGAGCTCCGAGCTGGGGTCGGTTGGCCGATCGCCGAGACACGCTCGGTTCTTGGCGCGGCAGGGTTTTTCGGGCATGAGTATCCTCCGGAAAATGCTAGGCACTCTCGAACGGTTGACGGGGCCGGAAGCGTGCTGTCGCGCGCTGCGCGGGTCCATCGAGCGAGCGCGGGGAGTCCAGTGAGGCGGGCAAGATAGTGGCCACTCCGTCTGCATTTGCCGGGCGTCTATCGCTGGTTTCGCTGTCGGACCTGCTGGAGACGATGCAGGCCAACAACACCACCGGCGAGCTGCGTCTGAAGACGGACTTCGGCTCTGCCACCGTGTGGTTCGAGAATGGCCAGCTGCTGGACGCCAAGATCGGCTCCTTTCAGGGCGAGGCAGCGGTGTTCCGGCTGCTGGGCCTCACCGACGGTTCGTTCGAGATCAAGTCCATGCCGGTATCGCGCTCGCGAGTCATCACCCAGCCTGTCCGGGCCCTGCTACGGCGGCGCAGCCAGCGCAGCCTCGAATGGAAGTCGCTGGTCGAAAAGCTCCCGCCGCTCGGCACGGTGCTGGTGCTGGACCTGCAGGCCTTCTCCGCGGCCTCTGCCAGCTTGACCGAGGACGAACTCGCGGTGGTCCAGCTCGTCGACGGTCGGCGCGCCATCTTCGAGATCATCGACGACAGCGGGCGCGACGCGGTCGAGGTGCTGCGGCAGATCGAGCAGCTGATTTCCAAGGGGCTGGTCAGCGCCGACGCCGACGCGGTCGGCGGCGGCGCGGGCTTCCAACGCAATGCGCGCGACGACGAGTCGGGCATCGTGCCGCCCTCGGCGCGCAACTCCTCGCGGGGAGCGCCCGCTCCTTCGGAGCCCTCGTCCCCGTCGGTGGCTGCCCCCAGCAGGCCCGCCAATGACCACGGGGCGGCACCGCCGGAGAGCACGGGCGCGCCGACGCAGCCCGAGCCGCCCGTTCAGCGCCCCGCGGCCTCGCCGCTGGCCACCACACAGGTGCGCGGCGGCCCCAAGCTCGGGCGCTATGAGGTGATCTCGCGCCTCGGCCGCGGGGGCATGGGCACCGTGTACCTCGCGCGCATCACGGGGGACGGCGGCTTCCGGCGCCTGTTCGCGATCAAGGTGCTGCGTTCGCACCTGAGCCGGAGCGATGAAGCGGGCCAGATGCTGCTCAAGGAGGCGCGCATCGCCTCGCGCATCGATCACCCGAACATCGTCAGCGTCGTGGATGTCGGCTCGCATGAGGGCCAGCCCTACCTGGTGATGGACTACGTCACCGGCTGCAGCCTCGCGGATCTGCTGCGCACCAACTCCAAGTATTCGACGGCTGCGGCCGTCTCGATCATCATCGATACCCTGGCGGGGCTGCACGCCGCGCACACCCTGGCCGACGACGACGGGGTTTCGCTGGACGTCATCCATCACGACGTCTCGCCCCACAACATCATGGTCGGTCTGGACGGCATCGCCCGGCTCTCCGACTTCGGCGTCGCGTATGTCCGCCGATCCATGGGCGAGCCCGAGGAGGCGAGCCGCGGCAAGCCGGCGTTCACGGCGCCGGAGCGCGTCAAGGGCGGCGCCGGAGACCGACGCTCCGACGTGTTCTCGGTGGGGGTGATCTTGTGGAACGTGCTCACCGGATCGACGCTGTTCGACGGCCCGGACATCGAGAGCACGCTCGAGAACGTGCTGACCCGCCCCATTCCCCCCGCCAGCCGTCACGGCAAGTCGCCCGAGGCGCTGGACGCGGTGTGTTTCAAGGCGCTGCAACGCTCGCCGGACAAGCGCTACCAGAGCGCGGAAGAAATGCTGGTGCACCTGCGCAAGGTGGCCGCGGCAGAAGACTTGCTGGGCTCGCCCAGCGAGGTCAAGCAATGGGTGAAGCAGGCCATGGGGCACGACCTGGACGTGCAGCGCCTGAGTTTCCTGGATGCTTCGCGCATGGCGCGGGAGGCCGAGGCCTCGTCCAACCTGCTGCCGCAGCGGCCGGTCCGCGAGGACGGGCCCAGCAGCAGCGACGCTTCTCGGACGGTGGAGTTCTCCAAGGTGGAGTACGGCGGGGCGGCCGCCAAATGGATCGCGGTCGGCCTCGGCGTGCTGATCCTGCTGGTGGCGGCTTTCTGGCCCGACAAGCTGCGTGGGCTGGGCAAGCGTCAGCCGCCCAGTAAAGAGTTTGCTCCGCCTCCGGTGGCCGCTCCCGCGGCAGAGAGCCCGGCCAACGCCGCGCCGCCGCCTGCGCCCCCGGGCGCCGCGGCCTCTGCTCCGGCTGCGCCGGGCGAGGCCGCGCCCTCTGCTGCGGCCCCCCCGCCTCGGAACACCGCGCCGGGTCAGTAGACGTTCTGGTTCGTCTTGGAGCCGAACACCGTCAGCCAGATGATGCGGATATCCAGGAACAGGTTCCAGTTCCGGATGTAGTCGAGGTCGTGCTCGACGCGCTTCTGCATCTTCTCGTACGTGTCGGTCTCACCGCGCCAGCCGTTGACCTGCGCCCAGCCCGTGATGCCGGGCTTCACCTTGTGGCGCAGCATGTAGCCCTGGATCTTGGAACGATAGAGCTCGTTGTGAGCCACGGCGTGCGGCCGCGGCCCCACGATCGACATCTCGCCGGTCAACACCTGCAAGAACTGCGGCAGCTCGTCGATCGACGTGCGGCGGATGATCTTGCCGATGGGCGTGACGCGCGGGTCGTCCTTGGTGGCCTGCTTGACGGTGGGGCCGTCTTCCATGACGCGCATGGAGCGGAACTTGAGCACCCGGATTTCCTTGCCGTTCAGCCCGTAGCGCTTCTGGCGGAACAGCACCGGGCCGGGTGAGGTGATCTTGATCGCGATCGCCACGATCAGCATCGGAATGGCGATCAGCAGCAGGATCAGCGAACCCACCACCAGGTCTTCCAGGCGCTTCACCCAGCCGCCGAGGCCGTGAAAGGGCGTGTCCAGAATGCTGACCGCCGGGATGTCCCCCACCGCCGTCCACTGCGCGTGCAGCAGGTCGAACACGAAGAAGTCCGCGATGACGTAGGCGCTGACGGTGGTGTCGCCGAGCTTGCGCACCAGCGCGTTGATGCGGGATTCCGCGCGCATTGGCAGGCTGATGTAGACGATGTCGATCTTGCCCTCGCGCGCGTCCGTCACCAGCTGGTTCAGGTCGCCGATCACGCCGCCGTACTCCTCCGGCACGGCCAGGCGCCGGTCGGAGTTGCGGTCATCGTAAAAGCCGATCAGGCGCAAGCCCGAGTACGGCTCGGCCACCATGTTCTTGGCCAGGCTCAGCGCGATCTCCGTTGCGCCGGCGATCGCCACCGAGCGCGTGAAGCCGCCGCGCTTGCGCAGCTCGTACACGATGGCCCGCATCGCGAGCCGCCAGGCGACCAGCGCGCAGGCCGCGCCGAAGAACCAGATCAGCGAGATGGCGCGCGAATAGATTTCCGAGGTCTTCGTGACGAAGGCCAGGAACAGCAGCACCGGTATCGAGGTGAACCACGCGACCAGGGTGGTGAACACCTCCCGGCGCGCCGGCACGCCTTGCCAGGAGCGGTACAGGCTCTGAGCCTCCGCCACCACCTGGAACGTGACGATGGCCATCACCGAGGCCAGGGTGTTGAGCGTCGTCCATTCCTGGGCGTTGCCGGGCACCACCGTACCGACGCCCACCGCCGCGAGCAGGCGCGACGTGTAGGGGTACAGAAGATGGGCAGCGTAGTGGGTGAACAGGATCCAGAGTGCGTCCACCACGCGCTGCAGCACGGCCGCCCCGCTGCCACCGACGCGGACGGGCCCGCGCGGCCCTCGCACCCTCACGCGAACCCCCGTCGGTGGGCGCGCGGGGTATCCCCGCGGTAACAAGTCAGCTCGATAGACATGGCCTGCCGCAACAACGCCACGCCGCGCCACCAGCGCTGCAGCTCGCCGGCGCGACGCCCTGCATTTTTAGCGTCGACCACCCCTTGCGTAAAGAGGGCGCCGGCGAGTTCTTGGCCCGGCGTGGGCGCGCCGACTTTGGTATACGAGAAACTTGCTTCGGGAGGCTGTTGCTCATGGGTGACGCGAGGCAGGCGGTGAGCTCCCGCCGAACGTTTCTGAGCGCGGCCGCTGCGCTCGCCAGCGCGGGCTTCGGCGCGGGCCGCGCCAGCGCCGCGCCCGCCGGCAGCGCTCCAGACGTCACGGTCAGGCCCAAGGCGTTCAAGATCTCGCTGACTCAGGGGTCGTTGCACCGGGAGTTGCTCGCCTCGCGCTTCGACCCGCTGGACTTCGCGAAGGTCGCGAATGGCTTCGGGATCGACGCCATTGAATATGTCAGCCAATTCTTTCCGGGCAAGGGAGCCGCCAACAAGGCGTTTCTCTCCGAGCTAAGGCAGCGTCCATCAATTGATGAATCGGTTGGCGATGCGCATCGTCAGCCGATCGCATAGTTCCAGTCGCCGTGGAAGCGACTGGGCCTCAGCTTGATGGCTGCGAACTCCTCATCCGGGACATCGACGGCGGTGTCATA
>DASTRX010000147.1:0-63599 GCA_035760985.1 Polyangiaceae bacterium
ATGCGGATCCGACGCAGCGTGGACACAAGTAGCCGATGTTGCAGGACGGGTGCCAACAGCGCCGACGACCAGCGCTCTCGGGCCGGGAGCGGGGCAGCCGGGGACTTGTGCAGCAGATGGCCGGCGGCACGAGTGAAATCCCAGGGCGCCGGCGTGGCGGCTTGGCGAGCCGCGTGGCGCCCTGGTGTGCGCGCTGTGCGCGGCACGGGGCTGGCATGGGCTCTGCACGGGGCGTTGGTCATGCCGACCTCATCGAGCCAAGCCTCAGCAGCGGGTCAACGTGCCGCTTCCGGACTGCACGAACCCAAACCACCGTTCCGCGAGCAGCACCTCACGGGCACCGGAGCCGAAAACGAGCTGGTGCCGCGCCCGCGTTATCACGCGAGCGCGTACCGCGCCGCGGGCAAGCTCGAGGGTAAGGTCGCGCTGATCACCGGCGGCGACTCCGGCATCGGGCGCTCCGTGGCGGTGCTGTACGCGAAGGAGGGCGCGGACGTCGCCATCGCGTACTACTCGCACGACGCGGACGCCGAGGAGACGCGGCGCGCGGTGGAGGCGATCGGGCGTCGCTGCCTCACGCTGCGCGGGGATGTCGCGGATCCGGCCTTTTGCCGCCAGATCGCCCAGGCGACGGTCGAGCAGCTCGGACGCCTCGACATCCTGGTGAGCAACGCCTCCGTCCAGACCCGTACCGAGAGCATCGCGGACCTGAGCCGTGAGCAGCTCGAGCGCACCTTCCAGGTGAACGTGTTTGGTTATTTCAATATGGTGCAGGCCTGCCTGCCCCACCTCGGTCCAGGCAGCGCGATCATCGCCACGGGCTCCGAGACGGGGCTCTTCGGCTCTCCGAAGCTGCCCGACTATTCGGCGACCAAGGGCGCGATCCATGCGCTCACGCGATCGCTGGCTCAACAGCTGTTGCCGAAGGGCATTCGCGTGAACGCGATCGCGCCGGGCCCGGTCTGGACGCCGTTGAACCCCGCCGATCAGGGGCTGCCACCCGACCAGGTCGCGGAGTTTGGCGCGCAGACGGAGCTGAAACGGCCGGCGCAGCCCGAGGAGATCGCGCCGGCGTACGTGTTCTTCGCCTCCAACGCCGACTCCAACTTCGTGACCGGCCAGGTCCTGGCCCAGCTGGGCGGCGTCACACCGTGAGGCGGGCACATCCTGGCGTCGCCGGTGGACGCCAGGATGCGAGCCCTATCACTTGCTCAGCACGAGATAGCGCGTACGGCCGTCGCGGTACACGAGCAGCAGGGCGCCCTTGCCGGTGGACTGCTTGTACGCAGCCATGAACTCGGGGACGGTGCCGACCGGCTTGCGATTCACTTCCAGGATCAAGTCACCGGGCTGGATGCCGCGCTCGGCGGCGCTGCTGTCCGGCGCGACGCCGGTGACCACCACACCTTGCTTGACCGTGCCGGGCAGGTTGAGCCGCTGGCGCAGCTTCGGATTGAGGCCTTCCAGGGTCAGCCCCTCCAGCGTCTGCTCGTGCGGCTCGGCCTGCGGAGTGGAGCCGCGCGGGCTCTCCGTCTTCAGCTCGCCCAGCACCACGTTCAGCGTCTGCGGCTTGCCGTTGCGCAGGATGCCGATCTCGACCTTCTTGTTGGCGCCGGTCGCGGCGATCAGGTTGCGCAACTGCATGCTGGAGTTCGTCTTCTTGCCGGCCACGGTGAGCACCACGTCCCCGCGCTGCAGGCCGCCCTTCTCGGCAGGGCTGCCGGGCTCCACGTCGCTGACCAGCACGCCATCGCGGCTGGGCAGGCCCATCGTGCTGGCCAGCTCGGGATCCATGTCCTGGATGCCGATGCCGAGCCAGCCGCGCACCACCTTGCCGTGCTCCAGCAAGCTCTGCGCGATCTCCTTCGCCATGCTCGAGGGGATGGCGAAGCCGATGCCCTGGTAACCGCCGGTGCGCGAGATGATCGCGGTGTTGATGCCCACCAGCTCGCCCGCCATGTTGACCAGCGCGCCGCCCGAGTTGCCCGGGTTGATCGCCGCGTCCGTCTGGATGAAATCGGCGTAGTCCACGTCGATGCCCGTCTCCGAGCGACCCTTGGCGGACACGATGCCCATGGTCACCGTCTGCGAGAGGCCGAACGGGTTGCCGATGGCCAGCACCACGTCGCCCACTCGCAGCTTGGACGAGTCGCCCACTACGATCGGCACCAGGTTCTTGACCGGGCCCTTCAGGCGCAGCACCGCCACATCGCTCTTGGCGTCCGTGCCCGCCACCTCGGCGTCGTAGTCGACGCCGTCGGCGGTGGTGACCGTGATCTCGTCGGCGCCTTCGACCACGTGGTTGTTGGTCAGCACCAGCCCATCGGCAGAGTAGATCACACCCGAGCCGAGCCCGCGCTGCTGGCGCTCCTGCGGCTCCGGCCCAAACGGACCGAAGAAGTGGCGGAAGAACGGATCTTGCGGAGATTGATCCTGCTTGACCATGCGTCGCGATGCCACGTTCACCACGCTGGGCGTGCTGCGCTCGGCGATGTCTGCGATCGTGACGTTCTTGTCGCCCATCTCCTGAGCGAAGGCGAACGCGGGATGCGGCAGCAGCGGGCGCTCCGCGCCGGCAGGTGCACCCGGCATCTGCACGACCGCGGGCGACTTCGCCTGCGCGGCGTCCGGGTTCGAGGCTCGAAGCTGTTGCGCGCAGCCCGAGGGCCAATACGCCACCAAGATGCCAACCCAGGTCAAAAACAAGGCGACAGGCGCAAATCTCTGTTTCATGAGTCTTCTCCGGCCTGGGATTGGACTACACGGGAACGATCCGCCCGTCCAGGGCAACCCGGGTCCTGGCGCGGAGGGGTGCGGCGGCTGCCGGCAGCATCGGCAGCCCCGCGTCGCTGCTCGTCAGCCGCGCGAGAGCGCGTCGTTCAGATAGGTCGCGATGTCACCGATCGGCAGGCTGCGGCGCACCACGCCCGCTTTGACCGCTGCTTGCGGCATCCCATAAACGACCGCTGTCTCGGCGGATTCCGCGATCACCGTGCCGCCCGCAGCGACGATGGCGCGCGCGCCTTCCGAGCCGTCGTCGCCCATACCGGTCAAGATCACGCCGATGGTGTTCTTGCCGGCCACGCTGGCCAGGCTGGTGAACAAGCGGTCCGCGCTCGGCACGTAGCGGTCGTTGGTGGTGGGGAAGCGCACCTCCGCCACGAACTGCTTGCCGTCGGTCTGCACGACTTCGAGGCAGCGCCGCCCCGGACAGACCAGTGCGGAGGCGCCCACGATCGGCTGATTCGCTCGCGCTTCGCTCACCTGCAGCGCCGAGTGGCGATCGAGCCGCTCGGCGAAGGTGCGCGTGAAGGTATCCGGCATGTGCTGCGCGACGAGCACCGCGCAGCCCGGGTCCGCCTTGAGCCGCGACAGGATCGTCGTCAGCGCCGTCGGTCCCCCGGTGGAGGCGGCCAGCGCGATGAACTGGCGCGGCGTGGCGCCGATCAGCTTGCTGGGCGTGACGGGCGTGTTGGCGCGCGTGTAGTCGGCCGGCGGCGGCCGTGACCAGATGCCGGGCGTGAGCGCGCGCACCACGTCCAGCTTCTCCTTCAGCACGTTACCCAGCAGGTTGCGGCGCTCGGCGCTGGTCTGCGGCTTGGATACGAAATCCACCGCACCCAGCTCCAGCGCGCGGAACACGCTCTTGTCGGCGTTCAAGCTGGAGATCACGATCACCGGGCAAGCCCAGACGTTCTGGATCACGCGCAGGAAGCTGAAGCCGTCCATCTTGGGCATCTCCAGATCCAGGGTGATCACGTCGGGCTTCAATTGCGTGGCCATGCGCAGGGCCTCGCTGCCGTCGGCGGCCATGCCCACGACCTCGGCGTCTCCGGCGTTCTGCACGGAGATGACCATCTCGTTGCGATTCAGCGGTGAATCGTCGACGATCAGCACCCGCAGCTGCCGGCGGGTCATGGCTCGGCTCCGCGGCGCGGCCGCTCGGGTTTGCGGAACGCCAGGTCGTGCGGCAGGCTCTCCAGGTCCAGCGGGGTGCCCAGGCGCTTCAGGGACTCGGAGTGGCCGAGCAGCAGGAAGCCGCCGGGCGCCAGGCGCTCGTACAGGCTGCGCAGCACTTGCACGCGCGCCCGCTGATCCAGGTACAGGAGCACGTTGCGGCACAGGATCACGTCCACGCGGCGGCTCAACGCCTCCAGCTCCAATCCGGGAAGAGCGCCCGGCTGGTTCAGCTGCAGAAGATTGACCACGCTGAACTGGCACCAGGCACGGATCTCATCCTGCACCTGCCAGATATTCGGCGCGTGCCGTGGGCGGCCGAGTGAGCTGGGGCGGGTCGAGGTCACGAAGTAGCGGTCGCGGATCTGGTCCGGCGTGCTGCGGAACGCGCCCTGGAAGTAGCAGCCCTGGCGCGCGTGCTCGATCCGCTCCTGCGACAGGTCGGTGCCCGCGATGCGCACATTCCAGCCGTAGAACAGGCCGCTCTCTTGCAGCAGGATGGCGGCGGTGTAGGCCTCTTCGCCGCTGGAGCAGCCCGCGCTCCAGATGGTGATGCGCCGGCGCGCCTGATTGGCCTTGGCGATGGCCGGCAGGATCGTCTCGGAGAAGACCGAGAGCTGCTCCTCGTGGCGAAAGAAGTAGGTCTCTCCCGCGGTCACCAGGTCGAGCGCCGCCGCCATCTCGCTGCCGCTGCCGGCGCCATATTCGAGCAGGCGGATGTAATCCCGGAAGTTATCGACGTCGTGCAGCGGCAGGCGCGAAGCCAGGCGCTGCTGGAACACGGTCAGCGCCGAGCTGTCGAAGGACAGCCCCGCAGCGGCGTTGAACAGCCGTCGCAGGTCTTGAAAGTCGGCGGAGGACAGGGGGGGCAACCAGGGCACGGTGCTTGGACTCCAGTTCAACCCGCGGGCAGCTCAGGCAGGGGAACATCCAGGGTGTAGGTACGGAACGCGGCGATATCGAGCACGAAGGTCAAACGGTCTTGCTGGTTGGCGACACCGACGAGATTTCTGGGGTCCATGCCCTTGCCGATCTCCGGCACCGGCTTGAGGCCGCCGAAGCCCACCTCGAACACGCCCGTGACCCGGTTCACGCACAGCCCGATCCGGTGGTGAGCCACCTCGACGATGATCCACTGGCTGCGCCCCTCTGCCAGGTGGATCGGCACATCGAAGCAAGTCCGGAGATCGATCACGGGCACGACCTGACCGCGGTGCTCGAACACGCCCAGCACTCCGCGCGGCAAGTGCGGCAGCTCGGTCACCGGATGCGGCGTGGTGATCTCGCGCACGCAGGCGGTGGGCACGGCGTACGCCACCTCCCCCACGATGAAGCCGACCAGGCTGCGGTACTGGTCTCGCCGGATGCGCTCGCTGTTCAAAGACCCCTCGACCCCTTTGTCAGCACCTGATCCATGCGTTTCCGGTTCATGCGATGATGCGACGACTCAGCTGGTGAGAGATGCCAGGTTCACCAGTACGGTCACCTGCGTGCCTTTGCGCGCGATGCTCTCGATGTGCGAGGACACGTCGCCGACCAGCACCCCCGCGGTCGGCTCGATCTGCGTCTGCGAAAAGCGCTGGACCCCGAGCACCTCGTCCACCAAGAGGCCCACCTTTTCCCCGTCGGCCGTGCTGGTCAGCAGGATGCGCCCGCTGTTCTGCGCGGCGGGGGCACCGGGCTCCAGCCGCCGGCGCGTGTCGATCACCGTCACCAGCTCGCCGCGCACCGTGCACACACCGACCACGTCGGGCGGCGAGCGCGGCACGCGCGTGATGCTGCGCACGCCGAGGATCTCCAGCACCTGCGTCAGCGGTACACCGTACGCCTCTCCGCCCACGGCGAAGGTCAGGATCTCCCGCACCGGCTCGTCGGCGCTGCTGAGCCGAGCCGGAACGGCTGTCGAGGCCTCGATGCCCTCAGCCAGCGACACGGATGCGACCTCCTCGCTCGCGGGAGTTGCCCGAGCCGGCCTCTTCGATCAGGGCGCCGGGATCGAGCACCAGCGCGATGCGCTCATCGGCCAGCTCGGAGGCTCCGGAGAAGCCGCGCACCGAGTGCAGCGAACGCCCGAGCGGGCGAATGATGATGTCCTGCTGCCCCTGCAGCGTGTCCACCACCAGCCCCAGGTGCCGGGTCCCTGCCATCACTTCTACCACGTACTGCCGCGCGGGTTCCGTCTCGGTCGAGAGCTGGAAGAGCTGGCGCAGCCGGCACAGCTCCAGGCTCGAGCCGCGCCGGCTCAGCACCTCGGTGCGATCGATCATGCGGATCTGCGACTCTTCCAGCGCGTTCACCTCCGAGATGCTGGTCAGCGGGATGGCGAACATGCCGTCGCCCACCTGTACCAAGAGCGCCGTGACGATGGCGCGCGTCAGGGGCAGGGTGAGCGTGATCTTGGTGCCGATCACCGGCTCGCTCTCCAGCTCGATCGAGCCGCCGAGCTTGGCGATGTTGGTCTTGACCACGTCCATGCCCACGCCGCGGCCGCTCACTGCCGAGGGCTTGTCGCGCGTGCTGAGGCCGGGCAAGAACACCAGGTTCAGGGCGTCGGCCCGCGAGAGCTCCTTGGCCTCGTGCTCGGCGATCGCGCCCAGCTGAATGGCGCGGTCCAGGAGCGAGTCGCTGTTCAGCCCGCGCCCGTCATCCTCCGCCTCGATCACCACGTGGTTGCCTTTTTGAAAGGCGTTCAGCGCGATCGTGCCCACCGCCGGCTTGCCGATGCGCTTGCGCTCTTCCGCGTCCTCGATCCCGTGATCGATGGCGTTGCGGATGATGTGCATCAGCGGATCGCTCAGCTCCTCGACGATCAGCTTGTCGATCTCGGTCTCCGCCCCGGTCACGACCAGCCGCACGTCCTTGTTCAGATCGCGCCCGGTCTTGCGCACGATGCGCGTCAGGCGCTCGAACACCTGCGCCAGCGGCACCATGCGCACCTCCAGGATGCCGCTCTGCAGCTCGCGTAAGCTGCGCTCGAACTTGTGCGACAGCTGCCACAGCTGCGAGGCGAGCCGGCGCTGTCCGTCGGAGCGCGCGTTATCGGTGAGCTCGCTCAGCCCGCCGCGCAGCACCGCGAGCTTGCCGACCACGTTCATCAGCTCGTCCAGCTTGTGGATATCGACGCGCACGGTCTGGCTCACCGAGCGCAGCAGGCCGACCGCGGGCGCCGCGTCCGCCGGGGGCGCTTCGGTGCCATCCCCGTTCGGGGCCATCGGCGCCGTGGTGCCGCCTTCGGGTGGGGTCGCGGTCGCACCCCGCGGGCGCGGCGGCACCGGCCGCGGCAGCGCCTTGCTCGAGCGCGTGGGCCGCTTCCGGCGCTGGATCTGGCGCACCGTGCTGCGAGGCCCGGCGAGCGCGGCCTCGATCTCCGGCAGCGGCGAGCCCGAGGCGAGCAGCAGATCCAGCTCGATCAGCTCGGGGCTCGCGGCCTCGCCCGCGGGCAGATAGGTGATCACCTCGCCGAACGGCTTGGCCTTGTCCTTGATCTCGGTCAGCGCCTTGTCCAGCGTGACCAGCTCGAACTGCACGCGCACCAGGTACAGCTCGAGGCCTTGCTTCACGCTGACCAGGAGCCGGTGCTCCTCGTACTCGGTGAGCACCGCCAGCAAGCTTTGCTCGATGTCGTAGCTATCGAGATCGCCGGACTCGGTGGCCGCCGCGGGCGCCAGCTTCTCCAGGCGATCGAGGATCTCCTGCACGCCGCGGTGCTCTTGCTGCGAGTCGTTGCTGGTCAGGATCTGCCAGTAAACGTCGACTGACGTGAACAGCAGGTCCAGCACGGCATCGCTCAGCGTCTGGCGCCCGAGCCGCAGATCATCGAGCAGATCTTCCAGCCGGTGCGAGAGCTGGCTCATGTGCTTGTCGCCGAACAGGCCCGACAAGCTCTTCAGCGTGTGCACGCTGCGAAAGGCTTCATTCAAGTGCTCGGGATCGACCCGGCCGCCGCCGGCGCGCCCTTGCTCGAGTGAGAGCAGGTTGCGCGAGAGGGTCTCGACCAGCTCCTGAGCCTCCGAGAGGAACTCCGCTCGCGCTTTGTCTCCCCCTTCGGTCATGCCTTCCTCATGCGTCTGCCTTCACTGCGAGACACCCGCACCTCGAGCGGGTTTGCTCCCGTTGCCCCCGGCGCAGTGTATATCAAGGGTAGCGAGCCGGCTATTGGTCCGGTTAATCACCCGTGCGAACAAAAACCCGCGCCGTGCATCGTCCTGCGCCAGCGGGTGCGGGCATTCGGGAGCGGGCTAGCCACGCAGGGCGTGAAAGCCCAGCTTCGATAACCGCCACAGATCGGGGTCGGCCTCAAACGAACAGAGCTCTCGGCCCACCAGGTTGCAGGTGCGGTGCAGCGGAGACCACAGCGGGCGGAAGGGCGAGCTGAGGGGCCCCCTCACCACACACTTCTCGATGCCTTCGAGCATGCAGCTGTTGTGCACCCAGCCCTGGCCGCTCTGGATGTCGGCCAGGGTCGTCGAGGGGTGGCCTCCCCACGGTGTCGTACCCACGGCATAGGCGACGGCGGACCACTGGTTGATGCCCACCACTCCGTAGCGCAGCTGGCGCACCGTGTTCTCCAGCTCCAGGTTGAAGCCGGGATCGTCCAGGCGCGCGGGGGGCACGAACAGCACGGCGTTCAGGGTGCCCCAGAGCGTGTCATTGCAGAAGCTCGCGGCCTGACGCAGGAACGCGAGGGGCTCTGCCTCGTCCAGCTCGACGCAGCTGAGGATGCTGCAGAACGGCTCCATGCGGAAATGCAGCGCGGAGCTGTTCTTGGCGTCGAGCCCGCGGATCAACGTCCAGGGCAGGGCGCCCTCTGCGGCGGGACCGAAGGTCTGCACGCGCTCCGCCGAGTTCTCCGCGACGCGCGTCAGCACCTGGTAGCGCTCGTGGGCGCCCGGGTAGTAGGCATAACGCGGAGCCACCTGGGACAGCACGTTGCCGATCTGCCCGATCAGGCGCTCGGAGCCCTCCCAGCTGCGCGGCAAGACCAGCATCTTGGCGGACACGCAGTTGAAGGAGGCGTTCTGTGTCACCATGCCCGCGATGCTCTCGCCGATCGCGCCGAGCTCCGAGTCGCTGTACGGCCCCGGCACGACGACCACCGGCGTGATGTTGCCGAGCTCGCTGGTGATGCGTTTCTGCAGCAGCGGCTGGTTCAGCGCGCGGCGGCGATCGCGTTCGCCCTTCTCCTGCCCCCAGACGATGGCGTCGTGAGTGCGATCCGAACCGGTCATGTGGATCTCGTCGACCCGCGGATGGTTGCAGAGCAAGCTGCCCACTTCCGCGCCGCCGTACACGATCGACAGGTAGTCGAGATCGATCAGCGGCTTCAGCGCCTCCTCCAGGAGCGGGCCAATGTAGTCGTTGACCGGGTTCAACTTGAGGATCACCACCTGACCCTCGACGAACATCTTGTGCAACGTGTCGAGCACGGGGATCGAGGTCACGTTGCCCGCGCCCAGCACCACGGCCACGCGACCCTGGGGCGCCGACTCGCGATAGAAGCTCGCCTGCGGCAGCGGCTCGCCGCCGGGACCGGGGGTGAGCCGCACCTCGGCGCGGACTCCTGGCAGCATGCCGTGATCCAGCAAGGCTGCCGGGAACACGCGCACCGAGAACTGCCCGTTGTCGAGCCGCTCGATCTTTCCCGGCAACTGCGGCGCGCCGAGCCGCTGGATCTCGGACAGCGCGACCGAGAGCAGCCGCAGCATGCGCAAGGTGGCCACAGGCCCGAGGATCCACGCTTCACCGGCGAGCGGTGAGGCCGGATCGAGGTGGGTGTGCTCACACGTCGCTGCTGCCCAGCGCTCGGCGACGCGCGCGACACGCTCCCGAACTTGGTACAGCCAGCCCAGCTTCTTGGCGATGGGTTCGCGAGCGAAGCGCTCCGCGGAGTGCCGCAGCCGGAGGACCTTGCGATCCAGATCTTCAGTCGGCACGGGCGAGAGTTCGACGGCGAGTCCCATGGTGAGCGCTGAGCACAGTATAGCTTTCTCCGCTAGGGGCACCCAGAATCCAGGCCCCGAACGCCCAGCGGCCGAGCGGCCGCTTTTGCTGCGCGCGAGACCAGAAGGGAGGAGGCCACGACATGGCGGATCGCAGGAGTGTTCACGCCAGCCGCTGCGGCAAAGGGCCCCTTGCCCCCATGATTGCCATCTCCTCCCGCCGACACTAGCGTCGGCGCCATGAGTGGGGGTCACCCGGAGGGGCACTGCGAGGCTGCCCTATCGCGCCTGGACATGGCGTTCCAGCAGGCGCTGTTGCGAGCGCTGGTCGCGGGCACCGACGCCTATGTGAGCTGCATCGATCGCAGTCGACGGATCCTGTTTCTCAATCGCACGCGCTCGCGCGACCTGGAGCAGATCCTGCGCTCGCGCATCGACGATTTCATCGCGCCCCAGCACAAGGAGGAGGTCTTCCAGTGTGTGGAACAGGCGTTCGTGAGCCGCCAGCCGCGCTCGGTGGAGTTCGCGGCCCTGCTGGCCACCGGCGAGCCGAATCACCTGCTCACGCGCGTGATTCCGTTCTCCAGCCCCACGGGTGAGGACGTCGCCGTCTTGATCACGAGCGACGTGAGCGAGCCGCGGAGGCTCGCCGCAGAGCTGGAGGAAAGCGTAGAATTCCGCCGCAGGGTCGTCGAGAACCTGCCCGACTTCGTCGCGCTGGTCGATCGCGACTTGCGCCTGGTGTGGGTGAATCGCGTCGGGCCCGGGTTGCGCATGGAGGACGTGATCGGCGCGCGGGCGGATGCATTCATGGAGCCCGAGCACGTGGGCGCCGTGCACTCGGCCATGCAGGCTGCGTTCGAGTCGGGCAGCATCGGCCAGTACGAGATTGAAGGCTATCGTGACGGCAAGACCACCGCCTGGTATGCCACGCGCGTGGTGCCGGTCCAGTCGGAGGGCAGGGTCGAGCACGTGATCCTGATCACGGCCGACATCACCGAGCGCCGGCGCGCCGCGCAAGCGTTGCGCGAGACGGAGGAGCAGTTGCAGCGCGCCCAGCGCCTGGAGAGCCTCGGTCAACTCGCGGGCGGCATCGCCCACGACTTCAACAACTTGCTACAGGTGATCGAGGGCAACCTGTCTTTCGCCAAGCAGGGGCTCGAGCACGGCCAGCGGCCGACCGATGAGCTCGACCAGGCGATCCGTGCGACCGAGCGCGCCGCCGAGCTCACCTCGCACCTGCTCGCGATCGGGCGGCGCCAGCACGTCGACTCCAAGCGCGTCGATCTCGGCCAACTCGTGGAGCGCAGCATGCGCATGTTGCGCCGAGCCATCCCCGAAAATATCCGGTTCCAGTACGAGGTGCCCGCGGCACACTACTTCGTCGCGCTCGACGCGCCCCAGTTCGAGCAGGTGCTGATCAACCTGTGCGTGAACGCGCGCGATGCGATGCCGGAGGGCGGCACGCTCACGGTGCGCATCGACCAGGACGGGCCCGCCCACGTGCAGATCAGCGTCAGCGACACCGGCGTCGGGATCGCCCCTGAGCATTTGAGCCGCGTGTTCGAGCCCTTCTTCACTACCAAGGGCGCGGGCTCCGGGCTGGGCTTGGCCGTCGCCGCGGGTATCATCGCGGCGCACGGCGGGGTGATCACCGCCGAGAGCGACGGCGTGCGCGGCGCCACCATGAAGGTGCGCCTGCCCTGCGCCCCACCCAGCTCCGGTCAGAGCTTGCACGAGGACAGCTCGCTCAGCTCGGGAGTGATCCTGATCGCCGAGGATGAAGAGCTGGTGCGCATGCAGGTGGAGCGAATCCTGCGGCGCGCTGGCTACACCGTCTTGCAGGCGAACAACGGCAAGGTCGCGGTCGAGCTGTTCCGCGAGCGCAAAGACGAGATCGATCTGGTGATCCTGGACGTGGTGATGCCCGAGCTCGATGGCTGGCGCGCCTACCTGATGATGGAGCAGCTGGTGCCGGAGGTGAAGGTGCTGTTCACCACCGGCTATGCGGCAAACGTGCTGCCGCAGGACTTCGCTGCCCGCGGCGCGCGCCTGATCAGCAAACCATACAAGCCCCAGCGCCTGCTGGAGCAGGTGAGAGAGCTGCTCAATCAGACGGGTTGAGCGCGGCGCCCCGGCGATCGCAAGTGCATCTGCTTGCTTTCGGAGTTGCTCGAGCGCTGCGTCATCGCCGGATCCCAGCGCGGCAGCGCCTGCCCGGTCCACCGACTCTGGCAAACTCTAGCTAGCTCAAACGGCCCGGACAGCGCCCGGCCCAAGAAGCTCGCAGCCCGCGGGCAACCATTGCTGCTGCGATGGAGAGCGTGAGAGCCTTTTCTCGTACTGGCGGGGTGTGCCGCAGCGCGCGCCTTTCCGGGGGGACCTCCCGCACCCCGAGTTGTTGCGTGGAAACGCCGAGCGAGAGACATGTATCACCAGAACTACAACCCCACCGGCAACGCTGTCCTATCCACGCTGTTGGCGGCCGTGCCGATCCTGGTGCTGCTGTACTTCATCGCCCTGCATCCGCGCCGCGACGCGCGGGGGCGGCGCCATCTCGGCATCGCGGCTCCCTATGCCGCTGCCTGCGGCGTCGTGGCCGCCTTCGCGGTCTCCTGCGTCGGCTTCCACATGCCGCTCGGAGCCGCGGCATCGGCGTTTGCGCTGGGCACGCTCTCGGGCTTCCTCGGCATCATCTGGATCGTGATCGCCGCCATGTTCCTCTACACGATGACGGTGATCACCGGAAAGTTCGAGATCGTGAAGGAGTCGATCACCTTCATCTCGTTCGACCGGCGCTTGCAGGCCATCCTGATCGCCTTCTCCTTCGGCGCGATCATCGAAGGTACCTCGGGCTTCGGCACGCCGGTCGCGATCGCCGGGGCGGTGATGGTCGGTCTCGGATTTTCGCCCTTCCAGTCCGCGGTGCTCAACCTGCTCGCCAACACGGCGCCCGTCGCGTGGGGCGCGATCGGCACTCCGATCGTCACGCTCGCTTCGGTGAGCGGCCTCGATCAGCTCGCGCTCTCCTCGATGGCGGGCCGCCAGCTGCCCTTTGTCTCGGTGCTGGTGCCGTTCTGGCTCGTCGCCACCTTCGTCAAGATGGAGGGTGGCAGCTGGAAACAGGCGCTGGAGGTCTGGCCCTCGGCGCTCTGCTCCGGCGTATCCTTTGCTCTCATGCAACATTACGCCTCGAGCACGGCCGAGTTGCACCTGGTCACCGACGTGGTCGCCGGCGTGTTTTCGCTGGTCTGCACGGCGCTCTTCCTGCGCTTCGTGTGGCACCCGAAGACGCGCTTCGTGCTGCGCTCCGAGCAAGCGCACGACTCCGGCGCCGGGGTGGCCCCTGCGGCGCGCTATCCCCACAGCGCGGCGCAGACGGCCTATGCCTGGGCCCCGTGGGCGGTGCTGGTGGCCTGCTGCGCGCTCTGGGGCGTGCCCAGCTACAAAGCCTTCCTCAACAACCTGTTCGCCGGCGTGCGCCTGAACACCACGCTCTTCGGCTCCCCGCTCACGGGCTCGCTCTCGCTGCCGGCCTGGGACATGCCGGGGCTCCACAACCTGGTCCAGCGCATGCCGCCGATCGCCGCGCAGGGAGCCAAGCCGGAGGCCGCGCGCTTCAACTTCAACTGGCTCTCGGCCGCGGGCACCGGCGTCTTCGTGGCCGCGCTGCTCACGGGCTTGCTGCTGCGCCTCAACCTCGCGCAATGGAAGGAAGCCGTGAGCCGCACCGCCGAGCGGCTCAAGATCCCGGTGCTCGTGATCGCGCAGGTACTGGGCCTCGGCTACCTCACTCGCTACTCCGGTACGGACGCGGTGCTCGGCCTGGCCTTCACCAGCGCCGGCGTACTCTACCCCTTCTTCTCCGCCTTTCTGGGCTGGCTCGGCGTCTTCCTGACCGGCTCCGACACCGCATCCAATGCCCTGTTCGGCAGCCTCCAGCGCATCACTGCGCAACAGCTCAACCTCAACCCGATCCTGATTGTGGCCACCAACTCCACCGGCGGCGTGATGGGCAAGATGATCGACGCCCAATCGATCATGGTCGCGGGCGCGGCCTGCTACGACACCCCGGACGAACGCACCCACGCCGTGGGCCCGATCTTCCGCACCGTGTGGTGGCACTCCGTCGCTGGCGCCGCCGTGATCGGCTTCATCGCGCTGCTACAAGCGTACGTCTTCCCTGGCATGGTACCGAGCCCACCCTGAGCAGGCGCCTCCGTGCAGCCCGCCGTCTCGCGCCACGACACGCGCGATGGCCTGAGTCGGAAGGTGGGCAGTCCTGGGGTCGCGCGGCGTCGGGCAGAGCCGAGCCCTGAACCTGCCGCTCGCAAACGGCACGTAGCTTCGGAAGGGCGCCGCTCGACGCGGTGTCGCGCTATTCTGCACGGGGGGTGCTGTCTCGGGCGCCGAGGGTGCCGGAGGTAAAGGTGTCCGACGTCGGTTCAGCGGGCTCGTCGTCGTTGAAGCGGGCCGAGACGAGCGCGGTTTCGCCGGCGTCACCGCGGACCATCAGGGTCTTTCGCTGCCTGCCGTGGACCAGCGTCACGCGGTGGGTGCCGGGGCGGACTCGCACGGAATGGAGGGGTGTGGTGCCTCTGGGGCGGCCGTCGATCAACACGTAGGCGGCGGGCGTGGAGGTGATCGTGAGGCTGGCGCGCGCGGAGCGCGGGCGGGCGGCGTGGGCCTCTTCTTTCCTGCTATGAGCAGCGGCGCGGTCGGCGGCGGGGGGCTTCGCGCTCCGCAGCGCCGGCGCCCGGCTCGCGTCGGGGCTCGCTGGAGGCTTTGGGGTGGCTGGAGGCTTTGGGCGCGCTGGAGGCTCTTCGACGTTGGGCGTCGCGCTCGCGATGAGCTGCGCCGGCTGCAACTCCGCGGGGCTCGGCCCGTCGCCGGTCGGCGCGAGCGCGCTCATCTGCTGCGCCGGCTCGAGTCGCTGCGGCGGCTCGAGTCGCTGCGGCTGGAAGCGGTAGAAGGCGAGCAGCAGCAGGCCCGCCGCCAGCGCAGCGCCGAGCCGGAACGTTTGCCGGCGGGAGCGCTGCGGGCGGCGCTGGACGGTGGCGCTGGAGGCGCCCGTGCTCGCCTGCGGGGCGCCGTGGATCGCTGGCGAGGCGGAGAGCCCCGGCCAGCGCTCAGTGGTCGCGAGCGGAGGCGCGAGCTCGGGGGTGAGCAGCTCCGGCGCCAGCACCCGGCGGAGCTCGTGCGCTGCCTCGCGCGCGCTCGCGAAGCGCTCCTCGGGTCGGCGCGCGCAGGCGCGCAGAAACCACTCGTCGAAGCCGCGCGGGACGGTGCCGTGCCGTGAGGGCACGGGCAAGGGGTCGGCGCACACCGCGAGCGCCAGTGCCCCCAGGCCCGCCCCGGCGAACGGCAGCTGGCCGAGCAGGCACTCGTAGGCGATCACGCCCATCGCCCAGATGTCCGCGCGATGGTCGCAGTGTTTGCCCTCCAGCTGCTCGGGGCTCATGTACGCGGGCGTGCCGAGCAGGCAGCCCGTGCGCGTGTGCTGCGAGCTGTCGTCGTCGCCCGCCTCGGTCTTGGCCACGCCGAAGTCGAAGATCTTGACGATCTCCTCCTCTTCGTTGCGGGTGATGAAGATGTTGGCTGGCTTGAGATCGCGGTGCACGATGCCGAGCTCATGCGCTCGCGCCACAGCGCGGCTGACATGCCTCAGCACGAGCTCTGTCTCGCGCGGGCCGAGGCGCCCGAGCCGTACCAATCGGTCCGCCAGCGATTCGCCCTCCAGCAGTTCCATCACGATGTACGGCGTGTCATCGTCCACCCCGTAGTCGAGCGTGGAGACGACATGCGGGCTGCGCAGCGCCGCAGCGGCGTGTGCCTCGCGCAGAAAGCGCTGGCGGCGCTCTTCCGAGGTCCCGAAATCCGTGGCGATCAGCTTGACCGCCACAGGCGAGGCGAGGCTCAGGTGCTCGGCCAGCCACACGGACCCCATGCCGCCCTCGTCGAGAGGGCGAATCAGCCGATACTTGTCGGCGAGGATCCGCTGGGAACAAGCAGCCATCGCAAAGGAGAAGAGGTCCAGGTCAGCATGCTGCAACGCGCGCGCCACGCGCCGCCGGTCGCGGCGGCTGTGGCGCCGGGCGACGCGGAGCAATGCTGCGCTCTGACCGCGACCTGCAGCGCGGCGGATCGCGACAGGTCATTTCATGCTTGCGCATGCGTCCCTCGAGTTGCCGCGAGCTGGCGGGCGAGCACGACCGGCGCGGCAGGCCTTCGCAGCTCTCCGAGCAGCTGTCTCACGCGGAGGCGGGCGGTGGCGCGCCGCACGACCCGAGGGAGCCGCACGCGCCGCGCGAGCAAGCGCTGGCTCTCCGCCGTCCGCTGCAGCGGTGCGTGCAGGGAGTCGCCGCTCGCGGAGCTGCTGTCTGCTGCCCTGCATCGCCCCGCTGCGCGGCGCGCTCGTCCTGCTTGATCCGCGAGCCTCAGGCCCCCATACTCGCACGCGGAGAGGGGCAGGTGCAGAATGGCAACGCTACCGATCAGTGAGCTCGGCGCTCGGGAGACGGCGCCGGGCGTTGTCGACATCAGCGTGCTGCTGCCGTGGATCCGTCCCGGAGCGGACGGCAACATCGTGACCGTCAAGGTCATCCACGAGCATGATCAATTTCTGAAGCACGTGCCCGCGCGCACCTTCGCGCTGGAGCACGACGTGCATCCCGTCTGGGGCGACCGCTGGTCGGTACAGCTGCACATCACGGGCGACAGCGGGGGCAGCTCCTGGGGCCAGCCGGGCCGCTACATCTACCGCTATGCGGTCACCAATCCGCGTGTGGGCGAGATCGACTTCATCAGCGATCCGTTCGCGCGCGAGTTCGGGGTGGGGCGCATGTCCGCCTTCACGCTGGGCTTTCGCGCGCGCAGCTGGGCCGCCAGCGAGAACAGCTGGCGCACGCCGCGGGTGCGCGATCTGATCATGTACGAGATGATGATCTCCGAGTTCGCGGTCGACATCGACGAGGCCGCGGAGCGCCTGAACTACCTCGCCGATCTCGGCATCAACTGCCTGTCCGTGATGCCGCTCAGCAACGTCGCGGCCACGGTCGACTGGGGATATCTGCCCACTGGCTATTTTGGCGTGGATGAGCGCTTCGGCCGCACCCGCGAGCAGCTGCAGCAGTTCGTGGAGCGCGCGCATCAGCTCGGCATGGCCGTGATCGTGGACGCGGTCTACGGGCACACCAGCGACCTCTTCCCCTATGCCCAGCTCTATCGCCGGCTGGGCTACGAGCAGAATCCATTCCTCGGCAGCTTCGCCAAGGACTACTTCGGGCAGAGCACGGACTTCGGGCGCGACTTCACGCGCGCCTTTTTTCAGACCGTCAACCAGTACTGGCTCGAGCGCTACCATCTCGACGGCTTTCGCTACGACTGCGTGCCCAACTACTGGGATGGCCCCACGGGCAAGGGCTATGCGGCCCTGGTGTACGAGACGTATCAGTTCGCCGCTGCCCAGCGCGGCCAGGGCGGGCACTGGGCGCGGTTCTTCGACGCGGGTGACGGCGGCAGCGCGCGCGAGGTGCGGCTGATCCAGTGCGCGGAACAGCTGGAGGATCCGCGTGGCATCCTGGCCGGCAGCTACTCCAACTGCACCTGGCAGAATGACACGCTGGACGCGGCGACCCGCGTGGCGCACGGCGACCGCAGCGCGCTCTACGAGCTCGGTCTGCGGCTGGGCGGGGAGGGCTACCCGCGCAGTGTCGAGCACGGGGGGGACGGCGCGATCGAAAAGCGCCCGTTGCAGTACGTCGAGAACCACGATCACGAGCGCTTCGTGTGCCAGTTCGGCCTGAGCAACGGCCACGCGGGTCTGTTGCAGGAGGGCGACCGCAGCCACTGGTTTCGCGTGCAGCCCTATCTGATGGCCTTGCTGCTCGGCTACGGCGTGCCGCTGCTCTGGCAAGGTGAGGAGCTGGCCGAGAACTACTGGGTGCCCCCGGACGGGTTGGGGCGCGTGATGTTGCTGCGCCCGGTGCGCTGGGACTATTTTTATGATGACGCCGGCCGCATCACGCTCGGCCTGGTGCGCCGCCTGATCGCGATGCGCCGCGATTGCGAGGAGTTTCGCTCGGGCGATTACTTCTTCTACAACGACTGGGGCGCCTACCAGGCGCGCGGCGTGCTCGTCTTCAGCCGTTCGACGGCCGACGCCTTCAGCGTGGTCGCGCTGAACTTCTCCAGCGAAGATCACTGGGTCCCGTTCACGTTTCCGCGCGCGGGCGCCTTCATCGAGCAGTTGCACGGAGCACCCGGCGACGCCTTCAGCGTCGGCGCCGGCGACCGCCGCGAGCTGTTCTTGCCGTCGAACTACGGGCGGGTCTGGAGCTCGGGTCCCTTCGCGTCGCTGGCGCCCAGGTCGCGCGGGGTCAGCGCGATCTCGGCCAGCGCCAGCTCGCCCGGTGCCATGTCTGCTTGGACTGCAAGAGCTGCGCGCCCCGGCCCCGCCGCAGTGCGCTGATCCATCAAAGGAGGGCTCGCAGCCGAGCGGCGCTCAGCACGCCAGGATGAGCCCAATTTTCTGGCTCCCGCGCGCCTTCTTCTCGCGATTGGGTGAACCACGACATGCGAGATCGGGCCCATTTCAGCGTCTCGATTCACGTGCGCCCCCCGGAGACTCGATGGTAGGGTGGAGGTGGGGCGGTCATGAGTCCACAGCGTCATCTACGTGCGGATATCGACGAGTATTCACGGCTCTTGTTCGAGGAGGCGACGGACGGCGTGTTCGTGTCGAGCGCGGACGGCGTCTACCTCGAGGTCAATCGCAGCGGCCATCGCTTGCTCGGTTATGAGGAAGGCGAGCTCTCCGGCAAGCGCATCTCGTCGCTGATCTTGGCGCGGGATCAGCAGCGCCTGAAGGCCGCGCTGGCCGCGGTCGCAGCCGGCGGGGTCTCGCGCGAGATCTGGGCCATGGTGCGCAAGGATGGGCAGTTGATGCACGCCGAGGTGCTCGCCCAGCGCCTGAGCAACGGCGCCGTGCTGGCGATCGTGCGCGACCTGCAGGCGCGCTCGGAGCTGGAGCGCAAGATCCAGGCGTCGGAGGCCAAGCTGGGTTCGATCCTGCACACGGCGCCGGATGTGATCCTCACCGCCGATCGCTCGGGCAGGATCACGTTCATCAACCGCCCTCAGGAGCCGCTGACGGTCGAGCAGGTGGTGGGCACGAACTGCTGGGATTATGTGCCGCCGGAGGCTCAGGCGCGGGTGAAGCGCGCGCTCGAGCACGTGTTCACGACGCGCGAGTTGGATGAATACGAGGTGCCGTCGCCGCCGGACACGACGGGCCAGCGCGGCTGGGCATCGGTGCGAGTGGGGCCGTTGATCGAGGGGGAGCGGGTGGTCGCAGCCACGTTCTGCGCCATGGATGTCACGGCCTATAAGCAGGAGGTCGCTCGCACGCAGGAGCTCCTGGATCGGCTGGACAAGATCGCGCGGCTGGTGCCGGGGGTGGTCTTTCAGTATCAGCTGCGAGCCGATGGGAGCGCCTGTTTTCCCTACGTCAGCGAGCGCATCCGCGAGGTGTTTCGCGTCTCACCCGAGGCGGCGCGCGAGGACGCGTCGCCGGTGTGGGCCGCCGTGCATCCCGAAGATCGGCCCCGGACTGCGAGCTCGCTGCGCGAGTCGGCGGGTTCGCTCGCCAGCTGGCAAGAGGAGTTTCGGGTGCAGTTCGCGGATGGAGCCGTCCGCTGGCTCTCCGGCACCGCGGTGCCGGAGCGCGCCGGCGAGGGGGTGACCGAGTGGCACGGTCTGTTCACCGACGTCACCGATCGCCGCCAGGCGGAAGCCGAGCATGCGCGGCTGGAGGAGCAGCTGCGTCATTCGCAGAAGATGGAGAGCATCGGTCAGCTCGCGGGCGGCGTGGCCCACGATTTCAACAACCTGCTCACGGCGGTCATGGCGTTTGTGGAGCTGACGCAGGAGGAGCTGCCCCGGGATACGCCGGTGGCCGAGTATCTGGAGGGCATCCTCGCCGCCTCGGCGCGCGGAGCGGCGCTGACCCAGCAACTCCTGGCCTTCGCGCGCAAGAAGCTCGTCAAGCCCGAGGATGCATCGCTCAATGAGCTGCTGCAGCGGATGGCGCCGATGGTGCGGCGCCTGGTCGGCGAGCACATCCACCTGGAGCTGGAGCTGGAGCCGGAGGCCGGCACGGTCCACATCGACGTCGGCAGCCTGGAACAGGTGGTGCTCAACCTGATCGTCAACGCCCGCGACGCCATGCCCCATGGCGGGCGGTTGACGCTGGAGACGCAGGCGCTGGAGCTGGCAAGCCAGCCCGGGCGGCAATACGCGGTGCTCAGCGTCACCGACACCGGCTCGGGGATGAGCCGCGAGGTCCGCGCGCGCCTGTTCGAGCCGTTCTTCACCACCAAGCCCCAGGGGAAGGGCACTGGGCTCGGGCTGGCCATGTGTCAGGGGATCATCGAGCAGGCGGGCGGGACGATCTCGGTGAACAGCGAGCTGGGGCAGGGCAGTGTGTTTCGCCTCTTGCTTCCTCGCGCGGAGCCGCGCGAGCCGAGGCCAGCGTCGGATTCCGTGGCGGGCAACGCCAGCCGCGGCAGCGAGACGCTGCTGATCGTGGAGGACGAGCCCATGATTCTCCAGCTGGCCCGCGCCGCCCTGGAGAAGCGAGGTTACCGGGTGCTGTGCGCCAGCGATGGCATCGAGGCGCTGGCGGCAGCGGCGCAACCGGGCGTGCGCATCGATCTGGCCGTTACCGACCTGGTGATGCCGAGGCTGGGCGGCAAGGAGCTCGCGTTCCGGCTGCGGGAGCTGCACGCCCACGCCAGGGTGCTGTACACGTCAGGCTACGCAGAAAGCGCGATCGCGCGGCAGGGCGTGCTGCTCGAGGGGGTCCATTTCCTGGAAAAGCCGTATACGCTCGCGGGGCTCGCCCGGCGCGTGCGCGAGCTGCTGGATCAGCCCGCTCCGTCGCGCCCTGGCTAGGCAGGGCGAACCCCGGGTCTGCTGCGCACGGTGACTCCGGAGCTGAGGCAAGCCCGCGACTTTTTCCGGCGCCGGACATCTATCCGGGCGCATGCTCGCGGACACGCTGTCGGTCGGCCGAGGGGAAGGACAAGCCGGCGCACCTCCTGACCCTCGACTCGACGCGCCCGGGGTCGCTATGGGTGCGGGCCACTCCGAGGCACATCCATCTCAGGCCCATTCTTTAGAGGACGTGAGCATGCGCATCTTCAAGACCCTGGTCGCCACCTTGCTCGTTTCGAGCGCTCTGTCGCTGCCGGCGCTGGCGCAGATCCCGAATCCGTATGGCGCGCCCATCGGCGTCGAGGCGGCCAAGAAGGCCGCGCAGGCAGCGCTCGCCGAGGGGCGAAAGAATGGCTGGACCGTGGCCGCGGCAGTCGTGGATGCCGGGGGCGCGCTGGTCTACTTCGAGCGCATCGATGGCACGCAGAGCGGGAGCTCGGAGGTCGCGCAGGCCAAGGCGCGTTCCGCGGCGCTGTTCAAGCGGCCCACGAAGGCCTTCGAGGAAGCGCTCGCGGGCGGAAAGCAGGGCGTCCTGAGCTTGCAGGGCGCGGTGCCGCTGGATGGCGGTATCCCGCTCGTCGTCGCTGACAAGATCGTGGGTGCGATCGGTGTGAGCGGTGCGACCTCGGCGCAGGACGGGCAGTGCGCCACGGCCGGCGTTGCAGCGCTCGCGGGCAAGCCCGCAGCGAAGCCGGTCGTCAAGAAGTGAGGCGGCGTTGGCCGCTCGGGCTGGCGGCCCTCGCCGGGTTGGCTGCGCTGTTTCCGCTGCTCTCGCTGCCGGTGTTGTTCTTGACGCTGGTCGGTGTGCTGTCGCTGCCCGGGCGCGCGCAAGCGGGCGCCGGCAAGACTCGTGCGCTCGTGGCGCTGGCGGTGATCGGCAGCGGCGTGAGCCTGGTACGCTTCGTGGTCGAGGTCGCGATGCCGGGCATCGTGCGCGGCGGGCGCGAGGCCGGCGAACAGCGCGCCGTCTCCTGGCTGCGCGATGTGCTGTTCGCGCAGGACGCCATGCGCAAGGCAGGCTGGATCGATCCCGACCACGACGGCATCGGCTCCGCCGCGCTGCTCAGTGAGCTGTGCGGCGGCCCGCCGCTGCGCGGCCAGTCCGAGCACGACGACCCCGTCCTGACCTGCGGAGAGCTGGTGCCGACGCCGCTCGGGCTCGCCGCGCGGCGCGGCGGGTACCTGTTTGCGGTCTGCTTGCCGCAGCTCGACGGACGCTGGTCCGGGCAGGCGGGGCCCGGTCTGGACGAGGAGGCCGCGGAACGCCAGTTCGTGGCCTACGCCTGGCCCGACGCGGGCGCTCGCTTCGAGCACGCCTTCTATTTGGACCAGGACGAGAACATTCAGATCGCGCCGCTGCCCAGGGGCGCCACGCTCGACTGCGGCTCGGCGCGCGGCGGCGTGGGGCGGCTGGAGTGGGCCCCCTGGCGAGGCAAACGGCCACGTCCCGGGCCCCTTCCGGGCGATAGCGCGGCCCACGCTCCTTGAACTCATCCGGATCGGATTGCCCGGACCGGAGCCGGAGGCTACATCCCAGTCCTTGAAGAAAGCGTGGCAAGCGGCGCTCGAGGACCGGGTCCAGGGCGTCAAACAGCGAGTCGAAGAGGCCAAACAGCGCATGGAAGCCGCGGCGCAGCGGCTCTCCGAGCGGCGGGGCGTGGAGGCCGCGCCCGAGGCGCCGACGGCGCTGCGCGCGCAGGAGAAGGACCCCCTCGCCGAGGCGCCCGATCTGCCGGTGGTGGCGCGCCTGATCGTGGAGATCCGCTCGGACGGCTCGCGCACGCTGGCGCGCGGAGCGCTGGAGGACGCCGTGACCGGCGAGCGCGTTCAGATCGAGGCGAACGGCGGCAGCCCCGCTCAGCTCGCGGCGTCGCTGGCGGGGAACCTGCTGACCACGCCGTTTGCGCTGGGGCGCTATGCGCGAGCCGTGCTAGGTCAGCGCCTGCGCCGCGGCGACGGCGAGCGCTGAACCGATCTGAAACTGAATTTGCGGCTCCGCCCGCGCTGTTGAATTTGCGGCTCTGCCCGCCCTGCTACCCCCATGTCGGACGCTTTCTCGCTCCCCGTACCGGGCGGCTCTGCCCAGGATCCGCTGTCTGCTCTGCGCGTGCCGGGGCAGCAGGCTCCCGAGCATGCCACCGAGCCGCCGGCGCGGCCGGGTGAGTTTGCGCCGCTCTCGATCGGTCCGATCCGGGTCTGGCCGCCGGTGGTGCTGGCGCCCATGGCGGGGGTCACCAACTACCCGTTCCGGCGCATGTGCCGCTCCTTTGGCGCCGGGCTGTATGTGAGCGAGATGATCGCGGCGCGCGCCCTGGTCGAACAGAACCCGAAGACGCTGCATCTGAGCGATTTTGGGCCAGACGAGTCGCCCCGCAGCCTGCAGCTCTATGGCTCGGACCCCAAATATGTCGGCGAGGCGGTGCGGCGGCTGGTGGGGGAGGGCCGCGTCGACCACATCGACATGAACTTTGGCTGCCCCGTGCGCAAGGTCACGCGCAAGGGCGGCGGCGCGGCGATCCCGGCCCGCCCCAAGCTGCTCGCGCGCATCGTGCGCGCCGCGGTGCAGGGCGCGGGGGACGTGCCGGTCACGCTGAAATTCCGGATGGGCATCCACGACGGGCTGCGCACCGATCTGAGCTCGGGGCGAGTGGCGCAGGAGGAAGGCTGTCGAGCTGTCGGGTTGCATGCCCGCACGGCGGCCCAGCTCTACGACGGGCAGGCGCGCTGGGAGGCGATCGCGGAGCTCAAGCAGCAACTGCGCATCCCGGTGTTGGGTAACGGCGACATCTGGGAAGCCGGCGACGCGCTGAAGATGATGCGTCAGACGGGCTGTGACGGCGTGATCGTCGGGCGCGGCTGCCTGGGCCGGCCCTGGTTGTTTCGCGAGCTTTTCGACGTCTTCCAGGGCGAGCCGGCCCGGCCACCGCCAGCGCTGGGCGAGGTGGTCGAGGTGATGCTCCAGCACGCTCGCTGGACCGCGGAATGGTTCGGAGAAGCGCCGGCGCTGCGCGCCTTCCGGCGCATGGCGGCCTGGTACACCAAGGGCTTTCGCGGCAGCGCGCGCTTGCGTCAGAGCTTCACCCAGGTCGAAACTTTGGCCGATCTGCAGGCTGCGGTGAGTACGCTTGACCCGTTCGAACCGTTTCCACGCTCGGCGCTGCGTGTCTCACGTGGCAAGCATTCGGGCACGCAGGTGGTCAGCCTCCCCGAGGGCTTCCTCGAGCGCCTGGACGACGATTCCGTTCCGGAAGACGCGGACGACGATCTCGGCGGCGACGGCGGTTGAGACCGCCTGCGAGGGCCTCCGGGCGCCGCGTTCCGGGCGTCTTCCTGAATTGACGCCGACCGGGCTGCTGGGCAATTCTCGCGGCCCTCTAATCCCCAAGGAGTCTGCATGGCCGCCAAAGAAACGATCGTTTCCAACTTCAAACTGATGGGTCGCGAGATTCTGTCTTCGTACGCGAACTTCACGCTCGAAGGGGAAATCACGGCCAAGGTGACTCGCGGGAAAGAGACCTGGACCATCACCGAGCGCAACGGCATCCCGAAGGGCACGTCCGACGGTGAGAACGAGGCCATCTACATCCCGAACGACAAGGCCATCAAGTCGATCGAGAAGAACATCGCGCCGCTGCTGCCGAAGAAGGTGGTGATCAAGAGCCCGCAGGACATCCTGGACGCGGCCGCTGCCTTCGATCTCGCGATGGTGAAGAAGGCTGGCCCCAACAAGAAGGTGTGGGGCGGCAACGCCTGTCTCGCGGCCTCGACCGCGTTCTTCCAGACGCTGCTCAAGGCCAGCGGTTACGAGGCCTGGGAGATCTTCGCCAACAAGAGCACCAAGACCTTCTACTTCCCGAACATCGCCTTCAACATGGTGTGCGGCGGCGAGCACGTGCCCGGCACCAAGCAGGACATCCAGGAGATGTTCTTCTTCTCGATGAAGGCCAAGAGCCTGAAGGAGGTGTTCGAGACGGGCACCAAGTTCTTCCGGCAGTTCGAGAAGAACCTGGTGCGCGACGGGCTGCCCACCGGCACCGCCAAGGAGCGCGGCTTCGTGTTCCCGGTGAAGGACAACTTCGAAGGCTTGACCCGCATCAAGGAGTGCGCGGATCAGCTCGGCCTCGGGCCGACCGACTACGCGATCGGCACGGACAACGCCTTCAGCGAGATCCAGAAGGGCGAGGACCTGGTCGAGCAGGGCATGTACGACATGCGCTTCTCCGGCTCGGGCCGCAAGACGCGCGAAGAGATCGTCGAGTTCGACGGCACGGTCGTGAAGAGCGCCGACAACTTCGTGACGATGGAGGATCCCGGCTCCGAGCACGACCTCGAGGGCCACAAGCTGATGAACGCACGCTACGGCGATCGCGTGCAGATCGTGCTGGACGATCTGGCCGTGACGCAGATGCGCTTCATCATCCCCTTCCTGTGCGGCAAGAAGCGCGAGGATCGCGCTGGTAACAGCGTGCTGATCAAGCTCAACCAGGCGGGCACCTTCACCGAGACGCGGCTCGCGATCGAGATCGTGCTGGGCCTGGCCGACACCAAGCAGGTGGAGACCTTCCTGAAGGCGCGCGGCGATCTGGAAGGCATCCTGGCCGAGTGTGAGAAGGTCGGCGTCGAGAGCCTGGAAGACGCGCTGGCCAACATCAAGAAGGGTGGCTTCTCTGCGTTCGTGTCTCACCGTTCCACCGAGGGCTCCAGCGAGTTCCTGCCCTACATGCCGCTGATGTACGGTCCGCTCAGCCGCCGCCTGTGGTTCAAAGCGGGCGCGCCGAACGGCGAGCGCAACCTGCAGAACTACAATCCGATGCTGCGCGCCGAAGAGCAGATCCGGGCCCGCGGCATCAAGACCGTGATCGCCGGCTTCCAGGGTCTGCCAGCGGGGGTGAAAATTCCGGCGCTTGCGAAGCGCCCCGCGGCCGCGGCCGCTTCCGAAGCGCCGGTTGCTGCGGAAGAGTGAGCCGGCGGCAGTAGATCCGCCTCCAAATTCAGCGGCTGGTTCCGTTCCGTGATCAGAGGCCTCGGCCTCTCTGTCACGGAGCGGGCCACCGATGAGACTCGACACCACAAGCGCGCTGTTCGCGCTCCTGGTCCCACTCGGGGCCCTGAGCTGTTCGGATCCGGGGCGCAGCGACTCCTCGTTGATCGATCGGCTGGAGCGAGTCTGGGCCCCCTCCGGGCAGACGGAGCTGGCGCCGGAGCTCATGCCTCCGCCCGCCAACTGCCGCAGCGTGGCCACGCAGCGCAGCGTGCGGGTGGGCGCCGCCAGCGGCGAATCCAGCTGCCAGTTCGATGCCGCGAGCGCGCAGCTCTCGTGCCGCACGGCTCTCGGCCCGAGCGGCGAGCTCACCACCAGCGAGTTCGCCAGCGCGTACGATTTCGTCGAAGGCGCGCGCTCGCTCGGCAAGGTCACGAGCTTGCGCGAGCTGCGGCGCGAGGGGGCGGACACCTGGATCACCAGCCACGAGTTCGACGAGCTGGGTCGCCTGGTGCGCAGCAGCGAGCAGCGCGCGGAGGGCGACGTGGTCTACCTGTATCGCGACTTCGATGACGCGGGGCGGCCGCGCCAGGCGAGTCCAACGCGCGAAACGCTGGCCGCCTGGGGCTGCGAGGTCGCGGCCTTCAGCATCGAGTACGACGATGCAGCGCGCAGCGTGAGCTACCGCTATGTGGCCTCGGCGCGCTGTGACCGCCCCGCCTACAGCCAGATCGAGCGCTACGACGTGCTCGGTAACCGAGTGTCGGTCGAGCGCAGCGGCGCCGACGGCAGCGAGCTGACCTTCGAGGCAGGCTCGCCTGCCAGCACGCAGACGGTCTGCGACTGACCGCCCCGCCACGGGCGCGCCATCAGTCGTTTCGGCGCGTGCCGGGGCGGACGCTGCAGCTGCGCACGGCCCGGTCGATCTGTTCCAGGAGGGACACCGGGGGCAGCTCCGCCTGCAATCGCACCAGGTCCTCCAGTACCGCGCCGGCGGGCACGTGGCAACGCTCGCAGACCGCCGGGAACTCCTCGGGCGTGTGCGCCAGCGCGCGCGCGCGTGCCAGCCAGTGAAAGGCCGTGACGATGCCGCGCGTCACCGTGCTTGTGGTAAACACGTGGGTGATCGACCCGAGCTGATCGGGCGCAAACGCTCGGGCCAGCGCGCGCCGCTGGCCCGGATCGGGACCGCCCCCGTCGGTGACCGCGAAGATATTGATGGTGCTGGTCGCGGTGGCGATCCGGGCCGCCAGGGCTTCCACATACTGGCTCCAGATCTCGGCGCCGGGCGGCTCATCCGTGTGCAACAGCACGAAATAGCAATAGCGTGCGTTTGTGCCGGGGCGGAACGCAAACGTGTTCATGACGACGGCCCACCATAGGCTAGCCGCTCCCTCGTGAAATGCGAGGACGAGTTGCGCCCTTCCTGCGGTGGCCGTACCCGCGCGTCTGCAGCCGGCGCGGCGCTCACTCGTCGAGCTTCTTGCGAATTCGACTCAGCAGCTCCTCAGTCCGGAACGGTTTGTCCAGCACCTCCGCATCGGGCGGCAAGCGCTTTCGGTACTTGTCATCGGCGTAACCGCTGGTGAAGAGCACGCGCAGACCGGGGCGCAGAGCCCGCAGCTGCTCCCAGGCTTCAGGCCCGCTCATCTGCGGCATGACCAGGTCCAGCAACATGAGTTGCACCGGCTGTTCGCGCTTGCGCAGCAGCCGGATCGCCTCGAAGCCGTTGGAGACGGCGAGCGCTCGATAGCCGGCTTGCTGGAGAATGCGCAGCGTCGCTCGCCGCACGCGCTCGTCGTCCTCCGCGAGCAGAATCGTCTCGCGCCCTCGGGGGGAGCTCACCGGGCGCTTGTTGCCGATCTCTGCCGCCAGCCGGCTGTCTGCCGGAAGGTAGATCTCGAAGGTCGCTCCGGCGCCGGGCTCGCTCTCGACCTGGATCATTCCGTCGTGCTGCTGCACGATGCCATACACGGTCGACAGCCCCAGACCCGTGCCTTGATGCGGGCCCTTGGTCGTGAAGAAGGGCTCGAAGATGCGCTCGCGCACCTCCGGCGTCATGCCGACGCCGGTGTCCGTGACGCTGAGCAAGACGTAGCGGCCCGGCTTGGCCCAGGCGTGGGCCTCGCAATACTGACCGTCGACCAGCACATTCGCGGTCTCGATCGTGAGGTGCCCGCCATGATCCATGGCGTCGCGAGCGTTGACGCACAGATTGACGATCACCTGCTCCAGCTGGCCGGGGTCTGCGTGGACGGAGGCCAGGGCGTGCCCCGGGAGGAAGTCGACGGCGATGCTCTCCGGCAGCAGGCGCCTCAACATCTTCATCAGGCTCCGCACCAGCTCGTTGAGATCGACGGGCACGGGGCGCAGCGCCTGGCGCCGGCTGAACGCCAGCAGCTGGGAGGTCAAATCCGCGGCGCGGGTGCCGGCGCTCTCGATCTCGCACAGGCACTCGGCGACCTCCGGCGCCGGCGGCCCGCTCGCCAGCGCGAACTCGGCGTTGGCCAGGATCGCTTGCAGCAGATTGTTGAAATCGTGAGCGATCCCCCCGGCGAGTTGACCGACGGCTTCCATCTTCTGGGCGTGACGGAGCTGGGCCTCCGTCGTCCGGTGGCCGGTGATGTCCCGCGCGACCGCGTACACGTCGCCGATGATCGGATCGACGGTGGCGCGCCAGGAGAACATGCGATACGCGCCGTCTTTGCGCCGGAAGCGATTCTCGAAATCCGTGATGGGCGTGCCGCGCAGCACGGTCTCGAAGGACTCCTGCGTGCGCGGGCGATCCTCGGGGTGCACGAACTCGATGAAGGGCACCGCCGTCAACTCGGCCAGCTCGTAGCCGAGCGTCTCGCTGAAGGCAGGGTTGAGCCTGCGAAAATAGCCGTTGGGGCTCGCCACCACCAGCATGTCGAGCGAGAGCGAGAAGAAGCGATCGCGGTCCGCGTGCGCGCGCCGCTGCTCGGTGACGTTGCTCGTGATCGCGATCAACCCGATCACCTCGCCCTGATGACGGATGGGACCGACGCGCACGTCCCACACGTGCAGCCCGGCGCCGTCCCGGTACACCGTCTCGAAGCGCGTGCCGGCGCCGGTCTCGAGTACGCGCCGGTACGTCGCGCCGGCGAGCTCTCGATGCTCCTGCGGCACGAGCTCGAGCACGTTGCGCCCGACGATGCCCTCGCGCGTGAGGGAGGGATGGGTCCAGTTGAGGTAGCGGAGCGTCAACTGCCGGTCCATCACGCCCAACACGTCCAGCGCCTCGCCCGTGATGGCATCGAGCGTCGCTAGCCCGGCGCCGGTCAGCCACTGAGACAGGGGATCGCCCTCTGTCCGCCCTTCCCCCATCGCACCAGTTTGCCTCGAGCCGGAGGGCACGGATAGTGGACGCCGCATCGAGCCAGGACCGTCCCGGTCGCGTGGAGAAACCGAAACGCGCGGTCATGCCAGCGCGCGTTGGGCTCATCCTGATGTCGCCAGGCGCCGTGCGGCGCCGAGCCCGATCGCCGAAGCTGGTTCGGCGATCGGCTCGAGGGCGCTCAGGCGTTCGCGGCGGCGGCTCTACCGCTGCGGCCGTTGCGAGACCAGCTCGAGCGCGGGCGGCGCCCGCGCGGCCGCGCTTCGCCTCGAGCGGCAGCGGAGTTCCCGCCACGCCCCGCCCCCTGCGCCGCGCGCGCGGGGCTCGGAGCGGGAGCGCGCCGCGGCGCATCCGGGCGGCGCTGCTGCGTCGCAGTGCCGCCGCTGTCGCTCTGCGCGGGAGCTCGCGAGGTGTACGGATGATCGGCGACCACGGTCAGGCGCTTGCCGGTGAGGCGCTCGATGTCGCGCAGGTACGCGCGCTCCTCCGAGTCGCAGAGCGAGATGGCGGCCCCGCCCTTGCCGGCGCGCCCGGTGCGGCCGATGCGGTGCACGTAGGTCTCGGGTACGTTGGGCAGCTCGAAGTTGATCACGTGCGAGATGTCGTCCACGTCGATGCCGCGCGCGGCGATGTCCGTCGCGACCAGCACCTGGATGTCGCCTCGCTTGAAGCCCTCCAGCGCGCGCACGCGAGCGTTCTGGGCCTTGTTGCCATGGATCGCCGCGACGCGCTTGCCGGCCTTGTCCAGGTGCCGCGCCACGCGATCAGAGCCGTGCTTGGTACGGGTGAAGACCACCACGCGCCGATAGTCCTCGCTGTCGAGCAGGTGCAAGAGCAGCTGCCGCTTCTGATCTTTCTCGGCGAAATACACGCTCTGGGAGACCACGTCGACCGCGGAGGAGACCGGGTCGACCGCGACGAACTTGGCGTTCTTGACCAGTCCGTTCGCGAGCTCGCGGATCGGGCCGGGCATGGTGGCCGAGAAGAACAGCGTCTGGCGCTGCGCGGGCAGCGCCTTTGTGATCTTCTTGACGTCGTTGATGAAGCCCATGTCGAGCATGCGATCCGCCTCGTCGAGCACGAAGAACTTCACGCTGTCGAGGCGCACCAGGCGGCGCTGCATCAGATCGAGCAGGCGTCCCGGGGTCGCCACCAGGATGTCGACGCCGCGCTCCAGCTCGGCGATCTGCGGCTTGTCGTTCACGCCGCCGAAGATCACGGTGTGCCAGAGATCGAGGTGACGCCCGTAGGTCGCCAGGCTGTCGTTGATCTGTGCGGCGAGCTCGCGCGTGGGCGTGAGGATCAAGGTATGAAGCGACGCCTGCTCGCCGGAGGAGGCGTGTGCGCGCTGCAGCGCGGGCAGGCAAAAGGCCGCCGTCTTTCCGGTGCCCGTCTGGGCGCATCCGATCACGTCCTGGCCTTGCAGCGCGACCGGGATGGTCGCGGCCTGGATCGGGGTGGGCTGGGTGTAGCCGGTGTCGGCAAGCGCCCGAAGTAGCTCGGGCTTCAGCCCTAGTTCATTGAATTTCATGCTTGGTTTCGTTTCTCATTCCGGCCACGGCGGCGCTCCGTCTAAGGGCAGGGCGCCATTTCGCTGAGTTGTTGGGAATGCGGGAAGCCCGCGGAGCGAAGAGCCGGAGCAGGCAACCTGGGAAGATCAGTGTGCGGGGTGTCCCCGCAGTCATGAACCCCAGGGCAGCTCGAAGGCTCTTTGCCGTAGCCGCGCTAGGGGTAGCACGTCTTTCCGGCGAGCACAAAGCCCCCGGGCGCGCGGCTGTGTGTCATTTTGGGTGCAAAGACCGCGAAAGCGCTGCCGAAACTGGACGGGCGGGCCGCTGCCCCCGAGAATCGGCCCCGATGAAGCCTGCGAGGGAGTACGCCGCGCTGTCCGGGCACCGACCGCTCACCTTCGCGCATCGCGGAGGCGCTGGGCTGTGGCCCGAAAACACGCTGGAGGCGTTCCGGGGCGCGCTCGCGCTCGGCTGCTCGCACCTGGAGACGGACCTGCGCCTCTCGCGCGATGGGCAGATCGTGCTGTTTCACGACGCGACGCTGGAGCGCACGACGGACGGGCTGGGAGACGTCTCGTCCTATACGCTGGAGCAGCTGCAACGCCTGGATGCGGGCTATCGCTTTTCGCCCCAGGGCCGCGGTTTTCCCCGGCGCGGCCAGGGGGTGCGCATCCCGAGCTTCGCCGAGCTCGTCGCTGCGGCTCCCGGGGCGTTCTTCAATGTCGAAATCAAGGAGCGTGGCCATCCGGACCTGCCCGAGGCGCTCTGGGACTTCATACAGCGGCACGAGATCGCCGACCGGACCATCGTGGCGGCCGAGCACCACGAGCTGCTGGCGAGCTTTCGCGAGCTCAGCGAGGGCCGCGTTGCGACATCCGCAACCAAGCGAGAGTGTTTGCAATTCTGGCTGGCCAGTGGGCTGGGGCTCAGTTCCGGACTGGCCATTGGCTATCAAGCGCTGCAGATACCCGTTAGCGTCAGCGGCTGGCGCTTTCTCACGCCGCGGCTGCTCGAGGCAGCACACCGGCTGGGAATTGCAGTTCACGTTTGGACAATCGATGAGCCCGCGGAGATGACGCGGCTGCTGGATCTCGGGGTGGACGGAGTCATGTCAGACTACCCGGACCGGTTGCTGGAAGTCGTGCGGACGCGTAACTGGGGAACGAGGTGATGTCTTGACCAAGCTAGAGAAGGACAGCACGAAGAACTCGAACATCGCCCAGCAGATCTTCGAAGACCTGCAGCGGCACATCCTCAGCGGTCAGCTGAGCGCGGGTGAGCGCCTGCTCGGCGAGCGCGAGCTCGCTGCCAAGTACGGCACCAACCGCAACACCCTGCGCGAGGCCGTGCGCAAGCTGGAGCAGGCTCGCCTGGTATCGGTCCGGCACGGCCGGGGCGTTACCGTCGCGGACTTCCGCCGCACGGGCACTCCGGAGCTGCTCGCTCCGTACCTGCGCGCGGGCCCGGACATGAGCGAGGTCGCCGACATCATCGGCGATGTGCTCGAGCCGCGCATCTTGCTGCTCGAGTACGCCGCGCGTCTGGCGGTACGGCGCGCGGAGCCGGCGGATATCGAGCGCCTGAGCGACATCGGTGATCTGCTGATCAAGGCCTTCGAGGCGGGAGACGCGGCGGTCGTGGCGCGCGGTTTCCAGCGCTGGCTGGATGTGCTCGTCGAGGCGGGCCACTCCGTCTCGGTGCGCTGGATCGCCAACTCGCTCTTCGATGCATTGCGCGACACCCTGGAGCGCTTCCCCAATCTGTGGGTGCTCGAGCCGACCTTCCCCGAGTACCTCACCGGGCTGGTGCAGGCCCTGCGCACGGGAGATGAGGCGGGTGCGGTCAGCACCACGCGCTCCTACTACGAGCGTGTGGATCAAAAGTTGATGGCGCTCCTGCATGCGCTCGCCGGTGTCACGCCCAGCCAGCGCCCCGAGGCGGCGGAGGCGAGCGAGGCGGCGGAGGCGAGCGAGGCGGCCGAGGGGTCCGAGCCGCCTCCGTCGGGGCTCGACCATGAGCTCCCCGAAGTATCGGCGGAGCACGAGGCGAGCCTGCCGCACTAGTCGGATCGCAGGGAGCTCCGCGCGAAGGGAGCTCCCATCGAGAGGGGGACGCTCGCGCGAAGGCGCGCGAGCGGCGCTCGAAATGGGCCGCCCGCGCTCGCCGGAGCGCAGGTAAGCTGGGCCCATGGCACTCTCGAGCCAGGCGCAAGTGGGGCGCCCTTGCGCGCCTGCTCTGGACGCTCCCGAGTGGCAGCACCGCTTCGCGGATCTGAACGGCATGCGCTTGCACTACGTGGAAGCCGGCGGGGGGCCGCTGCTGGTGTTGCTGCACGGCTTCCCCGAGTTCTGGTACGCCTGGCGGCGGCAGATCCTGCAGCTGGCGGCTGCCGGCTTCCGCGTCTTTGCGCCCGATCTGCGCGGGTACAACCTCTCTGCCAAGCCGCGCGGCGTGCTCGCCTACGGCATGCGCGCGGTCGTGGAAGATGTGCGCGCGCTGATCCAGAGCGCCGGTGTCTCACGAGCGCATCTGGTGGGCCACGACTTCGGGGCGGGGGTGGCATGGGCGCTGGCGATGCGTCATCCCGCGGTGGTGGAGCGGGTCGTCATCGTCAATGGCCCGCACCCCGAGCGCATGCTGCGCGGCATGCTGAATCCGCGCCAGCTGCTCAGGAGCTGGTACATCTTCTTCCTGCAGTTGCCCTGGCTGCCGGAGCTGGTCGCGAGCGCGCGCGATCACGCCTTGCTGATCGCGCCGTTCCAGCGCATTCCGGCGGAAGCCGGCTGGTCCGGCGAGGAGTACGAGGCGTATCGGCGCGCCTTCGAGCAGCCGGGTGCGCTGCATGCCATGATCAATTACTACCGGGCCATGCTGCGGCCGGCGGGCGGCGTGCCCCTGCGGCGCATCCAGGCGCCGGTGCTCGTGCTCTGGGGCGACCGAGACCCCTATCTCGGGCGCCGCCTGGCGAAACCCAGCCGGAAATGGGTGCCGCATGCGCGGGTCGAAATTCTGGAGGGGGTGGGGCACTTCGTGCAGCACGAGCAACCGGAGCTGCTGAACCGGCGCATTGTTGATTTTTTGAAGCCGCCGGCTGCGCTCGTCAACGGACGGGGCTGACGCGGCGGGGCCCGCGTGAAGAGCTGCGCGTCAGCCGTGCTCGAGGCACCACGGCCGGCCGTGGGATGCCTGAAGCCGCGGCCCTCGAGCGCACGCACCGGCGCTCTGTGCCCGGCGCAGCTCGGGCTGGTGCTGGCTCCTCTCATTGCGCTCGCGCGCGAGCTTGCCGGCTCGCGGCACCAGCGCCGCCCGCGTCGCGCTGAGCACGCGGCGAGCCGACGCCTGGCACTCGGGGCAGGGGGCTGGCTGCGCCGAGTGCATCATGCTTCGTTCCGCCTCGAACAGGCCGTGAGCGCTGCATTCGTATTCGAGCAGCGGGTCTTGCCCGAGATCAGATCCAGCAGCGTGGTCTTGCCGGCGCCGTTGGGGCCGATCAGCGCGCGGATTTCGCCGTTGTCGACGTACAGGTTGAGGGTGTCGACCGCCTTGAAGCCATCGAACGACACGCTCAGCTCCTCGACCTCCAGCAGATGGGGTTCGCCGATCACCGCGGCACCTCGTGCTGCGGTTGGCTGGGGGCGGCGGCCACCCGCTCCAGCTCGATGCGCGGCAGCGCGCCGGGCAGCGCCGTCCAGCGGGCGCGCAGCTTGGCCAGCAAGCTTTGATCCAGCAGCCGCCGCAGGTCGATCCCTGCGAGGCCGTTGGGGAAGCCCATCACCACGCCGATGAACAGCCCGCCCAGCAGGAACAGCCACAGCTCCGGCAGGCTCTCCGAGAAGAAGGTCTTGCCGTAGTTGACCAGGAGGCTGCCGTAGATCGCGCCCAGCAACGAGTGCCGTCCGCCCACGGCCGTGGCGATCACCATCTCGATCGAGGGCACGATGCCCACGAACGAGGGCGACATGAAGCCCACGATCAAGGTGAACAGCGCCCCGCCGATGCCGGAGACGACCGCCGCGAACACGAACACGAAGACCTTCAGGCTGGCGGTGTCGTAGCCCGTGAAGCGCACGCGCTCTTCCTTGGTGCGCATCGCGATCAGCAGGCGGCCGAGCCGGCTCTGCATCAGCCAGCTCGACAGGCAGATCAAGGCCAGCAACAGGCCCGCGGTGACGTAATACAGGATCAGCTGGACAGCAAGCTCGCGCTCGGCGCGGGTGGAAGGGAAGGCGAGGCTGGATGGACTGGCATCTGATCTACCTTTCGAGCTGTGGCGACCCCGGCCGATGCTGAGTCTCTCCGGCGAGTGTTTCTCGCTCGTCTGCGTCGAATGGCTGAGCCGTAAATCTTCGGCTTCGGCGCTGCGCGTGATCCGGCGCAGCGCACTCGCGCAGATCCGATGCGGAAGTGTCCCGTTCACGCCCTGCGCGTGACACGACCGGATCGCGGACGGTACGCGCTGGTTTCCGCGTGTCGCCGGCGCGCGACCGAGTCACCGAGTTGCTGCGCGCGTGTCGCGAGGCGCTCGCGAGTGTGGCGCTCAGTAGCTTCGCTCAGTATCCGGCTCGGTGAGTGGCCGCCGTACAAGCGCGCAGGAAGCCGGCGATGATCGGGTGCGGCGCCCGCGCTCGCGAGGAGAGCTGCGGTTGAAACAGCGTCGCCAGGAAGAAGCTGGAGCCGGGCAGCGAGAACGCGCGCAGCTCGCCCTGGTCACCGAGGCCGGTCACGCACAGGCCGGCCTCCTGCCAGCGCGGCACATACTCGGCGTTGGTCTCGAAGCTGCAGTAGTACTCGGCGCGCAGCGGCTCGCCGCTGCACAGCTGCGCGAGCAGCGTGCCCGGTACCGGCAGCACGAGATCCGTGCCCGACAGCAGCGGCGCCCCCGGGCGTACGACGGGCTTGGGGCGCCGCACGGGCGTGATCACGATCTGCCCGGAGGCGGAGTTGCTCTCGGCGGTGTCCGCGTCGGCCAGCCCGAGCACGTTGCGCGTGAACTCGATCAGCGCGTACTGAAACCCGCCGCACGTGCCCAGGTACGGGACGCCGCGCTCGCGGGCGAAGCGAATCCCGGCGAGCATGCCTGCGCTGCTCGCATAGGGCGAGCCCGGCGACGCCCAGATGCCGTCTCGTCCGCCCAGGCAGGCCTCGGCGCCCTCGCGTGCCACACGTTCGGTCCCGATCCAGTCCAGCTCGAGCCGCGTTTCGCCGAGCTGGGCGGCGTGAAACAAGGCCGCCTCCGTGGCCCAGTGCGAGAAGCGGGTGGGGTCGAAGTCGCCGAGGACGGCGATGCACAACGTGCGGTGCATGCGCGAACCTAGCGGCGCGCCGCAGCCGTGTCGAGCCCTCTGTGCCCGAGCTCGAACGCCGCTTCCGGCTCGGCGCCGCGCTCGTACTCGAACACGAACTCCACCCGGCGGTTCTTGGCGCGGCCCTCCTCCGTGTCATTGGTCGCGATCGGCCGGCGGTCTGCGTAGCCGGCGACGTGCACGATCTCCGGGGCGATGCCGGCGGCGAGCAGGTAGCGCAGCACGCTTGCCGAACGCGCGCCCGACAGCTCCCAGTTGGAGGGGAAGAGCTCGTTCTGGATCGGGCGGTCGTCGGTGTGGCCTTCGACGGCGAGCTGGCCGTGGAAGCGGCGGGCCAGCTCGATGATCGCGGCCAGCACCGGCAGGCCCTCGTTCTTCAGGCGCGCCTCGGCGGAGGCGAACAGGATCTGGTCGCGGGTACGCAGCACGATGCCGCGCTCGCTGGGCGACACCTCGACCTGCCCGCGCAGACCGCGCGCAGCCAGGAACTGTTCGAGCTCTGCGACCACGTCCGCCGCGCTTTGCTCGGCCGTGCTCGGGCTCGAGCGCCGCTCCGCCGGGGAGGCCGAAGGGTGCGCCTGAGACGGCCTCGGGGTGCCCGCGGAAACAGCGGCGCGCCCGCCCAGCGCCTGGCGCACCGAGCCCAGCGCCGAGCGAAAGGTCTGCGCGTCGGTGCGCGCGAAGGAGAGCAGCAGCACGAAGAAGCACAGGAACAGCATCACCATGTCGCTGAAGCTGGTCAGCCAGGCCGGAGAGCCCTCCTCCTGGCGGTCGTCGTGTTCGTCGTCCATCGCTTCCCCCGGCGCGGCGGGCCTGGTCTCAGGCGGCGCGCTCGTTGGCGCGGTCCTTGGGCGCCAGGCGCGCTTGCAGCTTGTCCTGGATCACCTCGGTGTGATGGCCGCGTACGATCGAGTCGATGCCTTCGATCACCACCGTCATGTTGGCGCTCTCCTCGGCGGAGCGGCGCTCCAGCTTGGCGGCGATCGGGTTGCAGACCAGGAAGGCGGTCACGGCGCCGTACAGCGTGGTGAGCAGCGCCACCGCCATCGCCGGCCCGATGTGGGTGGGGTCGTTCAAGGTCTGCAGCATCTGCACCAGACCGATCAACGTGCCGATCATGCCCATGGCGGGCGCGGTGCTGCCCATGAACTTGAACATGCGCTGGCCCCGCAAGTGGCGCTGCTTCATGCTCACGAGCTCGGCGTTCAGCGTCTCTCGAATCTCGTCGCGATCGAGTCCGCTCACCGCCAGCCGCAGGCCCTTGGCCAGGAACGGGTCTTCCACCTCGACATCGGCCAGCGCCAGCACGCCCTTGTGGCGCGCGGTGTGCGAGAGCTCGACGATGCGCTGGATGGTCGCCACGCAGTCACTGCCGCGGTGAAACAGGGTCTGGCGCGCGACGCGCAGCGCGCCCGCCACGTTGCCCAGGCTCTCCATCAGCAGCGTCGTGGCCAGCGTGCCGCCGACCACGATCAGCAGACTGGGGAGATCGATGAAGGCAGCGAGCCTGCCGCTGAGCGCGGTCGCGCTCAGGATCAGACCGAAGCCGAGCACGCTGCCGATCAGCGTCGCCACGTCCATGCCCTTGGGCTTTTCCAAATCTCTAGAGAGCACTTCAGCCTGCCTTGTCGCCGAGCTGCCCGATGCGCAGCGCCGAGATCAAGAGCTCCACCCGTCCGATCTCGTCGGCGAAGGAGTGAGCGTACGCACCGGGCGGTATGACCATCTCGCCGTGGGCGTCGACGCCCAGCTCCGGCGCGTTCGTGCCGGCATCCAGCGCCGCCGCCTCCAGCGGTAGCGCCGTGCCCGGCGCACCCAGCGCGGCGGCATCGTTCGCGCCGATCTCGTCGAAGCCGAGCGCGAGCGCGCGTCGTGCGAGCCCGGCCACGCTCTTGGCGTAGGCCCCCTCGTCGCCCGTGAAGTAGCCGCGCGCCTTGAGCGCTTGCACGAAGCCCACCGGGTCGCCGCGCTCCGCGGCCTGCAGCGCCTCCGGGTAGCGGCGCTGCAGCAGGGACAGGTAGTCGCTCGCGCCTTGCTCGGGGCTGTCATAGGCGCGGAAGCGATCGCGGATCTGCACCGCGCTCCCGCCCGAGCCCTCGTGCGTGGCGTAGACCGTGCTGGCGCCGCTCGGGCCCGAGCCCTTGATGCCGCCGAAGTTGTAGTTGAGCATGGCCGCGCCGCGGCCCGTCTCATGCGCCCATTGCCCGACCAGGATCGAGAGCGTGCTCTGGCTGGGAGCGCGACCCATGGCGCCTTGCCAGGCCGCCTGCAGCGCGTCCGCAGCCTGGCTGCCCGTGAGCGGGGTGCGCGCAGGTGCGACGTGGTGCTGGAGCGCCTGGGTGAAGGCCTGCGCGTCCGCGGCGCGCGCCGCCGTGGCCTCGCGCGCCGCCGCGCCCTCGCGCGCTGCTGTGCCGGGGTTCGGCCGAAAAGCAAGCGAGCTGTCGAGACTCAGCGCCACCTGGCTGGCGCGGAGCAAGTCCCGGGCCAGCCGTGCCTACGCGCCGCGCGCGCTCACTCGCCCGGCGCTCGCGAGGGGCGTTCCGCTTGTTGCTCCTGCAGGTCCGCGCGGCAGGTGGTCAGATCCTCGAGCAGGCCCAGGAGCTCCGTCTCCAGGCCCAGGTTGCCGATCGAGTTGAGCGCCTTCTCCAGCAGCTCCGGGGTGACGGCCTGCTGGGAGCCGATGCGCCGCACGCAGCGCGCGGCGAGCACGGGGATGTCGAGGATCAGGGCGTGGATCTGCCGTGTGCTGACGTAGGCGTTATTGAGCGCCGTGAGCAGCGAGCGCACGGCGTCCAGACACTGCAGGTCCGCGGGCGTCACCTCCCACGGTGCAGCGCGGCGCGCCGCGGCGCTGGGCTTGGGCGCAGCTCGGCGCGGCCGATTCATGGCGCTCTCCGCGCGCGCTGCCAGGCGCTTGACGCAGCATCGTCAGCGGGGCGTGGTCTCCGACTCCTCGGCCGTTGGCCTCTGGCCAGAGCATCGCCGCTCGTTTTCCAGCCTCTGCTGCAGGGAGTCACCACTCCATCGAACGGCAGGCTCCGCCCCGGCTGGAGCGCGCCGCGGCACGCGCGGCGAGGCAACTGGAGTGCCGGGCTGAATTCGGCTTACAACGTGAGCGTGGCAGTCATTTCCGTGGTCGGCGCCGGCATGATGGGTAGCGCGCTGTGTGTGCCTCTCAGCGATCGAGGCCATGACGTGCGCCTGATCGGAACGCCCCTCGACGGCGCGCTGGTGAGCGCCGTGGCCAGCGAGCGGCCGCATCCCACGCTGGGGGTCCGGCTGCCGGCGAAGCTGCGCTGCCAGCCCGCGAGCGAGCTGGCGGAGGCCTGCGCCGACGCGGACGCGATCGTGCTCGGGGTGAGCTCGGCCGGCATCCCCTGGGCGGCGAGTGCGCTCGCGCCCGTGCTGGCGCGCAGCCCGCGGCCGATCTTGATGCTGAGCAAAGGGCTGGAGCAGGGGGGCCCGCCGGATCCGGGGCAGCCGGCAGCTCACCGGCTGCGGGTGTTGACGGAGGCCTTGCGGCTCGCGCTGCCGGACGAGCTCGCCGCGCAGACCCGGCCCGTCGCGGTCTGCGGCCCGTGCATCGCGGGGGAGCTGGTGCGGCGCACGCCCACCATGGTGGTGTTCACCGGCCAGGACCTGAGCGTCGCACGGCGCTTCGCGGACTGGCTGGAGACGCCCTACTACCGCGTGGTGCTGCAAGAGGACGAGCGCGGCACGCAGCTGTGTGCCGCGCTCAAGAACGCCTACGCCATGGGCATCGCCTTCGGCGCGGGGCTGCACCAGCGCGTGGGCGGCGAGCGCGGCAGCGTGGCCATGCACAACTACGAGGCGGCGGTGTTCGCGCAGTCCCTGGTGGAGATGCAAGAGCTGGTCGTGTCGCAGGGTGGCAGCGTCGCGACGGCGCTGGGCCTGGCGGGCTCGGGCGACCTCACGGTCACCTGCAACGGCGGCCGCACCGGGCGCTTCGGCGCGCTGCTCGGCATGGGGCACGCGACGCGCGAGGCCATCCGGCTCATGCAGGGGGCGACGCTGGAGTGTCTGGAGGTGCTGGGCGTGCTGGACCGCTTCTTCCAGTCCTCCGCAGAAGGCCTGGATCGGCGGCGCTGGCCGCTGCTCTCGCACCTGATCGAGGTGGGCCTGCACGGAGCGCCGGTGGACGTACCGTTTCAGGAGTTCTTTCGCGCGTGACCGCACGCCGCGCAGCTCCAGCGCTCTGGATCTGCACCCTCTGGCTGGTGCTCGGCTGTGAGTGTGGCTCGGAGCGGCGCCCGTCGTCCAGCTTCAGCGCGTCTGCCCCCGCAGCGATCAGCGCCGAGGCGCCGGCGGCGGGCCGCGAGCTGACCGAACGCGCGCGCGCCGCGGCGCTCGCGGTGGATGCCGGCGCCCGCTCTGTCGCGCGGCGCGAGCCGCCGCCGCCCGAGCGCGAGCCGGTGGTGGTGAGCTCGAGCACCGGCGGCCGGGACGCGACCTCGGACGCGGGCAGCGTGGTCGGGGGCCTGGTGTTCGACTCGCTCGTGGAGATCGCGCCCGCGGGGCCCGCCACCGCCACCGAGCACGGCGTGGCGATGATCAACCGCGAGAACGAGCTGTGGCTCGCGCAGCTGGAGCACACGGGCAAGGGGGGAGCCAGGCCTCGCGTCACTCCGTTGCAGATCCTGCCCGACCGCGCCGCGCCGTTCCCGCTCGCCAAGGGCCCGGCGGTGCGCGGCGGCTACGCCTACTGGGTCTCCCACGGCCGGCTGTTGCGGCACGCGCTCGCCGGCGCCGGGCCGGGCGCCGTGCCCGAGGTGTTGCGCGACGACGCGCGCGTCGGCACGCGCGTCGCGGTCCCGGTCGGAGACCCGAAGCTGCTGCGGGGCGTGCCGCCGCTCGCCGCCTACGTCGCGCGCGCGGCGGGCCCCGACGAGCCGCTGCGGGCCAAGCTCTGGGTCGAGGGGCAGCCCGACGCCTGGGTCCTGACCGACGATCTGAGCTCCGCGCACAGCGTGCAGCTGCTCGGCACGCCGCAGGGCGTGGTGGCGATCTACCTGGAGGCGCGCACGGGCATGTCCTCGTTGCACCTGCGCCGGCTGGAGATCAGTCCGCAGCGCCAGGTCACTCTGAGCGACGATCGCGTCGTGTGGGTGGGCGGCCCGAGCCGATCCACGACGGAGTTTCTGGCGCAGAGCGCCGATGGCAGCTCGCTGCTGGGCCTGATGGCGCTGGAGCGCGACATCACGCATTTCGGCCTGCTCACGCTGCGCGTGCCGCTGGCGGGCGCGTCCGCGCAGACGGAGCCGGACTGGCTCCTGTACGAGAACGGCATCGAGCCCGCTCCCTTCGCGGGGGCGGAGCTGTGCGGGCGGCGCTGGGTCGCTCTGGCGCGGCCGAGCACTGCCGAGCCGCACGCGCCGCAGGAGCTGGTGCTGATCGATCTCCAGCGCCAGGAGGCGCCCGCGATCGTGCTGGCGCGCTCGGGGGCGTTCTTCGATGTCTCGCTCTGGTCCGCGGGCGACGCCGGGCTGCTCGCCTACGTCGGCGGTCAGCGCACCTGGGGCCGCTCGCTGCGCTGCGGCCCCAGCTGACTGCTGCGCCGGCGGCGGAACGTGTCCCTGACCAGATCGACGAGGCGATCGAGGCGCCCCTTGGACAGGACCGCGTCCGCCTTGGCGACCGCGCCCAGCTCCTCCAGCTCGGCCTCATCGCCGCCCGTGACCAGGATCACACCGAGCGTCGCGAAGCGCGGATTGCCCTTGAACAGGGCCGCCAGGCGATCACCGCGGATGCTCGGCATCTGCACGTCGATCACCACCACGTCGATCGCTTGATCGACGATCACGCGTGTCGCCCCGATCGGGGAGGCCAGGTTCGAGACCTTGAGGCCCGCCCGACCGAGGCGGTGTGTCATCTCGGCACGCGCGATTTCACAATCATCGATGACGAGCACGTTCGGGGCGAGTGCTGCTTCCGGCATACCTTCCGAGGGAGACTCTGGGGGTTCGTTAAGTCTGACTCAGAGCGCCGTCGGCGGCACTCCCCGGTTCTTCATGCGTACAGTCGGTAGCCGGAATCTCCTGGTACCGAGCCATCGATGGCGACGATGCGCACCTCGGGCCGTACCTGGTCCGCTCTCACATAAGCGACGGAGTGCTCCAGCTTGCTCACCACGCGCTGCAGCAGCTCCACCGAACCTACCGCCTTGGGCGCGCCGCTCTCACCGCGGATCTTGCGATCGATCCAGTAGCGGGACACCTCTTCCGAGGACATGCCCAGCACGCGCTGCTCGAAGGCCACGCGATCCGGCGAGTTCGGCGCCTGATTGAAGGCGATGATGCGCTCGCCGGACGGATCGTTGATGTTCGCGCCCAGGTACAGCTTCTTCAGCTCGTATTGAGACAGCTGCTGAATGGGGCTGTTCTTGGCCACGACCAGGGCCAGGGTCTGTGCCTGTGCGCTCGCGGTACCGAGCGGAAAGCCCAGCGTGAAGGCTGCGCTCGCGGACAATCTCAGAAATTCGCGTCGGCTCGTCATTAGAAGCTCCATGAAGCCTGAAGATCGATTGCTTTGAGGCCGCGCTCGCCTATCGTCGCGAACTGGATCGGATCCAGGAACCAGCTCTGCGTGTACTGTGCCTTGAGCACTACGCGCGGAATCGGCCGGATATTTAGGCCGCCCCAGATCGCGTTGGCGTTGTTGATGAACTCCTGATTCGGGTGGTAGCTCTCGCCTCCGAAGAAGGGCATGATGTTCCACCAGGGCAAGCGGTAGGCGGCCAACAGGTACCAGCCGGTGCTGCGGAAATCCGCGAGGAATCCGTTGGCCACGGTCGCCGACGCAAACGCCGCGGGGCGGACGTCCTCGCGCGGGTACACGACGTCGCGCTGGATGAATTCTCCCTGTAGGGTGAAGTCTTCCCAGACCCAGCGCAGGTCGGCAGCCAGCGCCATCTCGTCGTACACAGCGGTGGCGATGTAGGATGTGCCGTAATTCCCCAGCGCGTCGAGGTAGTAGCCCTGGGTCCGATCGGTGAAGCGCCCGCGGTAGAGCGTGCCGCCGACCGTGATGTTGCCGATGGGCGAGTCGTTGGAGACCGAGAGGCGCGCCGTGACGGCCTTGTTCTTGTCCAGATCCGCGTAGGTATCGATCGGTCCGCGCCCGTTGCTGAGGCCCAGGTGGTAGCCGATCTCGGTGCGCCCGGCCAGGTACGAGCCGTAGGCCTGGATGCCGGTCTGGTGGGCGGGCAGGAGCTCTTCACCCACCACGAACGGGCGCCGCACGCCGATGATCACGGGCGAGCCGTGGTCGACGTTCCAGATCCCGTAAGGCGTCAGCCAGGAGCCGCCCTGGATGGTCAACAACGGGTGCACGGTGTACTCGAGCCAGGCGCGTTCGATCACGACGCCGCCCCACTTCACCGGTCGCCCGAGGTCTGCCGGGTCGTACGCCGTCGTATCCTGACGCGGGGGTGGATTGGCGGGATCGGTACCGCGGGGATAGTTGCCGTTCGGGAGGTACGTGAAGCGGACCTCCGAGAGCGAGCGCCAGCCATGGCCGAGCTCCGCGCCGACATACAGGTTGAAGTTACCGATCAGGAAGGTCGGGTAGGGCGAGGCAAAAGCGAAGTCGTTGAGCGTCGCCGTGTAGGTGAAGTCCGTGAAGCCATAGAGATTGAGCTTGAACTCCTCCACGTCGGCCACGGCGGCGGCCGTGCTGTCGCTGCTCGAGCTCAGCGCCGCCGCGAGCGCCTCGGCTTCGGCATCCGAGGAGCCAGTGCTCGCCGCCGGATCGGCAGCGGGCGCTGGAGCTGGAGCGGGCGCCGGAGCGGGGGGAAGCGGCGCGATGGCATCGGTCTGCGCGAGCGCAGAGCCGGCCAGGGTGAGCAGCGTCGCGCTGCCGAAGACGATTACAAAGCTCGCTTTCAGTTCTGGCACAACCCCTCCGCGAGGCACAAGTTCGGCACGGACTCGAGGCCTTGAATGCCGGCGAAGCTGCAGCATTCGAAGCCCGAGTGGCAGTTGTCGGGAGTGACGGTGCAGTCCGGCACCAGGCAGCTGTGGCTCACGAACGACTCGCAATAGCTCGCCGCCTGCCCCTCGCAATCCGCGTCGCTCGTGCAGGCCTTGCCCGAGCCGGTGCTGTCCTGCATGCCTTCCACGCAACCGCTCGCGCTGTAAACGAAGCCGTCGTCGCAGACGCAGCGCCTGTCGTTGCTCGCGACATGCTGGTTCGGTCCACACCTGTCGTCTTCGTCGTAGAGACAACCCGCGATGAGCAATCCCAAGACCGCCCATGGCGCGAGGCGTCGTAAGAGCAGAGCAGGGCTCCGCTGATCCAGCTTTGATAGTCTATGCATCGATAACAACCCCGGGCCCCTGTGACGTCATTGTCACAGCGTCCAACGGCCAGCTGCACAGACGGGATTAGTTGGCTCGAGCCACGGCGCGCTGCTTTGCCAGGCGCTCCGACACGACCTCGAATTCATTCGCGAGCTTCGCGAGCAGCTCCGCGCGGTTGTCGGGATTGCGCTCGAGCTCCGCACACAAGGCGGCCATGCTGGGCACGCCCACGGCGAGGCAACCGCCCTTGAGCTTGTGAGCGACTTGCTTCAATAGCTGCGCGTCCAGCTTCTCGATGGCGCGCTCGAGCTCCAGCAGCTGCTCGGGTACGATGCGCAAGAACACGCTGACCACCGCGTCGCTGGGCCCGGGATCGAAGGACGGCGGCCTGCTGCTGGCGCGGCGCACCGATTGGGGCGGTGCGTCAGGCTGCGCGTGTTCTTCCTCCTGCGGCCACCAGCGCTGCAGCGCCTCCAGCAGCACGGTCTGCTTGATCGGCTTGGACATGTAGTCGTCCATGCCGGCGGCCAGCACCTTCTCGCGCTCGCCCTCGAAGGCGTGGGCGGTGACCGCGATGATCGGCACGTGAGCCTTGCCCGACTCGCGCTGGCGGATCTCGCGCGCCGCCTGGTAGCCGTCGAGGACGGGCATCTGGCAATCCATGAAGATCAGCGGGTACGACTTCTCCGCCAGCGCATCCAGCGCCAGCTGCCCGTTGTCGACCACGTGCGCGCGATAGCCGAGCTGAGCCAGGCTCTCGCGCAGCACCTCCTGGTTCACGGGGTTGTCTTCCACCACCAGCACCGGGCGCGAGTGCATGCGCTGCGGTTGCGGGGTCGCTTGCCGCACGGCGAGGGCGCTGGCGCTGCCGGCGAGCACGTTGTTCATCATGCGAACCAGGTCCTGGGCGCGCACCGGCTTCTGCAGGAAGCCGTCGATGCAGGAGCGCGCCTCCTCGCTCAGCGACTCCTCGTCGGAGGAGGTGAGCAGGATGAAGCGCGGCCGCAGCTGCTGGTCGGTCGCGCCCGTGTGCGCCGAGGCGATGGCCGTGGCCAGGTTGGCGCCGTCGATGTCGGGCATGTTGAAGTCCGACAGCACGAGCGCGTAGGGAGCCCCGCTGCGCTCCGCCTGGTCCACCTCGCACAGCGCCGCCTCGGCGCCCTCCACGCTCTTGTTGGGCACGCCCCAGCGCGTGAGCAGCTCCTCCAGCACCACGCGGTTCGTCTCGTTGTCGTCCACGATCAGCGTGCGGAACAGGTACTTGGGGCGATCGAGCGGCTTGGCGGCGCCCTCGACCTCGCGCGCGGGCAGGTTGAACCAGAAGGTGCTGCCCTGGCCCTGCTTGGTGATCACGCCCAGCTCGCCGCCCATCAGCGCGACCAGCTGCTTGGAGATGGTGAGGCCCAGACCGGTGCCGCCGTAGCGCCGCGTCATCGAGCCGTCCGCCTGCACGAACGCGCCGAACAGCTTCGGAAGTACGTCGTCCGAGATGCCGATACCGGTGTCCTGCACCTCGAAGCGCACGCGCCGGCCCTCGACCGCGCGCGCGCGCAGCACGACCTGACCTTGCTCGGTGAACTTGATGGCGTTGCCGGTCAGGTTCGACAGCACCTGCCGCAAGCGGTGCGCGTCGAGCTCCAGCATCTCGGCCACGCCGGACTCGATGTGGCAGGTGAGCTCCAGCTTCTTCTCGTGAGCCCGCCGCGAGAACAGCTCGGCCACTTCTTCCATCAGGTCGCGAATGGCCGTGGGCGCGTAGCTGATCTTGAGCTTCCCCGCCTCGATCTTGGAGAAGTCCAGGATATCATTGAGCACGGTCATCAGACCGTTGGCGGAGTTTTCCAGCGTGCTGACGTAGCGGCGCTGCCGCGGATCGAGCACGGTACCGCTGAGCAGCTCGACCATGCCCAGCACGCCGTTCATCGGCGTGCGGATCTCGTGGCTCATGTTGGCCAGGAACTCGCTCTTGATGCGCGTCGCCTCCAGCGCCGCCAGGGTGGTCTTCTCCAGCCGCGCGAAGGCTTGCTGCGTCACGCGGATCAGCGGGCCGATGTACAGGCCGACGAACGCGAAGGCCGCGAGCAAGGCCAGCGCCGAGCCGATCGCGGCGCTGGTCAGGATGTTGTGCTCCAGCTTGGAGCCGGCTTCCAGCCGCGCTCCCGACACCACCACACCTGCGCGCCCCACGGGCGTCCCTTCGATCACGGACCAGGTCCAGGCGCTGAACCAGGCGGGCGCGCCCTTCGGCTCGACCGGCGGTCCCGGGTGCAGCTGCCCGGAGGAGCCGGCAAACAGCTCGCTCGTCGACAGCGGGCTCTTGCCGAACTCGGCGATCACATTGCCCTCGGCGTCAGTGATGACCACGCTCAGCACGTCGCTGTCGCGGTCGTAGCCGCCCAGCTGCTGCTCGATCTGCGCCCGGTCCTTGATCACGATGCCCAGATCCGCCGAGAGCGCGATCTCGCGGCTGCCGCGTACGGCTTTGTTCTCCAGGTCGGAGCGGATCGACGGCGTGAGCTGCTGGAAGATGCGCGAGATGAACACGAAGGCCAGCGTCGTGAGCAGCGCCACCACCAGGGCGGTGAACAGCATGAAGGCCATCTGGATGCGCAGGCCCGACATCAGCTTGCGATCCACCGGATCGACCGGCAGTGCCTGCAATCCCAGCTCGAGCTGGCCTTCCGAATTCACGTCACGCGCGGACATCCAGGACCACAACGGCCCTCGGCCGGCAGGCTTAAAGATCTCCGTGGTTGTGGGGGGGCGCTCCGGCCATTAAAACGGCGGCCGACACCCCGCACCCACACACTCTCTGCGGTGATACCCCGCACCCCGGCCCCTGCGGGGCACCCGGCTCTTTCCTCTCATGACCGACTCCCGGCGCTCGCGCACCCGTACCCCCGCCAAGAAGAAACCAGCACTGACGGCCGCCACCGCGGACAAGCACGACCTGTATCAGCGCGCCGTGCAAGACCCGGAGATCGAGATCGCCTTCGTGCACCGCGTCTACAAGAAGACCTTCGGTCGAGCTCCGCTGAGCTTGCGCGAAGACTTCTGCGGCACGGCGCTGTTCTGCGCCGCGTGGGTCAAGTCCCACCCCGAGCGCATCGCGCTCGGCATCGACCTCGACCAGCCCACACTCGACTGGGGCATCGAGCACAACCTGGCGCCGATCGGCGAGCCCGGCAAGCGCATCACGCTCTCGCGCCAGAACGTGCTCGACCCGGTGCGCGGCCGCTACGATCTGTGCCTGGCGCTCAACTTCAGCTACTGGGTGTTCAAGACGCGCGCCGAGATGCGCGCGTATTTCGCGGGCGTTCTCGCCTCCCTGTCGGATCAGGGCATGCTCGTGCTCGACGCCTACGGCGGGCCGTACTCGATGGAGCCGATGCACGAGAGCGAGATCGAGCGCACCAAGATCAAGGGCGGCTTCACCTATCTCTGGGATCAGCACGAGGTGAACGCCATCGACCACTCGGTCGTGAATCACATCCACTTCGAGTTCAAGGACGGCACCAAGCTGGAGCGTGCTTTCACCTACCACTGGCGCTTCTGGACCTTGCCCGAGCTGCGCGAGCTGCTCGAGGAGGCCGGCTTCTCCCGCAGCACCGTGTACTGGGAAGACGAAGACGAGGACGGCGAGGGCACCGGCGTTTACCGCGCCCGCAAGCGCGCGGACAACGCGGGCGCCTGGGTGGCCTACATCATCGCCGAGAAATGATCGGCCAGAAGTGAGCCTTGCCCGGCTACCGCGGGCTGCTATACTGAACCCATGAGCAGCCTTTTCTCCTCCGGGACAGACCAGGATTTAGCGAGCGATTTCAGGGCGCCGGCCGATGTCGGGCCGGCGGACGGCGCCGTGAACTACGACGAGCCGGCGCTGGTCGAGCTGGAGCTGGATGAGGTCGACTACCGGCTCGACTCCGGGCGCGCCGGCACGGCGCTCTGCATCTCGACGCGTCCCACCGGAACCTACGACTGGACCTTCCGTGGCGAGGCGCGCTGGCAGGCCAACGTGCTGCGCTGCAAGGCATTCGACCGCACGGTCCTGACGCGGCTCTCGCAGGCGCTGAAGGAACTCTCGACCTCGGAATAGGGGAGGAGGGCCCGAGGGGCTTCAGGGCTCGGACCGTTCGGCTCCCGGCGACTCCAGGAGTGCCCACCGGACGGAGACAACGCTCTGCGTCTTCGCTTGACCCCTGGGCGCCGAGACCCCTTGATCCCTTCCGAATGTCGTCCCTGTTCCAGCCCTTCCGACTCCGCAGCGTTACCTTGCGCAACCGCATCGGCGTCTCGCCGATGTGCCAGTACAGCTCCACGGACGGCTTCGCCAGCGACTGGCACGTTGTGCACCTGGGCAGCCGCGCCGTGGGCGGCGCCGGCCTGGTGCTGACGGAGGCGTCGGCGGTGGAGGCGCGCGGGCGCATCTCGCCGGAAGATCTGGGCATCTGGGATGACGCGCAGATCGACCAGCTGACGCGCATCGTGCAACACGTGCACGCCCAGGGCGCGGTCGCCGGCATGCAGCTCGCGCACGCCGGGCGCAAGGCGGGCACGGCGCGACCGTGGGAGGGGGGCCAGCCGCTGTCGGACGAGCAGGGCGGCTGGCAGCCGATCGGAGCCAGCCCGATCGCGTTCCACACCGGCTACCGCACGCCGACCGAGGCTAGCCCGGAGGACATCGTCACCATCCGTGGCGCCTTCCGTGACGCCGCGCGGCGCTGCGTGCACGCCGGCTTCCGCTGGCTCGAGCTGCATGCGGCGCACGGCTATCTGTTGCACAGCTTCCTGTCGCCGCTCTCCAACCAGCGCACGGACGCTTACGGCGGCAGCTTCGAGGGCCGCATTCGCCTGCTGCTCGAGGTAACGCGCGACGTGCGCTCCGTCTGGCCCGAGTCGCTGCCGCTCGCCGTGCGCCTCTCCTGCTCCGACTGGGTCGACGGGGGCTGGACGCCGGAAGAGACCGTGGAGCTGGCGCGCCGCCTGCAACCCGAGGGCGTCGATCTGATCGACTGCAGCTCCGGCGGCAGCTCGCCCCACGCCAAGGTCCCGGTCCAACCCGGCTACCAGGTGCCGTTCGCGCGCGCGGTGCGCCGAGCGGGCATTCCTAGCGCCGCCGTCGGGCTCATCACCGAGCCCAAACAAGCCGAAGCCATCGTCGCCGAGGGCGACGCCGATCTGGTGCTGCTGGGCCGCGCCTTCCTGCGCGACCCCTACTGGGCCCTGCACGCTGCCAAAGCGCTGGGCGTGGCGCCGACCATTCCCTCGCAGTACCTGAGGGCGTTCTGAGAGCTTCGGGCGTTTGGCGCTGCTCTGGCCTGTGAAGGCGTTGCGGCCGGGAAAGGCGCCGGCGGGGCGCGCCACACCAGGTAGGCACGTTCCCATCGTGATGGCCGCTTGGCCGAGTGCTTGGCCCTTGCCGCTGGCGCGCCATGTGTCAGATTGATAGCGTCACGTGACGGAGCTGAGCGAGATGGCGGCCGAGAAGATTTGTACCGAAGACGAGAACATCGAGAGCGTTGTCAAGTTGCTCGGGGGGAGCAAGGTGCTTCGCAAGAGGCTGTCGACGCGTCTCGACGCCCATGATCTGATTTTGAGCGGGCTGCCTTCCGCTGCGCTGCTGCATCTTGCAAGCAACGTCGTCTGCTTGCGAGAGGAGGAAGACATTCAGCGCGCGGTTGGCGTGAGTGTCCGGACGCTGCAGCGCCGCAAGGAAGAACCAAGGCCGCTGAGTGAAGAGCAGGGAGGTCGCACCTGGAAGTTTGCCGAGATTCTGGCCCAAGCAACGCGTGTACTCGGCTCTCAGGAAGAGGCGGAGCGTTGGCTCAAGTCCAGGCCTCTGCCTCTGAGTGGTCGCCGGCCGATCGATTTGCTCGCCACACCAACAGGAGTCGAAATGGTGGAGACTCTCCTCACGCAACTCGAGTATGGCGTTTATGTATGACGTCTTTTGTCTCGGCGCTGGGACGAGATCAGCTCTTTTTCTGGCGATTGGATCGCGAGAAGCACGCCCCGACTTGGGATAGCGGCGAGGGTGCCTTCCAGGTTGGTGGGCGGTGGAACAGCGCCGGTACGAGATGTGTGTATTGTTCGCTGGAGCCTGCGACCGCGGTTCTCGAGCTGGCGGTGCATGTCGGTTTCACCGCCCTAAACTCGACACCGTATGTGCTCACGAGAGCCCGGATGACGAACCTATCCGCTTTGCACATCTGTCAGCGAGGCGATGTGCCCAACGCGAACTGGCTGGTTCCTGGCGCGGTGAGTGCCGGGCAGCGAGCGTTTGGTGATAACTTGTTAGCCCGGCACGAGTTCGTTGTACTTCCCAGCGTGGTAGCCCCACAGAGCTGGAACCTCATCTTCCAACCGTCCAGCGCGACCGGCGGCTACGTCGTCGAAGAGCAATCCCCTTTCGCGCTCGATCCAAGGCTCGACCCACTGCCTGCTCCGTAGCCGGTCCAATGCAGGGCGGGCTCCACGCTGGCCCCTGCCGAGCACTGGCGTATACTAGGTTACCACCATCATGGCTTCCTCCGAGCTGATCACGGCGCTGCGCTCTGTGTTGGAGCGCCATCCGGCGCTACTGGCTCGCGTATCTATTTGGCTCTGCAGGCCGGGGCGATGCCAGCGACGGGTCGGACGTGGATGTAGCTGTGCTCGCAGCGTCGCAGCCAGGGCTGGATGAGCAGGCACGCCTGGCGGAGGACTTATCGCGAGCGATCGAATTTCGAAGCCCGGTGGACGTGATCTGCGGAGCGCGCCGCCTTTGTTGGCAGCCGAGGTGGTACGCGATGGCGTGCGGCTCATCGAGCGTGATCCGCTGGTGCGTTTCGATTTCGAGATGGAGGCCATTCGTCGTTTCGAGGACACACGCTACCTGCGCCGGTTGCAGCAAGAGCTCTTGCGAGAGGGCGCGCGTGGTCGTCCGTGAGGAAGCGCTCGCCGAACGGTTGGCACTGCTGCGCAGTACCGTCCTGAGGCTCCAGGCTGCAGCAGGGCGCACGCTGGATGACGATTGGGACGAGTGGGCCCTCGAACGCGGGCTGCAGCTCGCGGCGCAAGCCTTGTTCGACGTCGGCAACCATGTTCTCGCGGGTAGCTTCGCCTGGCGTCCGAAGGACTATGCCGAGGTCGCGCCGGAGTTGGCGCGGCGCGGGGTCATCAGCAGCAATCTGGAGCAGCGCCTGCGAGGCGCTAAGCTCCCGGATTTTTGCGCACGTGGGCCAGGTACCACTCGAAGAACCGCCGCGTTCCCTCGGCCACGCTCACCTTCGGCTCGTAGTCGAGCAAGCGTCGCGCCTTGCTGATGTCCGCGAACGTGTACTCGACGTCGGCGCTGAGCATGGGCTTCTCGATCAGGTTCGGCTTCTTGCCTGCCAGCTGCTCCAGTGACTGGACGAAGTCCGCCACCAGCACGGGTTCGCCGCGGCCCAGATTGATCACCTCGTAGCCGAGCCGGCGATCCGCCGCCGCGACCACCCCGGAGACGATGTCGTCCACGAAGGTCCAGTCGCGATGCATTTGCCCGTTGTTGTAATACGGAACCGGAGCACCGCCGTACGCGCTGTCGAGGACCTTGTACGCCATCATGTCGGGGCGGCCGCGCGGGCCGTACACCGTGAAGAAGCGCAGCGCGGTCACGTCCAGCCCGTGCAGGTGATGATAGGTGAAGCCGAGCAGCTCCGCGGCGCGCTTGCTGGCCGCGTACGGCGCGAGCGGGCGGTCGGCGCTCTCGCTCTCCAGGAAGGGCAGCGTGGCGGTCGCTCCGTACGCCGACGAGGTCGACGCCAGCACGAAGGTCGCGCGCGTGCTCTGGGCGCGGACCGCCTCCAGCAGGTTGAGCGTGCCGGTCAGGTTGACGTCGTAATACAGCCACGGGTCGTCCACCGAGACGCGCACGCCCGCCATCGCCGCGAGGTGGATCACCGCCTTCACGTCGAACTGGCGAAACACGCGCGCGAGCAGCGGGCGATCGCGGATGTCGCCCTCGATGAACTCGAACTGATGCTGGCTGCGTGCGTGTTGTCCGACCTCGCGCACGTTGCTGCGCTTGCGCTCGGGCGGGTAATAGTCGTTCAGGTTGTCGAGCCCGATGACCTGATCCCCCCGCTGCAGCAAACGCATAGCGGTGTGGCTACCGATGAAACCCGCTGCCCCGGTGACGAGTACGCTCACGTTACTCGTCTCACACAGTTGTCTGGGCCTGTCGACTTTCTTCGTGTTTCAATGACGGCGCAGCGCCAGGGTGGGCGCCCTCGCAGGACCAGCGGACGCGCTTGCCCGGATGGCAACAGCCGTACCCGAGGGGTGAACCCGGCGGGCCGGGTCCGGTACACGAGAGTGCTCTGAGGGCTGGCCCCACCGCTCGGTTTGTGGTCCGCTGGAGGATGTGCGACCCGGCGCTGTCCCCAGTGTCTTCCCGAGCGCATCCGCCCTCGCCCCCGAGCTCGTCGAGCTGGGTCCTCTGCGTAACGGCCTGGGCTCGGTACGCAACCTCCAGCTGATCCTGAGCTCGATCAAGGTAGGTCAAAAGGGGCTCTTCTCGGCGGTGGCCGCCGTCCACGAAGATTGCGACGAGATGATCGGCAGCCTGGGCGCGCTGAACGAGGCGCTGGTTCGCCGTGGCACGACCCCCGAGGCAGCTCAGCCGATCGTCGAAGCGCTGCGCTCCACATTGACGCGTCTGCAGTCAGCGCTGCGCCGGGCGGTGGAGTCCGGCCGGCTCTCTGCCGCGCGCCGCCTGGCGCTCGAGCAAGCGCTGCCGGGCCTCGTGGACGAGCTCAGCGGCACGCTGCCGCTGGTCGGGCTCCTGGATCGCGCCGCGCGCCCGCGCCCCATCGATGCAACGCCGGTGGAGTGGATTCACAGCAGCAGCAGCGAAGCGGCCGGCGCGGAAGCGATCCCCGCCATCTTCGTGGCCCCGGCGGACGTGCCGGAGGGGGGCCTGAGCGTGGATCTGGCCGCGGCCAAGACGCTGCTGGTGCTGGGCGTGGCGCTGGTCGCGCGGCGCAGCGCGGCACGGCCGCTGCAGGTGCGCTATGTCGCCCGGCGCGGGGTCGCCGCACAGACGTGGATCGGCTTTCATACGCAGTCCACCATGGGAACCGCCGTGCAGATCGCTGCCTTGCCGCTGGTCGAGGCCACGCTGCCCTGCGCCGAGGTCGCGGCACGCCGGCTCGGCGGCAGCTTCGAATTTTCGCCGGAGCCGCTCAGGGTGTGCATTTCCTGGCCTTTGTCGTAAGAGGGCGAAGCCGATGGCGCCGTTCGCGCCCGAAGACAGGAAACGCCCCATGCCGGAAGCAGATCTCCGCCCGCTGATCGAAGCCGCTTTTGCCGACCGCCAGCTCCTGAAGGATCCCCGGCACAAGGCCGCCGTGGCGGACACGGTCGCGGCGCTCGACCGGGGGGAGCTGCGCGTCGCCAGCCAGCGCGCCCCCGGGCAGTGGGAGACGCACGCCTGGCTCAAGCAGGCCGTGCTGCTCTACTTCGCGATCTCGGAGATGGCCCCGAGCGCTGCCGGGCCCATCCATTTCTACGATAAGATCCCGCTCAAGAGCGACCTGGAGAAGGCCGGCGTGCGCGTGGTGCCGCCGGGCACGGTCCGTTACGGCGCGTTCGTGGAAGCGGGCGCGATCGTGATGCCCGGCTACGTCAACATCGGCGCCTACGTCGGCGCGGGCACCATGGTGGACACCTGGGCCACGGTCGGTTCCTGCGCGCAGATCGGCAAGCGTTGCCACCTCTCGGGCGGCGTCGGCATCGGCGGCGTGCTCGAGCCTCCGGGAGCGCAGCCCGTGATCGTCGAGGATGACTGCTTCGTCGGTTCGCGCGCGATCATCGTCGAGGGCGTGCTGGTCGAGCGCGGCGCCGTGATCGGCGCGGGCGTGACCCTGACCGCCTCCACGCCGATCGTGGACGTCAGCGGCAGCGAGCCCAAGGAGCTGCGCGGCCGCGTGCCGGCGCGCAGCGTCGTGATCCCCGGCATGCGGCCCAAGCGCTTCCCCGCCGGCGAATACATGGTGCCGACGGCGCTGATCATCGGGCAGCGCAAGGAAAGCACGGATCAGAAGACCAGCCTGAACGACGCGCTGCGAGATTTCGGCGTCCCCGTGTAACTCGCTCGTCAGGGGGGCTCGGATCCAGCCACCCCGCTCACCAACCCCAGGACTGCCCACTGGCCCAAGGGTCGGGTCGTGCGGCCGCGATACGACGTGGCCTGCCGTGAGGCATCCAAAAACATGCTATGGGCGGGGCCCGAAATCATGCGTTATCGCCGAGCTCTATTACCCACCGTGAAAGAGGCGCCTTCGGACGCCACCACGGCCAGCCACTCCCTGCTCTTGCGCGCCGGCTACGTGCGTCGCGTGGGCGCGGGCATCTACAGCTTCCTGCCGCTCGGGCTGCGGGTGCTGAAGAAGATCGAACGGATCGTGGTGGAGGAGATGGACCGCTCGGGCGCCGAGCAGGTGCTGCTGCCGGCGCTGCTGCCGGCCGAGTACTTCAAGGAGAGCGGGCGCTGGGAGGTGTTCGGTCCGGAGCTGTTCCGGCTGAAGGATCGCAAGGACGCCGACTACCACCTGGGGCCCACGCACGAGGAGATCATCACTGATCTCGCGCGCCGGGAGATCCGCAGCTACCGCGATCTGCCCAAGAACCTGTACCAGGTGCAGACCAAGTTCCGCGATGAGCCGCGGCCGCGCGCAGGTCTGCTGCGCTGCCGCGAGTTCCTGATGAAGGACGCTTACTCCTTCGATGCGGACGCGGCGGGAGCCGAGGCCAGCTACCGCGCGATGCGCGACGCTTACACGCGCATCTTCGATCGCACCGGGCTCACCTATCGCCGCGTCGCGGCCGACGCCGGCAGCATGGGCGGCTCCAAGAACGAGGAGTTCCAGGTGCTGGTGCAGAGCGGCGAGGACATCATCGTCGCCTGCGAGAAGTGCGAGTACGCCGCCAACCTGGAGGTGGCGGTGAGCCGCGTCACGCCGCCGCCCGCGGCCGCGGGCAGCGTCCCCGCCGCGGCGCCGGTCGAGACCCCGAACCAGAAGAGCATCGAGGAGGTGTCGGCGTTCCTGAAGGTACAGCCGAGCCAGCTGCTCAAGAGCCTGGTGTACCGCGCCGGCAAGCGGGTGGTGCTGGCGGTGATGCGCGGTGATCACGAGCTGAACGAGGACAAGCTCGGCCGTGCCCTGGGCGTGAAGGAGCTGGAGCTCGCCGACGCCGCCACCGTGAAGGAGCTCACCGCGGCGCCGGTCGGTTTCGCGGGGCCCGTCGGCTTCCAGGGCGAGATCTTCGTCGACACCGCCGCCAGCCAGGTGCCGGACGCGGTGTGCGGCGCCAACGCGGCCGATCGCCACCTGCAGCATGTGGTGTATGGGCGCGACTACAGCGGCAAGGTCCTGGACCTGCGCAGCGTGGTCGACGGCGACGCCTGCGTCGAGTGCGGCTCGCAGCTGAAGCGCTACCGCGGCATCGAGGCGGGCCACATCTTTGTGCTCGGCACCCACTACAGCCAGAAGATGGGGGCCACCTACCTCGACCAGGAGCAGAAGAAGCAGACGCTGGTCATGGGCTGTTACGGGATCGGCGTCTCGCGCCTGGTGGCCGCCGCCATCGAGCAGCACCACGACGACTTCGGCATCGCCTGGCCGATCAGCATCGCGCCCTACCAGGTGCACCTGGTGCAGCTGGGCGACGGCGAGCGGGTCGAGCGCGCGGTGCGCGAGATCGAGGCCGGGCTGGAGGCCAAGGGCCTCGAGCTGCTGGTCGACGACCGCGAGGAGCGCCCGGGCGTGAAGTTCAAGGACGCCGATCTGATCGGCATCCCGCTGCGCGTGACCGTGGGCGACCGCGGGCTGGACAAGGGGCAGGTGGAGCTCAAGCGCCGCACCGTGAAGGAGAGCCGCAACGTCGAGCTCGCCGGCGCCGTCGAGGCGATCTGGAGCGAGGTCGAGCAGCTGCGCTCCGAAGATCAGAGGGCCTCGGCCCACTCGAAAGGCCAGAAGTGAGCGCAGCGGCGCGCCCCCCGGGAGAGCCGTCGTCCACCTCGACCGAGGCGGTCCACGCCGGTACGCCCCATCATCGCCCGCACAACACGCTGGCTCCGGGCATCGCGCAGACCGCGACCTTCACCTTTCGCGACACCGCGGATCTGGAGCGCTACATGCGCGGCCAGGACCCGGACCTCGATCGCGAAGAGTACGGCCGCTACGGCAACCCGACGGTGCGCGAGCTGGAGACGCGCGTCGCGGCGCTGGAGGGCGCGGACGACGCGCTGGCCTTCGCGAGCGGCATGGCCGCCGTCACCAGCACACTGTTCGCGCTGACCAAGGCCGGCGACCACGTGGTGCTGTTCAACGACTGCTACCGCCGCACGCGCCAGTTCGTGGTGCAGACGCTGGCGCGCTTCGGGGTCGAACACACCATGGTCGCGCCGGGCGATCTGTCGGGGCTCTCGAGCGCGCTGCGTCCGAACACGCGCTGCGTGATCACCGAGTCGCCGACCAACCCGTATCTCCACTGCGTCGATCTGGAGCAGATCGCGGAAATCGTGCGGCGCCATGGCCGCGTGCGCACGCTGGTCGACTCCACCTTCGCGACCCCGGTGAACTGCCGCCCGCTGCGCTTCGGCATCGACCTGGTGGTGCACAGCGCCACCAAGTACCTGGCGGGCCACAACGACGTGCTGGGCGGCATCGTGGCGGGGCCCCAGCACATCATCTCGCTGCTGCGCGAGGCGCGCGGCGTGCTCGGTGGGGTGCTCGATCCGCACGCGGCGTTTCTGATCGCGCGCGGCCTGAAGACGCTGAACCTGCGCGTCGAGCGCCAGAACCGCACCGCGCACGCGGTGGCGCTGGAGCTGGAGCGCCACCCGCAGGTGAAGCAGGTGTTCTATCCGGCGCTGGAGAGCCACTCCTCGCACGCGGTGGCGCGCGCACAGATGCGCGGCTTCGGCGGCGTGGTCAGCTTCATCGTCGAGGGCGGGCGCGCGGCCGCGGCCCAGGTCGTCGACGGCTGCCGGCTGGCAAAGATCGCGCCCTCGCTGGGCGGCGTCGAGACGCTGATCGAGCAGCCCTGCCTGATGAGCTTCTCCGAGCTCTCGGATGAAGACCTGAAGCGCGTCGGCATCGATCCCGCGCTGATCCGGCTCAGCGTCGGCATCGAGGACACCAGCGATATCGTCGAGGACGTGATGCGCTCGCTGGCACAGCTGTCGTTGCCGGAGGCGGCTGCGCGCTAGCGCATCAGCCGCGCGATGGCGACGCCAGAGGCCGCGCAGAAGCGCCCGGATCTGCGAAGCGTTCGAGCTTTCCGCTGTGCTCAGCCCAGGTCGAACACCAGCGCCTCGCCGCCGCTCGTGCCCTCGAGCAACAGCCGCGGCTCGTCCGAGAGCGCCGCTCCGTCGCCCGCGACCAGCTCCTGACCGTGCACGCGCAGCGCGCCCCGCGTCACCTGCACCCAGGCGTGGCGGCCCTTGGCGAGCTCCAGCGCTTGCTGCTGGCCGGCGCCGAAGCTGCCGAGATAGAGCCGCGCATCACAGTGGATGGTGACGCTGCCGCCGCTGCCGTCCGGCGAGGCCACCAGCTGCAGGCGGCCCGCTCGGTCTTCCGCGCTGAACGTCTTCTGCTCGTAGCTGGGCGGTAGCCCGCGCTGGTTCGGGATCAGCCAGATCTGGAGAAAGTGCACCAGCTCCTGATCCGAAGCGTTGAACTCGCTGTGGGTCACGCCGCGCCCGGCGCTCATGCGCTGCACGTCGCCGGGGCGGATCACCGAACCGGTGCCGATCGAGTCCTTGTGCCGCAGGCCGCCCTCCAGCACATGGGAGATGATCTCCATGTCGCGGTGCGAATGCGCGCCGAAGCCGCGCCCGGGCTGCACGCGGTCCTCGTTGATCACGCGCAGCGCGCGGAACCCCATGTGCCGCGGGTCGTAATAATCTGCGAACGAAAACGTGTGGTAGGACTTCAACCAACCGTGGTCGGCGAGGCCGCGCTCGGCAGCAGGGCGGAGAAGGAACATGGGGACGATGTGAGGCCGCCAGCGTTATCTGGGAAGCCTCTTCCGAAAGTCGGCGGGCGACCGTGCTAAGTTCCTGACGTGGCCGTCCGGTCTGCAAAGATTTTTAGCCTGCTGCTCGCAGGGGCGGCGCTGTGCGGCGGCTGTCGGGAGGACGCCAAGCCGCGGGCCGAGGCGACCGCCGGAGCGGAGTCGGCTTCCCCCCGCCCGGTGGAGCTGGAGCCCGTCACCCTCGAGGAGCTCGATGAGGTGATCGCCATCTCGGGCACACTGGCCGCGGACGCACAGGTCAGCCTGGCCACGAAGGTCCCGGGGCGGCTGGCGAGCGTGCTGGTGGACCTGAGCAGCCCGGTGAAGCAGGGCCAGATCGTGGCCCAGATCGAGCCGACCGATTACCAAATCGGCGTCCGGCAGGCGGAGGCCGCCCTGGCGCAGGCCCGGGCTCAGCTCGGGCTGTGGGGGCAGAACGAGCAGAAGCGCGTCGACCTCGAAGCCACGGCGGTCGTGCGCCAGGCGCAGGCCACGCTGGAGGAGGCGCGCGCCAACGCTCGCCGCCTGGAGGCCTTGTCGGCGCAGGGCGTGGCGCCCGAAGCGGACCTCACCACGGCGCGAGCCGCGCTCGCGCGCGCGGAGGCGGCGCTGCAGACGGCGCGCCAGGAGGCGCAGCTGCGGCAGGCCGAGCTGGCGCAGCGCGAGAGCGAGCTCTCGATCGCGCGCCAGCGCCTGGCCGACACCGCCATCCGCTCGCCGATCGACGGCTTCGTGCAGACGCGCTGGGTGAACCGCGGCGAATACCTGGCGGCGGGCGCGCGCGTCGTGGACGTGGTGCGCGTCGACCCGCTGCGGCTGCGCGTGGCGCTCCCGGAGCGCGACGCGCAGCGCGTGGCGCAGGGGCAGGCGGTGGAAGTCACGCTCGACGCCGCCGATCCGAGCGCGCCCGCGCGCGGCGTCGTGGCGCGCATCGCGCCCGGGCTCGACGCGGAGAGCCGCAGCCTGCTGATCGAGGCGGACATTCCCAACCCCGGCAACCTGCGCCCCGGGCACTTCGTGAGCGCGCGCATCCGCACCGGCACGCGCCGCGTGCCCACCGTGCCGCGCGACGCGGTGGTCAGCTTCGCGGGCATCGCCAAGGTGCTCACGGTGCAGGACGGCAAGGCGCTGGAGGTGCCGGTGACCGTCGGCGACAGCAGCGGCGATCGCGTGGAGATCGTGAGCGGCCTGGAGCCCGGTCAAGCGGTGGTGCGCAGGCCTGGATCGCTGCAGCAAGGGCAGCCGGTGCAGCTGGCTTCCAGCGCGCCTGCCGCGGGACAGTAGGCATGCAGCGATTAGCGGAGATCTGCATCAAGCGGCCGGTGTTCGCCGCCATGCTGATCCTGGCGCTGGTCGTGGTCGGGGCGGCGGCACGCTCCGCGCTCGGCGTCGATCGCTTCCCCTCTGTCGACGTGCCGATCGTGATGGTGCGCACCATCCTGCCCGGTGGCGCTCCCGAAGACGTCGAGACCGAGATCACCGAGCAGATCGAGCGCGCCGTGAACACGGTCGAGGGCATCCACGAGCTGCGCTCGATCACCAGCACCGGGGTCTCGCTGGTGATCGCCACCTTCGAGCTGTCGCGGGACATCGACGTGGCCGCGGCGGACGTGCGCGCGCGCGTGCAGACCGTGCTGCGCAACCTGCCTCCGGGCACCGATCCGCCCATCGTCACCAAGCAGGACAACGACGCGGCGCCGGTGCTCAGCATCGCGCTCTCCGCCGACCGCAGCCAGCGCGAGCTGACCGAGCTAGCGGACAAGGTCGTCAAGGTGCAGCTCGAGCGCTCCAGCGGGGTGGGCGAGGTGCGCCTGGTCGGTGGCCAGAACCGCGCCGTAAAGATCTGGGTCGACGCCGATCGCCTGGCGGCCTATGGCCTGCCGATCACGGCCGTGCGCGACGCCGTGCTGGCCGAGAACGCCAGCGTGCCAGCCGGCAACGTCACGCGCGATCAGGGCGAGCGCACCTTGCGCACCCTGGGCCGTTTCGACAGCGCCAAGGCCTTCGAGGAGCTGCTGATCTCGCGCATCCAGGGCCAGCCGGTGCGCCTGCGCGACATCGGGCGGGTCGAGGACGGCAGCTTCGAGCAGCGCACGCTAGCCCGCCTCAACGGCACCCCCACCGTGATGCTGGAGCTGGTGCGGCAGTCGGGCTCGAACACGGTGGCCGTGATTGAGGCCGCCAAGGCCAACCTGGAGCGGGTGCGCGGGCTGCTGCCCTCGGACGTGCGCCTGGAGGTGATCCGCGACCAGTCGCGCTACATCTACGCGGCCCTGCACGAGATCAACCTGCACCTGATCATGGGCAGCGTGCTCGCCTGCCTGGTCGTGCTGGCGTTCATGCGCTCCTGGCGCTCCACGCTGATCGCCGGCGTGGCCATTCCGGCTTCCGTGGTCTCCACCTTCGGCATGATGTGGTGGCTCGGCTTCACCCTGAACAGCGTCACCATGCTGGCGCTGGTGCTGATGGTCGGCATCGTGATCGACGACGCGATCGTGGTGCTGGAAAACATCTTCCGCTTCGTCGAGGAGAAGGGCCTCGGCCCCTTCGATGCCGCGCGCGAGGCCACGCGCGAGATCGGGCTGGCGGTGCTCGCGACCACCTTCTCGCTGGTCGTGATCTTCGTGCCCGTATCCTTCATGTCCTCGATCTCGGGCCGCTTCCTGTTCCAGTTCGGCTTGACCGCCGCGGTGGCGGTGCTGGTCAGCCTGCTCGTCTCGTTCACGCTCACGCCGATGATGAGCGCGCGGCTGCTGGGCGGGCATACGCACGCGCAGGACAGCGCGTCGCGCGGCGGCATCTACGGCGCGCTCGATCGCGCGTACGCGGCCGCGCTCGCCTGGTCGCTGCGGCGGCGAGCGCTGGTCGCGCTCTTCGGCCTGGGGGTGGCGCTCTCGTCCGTGCCGCTCTACCGGCTGGTGAAGCAGGAGTACATCCCCTCCGACGTGGACGAGGCCGAGTTCGAGGTCCGCGTCTCGGCGCCGCTCAACTCCAGCATCGCCGCCATGGATCAGGTGATGCGCCAGCTGGACCGAGAACTGCGCAGCGTGCGCGGCGTGCGCACGGTGCTGGCCGACGCCGGCGGCGGAGGCCTCGGGGGAGTGAGCTCCGGCAACCTGTTCGTGCGCATCGCCCCGCACGAAGAGCGCGTGTTCTCGCTCACCCGCCTGGGGCGCGAGCTGCTCGTCGGCCACCCGCTGCGCGCCTTCCAGGGGAACTACAGCCAGCGCGACGTGATGCAGGAGGTGCGCCGCAAGCTGAAGAAGCACCCCGAGCTGCGCTGCACGGTGCGCAACGCGCCCTCCTTCAACATCGGCAACGGCAACTTCGAGATCGACTTCGCGGTCCAGGGCCCCGACCTGCTGGCGCTGGAGCGCTACACGAACGAGCTGCGCGAGCGCGCCGGGCAGCTGGGCGGCATCGTCGACGCCGACACCACGCTCAAGCTCGACCGCTCCGAGCTGCGCGCGCACATCGACCGCGAGCGCGCCGCGGACCTGGGCGTGCGCGTGGAGGACATCGCGACCAGCCTGCGCCTGATGGTCGGCGGCGACGAGAAGCTGTCGCGCTTCTTCGATCCCGCCACGAACGAGGCCTACGAGGTGCAGCTGCGCCTGAACCAGCCGGACCGCGATCGCGTCGATGCCATCCAGCGCCTGCTCGTGCCGCGCTCCGCGACGCGCGCGCCGGCGGCGGCTGGCGCGAGCGCTCCGGCGGCGAGCGCCGGCTCGCGGGGCTTGCCGCTGAACCTGATCCCGCTGGCCAGCGTCGTGACCATCGACGAGGCCAGCACCGCCTCGCGCATCGATCGCCTCGACCGCCAGCGCGTGGCCAGCCTGCGCGCGGGCGTGGCCCCCGGCTACGCGCTCGCCGACCGCCTCGACGCGCTGCGCGGCGCCGCGCGCGACATGAACCTGCCCCCTGAATACAGCACCAGCGTGCGCGGCCGCGGCGCGGAGCTGGAGGTCACCTTCCGCGAGTTCATCGCGGCCTTCGCGCTCTCGATCTTGCTCATGTACATGATCCTGGCCGCGCAGTTCGAGAGCCTGATCCACCCGCTCACGATCCTTGTCGCCCTGCCGCTCTCCGTCCCCTTCGCGCTGCTCAGCCTGTGGGGCACCGGCAACACACTCAACCTGTACTCGGCGCTGGGCCTGCTCGTCCTTTTCGGCGTGGTGAAGAAGAACTCGATCCTGCAGGTCGACCACATGAACCAGCTGCGCGCGCTGGGCATCCCGCGCGAGACCGCGATCCTGCAAGCCAACCGCGACCGCCTGCGCCCGATCCTGATGACCACACTGGCGCTGGTGGCGGGCATGATCCCGCTCTGGGTGGGCAGCGGCCCCGGCGCCGAAGAGCGCCGCACCATCGCCGTCGTCGTCATCGGCGGCCAGACCGCGAGCCTCGCGCTCACCCTGATCCTCACCCCGATCGTCTACTCCCTGCTCGACGACCTCAGAGAAGGCGCGCTGCGCCACGGCTGGGTCCAGCGCCTGCGCGCGCGCCTGCAGGGCCACCGCGCCGAGCGCCGCCCAGCGGAGTAAACCCCTTCCCCGAGCGCCCACGCAAACCGGAGGCTTCAGGGCTCGGCCCCGAGCGGGCGCTCACCGGCCCCAGTATGAGCCCACTGCCCGCGAGCGCGCCGGCCCCCGTATGAGCCCACTGCCCGCGAGCGCGCGGCATCGGACGGCGGAGTCCACACCCCGAAACCCTCCTACCGATCGGTAACGGCTCCTACCGATCGGTAACGCTCCTACCGATCGGTCATAGGTAGGATCGTTGCAAGCAGGCTTTCGTAGCGCCGGCGAGCCACCCAGCGCCGCGCGTCCGCCGTGGTCGGCGCCCCCCCCTTCGAGCAAATCGAGTTGAGGTTTCCCGGGGAACCTCGTCGTCCCGGCGCGCGCCCCCGCGTGGCGAGCGCACCCAGCGCCGCGCGTCCGCCGTGCCCCGTCGTCCCGGCGCGTGCCCCCCCGCGTGGCGAGCGCACCCAGCGCCGCGCGTCCGCCGTGGGCTGCGCCCCCCTTCGAGCAAATCGAGTTGAGGTTTCCCGGGGCTCATCCTTGATCGCGGACGGGCTGGAATTTTGCAGCGACCCATCCTTCGGTGAGGAGTTCGAGCTTTTCGTAGCCGCGGGCGAGGGTGAGCCAACCGGGAGGACCGCTGTATTTGATGTGCCCGCCGAGCGCAGCGATGG
>DASTRX010000148.1:0-11376 GCA_035760985.1 Polyangiaceae bacterium
CGCACTTTGTCGCGCGGCTCGAGGCCGCCGGGGTCATTAGGTCCGGTCTTGCCGGCCATTCCCTCGCGCTTACCTGCTCCGTCAACCTGACCACCGCAGGGACCCTTCCCTCCGATCGCGTTCTTCTGCGCAACCATCGACAAGATCCTCAGCGGGTCCACCATGGTTGTCGCCTCCCCGTGTGCAAGGCTCGCAAATCAGCGAGCGCCGTCGCGCCCCGGGCGCTGCCCGAGCAGGCACATGTGCTGACCGGTCGACTCCAGCACGCTCTGCCAGAGCGGCCCCTTCGCATGGACCTGGCGGCCCTGTGCCGTCGCGAGCGCGATCGGCACATGCGTGAACTGCCCGTGCCAGGAAGCGACGAGCATGCGGGTGCGTCCGGCCATTGCCGCGTGCACGGCGTGCTGCCCCAAGCGCAGGCAGAGCTCTGCATCGGTCGCGTTCGCGGGGCAGCTGCGGATCAGGTAACTCGGGTCGATGTACTTGACATTGACGTCCTGACCGCGCGCGTGAAAGTAGCGCTCGATGTGATCGCGCAAAAAAGAGCCGACCCCGCCGGGGCGCAGATTGCCGGACGCATCCGTGCGAACCTGCCCTGGCTGCCGGTGCTCGGCCGCGGCCCCCTCCGCAACCACCAGCACGGCGTGATGGCGGGCCTCCAGCCTACGCTCGAGTGCCCACAGCAACCCGCATTCCCCTTCGATCGGGAAGGGCAGCTCGGGCACCAGGCAGAAATTGACGTGCGGGTTGCTGAGCGACGCGTGCGCCGCGATAAACCCGCTGTGCCTGCCCATGAGCTCGAGCAGGCCAACGCCGTTCCAGACGCCCTTGGCCTCGATGTGCGCGGCAGTGATGGCACGCCGGGCTTCCTCGACCGCCGTCGAGAAGCCGAAGCTCCGATCGATCCACTGCAGATCATTGTCGATGGTCTTGGGCACGCCCACGACGGCGATGGGCAATGCGCGGCGCCGGATCTCGTCCGCGAGCGCGGCGGCACCGCGCAGCGTGCCGTCCCCACCGATCGCAAACAGCACGTCGATGCGCTGACGATCGAGGCTGTCGACCATCGCGGAGACCTGCTGCGGACCGCGAGAAGAGGCCAGCAAGCTGCCGCCCTGCCCGTGCAGGTTCTCGACGCGCTCCAGCGTCAGCTCGATGGGCGGCTCCGGCGGTGATGGGTTGAGGCCCGCGTATCCATAGCGAATCCCCAGGATCTGATGCACGCCGTAGGAGTGCGTGAGCGTGAGTACGATGGCCCGGATCACGTCGTTTTCCCCCGGGCACAGGCCGCCGCAGGTGACGATGGCGCAGCGCGTGCGTGCTGGCTCGAAGAACAACGTCTCTCGCGGGCCAGCTCGCTCGAAGGATGGGATCGCGCCCCTGTCCAGCGCAGCCGAGAGTTCCAGGGACGAATCACTGACCAGCACTCGGTCGTGATCGTCGAGGCAGCGCTCGTGGCCTCTCAGGGGCGACGGGTAGATGGCAGGGCCGAGCTGGTCGACCTCGAGTTGTTGTCTGGTGGGTAGAGTCATGGCAATTCCGACGCCGTCGGCAACGGCTTGTCCTGCTCACGCAAGCCATGTGCCAGCGCGGAGCAGGCAGCCCTCTCGCTACCTGGCCACCCAGAGGCACGCCCAGCCCGGCAGTGGACGCGCCTCTTGCACGTGGTTGCGCGAAAAGACGCAAGCCCTGCGCGGCGGCCGCGGGGACTCTTCGCGGAAACGCGTGGGGGCTGGCATGAGCATTGTTGAGCTAGCCGAACTGGAGCAGCGTCCTCCCCCCGTGGCTGGAAGCCTGATGACTGAACTGCCGAACGCCTCGCCCCCGAGCTCCCGCGCGGTGTTTCCCGTCGCCGGCATCGGTTGCTCCGCCGGTGGGCTTGCCGCTGCCGCCGACCTACTACGCCAGCTGCCGACCAAGGCCGGGCTGGCGCTGGTGCTGCTGCAGCATCTCGACCGCACCCATTCCAGCGAGCTGATCGGGATCCTCGGGCGCGTGAGCCCACTGTCCCTGCACGCGATCGAGGATGGACTGCGCCCCGAAGCCAATCACGTCTACGTCGCGCCACCCAACGCGCTGGTCACGCTCAAAGGCGGCCTTCTGCGGCTGCAGCTGCCGGATCGCAGCCGAGGCGAGCAGCGGCCGATCGACGACCTGTTCGCATCCCTGGCCCGCGATTGCGCGCGCGCGCGATCGGCGTGGTGCTCAGCGGCAGCGGCTCCGATGGCAGCGAAGGCGTGAGGGCCATCCGAGCCGCCGGCGGCGCCACCTTTGCCCAGGACGCGAGCGCGGAATTCTCGGGCATGCCGGACAGCGCGGTCGCGACGGGCTGCGTGCATGCCGTGCTGCCGGCCGCGGCCATCGCGCGGGCGCTATGCCGACGCGCGGGAACGGACAGCGATCAGGCTGTGGCCGCTCGCTCCCCCCGCCGCCCGCCCAGCTCCGGGCAACAGCTGCCCCTGCAAACACGGCTGTTCGCTCCACGCGCTCGTTTCGACGCGCTGCAAGCCCAGGTGTTTCCCCAGCTCGTGGCGGGGCGGCAGCTGCCCGCGACGCTGCGCATCTGGATCCCGGGGTGCTCCACGGGAGAAGAAGTCTACTCCATCGCCATCGTCCTGTCCGAGTACTTGACGCGCCGAAAGCTGACGCAGCTCACCTTGCAGATCTTTGGCACCGACGTCGACGGCGCGGTTCTCGAGCGCGCGCGCTCCGGCATCTACGGCGCCGAGATCGAACGAGAGCTCCCGCGCGATCTGCTGCGGGCCTTCTTCACCAAGGCCGGCAGCAATTACAAGGTGCTGGACGCCGTGCGCGACTTGCGCGTGTTCGCGCCGCACGACCCGGAGAAACACCCTCCGCTCTCCAGGATCCACCTGATCAGTTGCCCCTTTCTCCTCGATCAGCTCGATGCCCGGGCGCGGGCCCGGCTGCAGTCGCTGTTCGCCTCTTCGCTCACGGACTCCGGATTTCTGGTGCTCGGGCGCTCCGAGCTCGCGGCACCCGCCTCGTACTTCACCGAGATCAATCGGGAGGCGCGCATCTACCAGCGCACCGCCGGCGTGCCGCGGCCGCTCTTCGACTTTCAGGCGCCCGATTACCACCCGCCAACCAGCACTCATTTCCGGACCTCAGAGCCGACCGATAGCTCTCGCTGGTCCAGCGCGCGGCGGATCGACTGCTACTGGCCCGAATCGCGCCGCCTGGAGTGGTCATCGCCAGCGACGGAACCATCCTCGAATTTCGAGGCAACACGGCTCCTTACCTGGAGATTGCTCCGGGGCTCGCCACGCTCGACCTGTTGCGCATGGCGCGTGAGGAGCTGCGTGCTCCGCTGCGCAAGGCGCTCGAGCAAGCGCGAACGAGCGGCGCTCCGGCGCGCCGCGAGGGCATCGCCATCCCCGTCGAGAAGCCGCAGCGTCGAGCCAACATCGAAGTCGCGCCGTTCCGGGTCGCGGCCAGCGCGCCACCGTACTTTCTCGTGCTCTTCGAGGACCCGCCGGGGGATGCCGACCCGGAGCCCAACGAGCCCGGCTCTTCGGATCCCGGCTGCGGGCCCGCAGGACGGCGGCCGCTCTCCAGCGCCCCGGATGATCTCCTGATCGCACAGCACTCCCCACAAGCGCTCGTGGAAGACGCCTCACGCTCGAAGCCGATCTGGTGCTACCGCCAGGCGCACGGGGCTTGGTCCTGTTCGCCCACGGCAGCGGCAGCAGTCGCTTCAGCACCCGAAAGCGCTTCGTGGCTGGCGAGCTGAACGAGTGCGGCCTCGGAACATTACTGCTGGATCTGCTGACGATCGGGGAGGAACACCGCGACGCGGTGGACGCCCACCTGCGCTTCGATGTGGAGCTGCTCGCCTCGAGGCTCTGCGCGGTCACGGCCTGGTTGCGGATGCAGCCAGCCACGGAACAGCCGCCCATTGGTTACTTTGGCGCGAGCACCGGCGCAGCCGCGGCCTTCATCGCGGCCGCCGCGCTGCCGAAAGAGGTCGGCGCGATCGTGAGCCGTGGAGGCCGGCCGGATCTGGCGCGTCATGCACTGCCCCACGTGCAAGCGCCCACGCTGCTGATCGTGGGTGGCGAGGATTGGACCGTGCTCGACCTGACTCGGCAGGCCGCTCAGCTCCTGCGCTGCGAGCAGCGCCTGGAGGTGGTGGAGGGCGCCACGCATCTGTTCGAAGAGACCGGTGCCCTCGAAGAGGTAGCGGAGCTCGCGGGCAGCTGGTCTGCCCACCACCTCAGCCCGAACATCACAGGCGCCCGGATGCAGGGCAGCGCCCGCTGAGCATCGGGCAGCGCTGCCGCGCTCATTCGAGCAAGGTTAGCGCGGCCATCAAGGCGATGCCGAGCCACATCAACACGACCTGCGAGACCAGCCCCGTCAGGCTGCCGTCTTTCTGCAGTTCGGGGATGAGATCCGCCGCCGCGAGATATACGAAACCACCCGCCGTCACGGGAACCAACAGATCGCTGAGTCCCCGCCCCACGGCCTCTCCGACGATCAAGCTCGTCAGCGTGCCGAGCACGGCCGTCCCCGCCGAGGCCACGTTGACGGCTACCGCCTTCCGGACGCTCAGACCGGAATGCAGCAGGACAGCGAAGTCTCCGATCTCTTGCGGCAGTTCGTGACAGAACACCGCCAGCGTGGTGGAAACGCCCAGAGCCGGCGATATCAAGTAGCTCGCCCCGAGGAGCACACCATCGATGAAGTTGTGGACCGCATCTCCGAGGACGTTGACCATCAACAACTCCGGGCGGGCCAGGCGTTCGCCCTGCTCCTCGCGCGAAAGGCGCTGGTGGCGGACGAGCTTCTCGACGACGAAGAACAGCAGCATCCCCGCGAGCACCAGCAGCGAGGTAGCGAGCGCCGTCCTGCGCCGCTGCTCGAATGCCTCGGGCAGCAGGTGAATGAAGGCGTCGCCCAGCAGGCTGCCCACTGCAAGACTTACCAGAAGCCGAGCGAGGCGTTCCGCGCGCGCTCGTTCGAACGGCAGCATCAACAGCCCGACGAGCGAGACCGCGCTCACGAACACCACGCTCGCCAGGCTGAGCAACCAGACCATGATCCGCTCGCTACCGGCCGCCGCCGCCATTCGTATGCTGTGCCCGAGCCGCCGGGCGATAGCCGACCGTCTGCGTGAGGAGCACCCGCTCATCGGGCTCGAGCGCCAATGTCTTCGCGAGCGCCGCGCGATCGAACCAGGCGCGCACCACGGTGTTCAAGCCTTGCTCCGCGCAGAATAGATAGACGTTCTGTGCGATGGCTCCGGCGCAGGTCGCCCCGAACACGTCATCCTGCCAGCCCGGAAGGTGGCGCGCCTGCGAGCCATCGGCAACGTAGATCAAATCGAGCGGCGCGTCGTCCACGAAGTCCTGGTAACCGGTGACACGCCGGGCATCGACCTCTGCCACCCGGTGCAACGAGTGTGACCTTGCGTCGACGGGGGATGCCGCCGCTGTCGAACGCCGTGTGAAAGCAGGGGGCATGCCACAGCGGCGCAGCCGGGGGGCGCCGTCACTCCGAGTCAGGCACTGCCGCCAGCGCCTCGAGCCATGGCTCCGCGACACCGTCACTCGGCGCGCGCCAGTCCCCACGCGGTGACAGCGCACCGCCCGAGCCGACCTTCGGCCCATTTGGCACGCAACTGCGCTTGAACTGGCTCTGGGCGAAGAACTTCTCGAGGAAAGTGCCGAGGTGCTGCTTGATCTGGGCCAGGGTATACTCGTGGCGCGGCGCATCTGGCCCATCCGGCCAGGTTCCGCGCTGGCGGTCGTGCCAGGCGCACCAGGCGAGGAAGGCAACCTTCGAGGGCAGGTAGCCGAAGCGCAGCGTGTAATACAGGTGAAAGTCCTGCAGCTCGTACGGGCCTGTGGAGAGCTCGGTGTCTTGCAGCGAGCCTCCTTCGACAGCGGCGGGCACCAGCTCAGGGCTGCTCGGCAGCTCGACGATGCTCGGCAGCACACGCGCCACTTCGGCCCCCAGCAGCTCGGTCTCCGCTACCCAGCGGATCACGTGCCGCATCAACGTCTTGGGGACGCTGGCGTTCACGGCGTAGTGCGACATGTGATCACCGACTCCGTACGTGCACCAGCCGAGCGCGAGCTCGCTCAGATCGCCGGTGCCGACCACGAGCGCTCGATGCAGATTCGCCAGGCGAAATAGGTGGCTCGTGCGCTCGCCGGCTTGGACGTTTTCAAACGTGATATCGTGCACGGCCTCGCCCCGTGCGTACGGATGCCCGATGTCGGAGAGCATCTGCGTGCTCGAGGGGCGGATGTCGAGCTCGCGCGCCTCGGCGCCCACCGCCTGCATGATCGCGCGCGCGTGCTCCAGCGTACGAGCTCCGGTGGCAAAGCCCGGCATGGTATAGGCAAGGATGTTGCTCCGGGGCAGCTGCAGCTGGTCCATTGCGCGCGCACACACGAGCAGCGCCTGGGTCGAGTCGAGTCCGCCGGAAATGCCGATCACCACGCGGTCCAGCGCTGCGGATTCCAGGCGCTGCACGAGGCCTTGAACCTGGATCTGGTAGACCTCGGCGCAACGCTCGCTGCGGCGCGCGGGATCCGCCGGAACATACGGAAAGCGCTCCCAGCGCCGCCCGGGCAACAGACGCGGCTCCCGGGGCACCTCCAGCCCGAATGAGATGCTGCGGAAATGTCGCTCGGGCGCGAGGCAGCGCCCCGCGTTGGCGGAGAAGCTGTTCTGGCGCATGCGTTCCTGCGAGAGCCGCTCCAGGTCGAGCTCCGTGCACACCAGCTGCGGGCCACGCCGGAAGCGCTGCGACTCGGCGAGCAAGGTGCCATTCTCGTAGATCAGGCCGTGGCCGTCCCAGGCCAGATCGGTGGTCGACTCCCCTGCTCCCGCGGCCGCGTAGAGATAGCCCGCCAAACAGCGCGAGGATTGGCTCGCCGCGAGCAGATGCCGGAACTCGGCCTTGCCCACGGTGATGTTGGAAGCGGACAAGTTGAGCAAGACCGTGGCACCGGCCAGGGCCGCCAGCGACGACGGCGGTATGGGGACCCAGAGATCCTCGCAAATCTCGACGTGGAAGCGAAGCTTCGGCAGCTCCTCGGGACAAAACAGGAGCCGGGAGCCAACGGGAACATCGCGCTGGCCCGCGAGGGCAATACTCGTCTCGCCGAGCTCGTCGCCGGGAGTGAACTGGCGCCCTTCATAGAACTCGCGATAGTTGGGCAAGTACGTCTTGGGCACGACGCCCAGGATCTCGCCCCGCCGCAGCACGACCGCGCAATTGTAGAGCCGATCGCGGATACACAGCGGCAGACCGACGACGGCGATCGTCGGCCAGGCGCGAGAGGCATTGACCACCCGCGCCAGTGCCGCCTCCGCGGCGTTCAAAAGCGCCCGCTGATGGAACAGGTCCTCGCACGAGTAGGCGGAGAGCCCGAGCTCGGGAAACAGCGCGAGGACCGCGCGGCGAGCGTGCGCCTGCTCGAGCAGCTGCACGGTTTGCTCGGCGTTCCAGCGGGGATCCGCGACGCGCACCGGCGGGATGCCGATGGCAACGCGGATCAGATCATGGCTGTACAGGTTGAAGAACGACGGGGCGGGCATGGCGTGAGGTTAGCCTGCTCGTGCGACTCCGCCAAAGTCAATGGCTCAGAGCTCCTCTTCCCGAAGCTTCCGGGCAGACCGCACCGGAGCGCCTGCCGGAGCGGCCCGCGCGGCAGGCCCAGTTGACCTCGCAAGGGCCGGTTCGCCGCGCTCAAAGGCTCGCGGCGGGGACGAACAGCTCGCGCAAGTCCGCTGGCAGCTGCGCTCGCACATCGGCGATCTCGCCGGCGCTGATGCTCTGCTCCAGCGCCTGGGCAACCTGACCCACGATCTGCGCGGCGCGCTCGGCCTCCACCGAGAGCAAGTAGGCGATAGATTTCTCCATGCCTGCGCGGCTGACGCGGAGATCGGGACCGTCGGTCTGCGACGCCAGGCGGTCGGCAAGGAGGCTCGGTACCTGCGCGAGCAGCTGCTGGGCTTCCTCCGGGCGGATGCGCCGGATGATACCCGAGAGCACTTCCTCCAGCGCGGCCTCGGCGGCATGGGGGGTGCGCAGCCCCGTGAGCTCGCGCGTGCGCGCCACGAGCGCCGCGTAGGAACGCTCCGCGCGAGCGCCATGGCGCTGAGCCCTGCGGGCCGCGCTGCTGCTCCAGGTCTCCCCCGGCCCGATGTCTCCACGGCGCTTGAGACGCGCCGCATCGGAGAGCTGAGCGCGTACGATGGCGGCCAGCATGGCGCCATCGGTAGCCTGCTCGACGATCAGGTCGTCGAGCGTGACCAGGCCTGTCACACGGGCGCCATCCACGATCGGGATGCGCCGCACGTGATGATTCAGCATCAACCGCGCCGCGTCGGCCTCGCTGGCGGACTCCGCCAGCAGCACGACGGGGCTCGACATGAGCTCATCCAGCTGAGCTTGAAACGGATCTTCGTCGTCCGCGACGGCGAGCGCGAGATCGCGATCCGTCACCATGCCGACCACCTCTTCGCCATTGTGGACGATCACCGCGCCGACATGGTTGTCCGCCATTGCGCGGCTGGCTTCATAGATGGTGGAGCGAGGAGGGAGCACGACCCGACGACCCTGCGTGTACTTGGTGAGCGACATGCCCCACGGTTCAGCAAGGAACATGCCGCGCCCGAGCCCTGCGCAGCGGGCCAAGCCCGTCCGCGTGCCGCGCAGTTCCTGCGGATCACAGGCCTGGCCGCGCAAGCATTTCGGCGCTCCGGGGTCAGGTCTCACCGGTCGGTCTTACCGTGCGCGCAGCCGGCGCAGACGCGGCTGCCATCCTCCAGCCGAAACACAGGGCCCCAGGCGCCGCAGGAGGCGCAGTGTCGATCCCCCGACAGGACCTCGGAATCCCAATCCCAGTCGGACGCTCCGCCCTGCGCCGCCTCCAGCGGATCCCCGTCTTCCAGCACCACGATTTCTTCCCCGACGCCTCGGCGCAAGCGCTGCTCCGTCTCCGTCTGTGAGCGTCTCCTCTTTGACTCGTTCATTTGCAGCTCCTCGGGCACCGCATGGCGGGCCCGGCTCATTGACAAGCAGAGTGCATGCCAGGCTCTGCGGCGTCGGCACGCCACTTGCTGCGGCGGCTCATCCACCTGGCAGCTCGCGCCAGGCACCGTGATCGAGTCGGAGGCATCCATGTCAGCCTTTCAGCCCCATTGCGCGAACCCCGCCATTGCCGTCCGCTCGCTCGCGGGCTTCCACGAGCTATCCGCTGGTTGGCTCGCTTGCGACCGTTATCGGGTAGAACGCCTGGTCGCCTGGGGAGGCATGGGGCTGGTGTACCAGGCCACCCATCTCGCGCTCGACGTGACAGTGGCCTTGAAGGTACTGCGCCCGGAGTTCGGCGACTGCGAGGAGCGGGTGGCAGCGTTTCTGGACGAAGCGCACTGGCTGGCGGCGCTCTCCAGTGATCACATCGTGCGGATCCTGGACGCCGGGCACCTCGACAGCGGCTTGCCCTTCCTGGCGATGGAGCTGCTCGAAGGGCGTGACCTGCGCTGCGTGCTGCAGGCGTGCGGACGGATGGCTCCGGCGATGGTGGTAGAGTACGCCCTCCAGGCCTGCAGCGCGCTGGGCGAGGTGCATGACCTCGGGCTGGTGCACTGCGACGTGAAGCCCAGCAACTTGTTCCTGGCTGCTGGCCGCCACGCCTCGGCGCGAATCAAGCTCCTGGACTTCGGTATCGCCCGCTCGCGAGTGGAGCGCGAGCGCGGGCAGTACTGGAGCTCGCCGGATTAGGTGGTGGGCTCGCCCCTCTACTCCTCCCCCGAACAGCTGCAGGCGAACGCGGAGCTCGACTGCCGCACCGACATCTGGTCGCTGGGGCTCGTGCTGTTCGAGATGCTGACGGGGGGCTGCCCGTTCGCCGGAGGTAGCGTCGCGCAGACCCAATCGCGCGTGCTCACCGATCCGCTCCCACGGCTGCGGGACCTGCGGCCCGAGATCGATCCGCGTCTGGCCTCAATCGTGGAAGCCTGTCTGCAGAAGGATCGCTCCCGGCGCCTTTCCTCGATGGCGGAGCTCAGCGCCGCCTTGCAGACACTGCAATCCTGAGCCAGCGCCGCGCGAGCGCGGAGCCCTTCTCCCACCCGGTCGTTAGCGCCAAGCGTCTGGCCACTCGAGCGCCGTCGCTCCTGCGGGCGGAACGTGGCCGGAGGCAGCTCCCCCGACCCCGCTCCTGCGACCGGCTTCAAGCCATGGCCATTGCCCGCGGCGCTGCCTCGTTCACCTGGGCAAAGGCTACCACGTAGTTCTTGCCATAGGCCTTCGCGCAGCGCGGACAAGTGGGATACGCGAAGTAGAGCTTCTGGAGCTGGCGTTGCTTGCGAGCCACGTAGTCGCGCATGTCCGCGGCCCACTTGCCGGCATTGCGGTAGGGGCCCTCGTAGACCTTGGTGAGGAAGGTGCCCGAGAGCGTGGCCATCTGCGCGCCAGGCACACTCCGAGACACGGCGATATACAGATCGCTGCCCCATGGCGAGCTGTCGTCACACAGCACCAGCGACTGCTCGGGCGCCGCCTGGGCCGCTTCGATCCAGCGCTGGTTGCGCGTCATGTGCGCGCCCATGGCGATCGGCACGTGAAACAAGCAACGCACGTGATCCTTCACGAACGCCTTTTCCCGCCAGACGAGTTCTTTCTCATTCCAGGGTGCAGGATCGAAGCGCGGGCAGCAGCCCGTGGCGAATGCAGCGGGCGCATTGGGTTGAGTTGTGGTTTGAACTTCCATTTGCTTCCTCCGTCGCGCCGCTCATGCATCCAGTGTGCCAGCGCGTCACGGACCCGAGAGGTCGGGCACCGCGGCGCTTCCAGCGACCACGCGCTGGATTTGCGATGTGGCCGGCGGCCGCGCACGCCGTGCGGCCATGGCACCCTGCCGAGCCATCCCGCCTGGCGCGAGCAGCTCCAGGCACGACGCTTGCTCCCTGGCAGCACGCGCCTGCATGAGTCCGCGGTGCGGTACCGCGAGCGCCCGGGCGCGATCGAGAAAGGCCACGTTCATGGCAACCCTCAGAATGGAGACCCGGAATCCCCTGCGAAGCGGCAATGGCTGGAAAGGCTTTGCGCTGCTGCTGCTGATCGCAGCCGTAGGCAGCGCGCTCTTGCTGCTCCCGGCGCTGCGCAAGCCCCCCGTGACGGAGTCGCTCGTCCACCTGCCGGCGATGAGCAACCCTCCCCCGCCCGGGAGCCTTCACATCGAGCCGCCTCCTGCGGCGCAATGAGCGCAGGCCAGCGCTCTGGCTGGCTTCGGCCCCGAAGGCACAGGCTCCGAGCTCGGATGTGCGAATGGGCTCGGCAGCGCGACGCGCCGAGCGACGTCAGGATGGCCCATCCTGGCGACGCTCGGC
>DASTRX010000149.1:0-12023 GCA_035760985.1 Polyangiaceae bacterium
CCGATCGGTAATGGCTCCTACCGATCGGTAATGGCTCCTACCGATCGGTAATGGCTCCTACCGATCGGTAATGGCTCCTACCGATCGGTCATAGGTAGGATCTTTGCGGCAGGGTTTCGTAGCGCCGGCGAGCGCCGCGCGTCCGTCGTAGGCGGCGCCCCCCTCGAGCGAATCGAGTTGAGGTTTCCTGGGGAACCTGTCGTCCCGGCGCGCGGCCCCCTGCGTGGCGAGCGCCGCGCGTCTGCCGTGGGCCGCGCCCCCCTTCGAGTGAATCGAGTTGAGGGTTCCTGCGGAACCTGTCGTCCCGGCGCTCGCCCCTCCCCCCGCGTGGCGAGCCCCGCGCGTCTGCCGTGGGCCGCGCCCCTCTTCGAGCGAATCGAGTTGAGGTTTCCTGCGGAACCTGTCGTCCCGGCGCGCGGCCCCCAGCGGGGCGAGCCCCGCGCGTCCGTCGTGGGCGGCGCCCCCTTCGAGCGAATCGAGTTGAGATTTCGTGCGGAACCTGTCGTCCCGGCGCTCGCCCCTCCCCGCGCGTGGCGAGCCCCGCGCGTCTGCCGTGGGCGGCGCCCACTTCGAGCGAATCGAGTTGAGGTTTCCTGTGGAACCTGTCGTCCCGGCGCGCGGCCGCCCCCGCGTGGCGAGCGTGTGCTTTCTGCTCGCTTTCGCTTCCTGTCCCCGAAATGCGACGCTCCCATCTCCGCCGCGAGCGTCGCCGCGGTCGCCTTGCCATCGGGATCGATCTGGTCGTCGATCTCGGGCGCATCGCCTAAAGGGATCTCCCTTGACCGATCGGTAGCGGGGTTCGGATGGAGCTGACCTGCCGGGTCGCTCAGGCGGGACGCGCGGTGGGCATATTCTGGCGTCGGCGTCCGCCGCGAGTTGCCGAGCCTTGATCGGCCATTTTCCCCTGGATTGGTGGCGGATCGGGGCCAGCAGGCGGGGCTGGGTGTCACTCGTTGTCGAGGGACAGGAGCTCCAGGACCAAGGTGCCCTGGTCGCGGCTGGCGTCGAGATCGACGCGCAGGTGGAGCGCCCAGTCATGGTTCTCTTCCGGATCGCTGAGCACCTGGCGGACTTGCCACTGGCTGCCGTCGCTCTCGTCGAGCTGGCACCGGGCCGCGCTGCGCGCCGCGGCATCCACCAGGATCTGGTTGTGCTCCGCCCAATACGGGGCCATGAGGCTCTCCAGCGCCGGGCGCGTCCAGGGGCTCGGCGCAATGCTCTCGGACTCTGGCTCGCGAGCGAGCTCGCCCAGCATCGGCAGCGCGCGGGCGTAGTCCTGGGCAGCCAGCGCGCGCAGCAGGCGGAAGCAGGCGTTGCGCACCAGGATGCGGAAGGCGCGCCGGTCCCTGGTGATGTCCGCGGGTCCCGCTGGCTCGGCCTCTTCTTTCTTTGCCCCGGGCAGGGCCGCGTCGGGGTGCTCGAGCTTCTCCCACTCCTCGAGCAGGCTGGCATCGATCTGCAAGAGCTCGGCACCGAGCCAGGCCTCCAGGTCCAGGACGGACTCCGTCTTGTAGTCGTCCGGGATGGTGCGGCGCAGGGTCCGGTAAGCGTCGCTCAGGTAGCGCAGCAGCACGCCCTCGGCGCGCGCCAGGCCGTACTCCTTGATGTAGTCGTTGAAGCTCAGCACGCGCTCGTGCATGTCGCGCACGATCGACTTGGGCGCGATGTCGTGCCCAGTGACCCAGGGGTGGTGCTTGGCGAAGGTGTTGAAGGTCTCGTAGATGAACTCGGCCTCGGGCTTGGGGTGCTCGATCTTCTCCAGCTCTTCGATGCGCTGCTCGTACTCCACACCGTTGGCCTTGAGCTCCGCCATGCGCTCGGTCTTCAGGTAGTTGACCTGCGCCTGCAAGATCACGCCGGGGCTCTCCAGGATCGCCTCCAGCACGCTGAGCAGCGTCAGCGCGTAGTGTTCCGATTCGGCGTCGAGCGCGTCCAGCGCCTCGACGGCGTACAGCGAGAGCGCCTGGTTGAGGGAGAAGTCCTGCTGCAGGCTGGAGTTGATCCGCACCTTGCCGCCGCTCAGCGCCAGGATGTCGGAGGAGAGCAGCGAGCGGAAGAGCTCGACGCTCTGGCGCAGCAGGCGCCGCTTGCGCGCCGGCGGCTCGTGGCAGTCGCGCAGGACGCGCCGGCCCACCTGGCAGCCGTTCTCGCGCGAGAGCACGTTGAGCAGCAGTCCGTGATTCACCGTGAAGCGTGAGACGAGCGGCTCGGGCTCCGAGTCGCGCAGCGTGGCCAGCGTCTGGGCGTTCCAGGGCCGGTAGCCGCGCTCGGGCGGCTTCTTCAGGTGCAGCTTCTTCAGCTTCTTGGGATCGCCGGCGGCGCGCGACTTCATCCGGCTGTTCTCGATCTCGTGCTCCGGCGCCTGCACGATCACGCTGCCCTGGCTGTCGTAGCCGCGGCGGCCCGCGCGGCCGGCGATCTGCTGGAAATCGCGCACCGAGAGCAGCACCACGTTTTCGCCGTCGTACTTGCAGAGCTGCGTGAACAGCACGCTGCGGATCGGTACGTTCACTCCCACCCCGAGCGTGTCGGTGCCGCAGATGATGCGCAGCAGCCCCTGCTGCGCCAGGCGCTCCACCAGCCGGCGATACTTGGGCAACATGCCGGCGTGGTGCACGCCGATGCCGTGCGGCAGAAAGCGCGCCAGCTCCCTGCCGAAGGGGCTGTCGAAGCGCAGCTGGCGCAGCGCCAGCTTGATCTGCTGCTTCTCCTCCTTCGAGGTGAAGTTCAGGCTCATCAGATCCTGCGCCTTCTCCACGGCCGCCCGCTGCGAGAAGTGCACGATGTAGATCGGCGCCTTGCCCGCGCCCACCAGGCGCTGGATGGTCTCTTCGAGCGGAGTCTCGCTGTACTCGTAGTCGAGCGGGACCGGGCGCTCCAGCGAGCGCACCAGCCGCGCCGGCGCTCCGGTGCGGCGCTCCAGCTCCTCCACGAAGAACTCCGGTTTGCCCAGCGTGGCGCTCATCAGCAGAAAGCGCGACTCGGGCAGCGTCAGCAGCGGCAGCTGCCAGGCCACCCCGCGGTCGCGATCCGAGTAGTAGTGAAACTCATCCATCACCACCCAGTCCGCATGCGCGTCCTTGCCCTTGCGCAGCGCCAGGTTAGCCAGGATTTCCGCCGTGCAACACAGTATGGGCGCGTCCCGGTTCACGCTGGCATCGCCGGTCAGCATGCCCACGTTTTGCGGTCCGAGCGCAGCGCACAGGTCGAAGAACTTCTCGTTCACCAGCGCCTTGATGGGCGCGGTGTAGAAGGCGAAGCGCCCCTCGGCGAGCGCCTTGAAGCAGGCCGCCAGCGCGACCAGCGATTTGCCGGAGCCAGTGGGCGTGTTCAGCACCACGTTGTGGTCCGAGAACACCTCCAGGATCGCCTCGCCCTGGGCCGGATAAAGCTCGACCCCGATCTCTTCGACGTAGCCGAGGAACAGCTCCAGCAGCTGATCACCGGTGGGCGGCGGCTCGAGATCGGGCAGCCGCCGCTCGAGCGGCGCGCGAGCGCCCGTACTGGATGGCAGGGTCACGCGGGACTCGAGCCTCAGCTCAGCGCCGGAGCGGAGGTCTGCACGTACAGGGTACAGCCGCCCTCCGTGCGCAACGTGTGGACGCCACCGGGTGGAAAGCGCAGCCAGGAATGCTTCCGGTAGCTGCCGTGCTCGTCGCTGAACTCGCCGTCGATCACCAGGATCTCCTCCCCTTCGGGAAACGAGAGCGGCCCCGCCTGCACGCCCGGCGCGACCCTGGTCAGGTGCTTGCGCTCGGGGAAGCGCGGATCCGCATACAGCGGCAGGCGTTCGACGCCGGCGATGCCGCTCGGGCGCCAGACCTCCCGCTGGCTGTCGACGCGCACCGTGCCGCGCTCGCCGGGCGCCTGCCGCAGTTTCACGAACAGCAGGCAGCCCTGCCGCGAGAACGGCGCGTGCGTGAACCCCTCGCCGTGCAGCAAGAAGGTGCCCGCGGGGTAGTCGCCGTGCTCGTCGGAGAAGACTCCGTCCAGCACCAGGATCTCTTCACCCTCGGGGTGCGGGTGCGCGGGGAAGGTGCTGCCGGCGTCGTAGCGCACGATCGAGGTGACCCGACCCGATTCTGCGGGCCCCGAGTGCTCGAGGCGTTTGCGCCAGACGCTGGGCATGGGGCTCTGCACCCAGGGCAGCTCATCCGCGTGCAGGACACGCGGTGTGGCGGGGGACGCGGACATGCGTCCCTCTTAGCCTATTCCGCGGCGCGCGCGGCAGGCGTTCGCGGCCCAGCCGGGAATTCCTGGACACCGGCGCGGCGCTCGGACAACGAGGCGAGCAGCTGGGACAGCGCCTGCGCGGCTCGGGACCGGGTGGGCGCGAGCGCGGACAGGTGACGGGCCAGATCGGCCAGCGAGAGCATGCCCACCAGCCGCTGATCGCGCGGATCGACGACCACCAGCCGCCGCACTCGCTCGAAGCGCATGCGTGCGATGGCTTCGTCCAGGGACGTCGAGGGCACGCAGGTGTGCAGCTTGCCCGCGAGCAGGCTGGATACGCTGATCGCCGAGAGCGGCCGCCCGCGCGTGTAAGCGGCCATGCACAGGTCGCGATCGGTGACCACGCCGACCGCGCGCCCTTCCGCGTCGACCACCGGCACGGCGCCGCAATCACGGTCCCACATGATCTGTGCGGCGCGGTGCAGCGTGTCGTTGCCCGAGCAGGAAGCGACCGCGCGGGTCATGACGCTCGCGACGTCGCCGCCGAGCGGCTCATCCTCCGCGGACCAGCGCTCGAGCAGACCGATGACCTTGCGCCCCAGCTCGCGCGCTGGGCGTGAGGCCTCGAGGTCGTGGAGCCATTTTTTAAAGATCCCGTTGCTGCGGGCGCCAGCCATGCGCACATCTCCTCCGTCCCTGATAAACGCGCAGCGGAGTTGCCGGCTCTAGGGGTGTGCCGGTGGGTGCTCGGCAGCCGCCGGCCGCCGGGCGTGCCCCCGAGGCTACCTCGCGGTGCAGCTGACCATCAACGGGTTGTTCGGATCCGACAAGAACCCGGACAAGACGCACACGCTGTTGGCATTGCGGGGGCAAGCGCACGCGCACACCGACTCCTCGTCGTCGTAGCAGCGGTTGTTGAAGCGAAACACGCAGGCTCGCGAGTCAGTCGGCGACCAGACGAAGCCGGGCTCACAGCGTTGCAGCATGCTGGTCTCGAAGTGGTACGGCGTGGCACTGCCTCCTGCGCCGCCGCTCCCGCTGCTGCCGCCGAATGAGCTCGAACCGCCGCCGCCACCGCTGCCCCCCAGCGCGCCGCTGTCTCCGGTCCCGCTGCTCCCACCCAGCGAGGAGCTGCTGCCCGCGGCGGCGACCACCTCGGTGTCGATCAGATCATCCTCGTCGATGAAGCCTCGCGCGCCGCATCCGGCGACCTGCCAGAGCAGCGCCGATCCAGCAGCTGCCGGAGCCCAACGCCAGAAACGACACCCCCGCACCCAGAGCCCACCCCTGCCCCTGGAGAGGCGGGTCACGTTTGCCGACACCCAGGGAGGCTAGCGCTGGCCGCACACCCGGGCAAGCTCGCCGGAGGCGCTTCCCGAAGCAGCCCGGGGCGTCAGGTTGGCTCATCCTGATGCGCTGCGGCGCCGCGCGGTCCGGAGCCCTGGCGAACCTCCGACGCGCGAGCGTGGAATACCGGCTCGGGGGGGCGAGTTGAATGGATGCAGCCACTCGGGCGGCCAGGTCCGGCTCCACCGCTCACTCGGGCGGGTCACGCCGTCAAGATGCGGGAGAAACATCGCGGAGATGCCCGCCGCGTAGTCTCGTCCGAGTGGCTCCCCAATTCACCACCAGCAACGGAGGGCATGCATGAAAAAGACACCGGAACTGCTTCAGCACCTGGAACGCAAGCACCAGCTCCTCGAGCGCGAGCTGGGTGCCTTGCTGAGCCAGCCCTACTTGACCCCCGAAGAGAGCCGCCAGGTGAGCCAGCTGAAGAAGCGCAAGCTCGTGGCCAAGGACGGCATCACGGCGCTGCGTCAGCAGCTGGCGAGCCCCTGACGATCGGCCCTGACCACGCCCCCGGCAGCGATCTCAGCGCGCGGGCAGGTCGCTGCCGAGCACGGCGGCACCATGACCCAGGGCCGCCCAGGCGTGCTGGGCGAAATCGATGCGCGTGAGCAGCGAGTGCGTATGCTCGGACATGGCCCCGATCACCTCGGAGCTGGCGCAGGCAAAGCAATTCTCCGGGCTCCACTGCTGACGCAGCAGGAAGCCCAGCACCTTCTGCAGCAAGCGCAGCTGGTCGGGCCGTACGCTGCCCTGCGCGCGCTCCAGTGCGAGCGCCGCCGCCAGCGCCTCGCCGAAGCCCGCCGCACCGGTGTTGTGGGGCGGAACCAGATTGCCAAAGCCAAAACCGCCGTCGAAATCGGGGTCGGCACCCTGCTCGCGCTCCAGGATCAGGCGGCCCTTGAAGGCCACGTAGCGCAGGCAGAAGTCTTCGTAGCCGGCGTGGCGGTGCACGCTCAGCGCCGCGCGGGCCGCCAGGCAATGCCAGTTCTCCTCGAGGAAGAAGAAGTCGCGCAGCGGGTGCGCCCAGTAGCGCGTCGCCACGTAGCTCATCGCGCGTTCCACCGCGGAATGGAGCTGCTCCAGCGCGGGCAGCGCGGGCTCCGCTCGCTCGCGCTGGCGCGCTTCGAGCAACACCAGGGCCAGCACGGCCTGGCCGGCGGCGTAGAGCGGCTCCGCGCCCGCCACCGGCGTGCCGTGGGTCAGATCGAGCTCGGGCCAGAAACCGCCGTCCTCGCGCTGCAGCGCCAGCAGCGAGTGCGCGAGCCCGACGGCGCCCGCAGGCAGGGCCGAGCCCAGGCGCGCCGTGCAGGTCGCGAGCGCCGCCAGCGGCAGGGCGCTCTCGCCGAGGCGCCCCGTCGGCGCATGGGGATCGGAGGTCAGCAACACCAGCTCGTCGAGCCTGCGCTCGAAGCCCGCGAAGGTGGACAAGCTGCGCTCGATCGCCGCGCGCACCGCCGGTGTGTCCGCGCCCAGCTCGCACAGCGCCAGCGCAGTGCCCGCCTGCCGCGCCAGATTGAAGCTCTCGCTGTCGGCCGCGCCGCTCAAGGGCTCGAGCGTGTAGCGAAAGCGCCCGTTCGGCAGCAGCGCGGAGAGCACGTAGCTCTGCGCCGCGGCGGCAGCCCGCTGCAGCTCGTCGCGGGTGACGGGCACTTCGCGCCGGCGCAGGCGCAGCAGCGGAGTGATGCGCAGCTCACGGTCGTCGAGCTGCAGGGCGAAGCTGCGCGTCTCCAGCCGGGATAGATCACCGAGCCCGGCACCCGCGCCCGCACCCAGCAAGCCGCGCAGCTGCGCGGGATCGACGCCGAACTGAAAATCCGGGATGAACGAGACGGGCCGGAAGGTGGAGAAGAAGCCCTGCGCGAGCAGCTGACCCGGCAAGGCGCAGCGCGCTCCCGCGCACGCGCCATCGAGGCCGGGCCTCAACTTCAGAGCATCGATCCAGGCGTGCCGCCCGGAGAGCGCTTGAACGCCGCTGACCCAATCGAGCCAGAGCGGGCCGCGCCGCCCGCGCTGCAGCAGCAGGCCCCGCAGTTCGTCGAGCACGCTCTCGACGCTCGGGCCCTGGAGACACGCGGAGCCCGTCGGTTGCTGCGCGCCGTCCGCGGCGGAATAGATGACCAGGAGCGTGACCACCGACGCAGCCGGCGGCACGCCACAGCCCACGGGCGCCAGATCGAGCAGGGGCGCGCCGCTGGCGGGGGGCAAGCGCGCGCCGAGATCCGCGAGCGAGCGCATCCGGGCGAGCAGCTGCTCCTCGGGCAGGGCGGCGAGCGCGCTGGGGGTGACCCGGGCGGCTCCGTAGCTCGACAGCCCGCTCGCCAGGAACAGGGCGGCGAGGGCCAGCGCGCTGCCCCAGTTCGCGGGCTGGCGAAAGGAGAGCAGCCGCAGCGCGGGCCAGGCCGCCCATGCGCACAGCAGGCAGGGCAGCGCCGAGAGCAACACCCAGAGCGCGCACAGCGCCGGCAGCATGCCGCGGCCCAGATCGCCGTGCAGCGCGGCCAGGTACGCGATCGCGCTCCAGCCCTCCACGCTGGCGAAGGCCCACGCAGCCAGGCCGAGCGCGCCCGCGCCGACGCGCAAGCGTTCGGCGCGCCGTGGCGCGGCCCCCGACGAGAGAGCGGCACCCGGCCGAGCGATGCTCTCGGCCACGGCCGCGTCAGCGCCCCGACGCGAGCTCGGCCCCCGTCAGCGTGCGGAGGAAGTCCGCCGTGGCGCGCAGCCCGGATTCGTTCAGCACGCGCAAGCTCTCCGAGCCGACGACGGCGATCTCCGCCTTACCCTGCACGAACTCCACGTCCGCCCGGTTCTTCACTCCGAAGCCGACCGCCAGCGGCAGCTGCGTCGCGCGGCGCGCACGCGCGAGATAGCCGGCGAGATCCTCGGAGAACTCGGTCTTGGCGCCGGTCACGCCCTTGCGCGCCACGCAGTAGATGAGGCCCGAGCCCTGGGCGGCGATCGCCTGCATGCGCTGATCGGGTGTGTTGGGCGAGAATAACTGGATCGGATCCAACCCTTGGGCGCGCATGGCCTGCAGGTACTCGGGTGCCTCCTCCGGCGGCAGATCCGGGACGATCGCGCCGTACACCCCCGCCGCCTTCGAGTCCGCGGCGAAGCGCGCCACGCCGTAGGTGAACGGGATGTTGTAGTAGCTCATGAACAGCAGCGGGATCGGCACCTGCCCCGCGAGCTCGCGCGCGAACTCGAAGCACTTGCTGACGCTGGCTCCCGCCTCCAGCGCCTTCTGATTGGCAGCCAGGATCACCGGACCGTCCGCCATCGGCTCGGAGAACGGGATCTGCAGCTCCATCAGGTCGATGCCCGCCTCGACCATGGCCCGCGCGAGCGCCCAGCTCTCACGGAAGCTGGGGTAGCCGATCACGATGTGCGCCATCACCAGGATGGGCTTCTGACGCAGGCGGAGCCGGATCTGTTCTTCAAGCATCGTCGTAGCTCCGCGCCTTGGTGCGGATGAAGTCTTTCCACTCCGCGTCATCAAAGGCCTCGGCGACCGTGAAGATGTCTTTGTCGCCGCGTCCCGACTGGTTGATGATCACCGCATCGCCGGCGGGCAGACTGCCCACTTCCTTGAACGCCTGCGCGAACGCGTGGGACGACTCGAGCGCGGGGATCAGCCCTTCCTTGCGCGCCGCGAGCGCCAGCGCGTCGACCACTTCACGGTCCGTCGGCGCCTCGAAGCGCACGCGGCCGGACTCCTTCAGCTCGGCCAGGATCGGAGACACCCCGACGTAGTCGAGCCCGGCAGCCACGCTGTGCGTCTCCCGCATCTGGCCGTCCTGGTCTTGCAGGAAGTACGTCTTGTAGCCCTGAGCGACACCGATCGACGCATCGGCGCTGGCGAGCCGCGAGGCGTGGCGGCCCGTATCGAGCCCCGCGCCCCCTGCCTCCGCGCCGACCAATTCGGTCGGATCGTTCATGAAGGCGCTGAACAGCCCCAGCGCATTCGAGCCGCCACCCACGCAGGCGAACACTCGCCGTGGCAGCTTGCCCGTCTGCTCGAGGATCTGCGCGCGCGCCTCTTGGCCGACGATCGATTGGAAGTAACGCACCATCTCCGGGAAGGGATGCGGCCCGCACGCCGTGCCCAGCACGTAGTGCGTGCTGTCCATGTTGGTCACCCAGTCCCGAAAGGCCTCGTTGATCGCGTCCTTGAGCGTCCGGGAACCGTCGCGGACGGCCACCACCTTGGCTCCCAGCCGCTGCATCCAGAACACGTTGGAGCGCTGGCGCAGCACGTCGACCTCACCCATGTAGATCGTACATTCGAAGCCGAACTTGGCAGCCATGGTGGCCGTCGCCACGCCGTGTTGCCCGGCGCCCGTCTCCGCGATCACGCGCTTCTTGCCCATGCGCTGCACGAGCAAGCCCTGGCCCAGCACGTTGTTCGCCTTGTGCGATCCGGTGTGGTTCAAGTCTTCGCGCTTGACGTAGATCTGCGCGCCGCCGAAGTGCTGGGTCAGACTTCCGGCGAAGGTCAGCGGTGTGGGGCGCCCCGAATACGAGGCGACCAGCCGCACATATTCCCCCCAGAACTCGGGGTCGTTCTTGGCGTCCTCGAATGCAGAGACCAGCTGCTCGAAGGTCTGCACGAGGACCTCTGGGATGAAGCAGCCTCCGAAGCGTGAATAGTAACCGCGGCCTTGCACGACCCGGGCGAATCTAGTCCTTCGATTGCGCAGAATCGAGGAACAAATCGTGCGGCTGCTCGCCCCGCCCCCGTCGCGCTTGCGTGCGCCGACAACCTGAGCAAGAGTGGCGCCGTTATGCACGATCGCTCGCGAGGAAGCCTGCCGATTTCTGCGGGGGCACCCCGCACCTCGAGTTGCAGCGCTGGCCTTGGTTTTCACAGCGCCGGCCGTGGTGCCGGCTGGGCATTCCTTTGGGCCGGATTGTTTGGGGTTCTGGTTGCCTGCGGCTCGGATGACTCCTCTCCGGCGAGCAGCGCTGGCAGCGGCGGCGGCCAGAATGTGACGGGCTCGGCGGACGCGGGCCGGCAGCTGCCCGGCGAGGGTTTCGAGGCCACGCCCGATTTCGACATCACCGATCCGCAGAAGCCTGTTCCACCACGTGACGAGCTGGTGGAAAGCGTGGCGAACCTGAATGGCACGGGCGGCGACTCCAGCGGCGGGCCGCGCACGACGGACGCGGGCCCGAGTGACGCCGGTGACGCTGGCGCGCGCTGAACGGCTGCACCCACGATGACCCTGGAGACGCTCCGCGCCAGCGATCACCTGCGCGAGGTTCGCTACGAGATCCGCGGCAAGCTCGCCCGCCGCGCCGACGAGCTCGAGCGAGCAGGCTACGAGATCACCAAGCTGAACATCGGCAACCCCGGCGCGTTCGGCTTTCGCATGCCCGAGACCATGCGCCGGGCGATCGTGGAGAACCTGCCGCTGGCGGAAGCCTACGGGCACCAGAAGGGGATTTTCCCGGCGCGCGAAGCCGTGGTGATGCAGCAACAAGAGCGCGGCGTGATGGACGTCAGCGCCGATGACGTGTTCATGGGCAACGGGGTCAGCGAGCTGATCATGATGTGCATGCGCGCGCTGCTGAACCCGGGGGACGAGGTGCTGATCCCGAGCCCGGATTACCCGCTCTGGACGGCCTCGGTCGTGATCCATGGCGGCCGCGCCGTGGCGTACCCGTGCAAGCCGGAGCAGGGCTTCCAGCTCGACCCGGAGGACATCGAGAGGCGCATCACGGAGCGCACGCGCGCGATCGTGGTGATCAATCCCAACAATCCGACCGGTGTCGTCTACGGGCGCGCCGAGCTGAAGCGCGTGGCGGAGATCGCCGAGCGGCATCAGCTGGTGCTGTTCTCGGACGAGATCTACGACAGCATGGTGTTCGCACCGCACGAGCACGTGCCGATGGCGACGCTCGCGCGCCACACGCTGTGCGCGACCTTCTCGGGTTTGAGCAAGGTGTATCGCGCCTGCGGGCTACGCGTCGGCTGGGTCAGCTTCAGCGGCGAGAAGGCGCACGCCCGTCCGTATCTCGACGCGCTGGAGTTGCTCGCGAGCTTGCGCCTGTGCAGCAACATGACCGGGCAGTGGGCGGTGCAGACGGCGCTCGGCGGCTACCAGAGCATCCATGAGCTGGTCGAGCCGGGAGGGCGGCTGTTCGAGTCGCGCCAGGCGGTGATCGAGGCGGTGGCCGCGAGCCGGAACCTCTCCGTCGTGCCGCCGGGCGGCGCCATGTATGCGTTTCTGCGCGTCAACACGGAGCGGCGCCCAGACTTCAGCGATGAGCAATTCGCGCTCGAGCTGTTGGAGAAGCGCGGCATCCTCGTGGCCCCGGGCGTCAGCTTCAATGTGCCGTATCGGGATCACTTCCGCATCACGCTGTTGCCGGACGCCAAGGTGCTGCGGCGGGTGATCGGGTTGATCGACGAGCTGTTGTCTGAGGGGGGCTGAAGCAGCCCCCCAGTCCCTGCAGCTTCGCTGCAGGGGACTTCCCCCGCCTCCGCTCGCTTCGCGAGC
>DASTRX010000150.1:0-20081 GCA_035760985.1 Polyangiaceae bacterium
CGAGTTCGCCTTCGAGCGACTGGGCGCGGGGCGCGTGCAGCTGAAGACGGATGTGCGCAATCAGCGCTCGCAGCGCGCGATCGCGCGGCTGGGCGCGCGCTACGAGGGCACGCTGCGCCGCTACCAGCGCCGGGACGACGGCACCGTGCGCGACACCGTGCTGTTCTCGATCCTGGCCGAAGAGTGGCCCCAGGTGCGCGCGGGGCTGCTGGCGCGGCTCGCCTGACGGCGGCTCGCCTGAGGGCGCAGGGTGGGCTCATCCTGGTGGTGGGCGGGGTCGCGCGGGGGCGAGCCAAACAAAAATGGGCCCCGTAGGTGTGCCACCGGCGCTGGTGGTGGCACAGCGAGGCTGCGAAGCCGCGTGTTTCTCGGTAGTTTCGCCGGGGCGAACATGGCATGGGCCTTGCTGGTTGCCTGGCATGGGACGAAATCCGTGCTCGATCCGCGCGCTCTCCGCGCTCGCGCTGGTGGTTGCTTGCAGCTCCGGCGGGGGCCCCGGCGCATTTTCGCTGGACCCGCCGGAGCCGTCGGGGTCGTCCGGCTCGGGTGGTACGGGCGCGGCGGGTTCATCGGGTGCAGAGCTGCCCAACCAGCACAACCCTGTGCCGGACCCGGTCGGCACGCGCTTGCCGGAGCTGGAGAGCGACGCGGCGCGGCTCGCGGAGTTCGATCAACTGCAGGGCGATCTGAAGCGTTTGCGCGGCTTGAACGCCTCGGAGTTGCTCGACGAGTACCCGGTGCAGCAGCTCGCGGAGCTCGACTACGTGCCCTCCAGCGCGGAGTTCATGGACCGCATCCAGGCCTCGGCGCTCGCGCTCGATAGCAACGAGCTGGCGGTGCTCGATCGCAACGGCTTCGTCGTCTCTGCGCGCCAGCAGTTCCCGACCTTCTTGCGCGGCTACGCGGCGATCTACATGGAGCACCTGCCGGTCTACGTGTCCGCCGACGCGCTGCTGGAGGCGGTGCACAGCTCCTACGACCTGATCCTGGCGAGGCTGGAGCAGGCGATCCTGGCGCCGCAGCTGCGCGCGCTGCTCGATTCGATGCTGGCGCGCGTGGACGGCCTCGATGCCCCTGTTCAGACGCGCGCGGACCTGCGCCTGTACCTGGAGGTGGCGGCGGGGCTGCTGAAGGGCTCGGCCAGCGGCGTCAGCTCCGAGGCGCGCTCGCTGATCGAGCAGGCGCGCGAGGCGCAGGGTATCGGCACGCGCTCGCTGTTCGGCGTCGATCGCAGGATCGATTTTTCGCAGTTCACGCCGCGCGGTCACTACACGGACGAGCTGCAGGACTACTTCCGGGCCATGATCTGGCTGGGTCGCATCGAGCTGCGGCTGATCGAGACAGAGCCGGACGGCACGGCCGTATTTCGGCGCCCGCAGTACGAGGCGATGCTGGGCATGCAGCAGCTGATGAACGAGCCGGCCCTGCAGCGCTGGAGCCAGATCGAGCAGGTCGTGCACGCCTTCGTGGGCGAGAGCGACTCGATGACGGTCCCCGAGGTGGCGGCGCTGGTCGCGGATCTGGGCGGGCCCGAGTCGGCTCGCAGCAAGAGTGACGCCGAGGTGGCTCAGGCGATCAACGCGGGTGGCTACGGAGCGCAGCGCATCGCCAGCCAGCTGATGGTGAACGACGGCACCGTCAAAACTCTGCCACTCGATCGCAGCTTCCTGCTCTTCGGGCAGCGCTACGTGCCCGACTCGCACGTGTTCAGCGCGGTGGTCTACGATCGCATCGCGGATCGCATGCTGCCGAACCCGCTCGACGCGGCGTTCGCGGCCTTCGGCAACAACCAGGCGTTGCGCCTGGAGCCGGATCTGCAGAGCGTCCCCGAGCTGCCGGGCGCGCTCGGCGGCATGCGCCGGCTGATCGATGACTATGACGCGAGCTTCTGGAGCGGCAACCTGTACAACGCCTGGAGCGCGGCCTTGCGCGCGCTTTCGCCTGCCGGAGACCTGACGGATCCCGCGAGCGCCGGTCTGCCGCGCATCGCGGGCACGGAGGCCTGGGGCCGCCGGCTGTTGAACACGCAGCTCGGTTCCTGGGCGGAGCTGCGCCACGATACGCTGCTGTACGCCAAGCAATCCTACACGGGCATTCCGGGCTGCGAGTTCCCGGATGCTTACGTCGAGCCGTATCCCGAGTTCTTCGCCGCGCTCGTGCGCTACGCGGAGCGCGGTGCCGAGGTGGCCGCCGTCGCGAGCTCGAACGAGGATCTGGGTCCCGCGCTCACGAACTACTTCGCTCAGCTGCGCAGCACCGCGGCTCTGCTCGGACAGATGGCGGAGCAGCAGCGCAGCGGTACGCCCCACACGGCGGAGCAGCTCGCCTTCATCAATGACGCGGTGAGGGTGGAACAAGAGTCCGTGGGCTGCAGCACGATCGAGGTGCCCGACGGCTGGTACGCGAGCCTGTTCTTCGACCCCAACAAGTCGATCGAAGAAGGCCTCACCATCGCCGATGTGCATACGCAGCCGGCGGACCCGGGCGGCAACATCGTGGGCAATGTGTTGCATGTCGGCACGGGCTATCCGCGCCTGCTCACCGTGACCATCGACACCTGCGCTGGCCCGCGCGCGTATGCGGGCATGGCTTACTCGTATCACGAACTGGTCAAGGGCAACTTCGAGCGCCTGACGGACGAGCGATGGGCCGCGGAGGCGGTGGAGGCGGCGGAGGTGCCGTGGGCGCAGGGGTTCATCGGCGGGGGTGAGACGAAATGAGGGGAGCGAGAGCGAAGGAGGTCGGCAGAGCGACCCGCCCGTCCAGTGCCGGGTTTCTGGGAGGGTTCCCGTTGACAGCTGCCGATCCTGGAGTACGCTAGCCGTCTCTCATGTTCTCTCTCCTTCTCGCCTCCCAGAGCGACCGCCTCGTAGTAGGCCGGGCGCGAGCGGTCTGCGCAGGATAGGGAGCTGAGAAGTCGTTGAAAGAAGCCCTGTCGGCGCGGCCCGACGGGGCTTCGTCGTTTTCGACCTGTCCCTCGGGCGCTCCGAGAAAGACGCCAGGTCGTGACCCAATCCGAAATATCCTTCGATTCGAACCGCCCGCCGAGCTCCGCGTGGGGCATGGCTGCTCCCGTTGCCACGGAGGTCCGGCGCCTCGGACTCGCGGCGCGTGCCGAGGGCCAGCCCGCGCCGCTGACGGGCGCTCAGCTGGTGATCGCGGAGCTGGAGCGGCGGGGCATCGAGATCGTGGCCGGCATCCCCGGCGGCGCCATTCTTCCGCTGTATGATGCGCTCCAGGCGAGCCGCATCCGGCACGTGCTCGCGCGTCACGAGCAGGGCGCGGCGTTCATCGCGCAAGGCATGGCGCGGGCGTCGGGCAAGGTCGCCGTGTGTCTGGCCACGTCGGGACCCGGCGCCACCAATCTGATCACGGCGCTCGCGGACGCGCGCGCCGACTCGATTCCCCTGCTCGCGATCACGGCGCAGGTGCCGCAAAAGCTGATCGGCACGGACGCCTTTCAGGAGGTCGACACCTGCGCGCTGGCACGGCCGGTGACCAAGGCGTGCTTCTTCGCGCGCAGCGCGACGGAGCTCGCGCAGATCCTGCCGCGCGCCTTCGAGCTGGCCGAGAGCGGGCGCCCGGGTCCGGTGCTCGTGGACATCCCCAAGTGCGTGCTCAACGAACGGTTGCCGGAAGGCGCGCCCGTGACGCAGCCGGCGGTGCCGGCGCCCGCGAGCGCCGCGGCTCCGGGCCGCGTCGCGCAACGGCTGGACGCCGACCTTCCCGCGACGTGGCCGCGGCTCGCGGCGGAGATCGCAGCGAGCGAGAGGCCGCTGCTCTACATCGGTGGCGGGGTGCACGCCGCCGGCGCGTACGCGGAGCTGCTCGCGCTGTCGCGGCGCGCGGACTTGCCCGTGGTCAGCTCGTTGCACGGGCTCGGCGCCTATCCCGCCGATGACCCGCGCTTTCTCGGCATGCTCGGCATGCACGGCGCGCCCTACACCAACCACGCCACCGAGGAGGCGGATCTGGTGATCGCGGTCGGCGCGCGCTTCGACGATCGGGCGACGGGCGACCCCGAGCGCTTCTGTCGCAACGCTCGCATCCTCCATTTCGACATCGACGAGCGCGAGCTCGGCAAGATCAAACCGGTCGAGTTTGGCGTCAGGGTCGACGCGCGCCTGGCGCTGGCTCGCCTGCTCGAGTGGACCGCGCCGGCGACGCGCACGGCCTGGCGGCAGCGCATCGACCGCTTGCGCGCCGAGCGCCCGCTGGTGCTCTCGGGGCAGGGCGCGGGGTTCCTGCAGCGGCTGTCCGCCGAGCTCGACCCGCGCACGATCATCACCACCGACGTTGGCCAGCATCAGATGTGGGTGGCGCAGTGCATGCCGTTTCGCCAGCCGCGCACGCTGCTCACCTCGGGCGGCCTCGGCACCATGGGCTTCGGCTTACCCGCGGCGATCGGTGCCGCGCTGGCCGCGCCGGCGCGCAAGGTCGTGTGCGTGAGCGGGGACGGCTCGCTGCTGATGAACCTGCAGGAGCTGGCCACGCTGGCGGAGCTCGGGCTCGACGTGACCACCTTCGTCATGAACAACTCGCAGCTCGGCCTGGTGCGCCAGCAGCAGCAGCTCTTCTACGGGCAGCGCTACAGCGCGGCGCATTTCGAGCGCGGCTCGGATTTCGCGGCGCTCGCGCGCGCCTTCGGCCTGCGCGGAGAGCGCGCGCCCGCGCACGAGCTGACGGGCGAGGCGCTGCGCGCGCTCCTGGAGCAGCCCGGCCCGCTCCTGGTCGACGTGCGCCTGCCGGGCACCGAGAACGTCCTGCCGATGGTGCCGCCCGGCGCATCGAACCTGGATATGATCGTCGAGGATTAGACCAGCGTGCTCAGCAGCCGCTCCAGCCGCCCCGCGGAGTCGGCGAGCCCACCCGGGCGATTGCGCGCGTGCCACAGCGCGCGATGCCGTTCGATCAGCTTGCGCAGATCGAGCGCCAGCGCCGCGCGCACGTTGCCCGGGAGCGTGCCGAGCGCGTCGCGATCGGTGAGCGCCGTGCGCTCGATACCGAGCCGGCACGCGAAGCGCAGGGCGTCGCGCGCCCAGCCGAGCTCGTCGCGCAGCAGGGGCCCGTCGCTGAGCGCGGGCCGCGCTGCCGCGAGCGGCGCGCTGGCGCGCTCCACGAACTCCAGCGTGCGCTCCAGGCCCTCGCGCGTGACGCCGGGCGGCTCGAACAGCCGCTCCGGCCTGATCAAGGCCCAGAACAGCACCGAGGCGTTGGGCCGAAGGCTGCCTGCCTCGCGATAGGCGTTGCCCAGATCGCGCGCCACGGCGCCCAGCGAGCCCGTCGGGTCGGCGAAGGCATGGCGATCGAGCAGGCCCGCCACGTCGAGCTCTGTCGCGCGCTCCGCGCTGGCCACGTTCCAGCTAAAGCCGGAGCCCAGCAGCAACCCCAGGTAGCTCACGGGCAACGGCTGCAGGTGGCCGTGATCGCCCCAGTCGGTGGTGAGCAGGCCGGTGGCCCCCGCGGCCTTGCCCTGCAGCGCGGCGCTCGCGAGGTTGCCGATCGCGTTCTCGGTGCGCCCCGCGATCGAGTTCCAGCTGCTGGTGCCGGGGCACACGTAGAACTCGAGCCCCGCGCGCTGAAACAGCTGCAGGTGCTCGGCGAACGGGTGATCCGCCTCGTAGCCCCACGTGAGCGCGATCGCCTCGCGCGGCAGCTCGGCGATCAGCTCCGGGTGTTGCACGATGATGTCGCCCCAGAACATCATGCGCCGCCCGCGCGCCTGCACCCGCGCGTGCACCTCGCGCAGAAACTCCAGGTACACGCGCTCCGTGCCGCGCGCCTCGCAGGCGGCCTTGGAGCGCCCGGCACCCAGGTCGATCGTCTCGTCCAGCCCGACGTTGAACAGCCGGCTGCGGAAATGAGGCAGCAGCTGATCGTAGAGCTCCTCCAGCAGCCTGAGGCTGCCCGGATCGGTGGCGCACAGACCGTACGGCTCCTTGCTCCAGTTCCACGGGTGATCGAAGCCGTCCGGGCACTCCGCGAGCCGCCGGTAGGGCTCGTGCACCAACCAGCGATGCATGTGCCCGAAGCTGTTCTGGTTGGGCACCAGCTGCAGGTGGCGCTCGGCGCAGTACGCATCCAGCTCCGCGACGTCCTCCGCGGTGAGCGGGCTCGCGTGCTGCCACACGCGCTGGTGGCCCACGTAAGCAAAGGTGTGCTCCATGTACAGCTGCAGCTGGTTGATCTTCCAGCGCGCCAGGCGATCGATCAGCATGCGCAAGGTGCGCAGCGCGGGCACCTTGTCGCGGCTCACATCGAGCATCACCCCGCGCTCGACGAAGTCCGGCGTATCCTGGATTTCGACCTCGGGCAGCTCCAGCTGCCCCGGCGCGCCCGGAGCCAGCTCGATCAGCTGCGCGAGCGTGGCGAGCCCGTGCTGCAAGCCCGGCGCCGAGGGCGCGACCAGCGAGATCCGACCGGCCGCGACCCGCAGCTCATACCCCTGCTCGGATCCTGGATCAGAGGAAGGGCTCGAAGCCATCCGGAGCTCGAGCTCACCAGGACCGCCCACCGTACGCCCGAAGCCGTGCCCGCGCGCGCGCAACGCTTGCTCGATCCACTCCAGCGCCGCCCGGGGCGTGGCCTCCGGCCCACTCCAGCTCAGCTGCGCGGGCAAGACCCAGCTCGCACCGGTAGCGCGGCAAGCTCGGGGCCGCGGAAACAACCACTCGATCGCCTCGGACACCATCCCCCCAGCGTCACCTGGCTTTCGTGGTGACGCAAGCCCACGACGGAGCGCTCCAGCACGGGTGCGGGGGGAGCGCCGCTTCGGTTCTGCCCTGGAGCCCTGGACCGGTGGGCCCCGGGACCCCTACTCTCGACCCGTGGCCGACCCCCCCGTTCTGCTCCTCGTCGCGCACCCGTACCCGGACCGCTCGCGCGCCAATCGCCACCTGTTGCGCGCCGCCGAGGGCCTGGAAGGCGTTCGCGTGCGCTCCTTGTACGATCTGTATCCCGGCTTCGACATCGACGTGGAGCTGGAGCAGAACCTGCTGCGCCGCTCGCGCGCGCTGATCTGGCAGCACCCGCTGTACTGGTACTCCGTGCCTGCGCTGCTCAAGCACTGGTTCGACAAAGTGCTGGCGCACGGCTTCGCCTACGGTCCCGGCGGCAGCGCGCTCACCGGCAAGCGCTGCCTGTGGGTGGTCACCACCGGCGGGGATGAGGCAGCGTACGGTCCGGGCGGGATGCACCGGCTGCCCTTCGCCGAGTTCTCGCCGGTGGTCGAGCAGACGGCGCTGTTCTGCGGCATGCGCTGGGAGCCGCCGCTGGTGTTGCACGGCGCGCATCGCGTGGCAGAAGAGGCGCTCGACGCCGCCGTCGCGCGCTACCGCGGGCGGCTCGAGGATCTGGTCGCCGCCGTGCGGGGCAATGGAGCCACGACATGAGCGAGCATTCACTGCTGATCAACGCGATCGTTTACCTGGCGGCCGCCGTGGTGTGTGTGCCGATCGCGAGCCGGCTCAAGCTCGGCTCCGTGCTCGGGTACCTGGCCGCCGGCTGCATCATCGGCCCGTTCGGCTTGCACATCGTGCCGGACGCGGAGGCCACGCTGCACTTCGCGGAGTTCGGCGTGGTGCTGATGTTGTTCATGATCGGACTGGAGCTGGATCCGAAGCAGCTCTGGCGGCTGCGCCGGGCCGTGTTCGGCGGTGGCTCGCTGCAGTTGCTCGCGGCGGCCCTGCCGCTGGGCGCCGGCGCGCTGCTGCTCGGCTTGCCCTGGCAAGCGGCGCTCGTCTCCGGGCTCGCGCTCGGGCTGTCCTCGACCGCCGTGAGCATGCAGACCATGGCCGAGAAGAACCTGCTGGCCGCGCCCGTCGGGCGTACCGCGTTCGCGGTGTTGCTGTTCCAGGACATCGCGGCCATTCCGCTGCTCGCGATCGTGCCGCTGCTGGCCGCTCCGCTGGCGGCCAGCAGCCCCAGCAGCGGCGCCGACATCTGGCCCGCGCTGCGCGTGCTGTCCGCGGTGAGCGCGGTGGTGGTGATCGGTCGCTTTCTGACACCGCGCATCTTGCGCGCGGTGGCCAAGACGGGCCGCGAGGTGTTCAGCGCGTTCACGCTGCTGCTGGTGCTCGGCATCGCCGCGCTGATGGCCAGCGTGGGCATCTCGATGGCGCTGGGCGCGTTCCTGGCCGGCGTGTTGCTGGCTGGCTCGGAGTACCGGCACGCGCTGGAGACCGACATCGAGCCGTTCCGCGGCCTGTTGATGGGGCTGTTCTTCATCGCGGTGGGCATGAGCATCGACTTCGCGCTGCTCTGGAGCGAGCCCGGCTTCGTGCTGCTGCTGATCCTCGGCTTTCAAGCGATCAAGGCGCTCACGCTGGCGAGCGTGGCGCGCCCGCTCGGCGTGAGCCCGCGCCAGAACTGGTTGTTCGCGGCGCTGCTGTCGCAGGGCGGGGAGTTCGCCTTCGTGGTGTTCGGCGTGGCGCGCTCGGCGCGCCTGCTGCCGGGGCGCTGGGACGCGCTGCTCACGCTGGCCGTCGCGCTGTCCATGGCGCTCACGCCGCTCGCCCTGATCTTGCACGACTGGCTGCAGGCGCGCCTGGAGAGCAGGGCTCCGCGCCGGGAGGCGGACCCGATCGAGGATCAGCACGCGCAGGTGATCATCGCCGGCTTCGGGCGCTTCGGGCAGATCGTGGGGCGGCTGCTGTTCGCGAGCGGGGTCAAGGCCACGGTGCTCGACTTCGATCCCGATCAGGTGGAGCTGCTGCGGCGCTTCGACTTCCGCGTCTACTACGGCGACGCGACCCGCCTCGATCTGCTGCACGCCGCGGGCGCCGAGCACGCGCGGCTGCTGGTGGTCGCGATCGATGACCCGGACGCGAGCGTGCGGCTGGTGGAGTCCGTGCGCGAGCACTTTCCGAAGCTCGCGATCGTGGCGCGCGCGCGCAACGTACCGCACTGGCAGCGCCTGCGCTCCGCGGGCATCCAGGTGATCGAGCGCGAGACCTTCGAGTCGGCGCTCTCGATCGGGCGGCGCGCGCTGGAGCTGCTGGGCGTGCGCGCCTTTGAGGCCAAGGAGCGCGCCGACGCCTTCCGGCGCCACAACCTGGCCTCCCTGGAGCAGATGTTGACGATCTGGGCGGATGAAGCGGAGCGCACGAACCTGGCGCGCTCGGCGCGCGATCAGCTGGAGCAACAGATGGAGCGCGACCGGGCCACGCTCGATCGTCAGGTCGGAAAGGGCTGGCAGAGCGAAGCCGAGGCGCAGGAAGAGGGGGGCGATCGGCGCACGCCAGCGCTCGCCAAACCCTGACCTGGCTCCCGCCGTGACGAGCCGCCGCGCTCGCGAGCTCGTGGGCGCATTCTGCCACAGGCCGAGCTGTGGCATTTGTGCCGCGGCCGCCCCGGCAAACAGCTCAGCCTTGCGCCACGCTCGGTTCAATGCGTAACGCTCCATGAGGGCCTCGATCCGGGGGCGGAACAGCATGAGCGCATCTCAGCTTTCTCCACTCGACGAACCGGCGGCGAGCAGCACGCCGGAGAGCGGCGCGGCCGCCGTCCAGGAGATCGCGCGGCGCGCGGCTCGCCTGGATGCGTATCGAGTTCAGCTCTCGGACGCGCTGCGGCCCTGGAGCGATCCGTTGCGCATTCAGAGCGAGGCGGCGCGGGTGCTCGGGCGCCAGCTGGGCTCGAGCCGCGTCGCGTACGTGGAGGTCGAGGCGGACGGCAACAGCTCGAGGGTGGAGCGCGAGTATTGCGGACTCGGTGTCAGCAGCCTGCTCGGGCGCTGGCGGCTCGACGACTTCGGTCCGACGCTGATGGCGAAGTACCGGGAAGGGCACACCTTCGCCGTCTCGGACGTGAGCGCGCTGGGCGAGCTCACGGCGGCGCAGCGCGCCCGCTACGCCGCGCTCGGCATCGCCGCCTATGCCGGCGTTCCGCTGATCAAGCAGGGTCGCCTGACGGCGATCCTGACGCTGCACAGCGCCGTGCCGCGCTGCTGGGGCGATGAAGAGCTGGCGCTGATCGAGGAGACGGCTGAGCGCACCTGGGCCGCCGTGGAGCGCGCGCGCGCCGAGCAAGTCTCGCGCGAGTCGGCAGCCAAGTACCGCAGCCTGTTCGATTCGATCGACGAGGGGTTTGCGATCTTGCAGCTGCTGTTCGACGGCGCGGGGGTCACGCGGGACTTCATCTTCGTCGAGATCAATCGCGCCTTCGCGCGACAGATGGGCGTGGCCGCCACGGGCAAGCGCGCGCTCGAGCTGTTGCCCAACGTCGAGCAGTGTTGGATCGACGTGTTCGGGAAGGTGGCGATCACCAAGCAGCCGGTGCGCTTCGAGCAGTACGTGCCGGTCACGGGCAGGTGGTTCAGCATCCATGCCAGCGCGCTCGGCGAGGATGAAAACCACCAGGTGGCCGTGGTGTTCTCCGACATCACCGAGCGCAAGCGCCGCGAGCAGAACGCGGCGTTCCTGGCCGACATTCAGGACGAGCTGGCACGCCTGAGCTCGGCGGAGGAGATCCTGGCCGTGGTCAGCGCCAAGCTGGGCAGCTATCTGAAGCTGGTGGGCTGCTCGCTGGCGGAGCTGTATCCAGCCACGGACCAGCTGCGCGTCCGCTCCACCTGGGGCAGCAACGGCCAGCTGGAGGCGGCCGCGACGCCGCGGCTCTCCGAGGTCGTGCACAGGGAGGTGCTGCGCCTGTACCAGGCGGGCAGGCCGCTGGTCGTGTTCGACTCGGAGGCGGACCCGCGCGTGGACGCGCAGGGCTGTCGGACGCGCGGCATCCGCTCGCTGGTGGGCCTGCCCGGCGCGCGCAAGGACGAGGGCATCTTCGTGTTCTGCGTGGGCGACAGCGGCGCGCGCGACTGGCGTGAGGACGAGCTCGAGCTCCTGCAAGATCTGTCGGAGCGTCTGTTTCAGCGGCTGGAGCGCGCGATCGCCGATGCCAGCCTGCGCGAGACCGAGCTGCGGCTGCAGCAGGCGCTGGAGGCCGCGGGCATGGGCACGTTCTCCTGGCACTTGGCTGAGGACCGCACCGAGGCCGACCCGCGCCTGCTCAGCTTGTTCGGGCTGCCCTCGGATGGCGCGCTGAGCCTGGAGCTGGCGCTGAAGCAGCTGATCCACCTCGACGACCGGGCCCGCTATGCCAGCGCCGTGGCGCGCGCGACCGATCCCGCCGGCAGCGGTCGCTTGCGAGAGGATATCCGCGTCGTGCACCCCGATGGCGGCGTGCACTGGCTGGCGATCCGAGCTCAGGCCACTTTCGAGTCGGGGCGCGCGACCTGCTTGACCGGGATGGCGACGGACATCAGCGACCGCAGGTTCGCCGAGGATGCGCTGCGCCGCAGCGAGCAGCAGCTGAAGGAGAGCGATCGGCGCAAGGACGAGTTCCTGGCGGTGCTCGCCCACGAGCTGCGCAATCCGCTCGCGCCGATCCGCACCGGCCTGGAGCTGCTGCACCTGAGCGCTGATTTGCCCGACGGCGGGGCGCGCGTGCGCGGGGTGATGGAGCGCCAGGTGAACCACATGGTACGGCTGGTGGACGATCTGCTCGATGTCTCGCGTATCAACTCCGGCAGCATCCGGCTGCAGCGGCAGGTGATGACGCTGCAGTCGCTGGTCAGCACCGCGATCGAGGCCCATCGCGCCGCGCTGGAGGCGGGGCAGCTGCGCCTGGAGCTGGAGCTGCCGTCCGAGCCGCTGATGCTCGACGTCGATCCGACGCGCTTCGTGCAAGTGCTCTCGAACCTGCTGCACAATGCCATCAAGTTCACCGAGCCCGGCGGGCGCATCCGCGTGGTCGCGCAGAGCACGCTGGTCGCGGGTTCGCCGCGCTTGCAGCTGGCGGTGGAAGACTCGGGCTCGGGCATTTCGCGCGAGCTCTTGCCTCGCGTGTTCGAGCTGTTCACGCAGGGCGAGCCCGGAGCGCAGCGCGCGGCCGGCGGCCTCGGCATCGGGCTGGCGCTGGCGCGGCGCTTGATCGAGATGCACGGCGGCTCGATCGAGGCCTTCAGCGGCGGTCGCGGTCGAGGCAGCCGCTTCGTGATCCAGCTGCCGCTGCCCGCTCCGGCTGCTGCGCCGCAGCCTTCGGAGCGCGCTGCGCGTCCGCCGGCCGCGGACCGGCGCGTGGTGGTGATCGACGACAACGCCGACGCCGCCGACACGCTGGCGCTGCTGATCGAGGCCCTCGGCGGCGAGTGCAAGGTGGCCTATGATGGCGAGGCCGGAGTGGGCGCGGTGCTGGAGTTTCAGCCGGACGTGGTGTTGCTCGACATCGGCATGCCCGGCATCGACGGTTACGAGACCTGCCGGCGCATTCGGCTCCAGCGCGGCTCGAAGCCGCTGATCGTCGCGCTCACCGGCTGGGGCCAGGCGCGCGACAAGGAGCGGGCTCTGCACGCCGGTTTTGACCTGCACCTGACCAAGCCGGCCAGTCCCGCCGCGATCCAGGAGCTGCTGGCGCGCGCCCCGAAGGCGCGGGCGGGCGCCGAGGTCAGCGCCCAGCCCGTGCGCTAGCCCGCGCGGCGGGCTGCCGGAGCGCGAGGATTTTGCGCTACAACCCGGCGCATGAAGATCTACACGAAGACCGGCGATGACGGCCGCACCGGGCTATTCGGCGGCGAGCGCGTGCTCAAGAACGATGCGCGCGTCGACGCCTACGGCAGCATCGATGAGACCAACGCCCTGCTCGGTGTGGCGCGCGCGGCGGGCCTGAGCGCGACCCTGGATGGCGCCCTGGAGCGCATCCAGGCGCAGCTGTTCGTGCTCGGTGCCGAGCTGGCCACGCCCGCCTCGCACCGCCCGCGGCTCCAGCTTCCGCTCTTGTCCGCGGCGGACGCCGAGCAGCTGGAGCGCGAGATTGACCAGCTGGAGACGGACTTGCCCCCGCTCACCAGCTTCGTGCTGCCCGCTGGCAGCCCGGGCGCGGCCGCGCTGCACCACGCTCGCACGGTGTGCCGCCGCGCCGAGCGCGCCGTAGTCGGCATCCGCGAGAGCGCACAGGTTCGCGCGGAGCTCATCATCTATCTCAATCGCCTGAGCGATCTGCTGTTCGTGATGGCCCGCCATCAGAACCAGAGCTCGGGCGTGGCGGACGTGGCCTGGGCGCCGCGGGGAGCGTGAGCTCAGGCCGCCGCGAGGCTGGCCAGGGTCTCGCGCACGCCGGTGTAGCCCTGGAAATACCAGACCCACCACGCGACCATCATCGTGCCGTGGCCCGCCAGGATCCCCACGTGGCTCCACATCTCCACGCGGTCGGAATGGCGCTGGACGTAGCGACGCCAGTGGAACACTTCGTCCACCAGGCTGTAGACGAAGGAGAGCACCGTGAGCACCGCGGCGGGGATCCACGCGCTCGCGTGCGAGTAGGCGGCGCAGAGCAGCACACAGCTGCCGATGCCGCACGCGATCGTGATGCCGTGCACCAGGCCTTCCGCCCTGCGAATCTCCTGCTTGTAGATGGTGCGGTGGCCGATGGTGTCGATGGCGATGCTGAGCGAGAACAGCAGGGCGGCGCCAGGCACCCACCAGGCCTCGGCGGGAAAGCTGACCCCGTGCAGCGAGCCCGCCAGCAGGAAGCCGCCCGTTGCGCCGACCAGCCCCAGCATCAAGCCGACCCACGCCACGTAGACGACCCAGTCCGCGGCATCGAACTCCCGGATGCGCCGCACGTAGGTCGAGAACTCAGAGGTGAAGGAGCTCGGGGCCATGGCTCGAAGCCTCCAGGGTGGCAGGCTGAAAGGGCTCCCCGAAGGAGCGGAGCCAGCTCCGTGCCTGATGCAGCGCGGCGGCGGCGCAGGCGAGCAGCTTCTCTGCTCGCGGCACGATGGCGCGGCCGCGGCTCACGTCGTACCCTTGGCGCTCGATGCGCCGCCCGATCGCCGAATAGACGCGGCGCGAGACCTCTACCGCGAGCGCGCAGCGCGGCGACAGATAGGCGAGGCCCGCATCGCTGGAGCGGTAGTAGCGATCGGCCAGCTCCAGCAGCTCGCGCCGCGCGCCGCGCGCGGGCTCGATCGCGGCGGCGGGGAACGGGCCCGCTCGCAGGCGCAGCCAGCTCAGGCCGTGGCGCTGCAGGACGTCCGCCGGCAGATAGAGGCGGCCATTGCCCCAGTCTTCGGACACGTCGCGGCAAATGTTGGTGAGCTGCATGGCGATACCCAGATGCGCGGCAGGGCGCAAGGCAGCCGGGTGGCTCACGCCCATGACGTGGCACATCATCAGACCCACGGTGGACGCGACCCGGTAGCAATACTCGAGCAGCTGATCGAGGCTGCGGTAGTCCACGCCGTGCACGTCCATTTCCATGCCGTCGAGCAGCTCCAGCGGGTAGCGCAGCGGGATCTGCCGCTCGCGCAGCACCCGGCGAAATGCCACGAGCAGCGGCTCGCCCCCGGACTGCTCGAGCTCGCGGCGCAGCCGCAGCAGCGCATCCGCCGGCGCCTCGCCCCGCGCTCGATCGATCGCGTCGTCGGCGCGCCGGCACCAGGCGTACAGCACGACCGCGTCTTCGCGCGCCGCCGCGGGGAGCAGGCGCGCGGCCAGGGAGAAGCTCCTGGAATGGCGTCGAATCGCCGCCCAGCCCTCCGCCTCGCTCATGACGACTCCAGCGCTCGCGTGACCGCGGCCGGGCTCACACCGCTCTGCTCCGCTCCCGCGCCTTGCTTCAGGATCAGCGCGACGCTGGCCTCGGCGGAGTTGATCACGCCGGGCAGCCCCGCTCCGGGATGCGTGCCCGCGCCCACCAGGTACAGGCCGGGGATGCGCGGATCCTGGTTGTGCGGTCGAAACCACGCACTCTGCGTCAGCCTGGGCGCCAGCGAGAACGCCGAGCCCTGAAAGGCAACCAGGTCCCGCTCGAAGCTGCGCGGCGTGATGAAGTGCTGCGTGATCAGGTGGCGGCGCAGATCGGGCAGCACCCTGCGCTCCAGCGCAGCCAGGATGCGCTCTGCGTAGTCGGCGCCGATGCGGTCCCAGTCGAGCGCCGCCTTGCCCAGGTGCGGCACTGGGCTGAGCACGTAGAACGCCGAGCAACCGGGCGGGGCCAGGCTCGGATCGGTGACCGTGGGCGCGTGCAGGTACAGGCTGAAGTCCTCCGGAAGTCTATGGCCCTCGAAGATTTCGTGCAGCAGCTCCCGGTAGCGCTGCCCGAACAGCACCGTATGATGAGCCAGCCCGGGCCAGGTCCGGTTCGCGCCGAAGTAGAGCACGAACAGCGACATCGACCATTCGAGCCGCTCGAGCCGGCGCACCATCTGCTGCGCCTCCGGCGCCCCGCGGTAGAGCTTGTCGTAGGTCTGGTACAGATCGGCGTTGGAGACCACCAGGTCGAACTCGCGCTCCGAGCCCCGGCAGCGCGCGCGGTGCACGACGCCCTCGGCCCGGGGCAGCACGCGGATGTGCTCGACGGGAGCGGACAGCTGCAGCTCGCCCCCCAGCTCCACGAACAGCCGCGCCAGGGCATCCACCAGGGCGCCCGTGCCGCCGCGCACGAAGAACACGCCCCAGTTTCGCTCCAGATAGTGGATCAGCGAGTAGATGGCGCTGGTATCGAAGGGATTGCCGCCCACCAGCAGCGAGTGGAAGCTGAAGGCCTGCCGCAGCCGCTCGTCCTCGATGAAGCGGGCCACGGTGGCATACACCGAACGATCGGCGCGCAGGCGCACCAGGTCCGGCGCCACGCGCAGCAGGTCCGAGAGGCGCGAGAACGGCCTGGCGGCGAGCTCCTCGTAGCCCTTCTGAAACACCCGGCGCGAGTAATCGAGAAAGCGCCGGTAGCCGGCCACATCGCGCGGGTTGCGCGCGGCGATCTGCGCCTCGAGCTCGGCGCCCGCCCCGGAGTAGTCGAAGCGGTCTCCGTCCTCCCAGAGCAGGCGATAGAACGGCGTCACCGGCAGCAGCTCCACGTGGTCGCGCAGCCGCCGCCCTGCCGCGGCAAATAGGTCCTCCAGGCACTGTGGCGCGGTGATCACCGTCGGCCCGCCGTCGAAGCGAAAGCCGTCGCGCTCGTACACGTAAGCGCGCCCTCCCGGCTTGTCGCGCGCCTCGAACAGCGCGCAGCGGTAACCCGCGGCTTGCAGACGAATGGCGGCGGCCAGACCGCCGAAGCCGCTGCCCACGATCAGCGCGCGCCGGCCGCGGGCCTCAGCCATAGCTCTGCTCCATGCGCCGCAGCTGAGAGCGCACGGCCTTCAGCGCTGGCTGGCGCCCGCAGACCGCCTCCAGGCGAGCGCAGCTCTGCTGGACCTGGCGCCGGATGCGCAAGCGGCCGGAACCGTGCAACTGCTCGCGCACTCGGCTCGCGAGCAGCTCCGGGTGTTGCTCGCGCCGCTCGACCTCCCTGCCCAGCCGGCGCAGGTCCTCGAAGGCGGCCGGCGGCAGCTCGGCGCTCAGCCAGGCCCAGGGCCACGTGGGCCGAGCCAGCACCAGGTCTTCATGGCCCTTGTGGCAGCGGCGTTCGCTCACGATGCCGCCCACGTCATCGAGCATCTGCAGCGCCACTCCCATGCTGCACCCGAACTGCGCCAGCTCGCTCACCAGGGCCGGTGGAGCTCCTGCGGCCAGCGCCCCGAGCGCCGCCGAGAGCTCCATCAGCGCGCCGGTCTTCAGCTCGGCAGACGCGAGCACGACGCCGGCCAGCTCGCGCTGGGGCAGCTGATACACGTTGCTGGTCAGATCCAGCGCCTGCCCGTGGTGGCAGCGCAGCAGCGTGCGATGAACCCAGCGGTGCATGCTCAGCTCCAGCTCCGAGCTGGTGGCGACCTGTTCGATCAACCCCAGCGCCCAGAAATACATCCAGTTGCCCGCGTTGAGCGCGATCGGGAGCCCGTGGCTGAGATGCAGCGTGGGCGCACCGCGCCTCGAGGCGGATCCGTCCTCGATGTCGTCGATGATCAACGAGCCCGCGTGCAGCAGCTCGACAATGGCGCTGAGCCGCGGCGGACACGGCCCGAGCCCGCCGGCGAGCTCGAAGCTCAGCGCGACCAGCTCGGCGCGGAAGGACTTGCCGGGCCGCGCCAGGAAGAGCGCCACGGGCGACTCCAGCCCGGCGCTCCAGAGATCGCGGGGCAGCCCGCCCGAACCGGCTCCCAGCAGCGCTGACAGGGCGGGCCGGGAGAAGTGCTCCGCCAGCAGCTCCTGCAAGGGGGTCGGTGCTGGCTCCGCGATCGATGGGTCGTTCATGGATGGGTTCCTCTGCTCAGCAGACGTGGGAGGGAAAACCCCGAGGGCGGCCTGCCGCACAGGATCCGCCCGCGATCCAGCCGGGTCGTCTGCAGCGCGTAGAAGCGGACAATGGTCGGCTCGGGCAAGCGATAGAAACGCTCCAGCACGTGACGCCGCTGTTCGGGAGCGAAGGCGTCAAACAGCAGGCGATTCAACAGCACCGCGTAGCGAACCTGCCGCGCGTGCTGCTCGAGCCATTCGGCGTGGCGTTGCCCGGTCGCCTCCGCTGGTGAGATGCCCGCGAGGTACAGCGCGAAGCGCAGCGCCACCGGCAGCGAATAGCCGGTGGTGGGGTGGAACAGCCCGCCCGCGTATCCAGCCCGGATCAGGCCGCAGCCAGCGGCCGGCAGCGCGGCGCGGGTGGGCAAGGGCAGTACGCCGTACTCCTCGCGCAGCGTGGCGCGCACCTCCAGCCCGGCGTGCCGCGCGTACTCGAGCACGCGCCGGCGCAGCAGCGCGCGATCGAGCCCGGCCTGCTCGGAGTAGTACGTGTCTTCGAGCAGCACTCGGTCCGGCGCCAGCGGCAACAGATACAGGAAGCGGAAACCATCGAGCTGCTCGACGGTCGCGTCCATCAGCAGGGGCACTTCGGGCGCACTGGGTGCGCCCAGCTGCAGCTCCAGGCCGAGAAACTTCTGGTAGGCACGCGGCGCCGCGCCCGGCGCAAACAGCGGTCCGCGCGCATCGATCACGAGCCGTGCCCTGCGCGAGGTGCCATCCTCCAGCGTGACACCACCGGGTGCGACCGCGCGAACCGCGCCTCTCACGATGCGAGCCCCCGCGGAGCAGCGGATGCGTTCGCTGACGACCTGGTGCAGGCGCGCGCTCGTGATCGCGCAGTATTCTTGCTCCAAACGGCGGCGATAGCGCGGGAACCGCACCTCGTGGCTGGGCCAGCGCCGGACCACCAGGCGATCCAGCCAGGAGCGGGCCGGCTCGGGCACATCTCCGGCGTGAAAGCACCACGTATGATTGCCGCCGAGCCGCGGCGCCCGCTCGATCAGCGTCAGCCGAGCCTCGGGCCGCTGCTCCAGGAGCGCCAGCGCGATCAACGCATTCTGCAAGCCCCCGCCCACCAGCAGGTAGTCATCCAGCTCGCGCGCGGCCCTGCCGGTGTGGCGTTCCAAGCCACCGGACGGATCGGCGGCTGGGACGGGATGAGAGGCGGCCTCCACATTTCACTCGTAGAGAGGGGCGCAGCACCGTCAAGTTACGATCTTTGAAAAGTGAGAGGCGATCTCTTGCCGAGCGCAGATGGCGCCGCATGAGGCTCGGGGAGGACTGAAGCACGGTGAAGAAGCGGGTCTTGTTTGTGAGCGAGAATGTCACGCTCGCCCAGGTGGTGCGTCTCGTCACGCTGGCGCGAGCCCTGGAAAATGACGGCGTGGACGTTCACTTCGCCAGCTCGACGTTTCCCGAGTTGATGTTCGGCACGACGAAGTTCGCGCGCCACGAAATCGAAACCCTGCCGGCGGAGCGCGCGGACAGGGCGCTGCGCTCGGGCCGGCGCCTGTACGAGAAATCGACGCTGGTGGCCTACATCGCGGCGGAGGTGAAGCTGATCGAGCGCGTCCAGCCCGACCTGGTCGTGGGGGACTTTCGCTGGTCCGTTCCTGCGAGCGCGGAGCTGTGCGGCGTGCCCTCCGCCGTCTTGATCAATGCGTACTGGAGCCCCTTCGCGGCCGAGCGCCGCTTTCCGGTGCCCGACCATCCGATCGTCCACTGGCTCGGTGAGAGCTTGACCGAGCAGTATTTTCCGCGCGCGATCCCGCGCGTATTTCGACACTTCGCGGATCCGCTGAACGCGGCGCGCCGCCACTTCGGCCTGCGCGCAGTGGGCAGCTTGCTGGAGGTCCTCACGCACGGCGATCATACGCTGTACCCGGACGATCCCGGGCTCACGCCCGTGCGCGCTGCGCCGCCCAGCCACGAGTTCATCGGTCCCGTGCTGTGGCAGCCGGACCTTCCCGAGCTCGATGGCCTGGGCGACCCTGCCGGCGACCGCCCGCTGATCTATGTGACGCTCGGCTCCTCCGGCGCTGCAGAGCTGCTGCCGATGATCGTGGCGGTGCTGGCACAGTTGCCCGTGACCGCCGTCGTCGCGACCGCGGATCGGGTGCAACTGCCAGCGCTGCCCGAGAATGTCATCGCGCGCTCGTTTGTGCGCGGAGCGGACGTCGCGCGCCGAGCGCGGCTCGTGATCTCCAACGGTGGAAGCACGACCGGCTACCAGGCGCTCGCCGAGGGCACGCCCGTGCTCGGGCTCCCCAGCAACCTGGACCAGTACCTCGCGACCGAAGCCATCGTGCGAGCCGGCGCGGGCAGGTGCGTCAAGGCGCGCCGGGCGACAGCGGACATGCTGCGCTCGGAGATCCACGGCATGCTCGAGGACGGCGCCTTGCAGGCGGCGGCGCGCCGAGTGGCTGCGCGCTTCCGCGCGCTCGACGCCGGGCACAACTTCCGGGCCTTCGTGCAGAGTGTGTTCGTGCAGCGCGCGCTGGCGGGCGCCGAGACGAGCTAGGGAAAATAGCGCGCGCGGATCGACACCACCGAGGGGCGGGGCAGCAAGCGAAAGGCCGCGCTGGCAAAGCTGGGCGGCCCGAACAGCACGGCGGCGTCGCGCGAGAACCCATAGCCCTCGAGCGGCATCCCGAGGAAGTTGAAGTCCATCCGCTGGTTCTCATTCTCGTCGTGCAATACGGCGACGGCGTAGATCCCCGGGGGCAGGTCGCGGAAGGTGACCGTGGCTCGGCCCCGTACGATGCGCACCATCTGGCCCCGGAGCGCGCGCTCTTGTCGCGGAAATGCCTCCGCCGACGCGAACAGAGCCACGGCGAGCCGGCCGTGATCGTTGCGCAGTCCCTTCACCTCCACCGTCAGCGCGGCGGGAGCTGGCGCTGCCGACAGGGG
>DASTRX010000151.1:0-39481 GCA_035760985.1 Polyangiaceae bacterium
GCTGGCGTATGAAGACGTGGCGGCGCAGCTTCAGCCCTCGACGGTGCACCTGCAGCCGCTGGGTGCGCCCGACGATCTGTTGGTACTGGAGCAGAATTACCGCTACGACCTGCTGACGCCCGAGAAGTTGCTGGAGAAGTACGTGGGGCGGCACGTGTCGCTGGTGCGCTACGATCGAGCGGCCGATGAAGAGGTGGGGCGCGAAGCGCAGGTGCTGGCCAGCGCGAGCGGGCCCGTGCTGCAGGTCGCCGGCGAGCTGACGAGCCTGGCGCCTGATGAGCGCATCCGCTTTCCGGAGTTGCCGCCGGGGCTGCTTTCACGCCCGACGCTGGTGTGGCTGCTCGACAGCGCGCAGGAGGAGCAGCGCGTCGAGGTCAGCTATCTGACGCAGAATGTCTCGTGGCGCGCGGACTACGTGCTGTCCCTGGCCGCGGACGACGCGCACGCCGACCTGGTCGGCTGGGTCACGCTCGACAATCAGAGCGGCGCCTCGTTCCCGGCTGCCAGCCTGCAGCTGATCGCCGGCGACGTGCAGCGCGTGACGCCCGCGCAGCCCGAGTTGGTGTTCGATGCGGTCGAGGAGAAGGCCACGGCCGATCAGAGCGCGATGGCTGAAGAACCGCTGTTCGAGTACCACCTGTACACGCTCGATCGCCCGACGGACGTGCTGGATCGGGAGAGCAAGCAGGTACAGCTGCTGGAGGCGCGCAACATCGCTGTCCAGCGCAAGCTGGTGTTGCGCCGCGGCTCGCCGATCCGGCCCGCCTTCGCGCCCGGCGGAGAGGCGCCCGCGCTGGAGCACGCGGCGGTGGTCGCGGTGATCGACAATCGCGAGCCGGCCGGGCTCGGGATGCCGCTGCCGCGTGGAGTGGTGCGCGTGTATCGCGCGGACGCGGGCGGCGCGCAGCAGTTCGTGGGCGAGGACTCGATCGACCACACGCCGCGCGACGAGCAGGCCGAGATCACTCTCGGGCAGGCCTTCGATGTGGTGGCGGAGCGGCGCCTGAAGCAGGTGCGCCAGATCGAGCGCTGCCTGACGCAGCACGACTGGCAGATCTCGATCCGCAATCACAAGAGCAGCGCCGTGACGATCGAGGTGCAGGAGCCGGCGAGCGGCGACTGGCAAGTGGCGCAGTCGACGTTGCCCGCGGAGAAGCGCGACGAGAGCACGATCCTGTTTCATGCGCCGGTGCCGGCGGGCGGCACGACCGAGCTGCGCTACCAGCTTCGCACACGCACGTGTGACTGACTCACCCCGAGGAATGAAGATGAAATCACGCCCCCTGTTCGCTCTCGGTTTCGCCGCGCTCTCGCTCGCGGGGTCGGTTGCCGTCGCTGCTCCCACGGCGCAGGCCACTGCCAAGCGGGTCTCCGAAGCGGCGGACCGGCGCGGCGTGAGCATCACCGTGTACAACTCCGACTTCGGTCTGGTGCGCGAGGTGCGGCAGCTGAGCAACGTGCCGAGCGGGCAGGTGGCGCTGGAGTTCCGCGATGTGGCTTCCACCATCCAGCCGGAGACGGTCGCGATCAAGCCCTTGAAGGGCAACGGCCTGCGCGTGCTGGAACAAAACTATCGCTATGATCTGCTCACGCCCGAGACGCTGCTCGAGAAGTACGTGGGGCGCGACGTGCGCGCGTATCGCTATCACGAGGCGACCGGCAAGGAGGAGGCGGTCGACGCCAAGCTGCTCTCGGTCGCCAATGGGCCGATCTTGCAGGTCGGCTCGGAGATCACCTTCAACTATCCGGGGCGCCTGGCCTTCAAGGAGCTGCCGCCGAACTTGATCGCCAAGCCCACGCTGGTCTGGCTGCTGGACAGCAACGCGGCGGACCCGGCGCTGGAGGTGTCGTATCTCGCGCGCTCGATGTCCTGGAGCGCCGACTACGTCTTGGTGCTGGAGGAGAGCGAGAAGCAAGCCAGCCTGGTGGGCTGGGTGACGCTGGTGAACAATACCGGCGCGAGCTATCGCGCAGCGTCGCTGCAGCTGGTGGCCGGCGACGTGAATCGCGTGGAGCCGCAGATGGCCTATGGCGTGGCCAAGGCTAGGATGGCGGCTCCTGCCCCTTCTGCGCCGCCGCAGTTCCGGGAAGAAGGCTTGCTCGAGTACCACCTGTACACGCTGCAGCGCCCGACGGACGTGCTCGACAAGGAGCAGAAGCAGGTCACGCTGCTGGAGGCGGCCGGCGTCGGCGTGGACAAGAAGCTGATCTTCGCCGGTCAGGAGTACTGGTACCAGAGCAAGTACGGCGAGCTCGCCAAGAACCAGAAGGTGAGCGTGTACCTGGATATCCAGAACACGCAGCAGAATCATCTCGGGCAGCCCCTGCCCAAGGGCACGCTGCGCGTCTACAAGGCCGACAAGAACGGCGCGAAGCAGTTCGTGGGGGAGGATGCGATCGATCACACGCCGCGGGACGAAAAGCTGCGCGTCAAGGTGGGCGAAGCGTTCGACGTGGTGGCGGATCGCAAGCAGATGAGCTGGAGCTCGCTCGGCAACTGCAGCTCCGAGAGCGCCTGGCAGATCGATGTGCGCAACCACAAGGACGAGGACGTGAAGGTCGAGGTGCGCGAGCCGACGAACGGTGACTGGACCATCGTCAACTCGAGCCTGCCGGCGCAGCGCGACGACGCGCACACCTTCCATTTCGACGTGCCGGTTCCCAAGCGTGGCGCGACGAAGGTGACGTACCGCGTGCGCGTGCGCTGGTGTTGAAACCTTCTGCACCAGCGCGTTTCCCGCGCATCGTCTCCCAGAACCTGGTCTGCCTGTGAGTCAGTACTCCCGGCGAGCGCTCACTCCCGGCACACGGCGCGGCTGATGAACGGCTTGGTGTCGGTCTCGGTCTCGTTCTGGATGCCGAGGTACCCGCGGCACTCGTCGTCCGTCTCGCAGCCGATGAAGCGGCAATAGCCCTTGTCGCAGATCTCGAAGTCGGAGCCGCAGGCGCCGTCGTTCTCGCACGGGATCTTGCAGGTGTTGAGCTTCGGATCGTTGTCGGACGGGAGGCACTTCCGGAGCCGCGGGTCGTTGGTGCTGGTCGAGACGAGGGCGCCGCTCTGGCCGCCGGTGCCCATGTTCGCCGCGAGCACGCACTCGCGGTCGCTCTGGCAGCCGGTCTCGACACAATCGCCGTCCACGCAGCCCTGGAAGAGCGGGCATTCTTCGTTGGCGGTGCACGGCTTCTTGCACACGTTCTTGCGGCACTGCTCGCCGTCCTCGGTGTCGCAATCGTCGTCCTCGAGGCACTCGACGCAGCTGCCCTCGCTACAGATGTGCTTGGTCCCGGCGATGCAGTTGGCGTCCGTGGTACAGGAGGTGTCTTGCACGCAGCGCTCGTCCGAGCACTTGAGCGTGCACAGGTTCACGCAGTCGGGATCCGTGCAGATGGCGCTGCCGGGCGCGTACTGCGGGTTGGCGCAGGAGCAGTAGCGAGTGCTGCAGGTGCCCGGGATGCAGTCGGCGTCCGTGCCGCAGGAATAGCCCGTGAGCGAACAGCTGCCCGAGACGCAGGTGTCGGCGCAGTCGGTGCTGGCGGTGCAGGAGGTGCCGCTGTTGCTGCACGTGCCGGTCGGGCAGGTGCCACCGCCGCAGCTGGCGCTGGAGGTGCAGACGCTGGTGGTGCAGCCCAGGATGGTCGGCTGCGAGCAAATGGCGGTGCGATTGGCGCACTTGGCAGGCGGAGTCGAGGGTTTGTCGCCGCAGCAGTCCGCGGTCGTCGTGCAGTCGATGCGATCGCAGTGCTTGGCGCTCGAATCGAGCTGGAAGTCGTTCTTCGAGCACACGTTCAGGATGCACGCCAGGCCGCTCTGACAGTCATTGCGTGCCTGGCACGCCTCGCCGCGCTGGCCCTGCGCGACCGGCTGCACCTGCTGCGCTTCATCCTTGCATTGCAGGGCCACCAGGGCCCACCCAACGATACCTAGTGTCCACAGCTGCTTCATGGCGTCCTCGTTTGACAGGTGTTTTTGCGGCCATCGGTACGGGCGAGCGAAGCCAGCGGTTTAGTGGTAGACACGTAGCTCAGGTTCTCCCATGCAGGTTCGCTGGCAGTCTTTGACACTGCGCTTGATCCATCCCTTCGGCATCGCGCACGGCACTAGCGAGACACGTGACAACGTGCTCGTCTACGTAGACGACGGTGTGGGAGAAGCGGCGGCAGTTCCCTATCACGGGGAGACGCCGGAACGGATCGTTCAATATCTGAGCGGCCTGCGCCTGGAGCAGGTAGCAGACCCACTGCAGCTGGAGGACGTGCTCGCCGGATTGCCTTCAGGCTCCGCGGCAGCGCGCGCTGCGATCGATGTGGCGCTGCATGACGCCTGGGGGCGCGCCCTGAATCAGCCGCTGTATCGCCTGTTCGGGCTCAACCCGGCGCGCATCCCGCTCAGCTCGTTCACGATCCCGATCGGCCCGATCGAACAGCTCGCGCAGCGGGTGCGCGCGGCGGACGCGGCCATCTTCAAGCTCAAGCTGGGCACCGACGCGGACGCCGAGCGGGTAGCGGCGGTGCGTGCGCTGACCTCGGCTCCGCTGCGCGTGGACGTGAACGGCGGCTGGACACGCGAGCGCGCCGAACAGCTGCTGCCGTTGCTCGCGGAGCACGGCGTGGAGCTGGTCGAGCAACCGCTGCCCGCCGGCGATCTGGAAGGGCTGGCGCGGCTGTCGAAGCTGCGCACGCGGCCGCCGCTGTTCGTGGACGAGAGCATCAAGTCGAGCGCGGATCTGCTCGCCCATCGCGGCCTGGTCGAGGGCGTGGTGATCAAGCTGGCGAAGAGCGGCGGGATCCGCGGCGCGCGCGAGCAGATCACGCTGGCTCGCGCGCTGGGTCAGGAGGTGATGCTCGGTTGCATGATCGAGAGCTCGGTGGCGGTCACCGCCGCAGCCCACCTGGCGCCGCTCGCACAATACGTCGATCTCGACGGACCGCTCTTGATCGAGAACGATCCCTTCCGCGGCTTCCGCTACCAGCGCGGGCGCATCGAGCTGCCCGATCGCCCGGGGCTGGGCCTGCTGCCGCGGGCCGATTGAGCGGCTCAGCTGGCGACGGTAATCGTCATGCTGGCCGTGTAACTCTGACCGCTGCGGGTCACCGCCAGGAGCGGAGCTCCCCGCCCGAACAGGTCTGCGCTGTTCGCAGTGTCCTTCTGGCCGTGCGTCGCGTAGGGCGCCGTGCCGTACACCTCGCGGTTGAGCTCCTCGGCGAAGTAGAGCTGAGAGGTGGCTTCGCGGTTGCCGGAGAGGTGGACCTTGAAGTGAACGTGCGTCGTACGCCCCGGATACCAGCCGGGATAGATGGTCTGAAAGCGCGCGCGCCCATCGGAGCCGGTGAGCTGGGTGCCGCGCAAGAAGACCTCGCCGCGCGTATCGAGCCCGCCGAGCTGGTTCTGGTAGCCCGAGTAGATGCCGCCCGCGTCGCAGTGCCAGATGTCGACCGCGGCGTTGGCCAGCGGCGTGCAGCCGTCCGAGCTCAACACGAGCAGGTCGAGCGTGAGCGGCGTGCCGGGCTTGCCCTCGCGCAGATCCGAGCGCACGAGGTCGCCCGCGACGTAGTAGGGGCCTTCGGTCTGCTCGGGATAGAGCGTGCAGCTGCCCGGAGTGCTGGCGGCGGGAGTGCCGCCCGGCGAGGGCGTGCCCGTCAGATCGGTGTTCTCCGGTGCGCCCGCGGCCGCCGGATCGGTGTTCTCCGGTGCGCCCGTGCCCGCTGCCGGTTCGGCGCTGATCGCGGCATCATCCGAGGAACATCCGAGCACCACTGCGCCAACCCCGCCCACGAACGCTCGACGCGTCGTGACCGGTGACCATTTGCTCTCAGCGCTCCGTTCCGCTGCCATCGCTCTCCTCGCGAAGCGCACCAGAACGGTACGCCGCCGTGGCATCTCAGCGCGTCCGCTCCAGCGGCGCAAGCGTCATCCGGCCGGTGTGGTGGCACGCCTTGCAGTCATGCTGCAACGCGCCCCGCCTCGCCGCCGCGAACACACGCGACGACATCGCGGGCGTTGCCGTTGGCCACTGTGCCACCGCTACTCGAGGCGCGCGGCGGGACCTAGAATTTTTCGTACGGTGTAGAGACGGAGGTTCCGATGTTCAACCGCATGGCAGCGCTGCCTGTGCTGGCAGCTTCTTACATCAGCGGCGCTGCGCTCCTGGGCTGCGCGTCGTTCAGCCCGGTGGCTCCGGACACGCGCGTGGGCAATCAGCCCGCTCATCAGGTCGTGGTGGCGCTCGATCAGCCGTGCACGCTGTCCCCCGGTGGAGCACCGATGGGGCGCCCTGATGGCCCCGGGGCAAGCGGGCACACGCTGCCGGCAGGGCGCTACACGCCGAGCTTCGAGGATGGCCGTGGCATCTTCTTTGCGAGCCCGGGTGGCGTGGTGGTGGCCGAGCCTGCGCCGGTGGGCACGCGGTCGTTCGCGGGCGGCATCTACTTGCCGAAGGACGGCTCTGACGCCGCCCAGGAGTACCTGGGCGATGCCGACCGAGTGACACAGCGCTATCGCTTGCCGGAACACTGCCGCTTCTCGATCGAGAATGCAGCGGCACCGGCGACCCCGGGCTAGTACAATCCAGGGCCATGCCGCCGACTTCCAGCCGCGCCGTTTCGATCGGGGCCGCCTCCGAGTATGAAAACCAGACCTTCGGGCGAGAGGCGTCGCTGCCACCGCGGCTGGAGTGCGTCGACTTCACGGACTGTCGCTTCGTCGGGCTGGAGTTTCGCTCGGTGCGCCTGCTGAGCTGTCGCTTCTTCGACTGCAGCTTCGAGCGAGTCGACGCCTCGGCGGCGGACTTCACGGACTGCACGTTCCGCGGCACGAGCTTTCAGGACTGCAAGTTCCTGGGCATCAACTGGACGATCCTGCGCGCGCTGCAGGCGCCGCGCTGGGAGCGCTGCCTGCTCGACGGCGGCTGCTTTCAGGCATTGCAGCTGGAGGGCGCGGAGTGGGTGGAGTCGCGTTTGCGCGAGGTGGACTTCAGCGACTGCAACCTGCAGCGCGCCAAGTTTCACGGCAGCGCGCTGGAGGGCGCCCATTTCAACGGCGCCAACCTGAAGCAGGCCGACTTCACGCGCGCCACGGGCCTGTTCCTGGATCCGCGCCACGTGAAGCTGGAGCAGACCGAGGTGGAGATCGACGCGGTGTTGCGGATCGCCCAGGCGCTGGGGCTGCGGGTGGTGGGGAGCTGACTACGGATCCGCGAGCTACCTCGCGAACACGCGGCTCGGGTCGGCGAAGGCCTTGAACTCCAGCGCGTTGCCCGACGGATCCAGGAAGAACATCGTCGACTGCTCGCCCACCTCACCCTTGAAACGCACGTGCGGTTCCACGATGAAACGTATGCCGGCGCGCAGCAGCCTGTCTGCGAGCGCTCGCCAGTCGCTCGGGCTCAGGATCACGCCGAAGTGCCGCACCGGCACCTCGTCCCCGTCCACCCTGTTGCTCGGGGTGCGCGCCTCCCCGGGAGCGAGATGCGCCACGATCTGATGCCCATAGAAGTCGAAATCCACCCACTCGTCGGAGCTGCGGCCCTCGGGGCAGCCGAGCAGTCCGCCGTAGAAGCTGCGGGCGGCAGCCAGATCATGCACAGGGAAGGCGAGATGAAACAACGGCACGGCGGGCATGGCCCCGCTGGCGTATCAGCACCCACCGGCCGCTGCAAGCTCGGCTCGCTGCTGGCTCTGCTGGCCCTGTCGGGCGCGCTGGGTTGCGCGAATGAAGACGAGATCGTCGCGCGCATGGCGCAGACGCCCGGCTCCTGGCGGCTGCTGCTGGCGTTATTACTGGGCTTTGCCTTTTCGTTCCTCGGTTCGTTGCCGATGACGGGGCCGCTCGCCCTGCTGGTGCTGGACCGCATGGTCAGCGGGCAGCGGCGCGCGGCGTTCTGGATCACGCTCTCGGGCGCGCTGGTGGAGGGGGTGATCGCGGCGCTGATCGCCGCGCTGCTGCCGCTGGTGCTGGAGTACTCGACCAGCATCGTGCGCATCGCCAGGATCAGCGGCGGCGTGGTGATCTTGGTGGTCGGACTGAGCATGCTCCTGCGCCCGCAGACCGTCTCGCAGCTCGAGACGCGGCACAAGCGTCAGAGCCTGCTGGCGGGGTTCCTGGCCACGGCACTCAACCCGACGCTGCTCGCCACCTGGACCATCGCCGTGATCGCGCTGCACACCAACGGCCTGCTCGACGGTGGGTTCCGCGAAGGCCCGCTGTTTGGAGCCGGCGTCGTGCTGGGCGTGCTCGCCTGGCTGTTCGTGCTCATGCTGCTGGCGCGGCTGGGCTCCCCCGATCGCATGAGCCGTTACCGCGCCGCGCTCGGCCGCAGCGTGGGCGGCATCCTGGTGCTGGTGAGCGCGCTCACGTTCTTGCACCTCGCTTCGCCGTCACGTTGACGATCCTCCGCCGGGCCCTTCCAGCTCGACGCCAGCGGCCCCGGGCTCAGGCACGCGGCGAGTGGGTCAGCAGCCAGCTGCGCACCTGACTGGGCAGCCCGAGCGGCGCTCGCTCGCCCAGGTCGAGGTCCGCGGGGAACCCGACATGGCCGCCGCGGGTGTGCCAGCGTACGTCGAGCGCCGGCGAGGCGCCGGCCAGCGCCGGCCGCACGCTGTGCGCCGGCACCATCGGGTCGTGCTCGGCCAGCACCAGCAGCGCCGGCACGCTGAGCGAGCCCAGCCGTGGGGCGACGCTGGCCTGCCGATAGTACTCCGGCGCGCTGCCGAAGCCGAAGCGCGGCACCACCGTGAGCTCGTCCCAGCGCCGGAGGGTCTGCGCCCGCAGCACTCGCTCGACCGGGGTCGGCACCGGGCGCCGGCGAGCGGTGGCCACGTAGCTCGCCTTCAGCTGGCGCAGCACATAGCGGCGATACAGCACAGGCCCCGGGGCATCGAGCGCGATCTGCGAGCGCTGCAGATCGAGCGGCGAGCAGATCGCCGCCACGGAGCGCAGGCGCGGGTCGTGCGCCTCCGTCGCATGACGCAACGCCAGATGCCCGCCGAGCGAAAAGCCGAGCACGTGCAGCGAGCGAAAGCGGGCGAGCTCCGGGCTGGCGAGCGCGGCCTGCAGATCGGAGCTGAGCGCGGCGTGATAGAAATCCTCACCGAGGCCGTCGGCGCCGCGCAGATTCAGGCACAGGCAGGCGAGCCCCGCGGCGTGCGCATCGAGCACGGCCGCGCGCAGGTAGCTGCTCTCGGCGCTGCCGCCCAGGCCGTGGACGACGAGCAACAGGCGATCGGCAGCGTCGGGCATGAACGAGCGCCCGCTGAGCCGCACCTTGCCGAGCGTTGCGTCCGGCACCTCCAGCGACCACGGCTGCGAGGGCAGGGCGGCCAGAGCACGACCCGCCCCGGGCCGCTGCTCCAGCACGAAGGGCCGGAGCGTCCAGTAGTGCCCGCCGAGCGCGGCCGACCAGGGCATCCTCATGCTGGCATTCCATCACCCAGGAGGGCTCTGGCAAGCGAGAATCCGGCGCCGAAAGCTCAACGCGCGGAGCGCGGCGTGGCAGGATGGGGGCCATGACAGCCAGGCCATTTCGAGTGCTGGGCGTGCAGCAGATCGCGCTGGGGGCGCTGCACAAGTCGGAGCTCGCGCAATTGTGGGGCGACCTGTTCGGCTTGCCCCGGCTCGGCGCCTTCCGCAGCGAGCGCGAGAACGTCGATGAGGACATTCTGCGCGCCGGGTTGGGGCCGTTTGCCGTGGAGATCGATCTGATGGAGCCGATCCAGCCCGGCGCTCGGCCCCGGGTCCACGAGCCCGCGCTGAATCACATCGGGCTCTGGATCGACGATCTGGCGGCGGCCCAGCAGTGGCTCGGCGAACGCGGCGTGCGCTTCGCGCCGGGCGGCATCCGCAAGGGCGCCGCCGGGCATGACATCTGCTTCATCCATCCCAGGCCCAGCGCGGAGCAGCCGCTGAGCGGTTCTGGAGTCCTGATCGAGCTGGTGCAGGCTCCGCCGGACGTGATACGCGAATACGACAGGCTGGCGCAGGCGTCCGCCTCGGATGCGAGCTCCTAGATGCAACACCTCCGTGTTTGGGTCCTTGCCGGCCTGGTGCTGGGCCTCGGGGCGTGCCCCCGGCTCGACCAGGACGAGGACAGCGACAGCGCGGACGACGGTGCCGCTGGCACGGGCGGCAGCAGCTCGGCGTCCGGCCACAACTCGGAGACGGCGCTCGACGAGCTGAGCCACTCCGACCTGCAGCAGTACTGCCAGGACCTGAATCAGGAGCTCAGCACCCGCTTCGACAATCGCCGGCTCGTGACCTACGCCTGCACGCGCATGTACATCCAGGGCAGCGACAGCCAGACCTGCCAGCTGCAGGTGAACGACTGCCTGCTCAACAACCCGCAGGTCTCGCCGGGGGCTCCGCGCCCGCCCGATTTCGCGCTGGACAACGCGGAGTGCGATCGGATCGGCGAATGCCGGCTGACGCTGCGGGAGTTCGACGCCTGCATCGGTGATCGCTTCACGCAGAGCGAGCAGCTGATGACACAGCTCACCTGCAGCCTCGCCAATGACCCGCAGGCGGTCAGCGATCTGCTGCGGAAAATCGACAGCCCGCGCGTGTTGCCGCAGAGCTGCGTCGGCGTCGCCAGCGTTTGTCCGGAATTGCTGTAGCCCGGCTGCTCCGCGGAATCTGCGCCGGATTTTTGGCCCGCGCTCGCGGGCTGTGTATGACCCCCAGGCGCACCCGCCTGGGGACTCATGAGCAACGCTGAACTGTCGAAGCCGGATTCGAGCCTGTGGGTAAAGGATATCGAAGGAGCGCTCGACGAGCTCTCCCAGCAGGTGCCTCTGCCGGAAGGCGGGCTGCTGCGGGGCGAGGTCGTGCGCATCTTCGCGGGCGGTACCCGCTTGCACCTGCGCGAAATCGGCCGCTGCACGGTCGAGGTCCGGCTCGAGGAGCCGCTGCGCGCCGAGCGCGGTGATCTGGTCGAGGTGGCGGGCAAGCCAGAGCTGGTCTCGGAGGCCACGCCGGTGGGGCTGCGCGTGCTCTGGAAAGGACCCAGCGGCAAGAACCTCGGGCTCTCGGATCGCTTCCGAGCCCGGCGCGCGTTTGCCGAGGAGCAAGCCGCCAAGCTCTCCTTCGAGACCCCTCGCATCAGCGCTCGGCTGCGCAACGGCGGCCGCGTGCGGGTCGTGACCACGCGTCACTCGCGGGCGCGCAAGGACATCGAGGAGGCAGCCCGCCAGTATCGCTGGCTGAAGCCCGAGGCGTCCTTCTTCGAGGACCTGGAGCCCCGTTCGATCGCGGCCGCGCTCGAGTCGCTGATCGACGTGGTGCAGCCGAACGACGTGGTGCTGATCACGCGCGACGCGGGAGAAGTGGCGGAGCTGGACGCATTCGAGGACGAGCGCGTGGTGGCGCCGCTGGCGCGCCTGACCCAGCGCTGCGCGACGATCCTGGCCGTGGGTCACGTCGGTGACGACTTCATGACCGGCACGGTCGTGACCTACCCGAGCGAGAACGCCACGGGCGCGCTGCGGCTGATCCTGCGCGAGAGTCGGGCGCGCATCAACGACACGGCGAGCGATTTGCAAGCGCCGGCGGAGGGCGACGAGGCCGGCGCGGAGCTCGCGGACGCGCCCGAACCGGTCGCCGCGGCACGCCCTCCACAGCGCGCGCGGAGCTCCAGCTCGCTGGGCACGGTGGCGCGCGTGTTGCTGCTCGGCGCGGCTGCGTACCTGGGCTGGTGGGCTCGCGGTTGGTCGCACGAGGGCGTGCAGGCGCAGCGCCAGCTGCCGGCGGCCACGCTGGCGTCGGCGCGCTGAGTGGGCAGTCCTGGGGCCGCGCGGGGTCGCGCGGTTACGAGCCCTCTCTACAAGCCTTCAGGCGCTGTTCCAGCAGCGCGCGTTCGGCGTGCGTCGGCGCGAGCGTGAGCGCGCGGCGCAGGTGCGTGCTCGCGCGCGGCAGGTCGCCGTTGCGCCGGTGGAGCTCGCCGAGCGTGGCGTCCCACAGGTAGTAGCCGTGCAGCCAGCTCGGCCGCTCGAGCGCCTCGAGCAGCGCCAGGCCGGCGCGCGCGCCTTGCCACTCGGCGAGCGCGATCGCTCGGTTCAGCGTGTTGAGCGGGGAGGCGGCGATGCGATCGAGCAGCTCGTAGGAGCGGGTGATCTCGGCCCAGCGCGTCTGTGCGTAGCTCGGCGCCAGGCAATGCTCGGCCGCGATCGAGGCCTCGGCATGGTAGCGCGAGAAATGCTCGCCGCGCGCGGCCCGCTGCAGGTAGTGGACGCCGAGCTGGATCAGCTGCTGGTCCCAGCGCGAGCGATCTTGCTCCTCCAGGGTGAGCAGGCCGCCCGCGACGTCGAGGCGAGCGTCGAAGCGCGCCGCGTGCAGGTACATCAAGGAGAGCAGCGCGTCGGCCTGGGGCGCGTCACCGACCGGATGGGTGATGAGCAGCAAGCCCAGCCGGATCGCCTCTTCGCACAGCTCGCGGCGGATGGGTTGATCGGGCTGCCCGGACGAGTAACCCTCGTTGAACAGCAGATAGAGCGCATGCAACACGCTGGGCAGGCGATCGGCGAGCTGCTCGAGCTGCGGGGTCTCGAGCTCGGGCGGCTGCTCGCGCAGCTTGGCCCGGGCGCGCTGCAGGCGCTTGTGCACGGCCTCTTCGCTCTGAAACAGGCGCGACGCGATCTCCTGTGTGCTGAAGCCGCACAGCGTCTTGAGCGCGAGCACCAGCTGCGACTCCGCCGGCAGCGCCGGATCGGCGCACACGAACAAGAGCCGCAGCACGTCGTCCTTCACTTCCGACTCCAGGTACACCTCGTCCGCGGCGCTCGCGTCCGCGGGCTCGAGCTCCGCCGGGTAGGGCTCGTTGCGCCGCTCGCGGCGCAGCGCATCGAGCAGATGGTTGTTCGCGACTCGGTACAGCCAGGCGCCGCGATCGTCCGGCTGTGAGCTGGCGGACCACAGCTGCACCGCGCGCAGCAGCGCGGCCTGCGCAGCGTCCTCACAGAGCTCGATGCGCTGGCTGCCGTAGCGGCGCGACAGCACCGACACGAGGCGCCCGAACTCGTGCCGGAAGTAGTGGTCCGGCAGCTCCAGCGGCGCCGGGTGAGGGGCGCCGCCTGCTGCGGGCGCGCTGCCGCCCGTCATCACGCGCCGGACTTGCGCTGGAAGTACTCGCGCCCCACCAGCTCGCGCACCTCCACGCTGCCGCCCGGCTGGCGCGTGATCGGGCACTCCCGGGCGATCTCGATCGCCTGCGCGAGCGAGTCCGCCTGGATAAAGGTGTAGCCGCCGAGGACCTCCTTGCTCTCGATGTACGGACCGTCGCTCACGGCGCCGGCCTTGCACACCGCGGCGCCGCCGCCCGGCTTCATGTTCTCCTCGTTCTCGAGGATCGCGTCCTTGAACTTCGCCTTCCAGGCGCTCCACTGCGCCCACATCTCCTGCATCTGCTGCGGCGAGGGCTGGAACGTGCCGAGCGCCATGCCGGCCTGCGGCGCCTCTGGCAACGTGCGATAGAGAAACAGAAACTTGGTCGTGGACATGCTCTCCTCCAGGGTGTCCCACGCCGCTGTGGCGGGGTCTCGACTCGACGACGCGGCAGGCGCTCGGGATTGGACAGCGTGGATGCTCTTTGGCCGCCAAGCCTAGGCGATCTGTGGCCTGCGATCGAGGGCTCGGTACCGGGCGGCCCCGGCCGTCTTCAGGATGACCCCGCTCAGCGACCGCACCCTGGCACCCCTTTCAGTTGTTGGGCGCGCCGCACACGAACCACTTGAGCAACAGCGCGCGGTTCTCGGGCGTCAGCTCGCGATGGCCGATCGGCATCTCGCAGTTGTAGATCTGGGTGAAGGCGGTCCGGCGCTGGGCGTAGATCTGATCGTAGTTGGTCAGCAGCGTGCTGGAACGGCCATTGCCCGGCAGGTGGCAGACCTCGCAGTATTGCTCCAGCACGCCGCTCACCTGAAGTGAGTAGCTCGGGGCGGCGCTGGCACAGTCGGAGTCATCCGGCAGATCCATGGGGCACTCCTCCTTGCCTGCGCAGCCGAAGGCGGCTGCCAGGAGCAGCGCCAGGACGCCGGCGCGCGCCGCGCCGCTCGAGCGAGCGGGTCGAGCTCTGCCGACCATTCCGCGATCTGCTGCATCCATCGGGCCTGGCCTGCGCGCGTGTCACGGATGTACGCCGCGGGGCTGCATCCGTCCAGGCCTGTGTGACGCGCGTTCACTGGCCTGGCCGTGCCGGTGCGGAGCAAGAGCGGCGTTTTTCCGCAGGCTCGCGCGGCGCTGCGGTAAATGATCGCGGTTGCGCGGCCTACCGCTGACGGCTACTTCTGGACGCGCTACTTGCGAGCTGCCGGCGCCAATGAGGCGCGGCAAGCGAGCGCTCGGATGGCAATGAACTCCTCGGAACCTTCATCGGCGGGGCCACGGCCTTCGCGCTTCTGGCGCTTGCTGCCGCTCGTTGTACTGGGCGGAGCGTTTCTGCTGGCGGGAGCGCTCGGCTGGGAGGCGTACTCGCTGCGGAGCGCTGCCTCGCCCGCGGAGCAGTACGCCTGGCAGCAGCGCGAGGGTGGGGCGCTACCCGAGCTGTGGAGCGCGCCGGCGTTCTCCTTCGTCGATCAGCACGGCAAGGCCAGCACGGAGCGCGATTTCGCCGGGAGCGTGTGGATCGCCGACTTCATCTACACGCAGTGCACCAGCGCCTGCCCGCTGCTCTCCGCCAAGCTCGCGCTGGTGCGCCGGCAGCTGGCCGATCCGCGCGTGAAGTTCGTGTCGTTCTCGGTCGATCCCGAGCATGACACGCCGGAGGTCTTGCGCAGCTACGAGCAGAACTGGGGGCCGGAGGATGCCCGCTGGGCGCTGCTCAGCACCGATCCCAAGGGCCTGGCGGCGCTGGCGGAGGGCATGCGGGTGGCGGTCAGTCCCACCCAGGATCCCAGGGACCCGATCCTGCACACCTCGCTATTCTTTCTGGTGGACTCTGCTGCCCGGGTGCGCGGCGCGTATGACAGCTCCGATGATACGGCGCTCGATCGGCTGGTGCAGGACGCGCAGCGCTTGCTGGGGCCCGCTGTTGCACCAGTTCAGGCTGAGGTTCCGGGAGGGCTGGGCGCGCAGTCCGGGGCGGAGCTCTATTCTGCGCTCGGCTGCCGGGGGTGCCACGAGAACCCCAGGGTCGCGCCTGCGCTCGCCGGACTGCTGGGGCAATCCGTGCTGCTGACGGCGGGCGATAGCGTCGTCGCGGACGATGCCTACCTGAGCGAGTCCATCGTGGCGCCGGGCGCGAAGGTACGGCAGGGCTACCTGAACCTGATGCCCGCGTACGGGGCCCGCTTGCAGGCGCAGCAGCTGAGCGCGCTCGTGCAATATCTCCACGAGTGGCAGGCGCCAGCGCTGCCGCGCCCGCTCGCGAAGGTGGCTGCGCTGCGGGCCGCGCCGGCGAAGGCGGCTGCGCCGCCGGCGCCCGCCCGGATCGTCGAGGATCCCGTGTGTCACATGCAAGTGCGCGTCACGCCGGAGACGCCGCATTTCGAGCACGCCGGGCAAGTGCACTATTTCTGTTCCGAGAGCTGTGAAGAGAAATATCGTGCCAGCGTCGCCCAGCGCTGAGCGCCCTCGGCTGGCTGTGGCCGGCGCGCTCTGCCTGCTCGCTGGCTGCAGAGCACCCGAGTCCGAGCGCCTGTCCTGCGGGGATGCGCTCCCACCCGGGCAGGCGAGCTTCCGCTCCTTGACGGCTCTGGTGCTCGATCCGCTGAAGGGCTGCACGGCCAGCGGCTGCCATGCCGCCGATACGCAGCAGCACGGAGTGCGGCTCGATCAACCGGAGCTGATGTACGAGGAGTTTGCGCTGCACCCGGATGACGTCTACGCTTTGCTCGCCTCCGGGCAGATGCCGGAGGACGGCGTGCGCTGGACGGACGACGATCTGCGCCTGTTCCGCAGCTGGTATTGCAACGGGGCGTTTCCGCCCTGAGCGCGCGCGGCCTTGGGGTGCTGATGACAGCCGAAGCTCCGCGCTGCGCGCCGTCAGCACCACGGCCGCGCCGCGCTTGGCGGCCAGCAGCGCCGTGGCGCGACCGATGCCGCTCGAGGCACCGGTGATCACGATCACCTGTTCGGACACTTTCTTCAGTCGCATGGGCTTGTTCTCCTCAGCGAGCTGCCGGGAGTCGGGCAACGCTCGTCGCGGCCGACGGTGCGTTGCCAGCCCAGCTCGAGACTCGGGCTGTCGGGCGTAGGCCTCGATGGCCTGAAGTCCAGATCGAGAACACGGCCGCGGCTTGCGTCTTTCCAGACAGCCCGCTGCTGGCGCGTTCTCCGTTCCCCGTCCGTCCCGAAACCGATTCTTGCTGGTCTGCCATCAGCGTTTCGCTGCTGCGCCCGTATCGCAGTGTCTCGGGCATTCTGTTGCGCTCCGTGGCGCGAGCGTCACGGGCCGAACGAAGAATGGCTCAGCTCGAGGCGATGACTGCTCGCCCGTAGCGCTCAGAACTGACCCACGGCGACCGCGCCGAGCTGGTTTGAGCTCACCACCGGGCTGAGAGCGAGGTGGGGCTGCCGCTCATCGCCGATCAGGTTCCAGGTGTGTGTCGTCTTCTCCGGGATGAACAGGCTCAGCACCATGCTCAGCGCGCCGAAGCCCTGGATGACACCGCTGCCGACCAGCAGCACCGTGTTGAGCGTCTCGTTCTTGCACGGCTGGGCGGCGCAGTCCCGCTGATCCAGCGCCATCCATGGCCCGACCACCGGATAGTACAGCTTGTCCTCCGATTCGCGGTCGGAGAACCCAGCAGCGATCGCGGAAGCACCGTACGCGCCGCCCAGTAGCACCACCCCGGTGACGAGCAAGGGTTTGTTCGGGACGGAGGACGAGCGCGTGGTCGGTTCGATCACTGGCTCTTGCAGTACGGGAGCCGCCGTGGTCGACATCGCCGGCAGGTTCTCCGGCGGGGGCTTGGGCGTGGGCGCGTTGGAGCCGGGTGGCTGCTGCGCCGGACTAGCTGCTGCCCAGGTGATCAAAAGCGCAGCGCTCGCTGCCGCCGAACGCGAACGAGGCAAGTACATATGGTCTCCTTGTTTCGGGGCTCGAGGCCTTCGCCCGTGCATCGGCCTCGCCCAGTCCTGCTCCCTCCAAGCAAGTTACACGCCGCCGAGCGGCGCCTCCCAGCCGGTTGAGGCTGTCGTCACGGGCACGGTTGCTGCACGCGTAGCGGCGTCCTCAGCAGGGAGTAGAACCATGAAGAGCTTCGGTCGTTTGCTGATCGCCGCCGTCTCCGTAGCCGCCGCTGGATGTGGCGCCAGCCGCCCACCGCCGGCCGAGCACCTCGCGACGGCGATTGCTGCCGTGCACGGTGCGCAAGTAGCCGGCGCGCAGCAAGTTCCCAAAGCGGCGCTACAGTTGAAGCTCGCGGAGGAGCAGGTCGCGCAAGCTCGCAAGATGATGGACGAGGGCGAAAATGAGCGCGCGGACTACATGACCCTGCGCGCGTTCAACGACGCGCAGCTGGCGGTCGCGCTAGTGCGCGAGGAAGAAGCGCGGGCACGGGCAGAGGAAGCTGCCAAGCAGGTGAGCGGCCCCGGCACGGAAGCGCAACCCTGACGCGCACGGTGATCTCGAACACCAGCTATCGGTAAAGGAGCCACGCAATGTCTCAGTTCAGGCAATGTGCAGCGATGGGTTTGATTCTGCTGGCAGCGGGCTGCGCCAGCTCACCCCCTCAACACTTGAAAGATGCCCGCTCCGCGTATCAGCAGGCCGCGGAGGGACCGGCCAAGGACCTCGCCCCGGCGCAATTGCACGCGGCGCAAGTCTCGCTGACCCTTGCGGAAAAGACGTTCGAGGATGAGGGCAACTCCGCGAACGCCCGCGATCGGGCCTACGTGGCGATGCGCAAGGCAGAGTTGGCCCAAGTGCAGGCCAATATCGCGCGGGACACGCAGCTGGTCCAGCAAGCCGAGCAGCGCAACCAGCAGATGGCGCAACAGCAGCAGCATGACTTACAGCAACAGCTTCAGCAGACTCGCGAGCAGCTGAACGCAGAGACTCAGCGCCGCCAGGAGGCGGAGGCTGCCCAGCAAAAGGCGCTCGAGCAACTCGGCAATGTCAAGGATGAGGCGCGCGGCACCGTGATCACCATCCCGGGCAGCGTGAGCTTCGCGAGTGGCAAGGCCACCTTGATGCCCTCCGCCCGCAACCGAATCCAGCAGGTGGCCGAGGCGCTGAAGCAGGGCGACGCAAGCTCCAAGATCATCGTCGAAGGGCACACGGACGCGACGGGCTCGACGCAGAAGAACCTGCAGCTCTCCCAGCACCGCGCAGATGCCGTGCGGCAGTCGTTGATCGCTCAGGGGGTGCCGGCGGACCGCGTCGAGGCCGTGGGCTTTGGCGAATCGAAGCCCGTCGCGGACAACGCATCACCGTCGGGGCGCGCTACCAATCGGCGGGTGGAGATCGTGGTTCAGCCGGGCAGTGGCAACCAGCAAGGCAACGGCAACCAGCAGAACAATGGTCGCCGGCCGGGCAATGAGAACCAGCCGGCCCCCGGCGGAGCGGGCTGAGCTTGGGGCGCCTTTGTAGACACGCCCCGTGCGGTCTGCCCCGGGGGCGATGGCTCAGCGGCGCAGCAGCTCGAGCGCGGGGGACGTGACATAGAGATAGGCGAGGCACATCTCGTCGGAGGTGCCCTCGCCCCAGGTGACGGTATCGGTGCGGCTGCGCGTGTCGTAGCCGCACCGGAGCGAGAGTGCATCGACGCTCGCGAAAGCCAGGGGAGCGGAGTACCACCAGGTGTTTTGCCAGTGAAAGTTCCAGCGATCGACGTCGACCAGGCATGTCGACTCGCCGCCGGACTCGAGCTCCAGGTGCAGCGTGCGACCCAGCTCGTGCATGTGAGGTAGCACGCCGTGAATCGTGAGCGGCGCGCGCAGCCCGAGCGTCACTCGCCGGCTCGTCTCCGCGTTGGCTTGCCCCGGCGGAAGGACCAGCTGCTGATGGGCCATCGGTGCGTAGTAGCCGGGGCGCGCCACCTCGGCGGAGAGCCGGAGCCGTACGCGCGTGCGATCGGGAAACACGCCCTGCGCCAGGTTGTAGTTCTTGTTGATCGTGGTGCTCAACAGCCTGCTCACTCGCGCGCATCATCGGCTGTATCCCAACTCCGAGAAGCGTCCGTCTGCCAAGACCCAGGTGGCCGGCATCGTCGCGTCGGTGCTGTGGCTGGTCGCGGCGCTCTGGGCTGCGATCGCAGCGCTCCCGTGGCTGCAGCACGTCGCCTCGTCGCTGCTGCTGGTGGTCGCCGGGGTCGTCACGTGGGACTGGCGGCGCACCCGGCGGCTCGCGATCGCGCGCCATGCGCCGCGTGACTGTCCAGGCTGCGGCGCGGGGATGCTGCGCATGCCAGACGGGGAGGCCGAGCAGCTCGAGGCGTGGCAGGCCGTGGAAGAACGCATGGGCGCCTGGGACTACGACGTCTGGCGCTGCGGCTGTGGCGAGCGCATCCTCTATCGGTACGACGGCGCCACTCCGCGCGCCGCCTGTTCCCGCTGCCACCACCACACCACGACGTGCGAGCGCGTCGTGGTGCTCCACCCCACGCAGCTGAGCTCCGGGGAGGCCAAGGTCACCACGCACTGCGAGTTCTGCGGCCACTCGATCGTCGTGCACGAGGTCATCCCGCGTTTGCCACCGCCCAGCAGCAGCTCGAGCAGCGGAGGCGGTCGCTCCGGTGGCTCGGGCAGCGGCTCGTTCGGCGGTGGTCGCTCGGGCGGGGGCGGCGCGGGCGGTAGTTACTGAGCTCGCCGCGACCGTGCGCTCGAGGCGGTGGCAGACGGCCGAGCTCCCAGCGGAGCAGACCAGCGCTACTTTGCCCATCGGCGCCGGTGGCGGCGCTTGCGCGTATCCGAACTATCCGCCGACGGCCTGGTCGCCGCCGGAGTGGGTGCCCAACGCTTCACTGCGCGGCTGTTTCACTGCGCGGCTGTTTCACTGCGCGGCCGTGGCCTGCAGTTGACGCAGGCGCTTCTGGCGCGCGGCCTCGATCGCCCAGAACACGGCTTCCGGCGTGGCTGGGGTCGCCAGCTCGACGATGTGCCCGCTGGGCCCAAAGGCGGCGATGGCGGCGCGCAGCGCCTCGCGCGCGCTGATGGCGAGCATGAGCGGCGGCTCGCCGACGGCTTTGCTGCCGAACACCACGCCCGGTTCCGCCGCGCGCGAGAGCAGCGCCACGCGGAACTCCGGCGGGCATTCGCCGAGCGTCGGCAGCTTGTAGGTGGAGGCGCCGGCCGTGAGCAGCGCGCCGTCGGGGCCCCAGGCGAGCTCTTCGGTGGTGAGCCAGCCGAGGCCCTGGATGAAGCCGCCTTCGACCTGACCGCGGTCGATCAGCGGTGACAGCGAGTCGCCGACGTCGTGCAGGATGTCGACGCGGCGCAGCTCGTACTGGCCCGTGAAGCCGCTGACGCTGACCTCGGACACGGCCGCGCCATAGGCGTAATAGTGGAAGGGTTTGCCCCTGCCCGTGGCGCGGTCGAAGGAGATGTTCGGCGTCCGGTAGTAACCGGAGGCGAACAGCGGCACCCGGGCGAGATAGGCCTGGTCGACGATGTCCGCGAACGGGACGGCGCGCGCGGGGTGCCCCGCCGGGTAGACGTGGCCGCTGTCGAACACCACGCTCTCTGGGCCGATGCGAAAGTGCTCGGCGGCGATCGCGGCCAGCCGGCGCTGCAGCGTGTTGCATGCGGAGACCACCGCCGCGCCGTTCAGGTCGGCGCTGGCGGAGGCCGCCGTGGCGGAGGTGTTCGGCACCTTGTCCGTGCGCGTGGGCATCACGCGGATCGCGTCGATGTTCACGCCCAGCGCGTCGGCGGCGATCTGGGCGATCTTGGTGTGCAGGCCCTGGCCCATCTCGGTGCCACCGTGGTTCACCTGCACGCTGCCGTCGCGGTACAGCAGCACGAGCGCGCCGGCCTGGTTGAAGAACGCGGTCGTGAAGGAGATGCCGAACTTGACCGGCGTGATCGCCAGCCCGCGCTTCTCGTCGCGGCTGTGCCGGTTGAAGCGCTCGACCTCGCGCCAGCGCGCCGAGAACTGGCTGCTCTTCTGCAGCTCCGACCAGATGCGCGTGATGCGGTCGGCGTCCTTGATCTCCTGCCCGTAGTGCGCGCGCCCGCCCTTCAGATAAAAATTGCTCTCCCGGATCAGGTGCGGAGGCACCTCCAGCGTGCGCGCGACCCGGTCCAGGATCTCTTCGATCACGAGCATGCCCTGCGGGCCACCGAAGCCGCGGAAGGCCGTGTGCGAGACGTGGTGCGTGCGGCAGACCTGGCCGGTCACGCGCAGGTGCTCGACCCCGTAGCAGTTGTCGACGTGGAACATGGCGCGGAACAGCACCGGCGCGCTCAGATCCAGGCTCCAGCCGCCGTCGCTGAACAGCTCCACGTCCAGCGCCTGCAGCTTGCCGCCGCGCGTGAAGCCGACGCGAAAGCGCGCCAGGAACGGGTGGCGCTTGCCCGTGAAGCGCAGATCTTGCTGGCGCGTCAAGCGCACGCGCGCGGGGCGCCGCAGCTTCTTCGCCGCCAGCGCCGCCAGCGCCGCCCAGGCGTTGGCCTGCACCTCCTTGCCGCCGAACGCGCCGCCCATGCGCGAGCACTGCACCACCACGTCGTGCCGCGGCAGCCCGAGCACGCGCGCGACGATCTCCTGCGTCTCCGCCGGGTGCTGCGTGGAGGAGTGCACGAAGATGCCGTCCGAGTCGTCCAGCGCCGCCAGCGCCGCTTGCGTCTCCAGGTAGAAGTGCTCCTGGCCCCCGATGTGCAGCTGCCCCTCCAGCCGCAGCTCCGCTTGCGCCAGGGCCGCCTCCACGTCGCCCCGCGCGATGCGCTCGACGGGCGTGTGGAAGCTCTGGGCGGCGAGCGCGTCCTCGATCGAGAGGATCGCGGGCAGCGGCTCGACCTGGACTTGCACGAGCGGGGCAGCATTCCTGGCCTCGAGCTCCGACTCGGCCACCACCCACGCCACCGGCTGCCCGTGAAAGCAGACCTCCGAGGGAAACAGCGGCTCGTCGCGCCGCGCGGGCCCGACGTCGTTGATGCCGGTCACATCGCCGCTCGACAGGACAGTGAGCACTCCTGGCGACGCCAGTGCCGCGGCAGTGTCGAGCCCCAAAACCCGCGCATGCGCGTGCGGCACCGTTACCGGCCACAGGTGCACCGTGCCGGCCAGGGTGGGCCAGAGATCGTCGACGTACGTCGCGCTGCCGGTGACGTGTGCGCGCGCCGAGTCGTGGCTGCGGGAGGCGCCGACCTGCTTCATTCCGCCGCCTCCGCGAGCTGCGCGTTGGTCTCCGCGTGGAAGCGCTCCAGCAGCTTCTCGACCATGGCACCGCGGTAGGCGGCGCTGCCGCGCTGATCGCTGAGCGGCGTGCCGATGCCGCGCACCGCGTCGAGCAGGAGCTGCAGGGTGGCTTCACTGCGCCAGGGCTTGCCGAGCGCGAGCCGCTCCAGCGTGCCTGCGCGCAGGGGCGTCGCGGCGATGCCGCCGTAGGCCGCGCCCAGGCGCTCGACGCTGCCGTCGGGGCCCAGCTCGAGCGCGAACGCCGCGGCCACGGTGGAGATGTCGTCGAGCACGCGCTTGCTCACCTTGTAGAAGCGCTGGATGCGCGGCAACGGGCGGCGCAGGTGCACGCTCGCGATCCACTCGCCGGGCGCGAGCGCCGTCTGCCGGTAGCCATGAAAGAACTCCGCGAGCGGCACGCGGCGCTGGCCGCCGCCGGTCTGCAAGGTCAGCTCCGCGCCGAGCGCGAGCAAGACCGGCGCGGCGTCTCCGATCGGCGACGCGGTCGCCAGGTTGCCGCCGAGCGTCGCGCGGTTGCGGATCAGGCGCGACGAGAACAAGCGCAGCAGCTGGCGCACGGCGCCCAGCTCGGTGCCCCAGGGAAAGTGCTCGACCAGGCGCTCGAGCTGCGAGAGCGGCAGGGCGGCGCCGATCGTGATCTCTGTTTCACTGACGTTCCAGCTGCAGAGCTCCGCGATGGCGCCCACCGAGACCAGGACGGCGTGGCGCGTGTGCCGCTGATTGGCGGAGACCATCAGGTCGGTGCCGCCGCCGAGCAAGACCGCGCCCGGGTTCTCCCACAGGATGCGCGCCAGCTCCGCCGTGCTGGTCGGGCGGAAGAAGCGGCGGCCCTCGGGGTGCGGGGTGCCCCCGCGAGAACATCGCGCTGCGTACTCCAGCGGCGGCAGCTCGCGCGGGCCTTTGCCCAGCGGGATGAGACAAGGGTCGTTCGCGGCGGGCGTTCCCATGCCGCGCGCGACGTCGGCGATCGGCCGGTAGCCGGTGCAGCGACACAGGTTGCCGCTGATCGCTTCGGGGTCATAACCGTCACGATCGGGGCGGTAGTACTCGCAGAACAGGCTCATCACGAAGCCGGGTGTGCAGTATCCGCACTGCGACCCACCTGCGCGGACCATGGCCTCCTGCACGGGATGCAACGCGCCGCCGGGCAGGGATACGCCCTCCACGGTGACGATCGAGCGACCGTGCACCTCCGGCAGGGAGACGAGACAGCTGTTCACTGGCTCGTAGCGTGGGCGCCCTTGTTCGTCACGCCCGAGAAACGCCACGGCACAGGCGCCGCACTCGCCCTCCGCGCAGCCTTCCTTGCTGCCCGTGAGACCCGACGCGCGCAGCCATTCGAGCAGCGTGCAATGTGGGTCGACATCGTCTACGCTCACGGTCTGGCCATTGAGCTCGAACACTGCCGCTGCCATGCCAAGCGGAGTATACGCGCAATTTGCGGCCGGGGTTATCCGGCTCGCGCTCGCGGCGTACGCTCTTCTGTAGGTTACGATTTCTGCGGGGACGCCCCGCACCCCTATTGCGGGGACACCCCGCACCCACCCCTATGACAGGAGGCTGACGTGCGAGCGGTGACCGAGGCGCTGCTGGAGATCTTGCGCTCCGGCCAGACGGGTGCGCTTGCCACCGTCGTGCAGGTCAGCGGATCCACGCCGCAATGCACGGGCGCGCGGCTGCTGCTGCGCCAGGACGGCAGCAGCGTGGGCACGATCGGTGGGGGCGCGATCGAGCGCGCTGTGCTGGAGGCGCTGAAGGAGGTCGAACAGCGCGGCGTGGCCAAGCTCCAGAGCTGGGATCTGGGCCGCGATCTCGGGATGTGTTGCGGCGGTAGCATGAGCCTGTTTCTGGAGCCGATCGGCGTCACTCCGCGGCTCTGGCTGTGCGGCGCCGGGCACGTCGCCCAGCCGACGGCCGCGCTGGCGCGCAGCGTGGGCTTCGAGCTGATCGTGATCGACGAGCGGGAGGAGTGGAACAGCGCGGCGCGCTTCCCCGAGTGCCGGACGGAGCTCGGCGATCCGGCGGACGTGCTGCGGCGCCAGGCGCTCGGCGGGCGCGACTGGATCCTGATCTGCACGCACGATCACCGGCTGGATGAAGAGGTGCTGCGCGCGGCGCTGGCGCAGCCGGTCCACTACGTGGGGCTGGTGGGCAGCCGGCGCAAGGTGTACCGGCTGTTGCAGCGCATCGCCGCGCGCCGGCGCCGTGGCGAGGCCGTGCTGGATCTGAGCCGGCTGTATGCGCCGGTGGGTTTGAACCTGGGCGCGGAGTCGCCGCAGGAGATCGCGGTCAGCATCGTCTCGGAGATGGTGGCCTTGCGCCATGGCGTGGCGTCGCTCGAGCACCTGCGCGCGGTCGACGATCAGCGCCTGGCGCAGCTGCTCGCCGAGCTGGAGCCGGGCGAGGGCCCGGCGAACGGGGAGGGCTGATGGACTACTGGCTGGAGGGCTCGCGGGTCGTGTTGCCGGAGGGAGTGCGGCCCGCGGCGCTGGGCATCGCGCAGGGGCGGATCGCGGCCCTGGAGGCCGTGGCGCCGTCGGGCGCGAGCGTGCGGCGCGTGGGCTCCCGGGTGATCTCGCCGGGCATCGTGGATTGTCACGTGCACATCAACGAGCCCGGGCGCACCGAGTGGGAGGGCTTCGAGAGCGCGACGCGCGCCGCCGCGGCCGGCGGCGTGACGACGCTGGTCGACATGCCGCTCAATTGCTTGCCGGTGACGACGACGGCCGCTGCGCTGCAGCGGAAGCTCGAAGCCTGCCGCGGGCAGTGCTTCGTGGACGTGGGCTTCTGGGGCGGCGTGGTGCCGGGCAACGCGCGCGAGCTGCCGGAGCTCGCGCGGGGCGGGGTGCTCGGCTGCAAGGCGTTCCTGGTCCACTCCGGCATCGACGAATTTCCGAACAGCACCGAAGCGGATCTACGGGAAGCGATGCCGGTGTTGCGCGACCTGGGCCTGCCGCTGCTGGCGCACGCCGAGCTGGACCTGGGCGCGAACGTCAGCGAGACGGATCCGCAGGCGTATCACGGCTTCCTCGAGTCGCGGCCGCCGGCCTGGGAAGAGGCGGCGATCCGCTTGTTGATCCAGCTCTGCCGCGAGACGCGCTGCGCGGTGCACGTCGTGCATCTGTCGGCCGCTTCGTGCTTGCCGCTGCTGCGCGCGGCGAAGGACGAGGGCCTGCCCTTCACCGTCGAGACCTGCCCGCACTACCTGTGCCTGGAGGCGGAGCAGATCCCGCGCGGCGCGACCGAGTTCAAGTGCGCGCCGCCGATCCGTGAGCACGAGAACCGCGAAGCGCTGTGGCAGGGCTTGCTGGAGGGCGTGATCGATTTCGTGATCAGCGACCACAGCCCCTGCACGCCCGGGCTCAAGCGCCGGGGCGGCGGCAACTTTCAGGAGGCCTGGGGCGGCATCGCCTCGCTGCAGCTCGGCCTTTCCACGCTCTGGACGGAGGCGCGGCGCCGCGGCGCGACGCTGGAGCAGCTGGCGCGCTGGATGAGCAGCGCGCCCGCGCGCTTCGCCGGCCTCGCGCGCGACAAGGGGCAGCTGCGCGCCGGCGCCGCGGCGGATCTGCTGATCTGGGATCCGGACGAGCGCTATCGCATCCACAGCGACCAGCTGTTCTTCAAGCACAAGCTCTCGCCGTACCTGGAGCGCGAAGTGTACGGGCGCGTGCATCAGACCGTGCTGGCGGGGGAGGTCGTGTACGACGGCACGGGTCATCCGGCGGCGCCGCGCGGGCGGCAGCTGCTGCATCGGGCAACATCATCATGAAAGACTCTGGCGCGGCCACCTTCAGTGGCCTGATTGATCTGGCGGCGGCGGCCCTCGGCGGCTACGCGCTCGGCACCAACGACGACTTCTTCGCCGGCATGCAGAACTTGCTGCACCCGGGGCGGGGCACGTTCATCCCGGACAAGTACACCGATCGCGGCAAGTGGATGGACGGCTGGGAGAGCCGGCGCAAGCGCGGCCCCGGCCATGACTGGTGTATCATCGAGCTGGGCGCGGCGGGCCGCGTCTACGGCGTCGACATCGACACCAATCACTTCCTGGGCAACCACCCGCCCTTCGCCTCGCTCGACGGCCTGCGTGCGCCGCACGGTACCCCGCTCGCCGAGCTCGAGCGCGCGAGCTGGACGGAGCTGTTGCCGCAGGCGCCGCTGCGCCCCGGCTCCCAGAACCTGTTCGCGCCCGAGCGCCAGCCGGTGGTGAGCCACGTGCGGCTCAATATCTACCCGGACGGCGGCGTGGCGCGGCTGCGGGTCTACGGCAAGGTCGAGCCGGACTGGTCGGTGCGCGAGATCGATGAGGAGACGGCGCCGCGCGTCGGCCCGACCGAGGTGGACCTCGCGGCGGTGAAGAACGGCGCGCTGCCGCTCGCGTGCTCGGACGCCTTCTTCAGCCCCATGGAGCAGCTGATCTTGCCGGGGCGGGCGGAGACCATGGGCGGCGGCTGGGAGACGCGCCGCAAGCGCATGCCGGGCCACGACTGGATCATCGTGCGGCTCGGGGCGCGCGGCGTGCCCAAGCTGATCGAGGTGGACACCAACCACTACAAGGGCAACTACCCCGACCGCTGCTCGATCGAAGCGCTGGACGCGCCCGCGGACACGAAGATCACCGAGCTGATCGCGCGCCAGGACTGGGTGAGCTGGCTGCCGGAGACGAAGCTCTCCGCCCACACGCGCCACTTCTTTGATCAGTTCCCGGCGCAGGGCCCCGTGTCGCACGTCCGGCTCAGCATCTATCCCGACGGCGGCATCAGCCGCTTGCGCGTCTGGGGAGAGCGGGTTCCCGACCGCAATGGCTGAGCCCCACGAAGTACTGAACGAGCTCGACGCCGAGGCGGCGAGGGCGGCCTTGCGGCGCTGCTGCGGCGCCGAGCGCTGGGTCGACGCTCTGCTCGCTGCGCGGCCGTTTGCGTCGACGGCGGCGCTGCACGAGCGGGCACTGAGCGCCTGGAACGGCCTCGCCGCCTCGGACTACCTGCAAGCCTTTTCCCACCACCCCCAGATCGGCGAAGACCTGGCCGAGCTGCGCCGGCGCTTTGCGGCGACCCACGCGCTCTCCGCGCGCGAACAGGCAGGCGTGAACGGCGCCGACGAGGCCACGTTGCTCGCGCTGCGCGAGGGCAACCGCGCTTACCGCGAGCGCTTTGGTCACATCTTCATCGTCTGCGCCACGGGCAAGAGCGCCGCGGAGATGCTCGCCCTGCTGCGGCAGAGGCTCGGCAACGACCCGTCAGCGGAGCTCACCATCGCGGCCGCGGAGCAAGCCAAGATCACCCGCTTGCGGCTGGATGGGCTCGGCACCGGCGTCCCTGCCGCTCGCTAGTAGATGCCCAGCGCGCGGCAGCGCACGAGCGCGCTCAGCTGCCCCGATACGTCGAATAGCCGAACGGGCTGAGCAACAGCGGAATGTGGTAGTGCTCGTCCGCTGCGCTGACCTGAAACGCAACCTCCACGCGCGGATAGAAGATGGGCTGCCCCAGGCGCGTGAAATACGTCGCCGTGTCGAAGGTGATCCGGTGCTCGCCCGTGGTCAGTGGCACGACGGGCTCGAACGCGGGCACGCGCCCGTCGGAGTTCGTCACCGCTTGCCCCAACGACTGCCAGCCGTGCCCGTCCCGCCGCTCCAGCCGCACCAGCACCCCCGCCGCGGGGCGACCGACGGAAGTATCGAGGATATGACAGGTGATGCCGCTCATGCAGGCAGTGTAGCGCGGAGCGGGAGGCGCTGCGGGAATTCTGGGCGTGCCCGGCGCCGGTCCGCTCGGTCCTGGCGGACTTTGCAAAACCGCAGGCGCCTCGCTAGGCTCCAGGTTCGCGTGCCATACAGCGAGCTGCCTGCAACATGACCCAGCGATACCTGATCACCAGCGCCCTCCCGTACATCAACGGCATCAAGCACCTCGGCAACTTGATCGGGTCCATGTTGCCCGCCGACGTGTACGCGAGGTACCTGCGGCAGCGCGGCTACGAGGTCCTGCTGATCTGTGGCACGGACGAGCACGGCACGCCGGCGGAGCTGGCGGCCGCGGCCGCGAAGCTCGACGTGGCCGCGTTCTGTGAGCAGCAGCACCGCTTGCAAGCGGAGATCTGCGAGCGCTTCTCGCTCAGCTTCGATCACTTCGGGCGCACCTCGGCGCCGCAGAACCATGTGCTCACCAAGCACTTCGCGGCGGTGCTGGAGCAGAACGGATACATCGAGGCGCGCAGCACCCGGCAGATCTACTCGCGCGCGGATCAGCGCTTTCTGCCCGACCGCTACGTGGTCGGCACCTGCCCGCACTGCGGGTTCACGAACGCGCGCGGCGATCAGTGTGACTCCTGCACGCGCGTGCTGGATGCGGTGGATCTGATCCAGCCCCGCTCCGCGGTCTCCGGCAGCACCGAGCTGGAGGTGCGCGAGACGCGCCACCTGTTCTTGCTTCAGTCCAAGCTCGCCGAACAGGTCCAGGCCTGGCTGGACACGCGCGTCGGCTGGAACCAGCTCACGCTGTCGATCGCCCGCAAGTGGCTGGAAGAGGGGTTGCAAGACCGATCCATCACGCGCGACCTCAGCTGGGGCGTACCGGTGGAGAAGCCCGGCTTCGAGGGCAAGGTGTTCTACGTCTGGTTCGACGCGCCGATCGGCTACCTCGCTGCGACGAAGGAATGGTCCGACAAGGACCCGGCGCGCCGCGATTGGAAGTCGTGGTGGGCCGCGCCGCAAGACGTCGTCTACACGCAGTTCATGGCCAAGGACAACGTCCCGTTCCATACCATCTCCTTCCCGGCCACGGTGCTGGGCAGCCGCGAAGGCTGGAAGCTGCCGGACGTGATCAAGGGCTTCAGCTGGCTCACTTACGAGGGCGGCAAGTTCTCGACCAGCTCGCAGCGGGGCATCTTCATGGATGCGGCGCTGGAGCTGCTGCCGGCGGACTACTGGCGCTTCTACTTGCTCGCGAACGCGCCGGAGGGGCAGGACTTCAACTTCGCGTGGGAGCATTTCGCCGCCACCGTGAACAAGGATCTGGTGGGCGTGATCGGCAACCTGGTGAACCGCACCACGACCTTCGCGAGCAGCCGCTTTGAGGGGCGCATCCCGCCCAGCGGCCCTGTCGGTGAGCAGGAGCAGAGGCTCCAGGGCACACTGGGGGAGGCGTTGAGCGAGCTCGAGACCCAGCTCGGCGCGCTGGAGTTCAAGAAGGCCAGTCAAGCCCTGCGGTCGTTCTGGGCTGCCGGCAATGTCTATCTGGACGCGACGGCTCCCTGGAAGGCCATCAAGACCGACCCAGCGCGCGCCGGCACGGCGCTGCGCAACGTGTTGAACTTGATCCGCATCGCGGCCATCGTGTCACGCCCGTTCATCCCGGAGGCCTCCGCCAAGATCTGCGAGGCCTTCGCGCTGACCGAGGCCGAGCAGCAGTGGCCGAGCTCGGACCTGAAGAAAGAGCTGGACGTGCTGCCAGCCGGGCGCTCCTTCCAGGTCCCGCCGCTGCTATTTCGCCCGCTGGAGGCGGCCGAGGTGGCGCAGTGGCGCGAGCGCTTCGACGGTACCGGCGTCGTCACGCGCTCCAAGACCTGAGGGCGTGCGCAGCGCTCCCCGATGCCTCCTGGACGTGAACGGTCTCCGAGATTAGTCTGATCCCCAGGGCATCCAGATGGGGACTTCTCTGCTCGATGTGGCGCCGGACGCCTTGCTGGCGCTCGACGCGGCGAATCGCTCCTTTGTCGCCACGTATCCGGGGCCGAGCGCGCGCCGGCAGCCGGTGCACACGGTATATGGAGGCGCTCAGCTGTTTCGCGCGGATATTGCGCAGCGGCTCGGTCGCGGCGCGCTGCAGACGCTGGCCACCTACGGCTCCGATCCGCTGGAGTTCGCGCGCGGCGTCGGCATCATCTCCGCCGCGGGCCCGACCGATACGGGTGAGCTGCGCGCGCGCTTCGAGCGCGAGCCCGAGGCCCTGCGCGCCGAGCAGCCCGAGGTCTGGCTGGCCTTCGCGGTGCACCAGCGCGTGGTGCAAAAGCTGGAGCGGGAGCCGGTCGAGGACTTTCGCATCGATTTCGAAGATGGCTTCGGCGCACGCCCCGACGCGGAGGAAGACGCGGCGGCGCAAAATGCCGCGCGGGAGGTGGCGCGGGGCATGGCCGCCGGTAGCCTGCCGCCGTTCCTCGGCATCCGCATCAAGTCGCTGAACACGGAGTGGACGGCGCGCGCCGCTCGCACGCTGGAGCTGTTCCTCGCGACGCTGCTCGCGGAGACGGGCGGGAAGTTGCCCGACCCGTTCCTGATCACGGTGCCCAAGGTCACGCTCCCGGAGCAGCCGCGCACGCTGGTGCGCTGGCTCGCGGCGCTGGAGCAGCGGCACGGGCTCGCGCCCGGGCGCTTGCAGGTGGAGCTGATGGTGGAGCTGACGCAGGCCTTGCTCGGCCCGGATGGGCGCTGCCCGTTACCGGAGCTGCTGCGCGCCTGCGAGGGGCGCTGCTTCGGCGCGCACCTCGGCACCTACGACTTCACGGCCTCGTGCGACATCACGGCCTCGTATCAAGCGATGGCCCACCCGCTCTGTGATCTGGCCAAGGGGATGATGGTACTGGCCTACGCCGGGACGGGCATCTTCCTGTCGGACGGCGCGACCAACGTGCTGCCGGTGGGGCCGCACAAGCTCGAAAACCAGGACGCCAGCGGGCACATCCTGACGCCGGAGCAGCTCGCGCAGAACCGAGCCTCCATCTACAACGCCTGGCGGCTGTATCACAGGAACGTGCGGCACTCGCTGGAGGGGGCCTTCTATCAGGGGTGGGATCTGCATCCTGCGCAGCTGCCGGTGCGCTACGCCACGACCTACGCGTTCTTCCTGGAAGGGTTTGCGCAGGCCGCCGATCGGCTCTCGAACTTCATCGCCAAGGCTGCGCAGGCGACCCTGGTCGGCGACGTATTCGATGATGCGGCGACCGGGCAGGGGCTGCTCAACTACTTCGTGCGCGCGCTGAACTGCGGGGCGATCTCCGAGGCGGAGCTGGCTCGCACCGGGCTCGAGCCGGCGGAGTTTCGCGTGCGCTCCTTCACGAAGATCTTGGAAGGCCGGCGGCAGCTCCGCCGCTAGAGCGGGCCGCCTTGGATGGTCTTGATGATGCCGCCCAGGATGTTGCTGCCGTCTTCGCGCGCCAGCTCCTCGTACCAGGCGAGGGTCTTCGCAGGATCGTGGCCGTGCGTCATCTCCGAGCGCTTGCGGGCGCGCAGCACGATCTCCGCGGTGCGCTGCCGGCGCGCGCGTTCGTAGCGCTGCAGCGCGTCCGGCACGCCGAGGTTGTTGGTGAGCAGGAGCTGCGCCAGCATCCAGGCGTCTTCCATCGCCTGACAGCCGCCCTGGCCGAGATCCGGCGGGCTGGAGTGAGCCGCGTCGCCGAGCAGCGCCACTCGGCCGCGCACCAGCGCCGGCAGCGGGTCGACGTCGTGGATCGGGATACGGTTGGTGTGCCCCGGGTCGAGGCGCGCGATCAGCTCCTGCACCGGCTCTGCCCAGCCCGCGAAATGGCGACGGAGCTCGTCGCGCACGGGCTGCGCCGGCGCCGCGAGCGCCTCGCTCTCGGGCAGCGGCACGTCGAAGAAGAAGTAGAAGCGCTCGCCGCCCACCGGCATCAGCGCGGCGCGCTTGTGCTCGCCGACGAAGGTGGTCCAGGTGTCGGCCGCAGGCAGGCCCGCGCCGGCGGAGACCAGGCCGTTCCAGTTGACGTAGCCGACGTAGCGGCGCTCGACTTTGTGCCCGAGCACGTGCTCGCGCAGGACGGAGCGCGTGCCGTCCGCGGCGACCACCAGATCCCCCAGGGCGCGCCGCCCGTCGCTGAAGATGGCGGTCGCGCTGTCGGCGCGCTGCTCGACGCGCACACACTCGGCGCCGAGTTGCACCGGCTGATTCAGCGCGCCGAGCAACAGCCGCTGCAGGTCGGTGCGCGTCACCGGATACGGCCGCTCGCCGACGGCCTCGATCAGCGGTGACAGGCTGAAATCGGTGAGCATGTCGCCGCTCTGGCTCCGGTAGCAGATGCGCTGCATGCGGCCGCCCGCCGCCGCCAGCGCGGGCCCCAGGCCCAGCCGATCGAGCACCTTCACGCCATTGGACCAAAGCGAAACGCCGGCGCCCGCCGGCAACAGCGCCGGCACGCGATCGAACACCTCGACCAAATAGCCTGCCTGCCGCAGCGCGATCGCCGCCGTCAGGCCGCCCATACCGGCGCCCACGATGATGACTTTCAGGCGATCCACGCCCGGAGTATCTCGATCCTGCTGCAGAAGTGCAACACGAGGGGCGCCGTCAAGACTCGCGTGCTGCGCGGTCCAGGTCGCCCGTCAGAACGACTCTTAACGGGGTCGAACGCGGCGTTCGCCCGTTTGTTCGTAATGGGCGCGCGCGGCCACATTGCAGATCCCATGTTCAAACGATTGAGTTTCGGACTCGGCGCAGGGCTGCTCCTCGGCTGCACCTCCGGCAAGCAGCCTTGCGTCAGCTGCAAGGCCGCCGAGATCGCGGAGGACATGCCGCCGTTTGCTGCGCCCGCTCCGATCCCGCGTGCCAGCTTCTGCGGTGACGGCATCTGGGATCCGGCGACGGAGGAGTGCGACGACGGCTCGGCCTGTCGCGACGGACGCGACTGCACCAAGGATCGTCTGCGCTGTTCACCGAGCTCGGAGGCCGCCTGCGCGCCGCGCGGCCGTGACGGCTGCAGTGAGACGTGTACCATCGAGCGCGGCTTCGACTGCCCCGACGGCGGCAATTGCACGCCCACGCCGATCGCCGAGGCGCCCTTGTTTTCAGGCCCGGGGGCGACGCCCGAGCTGTCCGACGCCGGGCGGGCGGCGCCGCCCGTCGCGAGCACGCCCGAGACCGGGTCCGGTGCGCCGGGCGGGCCCGGGCGCTGCCGGCGCCCGCGCTTTGCTGCGCCGGAGCTGGTCACGGGCCTGGCCACGGAGCTCGAGCTCTGGGCACCGTCGCTGTCGAGCGACGGCCTCACCCTGTTCTGCGCCGCGAACACCCAGGGCACGCCGGAGCGCATCTTCTTCGCGACGCGCCTGCCCGGCAGCAGCGAGTTCTCCGCGCTCACGTTGCTGGCGAACCTCGACTCGGGCTTCGGCGACGGCACACCCTGGCTCAGCTTCGACGGGCTGACGCTGTACTTCTACTCGCGCCGCCCCGGCGGCGTCGGCGATCGTGATCTGTGGTTCGCTTTACGCGGCGATCCCGCTGCCGACTTCGGCGCGATCCATCATTTCGGCGCCGTGAACGGCGCCGCGCTCGAGCATCTGCCCTGGCTCTCGCGCGACGAGTTGTCCTTGCTGTACGTCTCCACGCGTCCGGGCGGCTCCGGGCAATCCGACGTGTGGTTCGCCCAGCGCGCGAGTCGTGGCGAGGACTTCCGGGCGCCCCGGCTCGTGAGCGCGCTCAGCACGGGAGCGGATGAAGGTCGCGCCGTCCTCTCCCAGGACGGCAAGCTGGTGATCTTTGCCTCGGCGCGAGAGGGCGGGCGCGGAAACCAGGATCTCTGGCTTGCGACCCGCGCCGGTGGCGGCGGCGATGACGCGCTCGGCGAGCTCGAGCCGGCGCTGAACCTGAGCGCGCTGAACAGCCCCGCGCTGGATGTCGATCCATTCCTGACCGCGGACGAGCGCGAGCTGTTCTTCTCCTCCACGCGCAACGGCCGCGCGCAGATCTTCCGCTCGCGCATCAGCTGCGACGACTGAGTCCGCCGAGTCGTGCTATCGCAGGCTCGTGCCCGAGCCCGTTCCGCCGCTGCTCACCCCCGAAGCCGAGCGCTTACCGCTGGAGCCTGCGCTGGCGCACTACGCCGAGCATGGCTACGCGCGCCTGGGTCCGGTGCTGAGCGCCCAGGGGCTCGCCTGGCTGCGCGAGCGCGCCGAGGACTTGATGCTCGGGCGCGTCGCCTATCCGGGGCTGTTCTTTCAGATGGACGCCCGCACGGGCCGGTACGAGGACGCGCCGATCGGGCTCGGTTGGCAAGGGCCCTCGCTGGACTACCGCAAGCTGGAGAAGCTGGAGAAAGATCCGCGCTTCCGTGCCTGGCTGTCCAATCCGCTGTTCGAGCGCATCGCGCGCGCGCGGATCGGCGATGAGATCGTGATCTATCGTGCGATTTTGTTCAACAAGGGCGCGAGCGCCGGCAGCGACATTCCCTGGCATCAGGATGCGGGAGGGCTCTGGGGGCTGAGCCGCGATCCGGAGCTGCAGATCTGGACGGCGCTGGATGACGCCCCGGAGGGCGGGGGTTGCCTGGAGTTCTTGCCGGGCAGCCAGCACGGCGGGCTCGCTAGCCCGCTCGGCGGCGTGGTGCCGCGCGATCGCGTGGCCTCGGCAAATGCCGCCGAGCGTGCAACGCCGGTCAGCGTCCAGGCGGGAGAGGCGCTGTTGATCCACAATCGAGTCTGGCATCGTTCGGGCAGAAATCGCCCGGGCCAGCGCCGGCTCGCCTTCTCCGTGTGTTACATGAGCGCGAGCACGCGCTGCCTGCGCACGCGCAAGGCGCCACGCGAGTTCTTCCCGGTGTTTCGCGGCCCAGGGCGGTGGCCGGCAGTTTGAGCGTGAAAGCGGCGCGCGGGCAGCGCTAGAACCGGCACATGGAATACAGGCAACTCGGTGCGTCGGGGTTCAAGGTGCCGGTGCTCAGTCTCGGCACGGGTGGCTTCGGCGGTTCGAACGAATTCTTCCGCGGGATCGGCAGCACGGACGTGCAAGAGGCGACGCGCCTGGTCGACGTGTGCCTGGAGGCGGGGCTGTGCATGTTCGACTCGGCAGACGCCTACTCCGGCGGTCGCGCCGAGGAGATCTTGGGGCGCGCCATCGCGGGGCGCCGCGATCGCGTGATCCTCTCGACCAAGGCCACCTTTCGAACCGGCCCCGCGCCGAACGATTTCGGCTCTTCTCGCTACCACCTGATCCGCTCCGTGGAAGGTTCCTTGAAGCGCCTCGGCACGGACTACATCGACCTGTTCCAGCTGCACGGCTTTCACGCCGCGACGCCGGTCGAGGAAACGCTGAACACGCTCGACGACCTCGTGCGCGCCGGCAAGATCCGCTACGTCGGCTGCTCGAACTTCTCCGGCTGGCACCTGATGAAGTCGCTGGCTGTCTCCGAGAAGTACAACTTGCCGCGCTATGTCTCGCACCAGGCGTATTACTCGCTGGTAGGGCGCGACTACGAGTGGGAGCTGATGCCGCTCGGCCTCGATCAGCGCGTGAGCGCCATGGTCTGGAGCCCGCTCGGCTGGGGCCGCCTCACGGGCAAGATCAAGCGCGGCGCGCCGCTGCCGGAGACCAGCCGCTGGCGCAACCAGGCCACCTCCGCGGGCGGGCCGCCGCTCTCGGACGAGTACTTGTATCGCGTGGTCGATGTGCTGGAGGAGGTCGCGCGCGAAACCGAAAGGACGGTGCCGCAGGTGGCCCTGAACTGGCTGCTCTCGCGCCCGACCGTCGCCAACGTGATCATCGGCGCGCGCAACGAGGAGCAGCTGAAGCAAAACCTGGGCGCGATCGGCTGGGCGCTCACGCCCGCGCAGATCGCCCGCCTGGATGCCGCCAGCGCGACCACCGTGCCGTACCCGTACTGGCATCAGCGCGTGATCCCCGACCTCAACCCGAAGCCCGTCTGAGCGGATGCCCGAGCCTGCCGTCCCCGTCCCGGTCCCCGTCACGATCATCACCGGCTTCCTCGGCGCGGGGAAGTCCACGCTCGTCCAGCGCTGGCTCGGCGAGCTGCCCGCCGGGGAGACGGCGGTGATCGTCAACGAGCGCGGTGAGATCGGCATCGACGGCGAGCTGCTCGCGGCGCGCGTGGCTCAGTTGCGCGAGATCACCGGCGGCTGTGTGTGCTGCAAGACACAGGCGGAGCTCTCGAGCGCGCTCGCCGAGCTGAGCTCGCTGCGCCCGCGCCCCTCGCGCATCCTGGTGGAGACCTCCGGGGCGGCATCTCCGGCGGGCGTGATCCAGGCCGTCGGCGCTCCCTGGGCCCGAGAGCAGCTCGTGCTGGACGGCGTGGTGACGGTGGTCGACGTGCTGCGCGCCCAGCAAGCGCTCCAGTTCGATGTGGCGATCGAACAGCTCGGGTTTGCCGACGTCGTCGTGCTGTCGCACGTGGACGAGGCTGGTGAAACAGCGCGCGGGGTCGAGCTGGACGAGCTGCAGCAGAGCCTCGCCCGTCACGCGCCGGCGGCGCTGATCGTGCGAGCCAGCAAAGGCGCCATCTCCTGCGGTTTTCTCGAGCTGCTGGCGCAGCGGGCGGAGGCCTTGCACTTCGTGCCCGAAGGCTCGGGGCACGCCGCCATCGAAGCCACCTCCCTGCAGCTCGATGGCGAGCTGGACGAGGAGCGCTTCGGCGACTGGGTCGAGAGCGCGCTCGGAGACGTCGAAGCGCGCATCCTGCGCATCAAGGGGATTCTGGCGATGAAGGGGCTCGATGCGCGCGTGATCGTGCAAGGAATCAGCGGGTCAGTCGACGCGCAGCTGGGAGCGCCCTGGGGCGCTGCGAGGCGCACGAGCCGCCTCGTCGTGCTCGGCCTGGGGCTGGACTCGGCAGCGCTGGAAGCCGGCTTCCTGCGCTGCGCGGCCTCCGGTTAGCCTTCAGAACGTGCCGTCGATCGCGGGCATCCACATCGCCGTGTCCGGGCTCGACGTCACGGTGAAGCGCAGGGTCATTTGCTCGCGGGCTCTCGGCGGGCGTTCCTCGTGCCGGCTCGCGCCCTCGATGATGCCCACCGCGGCTCCGACGCCCGCGCCGATCAGGGACCCGATGGCGGCGCCGGTGACCAGGTTTTTGGGGTTGCCGGAGTTGATCAGGAACAGCGCGCCGGTGGCCGTGCCGGCGAGGGCGCCCAGGCCGACGCCGTAGCCCGTGTCGCGCAGCACCAGCCAACCGGTGCCCGGCGTGGGGCCGCCGGCGTCCACGATGCCGAGTGTGAGTCCGAGGCCCGTGCCGGCGAGCGCGCCGAGACCCGCTCCGAACACGAGCTTGCGCCACTCGCGCGCCTCGTAGTCGCGGCCCGTGGCGAGATAGCCGCTGGCGAGGCCGATCTGCGCGCCCGTCCAGAAGCCGTTGACGCCGTAGTGGATGATGGAAGGGGGATCTTCCTCGGCCGCGCGCGCTAGCGCGGGCATAGCCACAGCGGCAGCCGAGATCGACAGGAAGCAAAAGAAGTGAGAGATACGCATAGAAAAGCCTGCCTGTGGATCTGACCTCGGCGCTGCGGCAGCGCAAGCGCGCGCCGGCCTGACCACCCGCCCGCCGCTGCCCGCGAAGAAGCACTGCAATTTGCGATGCAACTGGGCGACGCGTTGACCCGTGTGGCGCAGACGGCGCTCCTTGCCGCGCGCGATGTCGCGGGCGCGGTCGCGTTGTCCGGGAAGCCTCGCGCCGGTCTCATCCGGGGGCGTTCGCCAGCAGATGGCGCTTGCGCGAGGTGATCAGTGCTGGTACTGTACAGGTAATCAGTGACCATGGCGCACGAAGAGATCTGCGAATTCGAACACTGCGACGATCAGGTGTTTGCCCAAGAAGCCCGAGAGGCAGCAGTGGCTCGAGAGGTGGCTCGAGAGGCAGCAGTGGACGGCGCGGACTTTCAGGAGCTCGGCTCCTGCGAGGGAGAGGCGTCTCGGGAGGAGACGCCGCATTGGGTGTCGCTGCGCGCGGCGGCGTCGGAAGCGCAACGGGCCGCTCGCAAGCAGCGCCAGCGCGAGGCGTATCAGCGGGAAAAGGCGCGCCGCGCGAACGATCCGCGCCTGCAACAGCTCAAGCTGCAGCAGAAGGAAGCGGCCAAGGCGCGCCGCCGCGAGCACTACGAGCGCGTGAAGCAGCATCGCAAGGCCGCCAAGGCTGCCGGCAAAGCAGTGCGCTCGCTGGAGCGCGCCAGCGCAGAGAGCGCCGAGCGGGCATTCTTTGCCAAAGGGCGCGTCCGGCTGTCCAAGGCGGAGTTGAATCGCGGCGCAAGTGAGCTCGTCCCGGCAGCGTTCGCCAACGCCGTCGCCGCGAACGACATCGCCGTGAACGACATCCGCTGACGTCGCCAGATCGGGTCGTGCTGTGTCGGCTGTTTGAGCACGGCTTGATGAGCCAGCCGAGCATCTCACCCCCGGTGCTGCTGCTCAAAGGTCTGCCAAGATCACGACGCAAGTGATCTGGCTGCTCCGTATCATCAGCGCATTCGCAGCGATCGGATCATTGCACGCTGGCGTGTCCGCCTACTCGAGCTTCAGCGCTCGCTGAGCTTCAGCGCTTCGTTCGAGGGCAGGCTCAGGCCTGCAGCGCCGCAGCCAGCAGGCAGCCCCACCCTGCGAGCAGGCCGAGGCCCCCGAGCGGGGTCACCGCGCCGAGCTTGCGCAGCCCGGTGAGTCCCATCACGTACAGGCTGCCCGAGAACAGTAACGTGCCGAGCGCGAAAGCCCAGCCCGCGCAACAGGGTAGGGTTCCCGGGACGATGTCGGCGAGCAGGCCCGCGAGGCCGATCGCGAGCGCGTGAGAGAGATGGTAGCTGGCCGCCGTCTGCCACCACTCCAGGCGACGAGAGGCCTCGGGGTGAGACGCGAGCCGGCTCTTCAAGCCGTGCGCACCGAAGGCACCGAGAGCCACGGCGAGAAATCCGCTGAAGGCAGAGAGCGCGAGCAGCCAGCGCATGCCGCGAGGCTAACATGCTCCGGGGGCTGTGCGCGCGGGGCGAGTTGCCGGAGCGGGCGCACGCTTGGCCGGCCCTGGTGCGCATGCTAGAGGCCGCCGATGTCTCCTCGCTTTTCGCCGCGCCGCGAGCTCGGGCGGACGGGCTTCGTCGCGACGCGGCTGGGCGTCGGTGATCTCGCCGACCGGAACGTCCCGCTGGACACCTGCGTCGCGACGCTGCGGCGCGCGCTCGACGCGGGGCTGAATGTCGTCGATACGGCGCCCAACTACGAGGACGGCTACAGCGAGCAGATCGTGGGCGCGGCGCTGGCGGGGCGGCGCTCGGGCGTGTTCTTGATCGACAAGGTGGATCATGCGGATCGACCAGTGCGGCCGCAGGTGGGCGAGAGCCTCGGGCGGCTGGGCCTGTCCAGCGTCGACCTGTTCGTGTTCCACTCGGTGTCGGCGCCGGAGCTGCAGCAGCTGCTGCGGCCTGCCGGCGCCTGGCAGGAGCTGGAGGCGTGTCGCGCGGCAGGGCTATGCCGCTTCATCGGGCTCTC
>DASTRX010000152.1:0-31491 GCA_035760985.1 Polyangiaceae bacterium
TATCTACACGCCGACCTCGCAATCAAGGAGCGGGCCATCGCGAAGACCGAGCCAACGCGAACGCGCCAACCGCGCTATCGTCCGCCCGACGCCCTTCTCGGCTTCCTCCAGCAGCTCTGATTATGCCGCATACGAAAATGCCTCCCAGCTAGCCCAGAGCACCCGGGCGGCCGTACGCGGCATAAAACCGAACTCGGCATAATGCCGCTTATGCCGAACTCGGCATAACGAGCAGATGCAAACGAGGTTGTCGAGGGAGTTGGCCCCGCCTTCGGAGCGCAGCTGGAGGTGATGGACGTCGAGCCAGCTGGTATTGGGACAGCCGGGCACCTGGCAGCGGCGCTGATCGCGCAGCAGCACGGCGCGGCGCAGGGCCGGTGGGATGGTTTGCGTGGCCCGGCGGGTGCCGCGCGCCGCGCGTGAGGAACGACCCACGTGGGGCGTCGCGTTTTCGGTCGCGCTGGTGCCAGCGCTGTTCTGCGAGTCAGCGCTGTTCTGCGAGTCAGTGGTTTCGCGCCGGGCAGCGGTTTCGTGCGGCGCGAGGTCGTTGGCGGGCAGGGCGCTCGAGCCGGGCAGCGCCGGAACGTGCTGGGCGTCACATTGGGCCCTCCTGATGAGCTCGGGGTCGACCGGCACGAGCCCCGCAGCCGAGTGTTGATACGCGCTGTTGCACTCGGGGCACACCGAGAGCACGACCTGATAGCTGGCGCGGCCTTCGTCCCTGGGGCCGCCGAGGGCGCAGCGTGCCAGCTCGAGCAGCGCGGCGTCGTCGTCGAGCGCGCAGCCGGCGCGACGGCGGAGCTCGCGCAGCGCGTCGCTGAAGACTGCAAAGGTCTCGCCACCGACTTCGAAGCGCAGCACGCGGCGCCGCTGCGCGCGGTCCGGCGCTGAGCTGGGGCCATCTCCCGGGTGCCGGCCGGCGAGCGCTTGCTCGAGCTGGCGGAGCGTCTTGCGGCGTGAGAACTCGAGCCACTCGAGCTCCATCTCGCTCAGGGCGACGCGCGTGAGCTCGCGCACGGCAGACCAGCTGAGCTCGCCGCGCTCGAGCGCCGAGGCCAGCGCGGGCAACTGCTCGAGTGCTGCCGCGACTCGCAATTTTTCTCTGGTCCAGCGCGGCTTGTACCCGAACAAGCGTTCGATGTATTCGCCGAATCCGCCATAGCCCAGGTGCTCGTGCACGGCGGCGCGCTCGGCAGCGAGCAGCCAGCGGCCTTCTTCGGCATCGGCCGCGGCCTGCTCGCGCGCCAGCCGCGACAGTGCTGCATGGGCTTGCTGCCAGGTGATGATGTCGTTGGCCTGCGCGCTGCTCGATGTCCCCATGCACTCGACATCGCACGCTGATTCTCGAGCCTCTCGGTGCCACGCAGCGCGCCTTTCGCCGCGCGCACGGCTTCGAAGCTGTCGCGCAGTGCGAAGTCGCGCGGCAAGCGCCTTCCCGGCGCGCGCAGTTCCAAGTTCTAGAAGCGAGCCTTTGACCTGAGCCAAGCCGGGTCGGGTGGATGTGCACGCCGCCCACGTGGGCGCGGGGGTCGGCGGGAGCTCGTTTCTCGCGAAGCAGCGCGCGGGGCCGTGTCGTGCTCAGGGGCCGAAGCATCCGCTGCACGTCCCCTCGCTCACGAGCCGACGCCCCGCCTCAGTCGATGCTCTTCACCCCGGACACGTCGACCGCCTGCGCATGCCCGGCCATGTGCTGGCCGATCTCGCTCATGTTCGCGTCTGCGGCGGTGCATTCGTGCACGATGCGGCCTTCGCTCATCACCAGGATGCGGTCGGAGAGGGCGAAGATCTCGTCCAGGTCGGCGCTCACCAGGAGTACCGCCGCGCCGGCCTCTCGGGCGCGCACCAGGCGGGTGTGGATCTCGCTGACCGCGGCGAAGTCGAGGCCGAAGCAGGGGTTGGCGGCGATCAGCACCGCCGCGTCTTCGCTCAGCTCGCGCGCGAGCACGGCGCGCTGGACGTTGCCGCCGGAGAGCGCGCCGATCGCTGTGTGTGCCGACGGCGTCTTGATGCCGTATTCGGCGATCGCCGCCCGGGCGCGCTGTTGCATGCGCCGTTTGTCGAGCAGCCAGCCCCCCTTGCAGTAGGGCTTCACGTCGAAGTCGCGGAAGGCCATGTTCTCCGCCACCGACATCTGTGCGACGCAGGCGTTGCGCAGCGGGGCCTCCGGCAGGAGCCGCACTCGCTCGCGGCGTGTCTCGGCACGCACCGGCGTGTAGCGGGCGCCGCCGACGCGCAGCTCGCCGCGCGTGGCAGTGCGCTGGCCGGCGAGCACCTCGACCAGCTCGTCCTGTCCGTTGCCGGAGACGCCGGCGATGCCGACGATCTCTCCCGGGCTGACCTGGAGCGTAACACCCTCCAGCACGGGTAAGCCGATGTCGTCTTCGGCGTGCAGGTCGATGAGCTCCAGGCGCGCCGGGGCGCGCTCCGTGCGCGCGCTGCGCGTCAGGGAGGCGCGCGGTGGTTCGGAGCCGACCATCATCTCCGCCAGCTCGCGCGTGGAGAGCTCACTGGCCTTGCCGCGGCCCGCGAGCTTGCCGCGGCGCAGGACCGTGACCTCGTCGGCGAAGGCCTGCACCTCGCGGAACTTGTGCGTGATCATGGCCACGCTGATCGCGCCCGCTCGGGCCATGCCGCGCAGCATGCCGAGCACGTCGTCCGCCTCTTGGGGCGTGAGCACGCTGGTGGGCTCGTCGAGGATGATGATGCGGCTGTCCAGGTAGAGCTGCTTCAGGATCTCGAGCTTCTGCTTCTCGCCCGCCGCCAGCTGGCGCACGCCGCGCCGGGGCGAGATGCGGAAGGGCATGCGATCCATGAAGGCGTCGATGGCGGCGTGCTCCGCCTTCCAGTCCAGGATCGCCGGCAGCTGAGCCCGCGCCAGCACCAGGTTCTCGGCCACCGTCATGTTCTCGACCAGCGTGAAGTGCTGGTAGACCATGCCGATCCCGAGCGCGCGCGCATGCTTGGGGCTGGAGACGTGCACCTCGGAGTCTCCGACCAGCACGCGGCCGCGGTCGGCCTTGTAGAAGCCCATGATGCACTTGACCAGCGTGCTCTTGCCGGCGCCGTTCTCACCGAGCAGGGCGTGCACGCTGCCGGGCTTCAGCAGGAACGAGACGTCCTCCAGCGCGGTCAGGTTGCCGAAGCGCTTGCTCATCTCGCGCGCGGAGAGCTGGGGCGGCGGCTCGCGCGCGGGTAGGGGCGCGACCCTGGGGGCAGGGGTCTCGACGTTTGCGGTCTCGGTGACGCGGGCTGCGGGGACGCTCATGTGGCTCTCGATGATCTCAGCGCGCTGCGATCAGCTCGGCGGGCTGGGCGACGGAGGTGCGATGCGCCGAGCTGCTCAGCACCATGATCAGCAAGGTGAGCGCGTAGGGCGCGGCGTTGAACAGGTAGTAGCCGGAGGTGATGCCCACGGACTGCAGCGCCGGGCCGAGCGCGGTGGCGCCGCCGAACAGCAGCGATGCGTACAGGCAACGCACGGGATCCCAGCGCGCGAAGATCACCAGCGCCACGGCCATCAGCCCCTGACCGCTGGAGAGGCCCTCGTTCCAGCTGCCGGGATAGAACAGCGACAGGAACGAGCCGCCGATGCCGGCCAGCACGCCGCCGGCGGCCGTGGCCCAGAAGCGCACGCGGTTCACGTCGTAGCCCATGGCACGGGCCGCCTCGGCGCTCTCGCCGACGGTGCGCAGGATCAGCCCCCAGCGCGTGCGCGCCAGCGCCCAGCGCAAGCAGGGCGCGAGCAGGATGCCGCACAGGAACAGCGCGTTCACCTGCAGCGCGGAGCGCACCTGGGGGATGTCGCTGAAATTGCCGAAAGGGATGGCCGGCAGGCGCGGGGCGGTGGGTTGGATCAGCGGCTTGCCGAGGAAGAACGCGAGCCCGATGCCGAACAACATGAGCGCGATGCCGACAGCGATGTCGTTCACGCGCGGGCGCCCGCACAGCCAGCCGTGCAGCGCCCCGAACAACCCGCCCACCGCGCCCGCCGCGGCCACGCCCACCCAGGGCGAGCCGCTCCAGTACGAGGCGCCATAGCCCGCCATGGCGCCCATCACCAGCGTGCCCTCCAGACCCAGGTTCACGCGCCCCGACTTCTCGGTGATGCACTCGCCCAGGCTCACGAACAGGAACGGCGCGCTGACGCGCAGCGCGCCGCCCAGGATCGCCAGCGGCACGCCCCAGATGCCCAGGTTTACGGCTGCGTCTTGCATGTCTCTCGTCCTCAGCTGCGCCGCAGCCGCAGGCGGCCGCGATAGGTCTGGCTGCCGAGCAGCACCACGAACAGGATGCCCTGCAGCACGTTGACGGCCGCGTCCGGCAGCCCGAAGGTGCGCTGCAACAGGCCGCCGCTGGCGCCGATGCCGCCCAGCAGCACGGCCACGGGCAAGATCGCGAGGGCGTTGTGGCCCGCGAGGAACGCCACCAGGATGCCGGCGTAGCCGTAGCCCGCGAGCAGCGAGGCGTTGGCCTTGCCATGGATCGCGGCCACCTCGACCATGCCCGCCAGGCCCGCCGCCGCTCCGCCCAGCGCGCAGGTCAGGATCACCAGCCGGGCTACGTGCAGCCCACTGAGCCGCGCCGCCCTCGGGTTGCCGCCGACCATGCGCGCCGCAAAGCCGAACACGCTGTGCTCCATCGCGACATGCGCGGCGATGCAGGCGATCACACCGAAGGCGAGCCCCCAGTGTACGTCGAGGCCGGGCAGGTTGGGCAGCAGATTGGCATCGCCGATCGGCAGCGTGGACGGCTTGTTCAGGCTCGCCGGGTCGCGCAGCGGGCCTTCCACCAGATGATTGAAGAGCGCGATGCCGATGTAGGCCAGGAGCAGCGAGCTGATCGTCTCGTTCACCCCGCGCAGCACGCGCAGCGCGCCGGCGGCGCCGACCCAGAGCGCACCGACCAGCATCGATGCCAGCATCATGCCGGCGATCACCAGCGCTGGCGGCGAGCCCTGCAGCGGGATCGCCGCGGCCGCCGCCGCCAGCCCGCCCATCACCAGCGCGCCCTCGCCACCGATCACGATCAGGCCGAGCCGCGCCGGCAGCGCCGTGCACAGCCCGGTGAGCATCAGCGGAGCCGCGCGCAGCAAGCTGTTCTGCACGGAGAACCACGTGCCGAAGGCGCCGCGGTACATCTCCGCGTAGACCGCCAGCGGCGAGTGCCCGGCCGCGCCCACGAACGCCCCGAACAGCGCCAGCGACACCAGGATGGCGCCCAGCGTGGGCAGCAGCGCCTCCAGGCCGCCGAGCGCGCGCTCAGCGAGCGCGCGCGGGGCGAGCAGCGGGTGGCGGCTCGGCGAGCGATCGAGATCCGCCGCGACCGGAGCGCCCGCCGTCATCAGTTCAGCGAGCCCTTCACGCCCTTGACCAGATAATCCATCTTTTCGAGCTCGATGTCCGTCTGGCCGCGGCTCTCACCGGCGGCGAGGATCTGCTTGCCGGTGTTGCTCTCCAGCGGCCCCTTGAAGATGACGAGCGTGCCGGCGGTGAGCCCGGCCTTGGCCTCGTCGCCCTTCTTGCGCGCATCCGCCGAGACCGCCTCACCGTACGGCGAGAGCTTCACGTAGCCTTCCTTCAAGCCGCCGCGCACCAGGTGATCCCAGGCCTTGCCCTCCTTCACCTTGTTCACGTACTCGGTGTAGATCTTCTCCCAGTTCCACTCCGCGCCGGTGAGATAGCCCTTGGGCGCGAGCGCGGCCTGGCTCGCGTGGTAGCCGGTGCTGAACACGCCGCGGCGCTCGGCGGTCTCCACGATCACCTTGGGCGAGTCCACGTGCGAGGTGAGCACGTCCGCGCCCTGATCGATCAGGCTGTTGGCGGCCTCCGCCTCCTTTACCGGCAGCGACCAGTCGCCGGTGAAGATCACGCTCAGCGTCACGTTGGGGTTCACCGACAGGGCGCCCAGCGTGTAGGCGTTGATGTTGCGCAGCACCTGCGGGATCGGCTTGGCGGCGACGAAGCCGAGCTTGTTGGTCTTGGTGGTCGCGCCCGCCACGGTGCCCGCGACGTACTGCGCCTCATCGATGTAGCCGAAGTAGCTACCGACGTTCTTCGGGTGCTTGCCCTCGGTGTACAGGCCGCCACAGTGCAGGAACGTGACCTCCGGATACTTCTGCGCCAGCGCCAGGATGTGCGGATCGAAATAGCCGAACGAGGTGGGGAAGAGCAGCTTGGCCCCGTCCAGGTTGATCATGCTCTCCATGGTCTTCTGCACGGCGACCGTCTCCGGCACGTTCTCTTCTTCGCGCACCTTCACGCCGGGCAGCGCGGCGACGGCCTTGGCGCCCTCCGCGTGCGCCTGGTTGTAGCCGTAGTCCCCGCGCGAGCCGACGTACACGAAGCCCACCGTCAGCGGAGCGGTGCTCGGCGCCGCCGCGGGCGTCGCGGCGGCAGTGGTGGTGGTCGTGGGCTGCTCGGTCTGCTTGCACGCGGCCAGGCAGGCGACGGCCAGCAGCAGGCCACGAAAGAGACCCCGCCGGGAGGCGCGCGCGGGGGCAAGCGAGGTGGAGGGGGCAGGGCTGAAGGGCGAATCGGCGTGGGAATGATTCATGATGGGGAACTCTGCAACACGCTATCCAGCGCGATGTTTCGCGACCATTTCCTGCTCGGGTCTACGCAGTGCGCCGTGCGGGTCCCGGAGAAACGAATTGTTGCAGCCCGGGTGCGGCGCTTGCCCTTGCGGTCCCGCCGGATTCGAGCGAGCTAGCCCGGCGATGCTCGGAACCCCGACCTGGAACCTCGACTCGCTCCGCTTCCCCAAGGCGCTCGACGACGACGCCCGACTGCCCGCGTTGCGCGCCCAGCTGCGCGCGGGCTGCCGCAAGCTCTGGGAGGGAGGGGCGCTGGAGGTGCCGGTCGTCCGCTGGAGCCAACCCCTCGCGTCAGCCCTGGCCAGCGCCCAGCGGGACCGGCACCTGCAGCAGGGCATCGAGCACGCCGAACGGATCCTGGACCGGGAAGCGCACGGGCTCTCGGTCGCGGACGCGCGCAGCTCCAGCGAGCGGGGCTCGCGCGTGTCGCGGCTGTTGCTCGTGAGCAACGACGGCACCGAGCGCTTCTATCGGCAGGTCGAGCGCCTGCTGCGCGTTCAGGGCTCGCGCCTGCTGGCGCTGCGCCTCGACGCCGAGTCCCGCCAGCTGGGCGTGGTGATCGGCGACCCCGACGGACTCGTGCGCGCGCTGCTCGTGGAACACAAGACCAGCGTGACGCGCGTGCTGTTGGCGCTGTGCGCGCCGCCGCCCGGCGCTTGAGCCTCAGCCGGCCGCCGCCGCGCGTTGGGGCAGCTTCCACTCCGGCCGCGGGAAGTGGCAGGTGTACCCGTTGGGATAGCGCTCCAGATAGTCCTGGTGCTCCGGCTCGGCCTCCCAGAAGTCGCTGGCGGCGGTGACCTCCGTCACGACCTTGCCGGGCCAGAGCCCCGAGGCGTCCACGTCGGCGATCGTGTCCTCGGCGACGGCCTTTTGCTCGTCGCTGGTGTAGAAGATGGCCGATCGATAGCTGGTGCCGATGTCGTTCCCTTGCCGGTTGCGCGTCGTCGGATCGTGGATCTGAAAGAAGAACTCCAGCAACGCCCGGTAGCTGGTGCGCGCCGGGTCGAACACGATCTCGATCGCCTCCGCGTGCCGGCCGTGATTGCGATACGTCGCGTTGGGTACCTCGCCGCCGGTGTACCCGACGCGCGTCGAGATCACGCCGGGCAAGCGACGGATCAAGTCCTGCATGCCCCAGAAGCAACCGCCTGCCAGCACCGCACGTTCCGTCGCCATGAGACCTCCCGTTGTGAATTCGCCGCTGTGAATTCGCCGCTGTAGATTCGCGGCCGCTTGCTCGCCAGCGAGCCCAATAGCATCGCCACTTTGTTGCCGGAAGCAAGAGGCAGCAGCGACCTGGCCGGATGGCGGTCGGACCGCGAGCTTCCGCGCCTCGCGCGAGCTCAGCGGCGCTCGCGGCGGTCCCGGCGGTCCCGGCTCTCGAGATCGATGGCTTGTTCGACCTGCCGGATGGCTCGCACGGTGAAATCCAGCGCCTGCTCGCGATGACCGCCGGCGTTGCCGCGCGCCGAGCGCAGCTCTTCGCGCGCTTCCTGGAGGTGCCGGAGCGCGGACTCCATCCGCCGATCCGGTGCCGCAGACGCCGCGCGCAGCCCCACGCCGCCGAGCGCGACCAGGACCAGGCCCACCCCTGCCAGCTTGGATACCTTCGAACCACTCATTGCTCGCTTCTCCGTGATGGACCCCCTCGTCGCGTAGCGTGCCAGCCCCGCACCCCGAGTCCAGCCGACCTCCCTCGCGTAGCAAGTCTCCCCTCGCGCGTCGGCAGCAGCGAGGCGGCTCCGCCACACGAGGCAATGCGCGCCGCCCGTCTCTGCTTTTGGGCTCGGACCTCCAAGTCCCCCTGAGACTCCAGGATATGCCCACTGCGCTCGCGCGACGTGGGCGCGTGCGGCGCCGGCGCGAGCGCTACGCGCCGCCCTGGCTGCGTTCCTCATCAGGGCCGAGGAACGCGCGCATGCGCTCGAGCTCCGCCTCGAGCTGCAGCCGGAACTCGCGTTCGCGCGGGCGCGATCCGACGAAGCCGAGCTCCACGGACAGCTCCGCTCCGGCGCGCGCGACATTCGCCCAGCCGATCACGCGATCGACCCAGAGCAGCGGTAGCGCGTAGTAGCCGCGCACGCGCTTCGCGATCGGCGTGTAGGCCTCGAAGCGGTAGGCCCAGCCCCAGAGCTGTTCGAAGCGCCTCCGGTCCCAGACCAGCGGATCGAAGGGCGCGAGCAGCCGCACCCGGCGCTCCAGCTCGCGCTCTGCTTCCTGTCCGCCGCTCGCAGGCCAGAGATACGTCACCCCGTCCAGGCTGCCCGCGTCGATGCGCCCGGCGGCGCGCCCCTCGGTGATCACCTTGCGCACGTCGCAACCGAGCGCGCGGGCCTGGCGCGAGAGCGTGGCGCGCAAGCTCTGCTCGGGAATGGGCGCGAGCAGCTGCAACACCGCGGCGAACAGGCCTTCGAAGCGCTCGGCAGGGGAGCGCACCCCGCCCGGTGGAAGGCTCGGCGCGTACACGCGGATGCCGTTTTCGCGCCGGCGGACGCGCAGCAGGCCGCGCTGGTGCAGCCGCTCGAGCCCCAGCTTGGCCAGCGTCGAGTAGCTGCCCCAGGCATTCAGGGCGCGGCCGCCGAAGTCTTCGCGCAAGTGATCCGGATGGGCTTCCCCGCGCTGCGTCACGAGCTCCAGCAGGCGCCGCTCGCGCCGGGAGAGACCCTTGGGGGTGGGCGGGTGTTGCACCTGCCAGAGCGAGCGCGTCAGGAAGCCATAGGCGTACAGGTAGCCCTCCTCGATCTCGAGCTCGGGGTAGCGGCGCTCCAGATCGCCGGCGCGGTAGCCCTCGAGCCGCTGGCGGAGGATCAGATCCTGCGCGCGGGCCGGCGCCCGGATCGGGTCGGCCTGCACGAATCCCGAGCGTTCGATGGCCGCGCGCAGCGTGGAGCTGCGCGCAAACGTGTCGAGCGCGTGAGAGCGCAGCTGTCGCGACGTGAGCTTCACCGTCCCTCACCATCGCACAGAGCCGGCGCGCTCGGTACGGGCCTTGCTCCTGCGGCCCGGGTGAAGGCTGGCTCGCGACGCCAGGAGCGCCAAATGCGGAAGAACTACCCCCGTGCGGCTCACGGAGCCGCAGAGCCACGCGCGTCCACGATCGACGCGAGCGGCTCGTTTGTAGCCACTGTGACAAAAGGAGTCATGCGTCAGGGTCAGAGCCAGGCGCCCAGCGCGCCGCTGGAGGTCCGCTGATCCGGCACGCCTTCCCGCCGCTGGCGCCGCGACACGGGGCCGCCGCGCTGCGCTGGCTGAGCGTCGCGCTGGTGGCGCTCGGCTGCGCGTGGTTGGCGCTGCTCGCTCAGGCCCTGTGGCACGGGGTCGGCATGCTCGGACGTCTGCCCCGCTGGATCATCGCCGACCAGCAGCGCGCAGCGCCGGCGCCAGCTCACGAACCCGAGCTGACTTCCCTGCAGGGGGCGCTGAGCGGCGGCGCGGCGCCGAGCGGTGGCGTGGCGCCGAGCCCTCCTGCCAGCGCGCCGGCGCCGGCTCCAGCCGCACAGGTTCGAGAACAATCCGAGCTCGCCAAGCCCATCGACTGGCCCACGCCGCTGCGCTACCGGGGCGCAGCCTGCCAGGGGCTGTTCGTGTACGCCGTCAGCATGCTCGAGGGAGCACCCCGGGCCTCGGCGGTCTCCTTCGCCACCGACGCGAGCTCGGCCTCGAAGTTCGCTCACCCGGGCCAGAAGGTGGGCGACTGGGAGGTGCTGTCGGTCACCGATGACTGGAGCGGCGCCAACCCCTCCGTTTGGCTGATTCACGCGGGCGAGGTCTGCCGCGCGCGCCTCACGGGCAATCCGGCTCGGACTCCGCCCCCGCCGCCACCACCACCGCGGCGCCGCAAGCGCCGCCGACGTTGAACGAGCGCTCGCGGCGGGGAGTGGCTGCGCACGGAGCGGTCAGAAGGTGAGCCCGACCGTGCCGTCGAAGACCACGCGCAGTCCGCGCAGATCGACGTCGTAGCCGGTCTTCGCCGAAGCGATGTAGTACTCGAGCCCGGCTCCGGTGCGCAGCGTGAAGGGGCGCCAGTCCCACTGCCAGCCGGCGATGAAGCGCGGCGCCACCGAGAAATAGTTGTAGTCGTCCGCGAACAGGATGCTGTCGACGCTGACGGACAGCACCTGCAGCGAAGGATAGAGATAGAAGCCCTGATACAGCGGACCGCTGTCGGCGACCTCCGGCAGGAAGATCTGCACGCCTGCGCCGAGCCCGTAGGCCTTGGTGACCGAGAAGTTCCAGTACTCGGCGTTCACGTTGAGCGACATCTGGTCGTTCAGGCCGTAGTCGAACTCGGCCAGGATCAGCCCGAAGATCAAGCCGATCGGGTTGACGGCCACGGCCATGCGCGCCGGCTCTTTCTTGCGCGGCATCCAGAAGCTCTCCGTGGGGTGCTCATCCACCGGGGCGGCTTCCTGCTTCGCTTCCGAGCTCTGATTCGCCTGCGGGGCGGCGGGCTCCCGCTCCGTGGCCGTGGCGGCCTCCGCGGCGGACGCGCTGCCCGCGAGCGAGGTGTGGGCCAACAGCAGGGCGGCGGCGAAGGAGGCCTTGTTCTCTAGTCTCATTGTGTTGCTCCAGTGAAGGATGGACGAGCGGTGTTCCCGCGCATGCAACGCCGAGCGGCAGGGCACAGGCCCCCACCTCCCCCGCCGCTCGACGCGGCGCAAGCTAATCAACTCCCGGCGCGAACTCCAGCGACATACGCGCCGCGAACCGCGCGTCCTCCCCGGATTTCGAAGATCAGCGAGCGACGGCGCGCGAGCGGCGGAAGACGCGAGGATCAGCTGGCGACATCGATTTCCCGTCCCGCCACGAACACGCGTTCCACCGGGTTTCCGCCGAGCTCATAGCCCAGCAGCCGCTCGTCGCGGTGTCGCAGCAAGATCAGGTCGGCGCGCGCCCCCGCCAGCAGTCGTCCGCGATCGCTCAGGCCCAGCAGATCGGCGGCGCGCTCCGTGCACGCGCGGATCGCTTCCAGCGCGCCGAGGCCGAGCTTGCGCAGCGCGAGCGCGATCACGAACGGCAAGGAGAAGCAAGGCGAGGAGCCCGGGTTGTAGTTGCTGGCGAGCACCAGCTTGCCGCCGGCGGCGAGCAGCTCGCGCGCGTCGGCGTAGCGACCATCGGTGTGGAAGCCGCTCACGGGCAGCACGACGCCGAACGTCTCGCTGCGCGCGAGCGCCTGCAAGCCCGCCGGCGAGGTCGCCTCCAGGTGGTCGGCGCTGAGTGCGCCCAGCTCGATCGCGAGCTCCAGGCCGCCGAGCGCGGTGAACTGATCGGTGTGCAGCCGCAGCGGGTGGCCGAGCTCCCGCGCGCGCTCGAACAGGCGCCGGCAGTCGGCCACGCTGAAGGCACTCTGCTCGCAGAAGGCGTCCACCGCGATGCCCGGAAACTCGGCGTGCACCGCCGGCAGTGTCTCTTCGAGCACTTGCTCGAGGAAGCGAGGCTGATCGGGATCTCGCGCGTGGCCGAGCAGCGCCGTGGGCACCACCGTGCCGGGGAAGCGCCGCGCCGCGCGCACGATCGCGCGCAGCATCTTCAGCTCGTCGCGCGTGCTCAGCCCGTACCCCGACTTGACCTCCACGCTGGTGGTACCGTGCTGCAGCATGTGCTGCAGGCGCTCGCCGAGGGCGCGCGCCAGCTCTTCCTCGCTGGCCGCGCGCACCGCGCGCACGGTCGAGAGGATGCCGCCGCCGGCAGCGAGGATCTCGAGGTAGCTCTTGCCTTGTTGCCGCAGCTCGAACTCGTCCAGGCGATCACCGGCGAACAGCGCGTGCGTGTGCGCGTCGACAAAGCCGGGCAGGAGCACGCGGCCGTCCGCCTCGAGCACGCTCTCGCCCGGCAAGGGCGCGAGCGCGGGGCCCAGCTCCAGGATGCGCTCACCCTCGACGCGCAGCGAACCGCGCAGCGGCGTGCCGGCGCCGCCGGGGATCAAGCGCGCATCGCGGATCAGCCAGCTCATGCCGGCCGCACCAGCAGCCCCGCCAGGAAATGCAAGAACAGCAGCACGGCGCTGCGCGCCGTGCGCGAGTCGAGGTCGAAGCGTGGACAGAACTCCATCAGATCGAAGTGGCGCACCAGCGGGTGGGTGCCCGCCGCCTCGGCCAGCCGCAGCGCATCCTGAAGGCGCACGCCGAGCGGGCTGGGCGCGCTGACCGCCGGAGCCACGCTCTGATCCAGTCCGTCGAGATCGATGCTGACGAAGGCAGGACCGCCGCTCGCGGCGTGCGCCAGCAGCTCCGCCGCGTCGAGGCCCTGCTCCAGCAGCGCCTCCGCGAAGATCAGCCGGGCGCCGCGCCCGCGGATCCACTCCAGGTCGCCGGCGTCGTTGCTGAAGCGGCCCAGGCCCACCTCCGCGAAGCGCCGCGCGTCGAGCTGGCCCGCCTCGATCAGGCGCCGGAAGGGCATGCCCGAGCCGACCCGGGCGCGCACGTCCAGGTGCGCGTCGAGGTTGATGCCGCCGAGCGGCGCGCCCGAGGCGCGGCTGAGCGCCGCGATCGAGGGCAAGCTGAGATCGTGACCGCCGCCCACGCAGACGGGAATGACCCCGTGCTCGTGCAGGTAGCTGACCGCCTCCAGCACGCGCCGGTGCGTCTCGAACAGGGCGGTCTCATCTTCGCCAGGAGCCGGCTCCACATCGCCGGCGTCGAACACGTGCAGGTCCAGCTCGCGGTTCGCCAGGCCATCCCAGGCCACGCCGAAGCGCGCCAGCGCTGCTCGAAACTGGCTCGGCCCCGTCTTGGCGCCGGGGCGGCCGCCGTTCAGCTGCACGCCGAGATCGTCGGGCAAGCCGAGCAGGGCGCAGCGGCAGCCGTGCAGCGAGGCGCGCTGCAGGCGCGCCGCCAGGCGCCCGGGCTTGGCGTCGTAGTCCGCCCCTGGCCGGGTGTGGGGCACGCGCGCGCTCATGGCTGCCCCCGACCGCCGCGCGGCGCTCCAGGGTTTGGGGGCAGGGGCAGGTGCAGGCCCTGCTCGCGGGCGCACTCGATGGCCGCCGCGTAACCCGCATCGGCGTGGCGCAGCACGCCCAGCGCCGGGTCATTGGTGAGCACGCGCCGCAGCCTCGCTTCCGCGTCGGGCGTGCCGTCGGCGACGCACACCTGCCCGGCGTGCTGCGAGTAGCCGATGCCCACGCCGCCGCCGTGGTGGAAGCTGACCCAGGAGGCGCCGCTGGCGGTGGACACCAGCGCGTTGAGCAGCGCCCAGTCGCTGATCGCGTCCGAGCCGTCGAGCATGCCCTCGGTCTCGCGGTTCGGGGACGCGACCGAGCCGCAGTCCAGGTGATCGCGACCGATCACGATCGGCGCGCTGACGCGCCCGCTGCGCACCAGGTCGTTGAACAGCACCCCGGCGCGATCGCGCTGCCCCAGGCCGAGCCAGCAGATGCGCGCCGGTAGGCCTTGAAACTGGACGCGGCTCTTGGCCATGGCCAGCCAGCGCCCGAGCGCGGCGTCCTCGGGAAAGAGCTCCAGCAGCGCGGCATCGATGGTGAAGATATCCTCCGGGTCGCCCGAGAGCGCGGCCCAGCGAAAGGGGCCGCGGCCCAGGCAAAACTCCGGGCGGATGTACGCCGGCACGAAGCCGGGGAAGTCGAACGCGTGCTCGAAGCCCGCCTCGCGCGCGCGCTGGCGCAGGTTGTTGCCGTAGTCGAACGCCACGCTGCCGCGGCTCTGGAGCTGGACCATCGCGCGCACGTGGCGCACCATCGTGGCGACGCTGCGTGCGGCGTAGCCGGCAGGATCGCTCGCGCGCAAATCCGCTGCTTCGGCCAGCGACAGCCCGACGGGCACGTAGCTCGCGACGTCGTGCGCGCTGGTCTGATCGGTCAGCGCAGCGGGGCTGATACCGCGCTCGAGCAAGCGCTCCAGCAGCTCCACCGCGTTCGCGCAGACTCCGATCGAGACCGCCTCCCGGGCGCCGGCGGCCTGCCGCGCGCGGTCGATCGCGGCGTCCAGAGCGGGCGCGATCTCATCGAGGTAGCGGTCCTTGCGCCGCCGCTCCAGGCGGCTCACGTCCACGTCGGCGATCAGGCACACGCCGCCGTTCAGGGTCACGGCCAGCGGCTGGGCGCCACCCATGCCGCCGCAACCCGCCGTGACGACCAGCTGACCGCGCAGGTCGGCGCCGAAGTGCTGGCGCGCGCAGGCGGCGAAGGTCTCGAACGTGCCTTGCAGGATGCCCTGCGTGCCGATGTAGATCCAGGAGCCCGCCGTCATCTGCCCGAACATGATCAGGCCCTTGCGCGCCAGCTCGTCGAAGTGCGCCTGCGTGGCCCAGTGCGGCACCAGATTGCTGTTGGCGATCAGCACGCGCGGCGCGCCGGGCTGAGTGCGCAGGATGCCCACGGGCTTGCCTGACTGCATCAGCAGCGTCTCGTCGGAGGCGAGACTGCGCAGGGCCGCGACGGTTGCGTCGAAGGCCGCCCAGGAGCGCACCGCCTGACCGCGGCCGCCATAGACGATCAGGTGCGCCGGGTCTTCCGCCACCTCCGGGTCGAGGTTGTTCATCAGCATGCGCAGCGCGGCCTCGGCGTGCCAGTTCTTGCAGCTCAGGTGGTTGCCGCGCGGGGCCCGCACGATGCGCGCGGAGGAATCGGGAAGGAGGGCAGACGTCATGGCTCGATGTTCCTCAACCGGAGAAGCGCCCGGCACGGATCAGGGCGCGGATGGCTTCGATGTCGGGCGCGGGAGGCCGGTCGCGCGTGCGGCGGCTGACCACGGTGCGCACGGTTTCGAAGGCGTGCTCGACGCCGGGGCCCGAGCGCAGGGGGCGCTGATACTCGAGCGCCTCGGCGGCGCACAGCAGCTCGATCGCCACCACGTCGCTCACGCGCTCGAGCACGCGGCGCGCCTTGAGCGCCGCGTGCGCCCCGAACGAGTTGTAGTCTTCCATGCCCGCGCTCGTGGACAGGTTGGCGACGCTGGCCGGGGTGGCCAGACCGATCAGCTCGTTGCAGCAGGCCGCCGCGACGTACTGCGCGATCATCAAGCCCGAGTGCAGCCCGGGCACGGGCGACAGCTGCGGGTTCAGGCGGTTCTCGGCGCTGGAGGCCGCCAGCAAATAATAGACGCGGCGCTCGGCGATGCCGGCCACGTGCGCGAGCGCGATGTTCAACGTGTCGAAGGCGAGCGCCAGCGGCATGCCGTGGAAGTTGCCGGCAGCGACCACGTTGCGCTCGAGGCCGGGCTCCGGCTCGAACACCAGCGGGTTGTCGCTGACCGCGCCGAGCTCCCGCTCCACGATCGCGCGCGCGAAGTCGAGCCCGTCGAGGGCCGCGCCGAGCACCTGCGGCGCGCAGCGCAGCGAATATGGATCCTGCACGCGCGGATCATCATGCAGGTGGCTCGGCACGATCTGGCTGCCCTCGATCAAGGCGCGCAGCCGCGCGGCCACGGCGGCCTGCCCGCTCTGGCCGCGGGCGAGGTGCACCCGCTCGTCGAGGTAGGCATCGGTGCCACGACAGGCGTCGGCGGACATCGCCGCTGCGCACAGGGCTGCCGAGAACAGTCGCTCGGCGTCTGCCAGCACCAGCGCGCCGAGCGCGGCCATCAGGTGCGTGCCGTTGATCAGCGCCAGGCCTTCCTTGGCTTCCAGGACCAGCGGCTCCAGCCCGAGCCGGGCCAGCGCCTCGGCGCCGCTCAGGGTCTGCTCCCGGCTGCGCGCCAGCCCCTCGCCGATCAACAGCAGCGCGGCGTGCGCCAGCGGCGCGAGATCCCCGGAGGCGCCCACGGAGCCGCGCTCCGGCACCACTGGCGTGATGCCCTCGTTCAGCAGCGCGAGCACCCGCTCGACCACCACCGGGCGCACTCCGGAGTACCCGCGCGTGAGCGATGCCGCCAAGAGGAGCAACATCGCCCGCACCACGTCATCGGGCAACGGGTCGCCGACACCGGCCGCATGCGAGAGGATCAGATTGCGCTGCACCTCGCGCAGATCGTCGGCGCCGATCCGCACCTTCGCCAGCGAGCCGAAGCCGGTGTTCACGCCATACAGCGCCTCGCCGCTCTCCAGCGCTGCCGTGAGCGCCGCTCGCGAGCGCGTCAGCCGCTCGCGCCCGGCGCCGTCGATCAGCACGTAGGCGCCGCCGCGCGCGACGCGCTCGACGTCCGCGATGCTGAGCGGCGCACCGCTCAGGGCCAGGCTCTCGAGTTCTCCCGCCATTCCCGGAAAGTCTGAACCAGAAGGGAGCACTCGTCGCTCGATAACTGAGCACTGGTGCAGATGTGTGCCGGTGTGAGTCGAGTCCGGACGAGCGCGCGACGGACGAGGGGCGGTGATTTCTGGTAGCAGACGGATGTGCTCGCGCGACCAACCTTCAGGCACCCGAGAGAGGCGCCGAGAAAGGTCGAAGCTGTGATGAAGACGAGGCTCGTGAGCACGGCCGGCGGCTCGCTGCTCCTGCTGGTGGCAGGGCAGGCGTGCGAGGCGCAGGTGGACGCGGGATACGAAGGAGAACCGCTGGTAGCGCTGGCGGGACACGTCGATGCGCAGCAGGCCAGCCCGGCCGGGACGGACGTGGGCGTGCTCTGGCTCGCCAGCGCGCCCGGGGACGAATGCTCGGGTCCTCGGCGCACCGAGCTAGGCTTTGCCAGCGGCTCGGCTCCCGCGGACGTCGATTTCACCTGTACGGAAGCATGCGGTTCACCGGCAGAGCTCGAGCGCATCGAGGCCTGGGAGAGCTGCATGCGAGCCTGCGGCGTCGACGCGCATGCCGGCAGCATCGTCAGCTACAGCGTGTGCGGTTCGGGAGCCATCGGGCAGACCGCGCCGGTCTTCGGCAACTTCCCCGCAGAGTTCAGCCTCGAGGTGCTGCACCCGCCGCCGGCGGATGCGCTGCTGCGGTCCGACACGGGCGAGCGCGTGGCCCTGGGTTATCTCGTGGCCCTGTCGCCGCAGGCGGGTTCGCTCGCTCTCTCCTTGCACGATGGGCCTCCGCCCTGGCTGCTCGGCGGCTCCGAGACCCACGTGCTGATGTACGCCGCCGACACCATCCGCTCCGACTCGAGCTGGGGACTCTACCTGGGTGGCTCGTTCGGGCGCGGCTACCATCTGCTGCGCGTCGAGCATGGCACGCGCTGCGGACAGGAGCGCTACGACCCTTACCATCGCAGTGCACCCCGGCCTCCGCCCATGCTCCCCGAGACCGAGCCCACCCGAGCCCCCATCACGGACGACACCGGGGACGCCGACAGTGAGGGGCAGCCCGCGCAGCCTGATGCGGCGGGCCAGGGGGATCCGGGGCCGAACCCGGGCGCGGTCACCGAGCTCGTCGCGGTGCCGCCGGACAACCCGAACCTGCCTCACGTGTGCGGCAATGGCCTGTGCGAGCTCCAGGAAACCTGTGACTCGTGCTCGGACTGCACGGGTTGCGCCGGAGGCTCGAGCGGCACCAGCAGCGGCATCACCAGCCAGATGGCGGGGTACCATTGCAGCTCCACGCCTTCGCGGGTGGTCGCCGCGGAGGGCGACGAAAGCGAGATCCAGCTGTTGATCGCGCGCCCCGAGCTGATCGATTGGCCCCAGCTGTGAGCCCGTGCTGTTGACGTGAGGCCCGCACTCGATAACCAGCTCGATCCCGGGCCGCCGCGCAGCGCGACTTTGCGCGAGACTTCGCGCGATCGCAGGAGTAGAGGGCAGTTGCTGCTCGTGACGCTTCCGCCGCTCGATCGCCTGTACCACAGCCACGGCCCCGCCGTGCTGCGCCGGGCGCGGCAGCTGCTGGGCAGCGACAGCGAGGCCCGCGAGGTGTTGCACGACGTGTTCGCCGCGCTGCTGGAGAAGCCGGAGCAATACGCCGGGAAGAGCTCGATCATGACCTTTCTCTACAGCGTGACGACCCACCACGCGCTCACGCGCCTGCGCCGCGAGCGCAATCGCCAGCGTCTGCTCAAACGCCATCTGGAGGAGCCGGGCAGCGTGCACGCAAACGGACAGGCGCGTGCGGAGCTGCGCGAGCTGTTGCGTGAGCTGCCCGAGGAGCTGGCGACCGTGGCCGTCTATCACTACCTGGACGAGATGACCCAGGAGGAGATCGCCGAGCTGCTCGGCTGCTCTCGCCAATGGGTGACCAAGCTGGTCGCGCGCTTGAAAGAACGCTTGGAGGAGCGCCGATGAGCCAGCTCGAGCGCAGCCTGCGCCGGCGCGGCAGCGAGTGCGCGTCCGACCTGCAGCTCGACCAGTTGTTCACGGGCGAGCTATCTGCGGCCGCGATGCGGACGCTGCGCGCACACCTCGCGAGCTGCAGCGCGTGTGCCGGCCGGTACGCGGAGCTGGACGCGGAGCGGGCGGGCTTCGCGGAGCAAGAGCCGGGGCTCGAGGAGCTGCTCGGCTCGCCCCTGGAACAAAGGGTGCCCCGTCCGCCGCGTGCGCTCTGGCTCGGCCGTATCGCGCTGCCCGCCGCCGCGGTGCTGGCTCTCGGAGTGGGGTGGACGGTCCTGCTGCGCGAGCGCAGCGATCAAAACGAGTCGGAGAGTCCGGTGGAGAGCACACGTGCCAAGGGCGCTGGAGCGGCGTTCGGCTTCGTGGTGCGGCGCGGCGAGCGCTCCTTCGCAGGCGAGCCGGGTGAGGTGCTGCACCCCGGAGACGTGCTGCGCTTCACGCTGAGCAGCGCGCTGCCCAGCTATGCCGGAGTGTGGGGAGTCGATGCGCTCGGCCGCGTGAGTCCGTATCAGGCTGGCGCGCAGCTGGCGTTCGTGCCGGCAGGTCGGCAGCAGGCCTTGCCGGAGGCGGCCGAGCTCGATGAGAGCCTGGGATCGGAGCGGTTGATCGCGGTCGTCTGTTCGCGGCCGGTGCCGGCGAGCGAGGTCGGCGCCGCTCTGGGAGCCGATCCAGGTGCGCCGCGCTTGCCGGACGGCTGCAGCAGCGAGACGCTGGCGATCGTGAAGGCGCCGCGGTGAGGGGCACCGGCCGCAGGAAGCCAACCAGCGCGCGCGCATTGCGCTGGCTGCTCGGCGCGGCCCTCGGCGCTGTGCTCTCGTTGTGCTGGGCGGGGCCGGCGCGGGCCGACGTACAGCGCTACGCGCTGCTGGTCGGCAACGCGGTCGGCGGCGCCGGCGAGGCGCGGCTGCAGTACGCGGAGAGCGACGCGCGCAAGCTGCTGGAGGTGCTGCAATCACTCGGCGACTTCCCGCCCGAGAACACGGTGCTGCTCCTGGGGCGCGGCGCCGCCGATGTGCAGCGAGCGCTGATCGCGCTCAATGCGCGCATCCGCGCGGAGAGTGCCGGTCCGCGCAGCTCCGTGCTCTTTGTGTACTATTCCGGCCACGCCGACGCGCGCGCCTTGCACCTCGGCTCCGACGAGCTCGAGCTGACGTTGCTGCAGCGACTGGTGCAGGGCTCTGCCGCTGGCTTCCGGCTGCTGTTGCTCGATGCCTGCCGCTCCGGCGCGCTCACGCGCGTGAAGGGGGCGCGCCCGGCGCCGCCCTTCGAGATTCGCCTGGACGAGCAGCTGAGCGGGGAGGGCGTCGCCCTGCTCACCTCCAGCGCCGCAGACGAGGATGCGCAGGAGTCGGACGAGCTGCGCGGCTCGTTCTTCACGCACTACTTCGTGTCCGGTCTGCGCGGGGCTGCCGATCGCAACGGCAACGGAGCCATCTCGCTGGAAGAAGCGTACGACTACGCGTACCAGCACACGCTGCGCGCCAGCAGCCGCACGTTGTATGGCGTGCAACACCCGACCTTTCAGTTCGACCTGAAGGGCAAGGGCGACATACCGCTCACCTGGCTGCACCGCAGGGGCGCCGGCGGTAGCTCGCTGGCGTTGCCGCCCGGTCGCGCCTACCTGCTGTTCGCGCGCGACGAGCGCGGCCCCGTGGTGGCGGAGGTTGATGTGACGGATGCACGGCGTGAGCTCGCGCTGGAGCCGGGGCGCTATTTCGTCCGCGGCCGCGCGGAGGATCATCTGCTCGAGGGCAGCGTGGATCTCGGCGCGGGCGAGCGCCGGCAGCTCTCCGATGCAGGCCTGGAGCGCGTCGAATACGCGCGGCTGGCGCGCAAGGGCGGCTCGGCTCGGGCGCTCGCGCACGGGCCGTTCGCCGGCGTCACGTTGCGCTCACCGCTGGCCGAGCGCGTCGGGTACTGCCTGGGAGGCCGCGCCGGCTACGCCGTGGATCTGCCGGAGCTCACGTTGTCCGCCAGCGCCGGGGCCTGCCGCGCCAGCTTCTCCAATGGCGCGCTGCGCGCGCGTACGGACGAGCTCTCGCTGGCGCTCTCCGCTCGCCGTGTGTACGATCTCCCTCCCGTGAGCGTTGGGCTCGGCGTCAGCGCGGGCGTGGACTGGCTGCACCAGAGCTTCGAGACGGACGGCCTGGCGCCCGCGCGGGACAGCGCAGCCGGGCAGGTGGGCGCGCTCGTGCACCTGGACTGGGACCTTGCAGCGGGCGTCTATCTGCTGGCTGAGCTCAGCGGTGAGCTGCTGGTCTTCCGTCAGCAGAGCTCGCGCGTCCGCTCCGCCGACCCCGACGCGAGCCAGTTGCAGGCGGTCTTCGCCTGGCGCCCGCTGCTGGGGGCGGGCAAGCGTTTTTGAGTTGCAGTTCGCCCCGCGCTCGCTCCGGAGTTTGGGCTAGGGTGCTGCGACCCAAAGGAGGCGAGGATGTCGGAAGCGAAGACGTATAGCGGTAGTTGTCATTGTGGCAAGGTGCGTTTCGAGGCCACCACGGACATGAAGACCGTGGTGCAGTGCAACTGTTCGATCTGTTCGCGCCTGGGCTACCTGCTGACGTTCCTGCCGCCCGAGCAGTTCCAGCTGCTCTCCGGCGAGAGCGAGCTCCAGGACTACCAGTTCAACAAGAAGAGGATCCATCATCTGTTCTGCTCGAGCTGCGGCGTTCACGGCTTCGGCCGCGGCAATGGCCCCGACGGCAAGGAGATGATCGCCGTCAACCTGCGTTGCCTCGAGGGCGTCGACCTGGGCGGGCTGAAGCCCGCGCACTTCGACGGCAGGAACATGTAGTCGCCCTTGCGGCCCGGGGGAGCGCTGGCCATCATTCCCCGGCATGTCAGCCAGTGAGCCCGCGGGGCGGCAAGACTCGAGTCGCAGTGATTCCGGCAACCGGCGCCTTCCGCTCTCTGCCACGGAGCTGAGCGGATTCTCCGAGTGCCAGCGGCTGACCTGGCTCCAGCTGGGCGTCGCTCGGGGCGAGCGGCAACTGCCCGGTCGCAACGAGCTCGAGCGCTGGATGCTCGAGTACCGCGGGCACCAGCACGAAGCCAAGCTGCTCGACTGGTACCGCAGTCAGGGGCTGCAGATCGTGGAGCTGTCGCCTGCGCCGTCGAGCAGCGAGGGGGCTCTGGCGCAGGCAGCGGAGGCGACCCTGGACGCCCTGCGCAGCGGCGTGGATCTGGTGTATCAGGGCACGCTGCGTCGGGACGGCTGGGTGGGCCGCCCCGACTTTCTGAGGAGAGTGCCGGGCGAGAGCCGGTGGGGAGACTTCCGTTACGAGGTCGTCGACGCCAAGCTCGCCCGTCACGCCCAGGCGCGGGCCATCATCCAGCTCTGCGAGTACAGCGAGCAGCTGGGGGCGCTGCAAGGTCGCCTGCCGGACCGGTTCTGGATCGCGATCGGCGGCCGCAGCGAGACGGAAGCGGTGCGTCCGCCGCTCGAGTTCCGCTTGCTCGATTACCTGTCCTACTACCGGCGCGCGCGCCGCCGGTTCGAGCGCTTCATCGCGGAGGAGCAGCCCGCCGAGCCGTATCCGGAGCCGGTGGAGCACTGCGACATGTGCCGCTGGTGGAAGCAGTGCGAGGATCGGCGTCGGGCCGATGATCACATCTCGTTGGTCGCCGGCAACACCCGCCGCCAGCGCGACCGGCTGGCGCTCGCCGGCGTCGTCACGGCGGAGCAGCTGGCGCGGCTCGACCCGCAGCTCGAGCTCGACGGCATCGACGCCGCGGCGCTGTGGCGCTTGCGCGAGCAGGCGCGCCTGCAGGTGAGCGCGCGCGGCGGCGATCAGGTGCTCTATGAGCTGCTGCCCGCTCCTTCTGCGGGGGCACCCCGCACCCCGAGCTTGGAGCCCGGCACGGGCCTGGAGCGCTTGCCGGCGCCCACTCCGGGCGATCTCTTTCTCGATCTGGAGGGCGACGCCTACGCCTTCGGCGGCGGCATCGAGTATCTGTTCGGCTTGCTGGAGCTGGGCGAGCCGAGCCTCGACTGGTCCCGGCGCAGCGCCCCGGGGGCGCCGCGCTATCACGCCCACTGGGCGAGCACGCGCGCCGAGGAGAAGCGCGCCTTCGAAGCCGTGATGCGCCGGATCGCGACCGGGCTGAACGAGTTCCCGGAGCTGCACGTGTATCACTTCGGGCAGCGCGAGGTGGACGCGCTGCGCAAGCTCTCGTGCCGGCACTCGATCTGCGAGGAGCTGGTCGATCGTCTGTTGCGCGAGCACGTGCTGGTCGATCTGCACGCGGTCGTGCGCCAGAGCCTGCGCGCCTCCGTCGAGAGCTACTCGCTGAAGCGGCTCGAGCCGCTCTATGGCCTCACGCGCGCCACCGACCCGCGGCGCGCGGCGCTGGCCATGCAGCGCTACGGCTTCTGGCTGGAGACCGGCGAGGCGCTCGGCGATCTGGAGCAAGAGCGCGCGACGCTGGCCCGCTACAACGAGGACGATTGTCGATCCGCCTGGCAGCTCCGGGACTGGCTGGAGCTGCGGCGCAAGGAGCTGGAACAGCGGACGGGGCGCAGCCTGCCCCGGCCGGCGCTGGCTGCCGAGCAGCAAGAGAGCAAGAGCGCTCGCAACGCCGAGAGCGCGGCGGTGATCGAGGAGCTGCAGGCGGGACTGCCCGCGGATGCGGCCGAGGACACGGCGGAACAGCGCGCCCGTCGCGTGCTGTCGCACCTGGTGGGGTGGCACTGGCGCGAGCAGAAGTCCGCCTGGTGGGAGTACTTTCGCGTGAAGGAGCTGCCGGCCACGGAACGGCTCGAGGATCGCCAGGTGCTCGCGGGGCTCTCGGCGCCCGAGCAGCTGGGTACCGTCGATCGCTCCTACAAGCTCCGCTACCACTTTCCCGAGCAGGAGCACGCGATCCGCCGCGGCAAGGCCCTGGATCCCGACACGGACAAGGAGGTCGAGGTGCTGGCGGTGGGAGCCGCGCACGTGGACGTGAAGCGCGGCAAGACCTCCAAGCAACCGCACCCGCGAGCGCTCGCCCCGGGCCGCCCGGTGAAGACCGATCACCAGGAGCAACGGCTGCTGGAGATCGCGCGTTCGGTCGCGAGAAGCGGCCCGGCCGCGGACGAGTTCCCGGCTGCCCGGGCGCTGCTGCTGCGCGCGGCCCCGCGCTGCGGGCAAGCCGCCGGCGCGGATCTGTTGGCACCCGGCGAGGACACGGTCGCGGGCGTCGTGCGCCTGGCCCTGGCGTTGCAGCCCGGGGTGCTCGCCGTGCAGGGCCCGCCCGGCTCCGGCAAGACGCATCGCGCGGCGGAGGCGATCGTCGCGCTGATCCGTGCGGGCCAGCGCGTCGGCATCACCGCCAACAGTCATCAAGTGATCCAGAGCCTGCTGCACAAGTGCTGTGAGCGCGCGCAGCGCGACGGCACGCCGATCCAGGCGCTGCACGTGCGCCGCAGCGAAGACACGAACGCGCTCGAAGAGCCGGCGGAAGCCGCGCCCTTCGCGCAGCACAAGGAGTACGCGCCGGCCATCGCAGGCCTGCGCGACGGCACGCTGCAGCTGGTGGGTGCGACCAGCTTCGGCTGGGCGCGCGAAGAGTTCCGCGGGGCGCTCGATGTGCTGGTCGTGGACGAGGCCGCGCAGATCTCGCTCGCGAACGTGATCGCCGTCTCGTCCGCCGCGCCGCGCCTGATCTTGTTCGGCGACCCCGCGCAGCTGGAGCAACCGCAGTGCGGCGTGCACCCGCCGGGCGCCGACGTGTCCGCGCTGGAGTACCTGCTCGGCGACGCGCTCACCATGCCCCCCCAGCTGGGCGTGTTCCTGGCCGAGACCCGCCGGCTGCATCCGAAGCTGTGCGAGTTCACCTCGCGCGTGTTCTATGAGAGCCGCCTGCAGCCCCTGCCGGGCCTGGAGCAGCAGGCGATCGTGCGCCGCGCGGGCGCGGCGCCGCCCAGCGGCGCCGAGGCCCAGCTCCAGGGCAGCGGCCTGCGTTTCATTTCGGTACCGCACCGCGGAAACACTCAGCGCGCCGACGAAGAGGTGGATGCCGTGGCCGAAGTCGTGGGCAAGTTGCTCGGTGGCGATTGGGAATTTTCGGACAAAGCGGGCCAGCGCCAGCGGCTCCAAGCTCGACATTTGCTGGTGGTGGCTCCATACAACGCGCAGGTAGCGGCGCTGCGCCGGCGCCTGGAGGCGTCCAGCAGCGCATACGGAGGAGGCCAGGCTGCGGCGGGCGAAGCCCGCAGCCCGATGGTGGGAACGGTAGACAAGTTTCAGGGCAGGGAAGCGCCCGTCGTGATCTATTCGATGGCGAGCTCGAGCGCGGCGGATGCGCCCCGTGGGTTCGAATTCCTGTACAGCTTGAATCGACTGAATGTGGCCACCTCGCGCGCTCAGGCGCTCGTGATCCTGGTTGCCAGCCCGGAACTGTTGGCGGCACAGGGCCGCACCGACCGCCAGCTGCGGCTGGTCAATGCGCTGTGCAGCTATCTGGAACTGGTCGAGGGTGGTCCGGAAACCTGAAGCAGCCAACGACAGGAGAGGTCAGCGCCGATGGGAGACCAGATGCTGAAGCGAGAAGCCCCCCACGTGGTGATCATCGGCGCCGGCTTCGGAGGGCTGGCAGCCGCCAAGGCGCTGCGCGGCCGAGAGGTGCGCATCACGCTGATCGATCGCACCAACCATCACCTGTTCCAGCCGCTCTTGTATCAAGTCGCCACCGCCGCGCTCGCCGCGCCGGACATCGCGGCACCGGTGCGCGCCTTGCTTTCGCGGCAGAGCAACGCCAGCGTCTGGCTCGCGGACGTGGAGCGCATCGACGCCGAGCGGCGCCAGGTGCTCGCGCGCGGTCAGCGGCTCGATTACGACTACCTGATCCTGGCCGCCGGCATGCGCCACGGCTATTTCGGTCACGACAGCTGGGCCGAGCTGGCGCCGGGTTTGAAGACTCTGGCGGAGGCGCTGGACATCCGCCGGCGCGTCCTGCGCGCGTTCGAGGCCGCCGAGATCGAGCCCGCGCTGGAGGAGCGTCGCGCCTGGACGACCTTCGTGGTGATCGGCGGCGGGCCCACGGGAGTGGAGCTGGCGGGGGCTCTGGCGGAGATCGCCGGGCGCACGCTGGCCCACGATTTCCGGCGCTTCGATCCGGCGACCACGCGCGTCGTGCTGGTGGAGGCCGGGCCGCGGCTGTTGCCGAGCTTCGATGCGCGGCTCTCGGCCAGCGCGGAGCGCGAGCTGCGCGGCCTCGGGATCGACGTGCGCACGGGCGTGGCGGTCTCGGAGATCGGCGCGGATTTCGTCACGATCGGCGACGATCGCATCCGCGCCCGCACGGTGCTCTGGGCTGCCGGGGTGCGCGCCAACGAGCGCGCGGCGGATCTGGGCGTGCCCGTCGACAAGCTGGGGCGCATCTGGGTGCAGGACGATCTCTCGGTGCCGGATCGGCCGGAGCTGTTCGTGGTCGGGGATCTGATCGCCAAGACGCAGGACGGCAAGGCCTTGCCGGGGGTCGCGCAGCTCGCGATGCAGAGCGGGCGCCACGCGGCGCTCAATGTACTCCGCAGCGTGCGGGGCGAGCCGCGCCAGCCATTTCGCTACGTGGATAAGGGCTCGATGGCGACCATCGGGCGCAACAAGGCGGTGGCGGAGATCGGCCGGTTCCGCTTCAGCGGCGTGCTGGCCTGGTGGCTCTGGCTCACCGTGCACTTGATGAGCCTGGTGGAGTTCCGGCGGCGTCTGGCCGTCCTGTTCGAGTGGGCCTGGGCGTACTTGAGCTGGCAGCGGAGCTCGCGCGTGATCCTGGAGCTGCCTGTCTCACCGGCAGATCCGAACCTGTCCTCGCACGCCCCGCCGCGCGTGCTGCGCACGGGTAGCTGAGGCCTTTACGGTGCCCGGGCGGCGTCCGTAGCATTTCGAGTGATTTCAGCCGAAGCGTCCGACGCGAACGCCGCGGGCCCCGTTCAGCTGCGGCTGGATGCGCAGGGCAGAATCGAGAGCTGGAATGCCGCGCTGGCGCGGCTCTGGGGCCGCGCCGAGGCGCAGGCGCTCGGTCAGCCGCTGGCGCAGCTGGCGGTGGCGATCGACCCACGTGTGCTGCCCGACTTCGGGTCTGCCTCCGAGGCGGGACCCTGGCAGGGCACCATCGCGCTGCTGCCGAGCGGGGAGGCGCCGCCGCGGCTGGCGGGGCTGCGCGGCGTCCGGCTCGGTGCCAGCACGTGGGAGCTCAGCCTCTCGCCCGCGCCGGAGCGCGCGGCGGCAGCGCTGGAGACGGGCGTGCCGGGAAACGCGCAACACCACGACACGCAGCGCCTGGCCGCGGTGCTCGAGCACATGCCGGGCTTCTGTTACACGGTGGACCGCGAGCTGGTGTTCACGTCCTCGGCGGGCGCCGGGCTCGCCCACTTGAACCTGCGGCCGCGGCAGGTCGTCGGCATGAGCTTGTTCGATCTGTGGGGCACGCGCCAGCCGAGCTATGAGCCGCTGCTCTGCCACCTGCGAGCGCTGGCCGGGATCCCGGGCAGCTACCAGGATTTCTGCCTGGGTCGCTCGCTGGAGTACCAGATCCAGCCGCTGCGCGGCCCGGACGGCAGCGTGGTCGGGGTGATCGGGGTCGGCTTCGACGTGACCGATCGCGAGCAGGCGCGGCAGCAGGAGGCGCAGCTGACCGCTCAGCTGCGGCAAGCCCAGAAGATGGAGGCGATCGGGCGCCTCGCTGGCGGCGTCGCGCACGACTTCAACAACTACCTGACCTGCATCATGGGCAACCTGTCGCTGCTCGAGGGCAGGGTGAATCAGGAGGTCGCGACCTGCCTGGTCGAGGCGAACGCTGCCGTCGACAACGCGGCATCGCTCACGCGCCAGCTGCTGGCCTTCAGCCGCAAGCAGGTGATCAGCCCGCGCCCGATCAGCCTGAGCTCCCTGGTCGAGCGCCTCTCGCGCATCCTGGAGCGCCTGGTCGGGGCTCGGATCCAGCTGCGCACGCGCTGCGCCGAAGAACTCTGGAACGTGAACGCCGACCCGGGCCAGCTGGAGCAGGTGCTGGTCAACCTGGTGATGAACGCGCGCGACGCGATCAGCGACCAGGGTGAGGTGCTGATCGAGACCCGGAACTTGCAGCTGGGGACCGGCTCGGAGCCGGCGCCCGAGCCGCTGGTGCCGGGCGACTACGTCTGCCTGTCGGTGCGCGACTCGGGGCGCGGGCTCTCGGACGTGGTGCGCGCTCGTCTGTTCGAGCCCTTCTTCACGACCAAGGACCAGGGCGCCGGCACCGGGCTGGGGCTGGCCACCGTGTACGGCGCCGTAAGGCAGAACGGCGGCGCGATCACGGTGGAGTCAGAGCTGGGCAAGGGCACCACGTTCAGCATCCTGCTGCCGCGGGTCGAGGCGCCTTGCGCCAAAGATGTGCCGCTGCCCTCCACCAGCATGAGCGCGCCGAGCGGTGGCACCGAGACGATCCTGCTGGTCGAGGACGAGCCCTCGGTGCTGGAGCTCGCGCACTGCACGCTGCAGCAGCTGGGTTACCACGTGCTGCCCTGCGCCAGCGCCGACGAGGCGCTGCGCACCTTCGGGCAGCACCAGGGCCCGATCGATCTGCTCGTCACCGACGTGGTGATGCCGCGCATGAACGGCCGCGAGCTGTCCGCCCGGATCAACGCGCTGCGGCCCGGGATCTCGGTGCTGTTCAGCTCGGGCTATGGCGAGAACATCATCGCCAAGCAGGGTGTGATCGATGACGGTCTGCACTTCATCGGCAAGCCCTATCGCCCGCGCGAGCTCGCGGCCAAGGTGCGCGTATTGCTGGATCAACGCTCGGCGAGGCCCTGATCGAGAGCCCTGAACACGCTCAGCGCTCCTGAAAGGCGGAGAGCCAGCGCGCGAGATCTTCCGGCAGCGGCAGCTCGAAGCTCAGCGCTTGCTCTGTGATCGGGTGCTGGAAGCTCAGCAGCTTGGCGTGCAGAGCCAGGCGCGGCGGGTGCCAGGCGGCGCGCCCGGCGTGCTGCAGGTCGGCGAGCACGGCCAGCCCGCGGCTCTTCAGGTGCAGCCGGATCTGATGCGTGCGCCCCGTCTCCAGCGTGGCCTCGAGCCGGCAGAAGCGCTCGTACTGCGCGACGCGCCGGAAGTGCGTGACCGCGGCCTTGCCCTTCAGCGGCAGAGCCACCGTGAAGGCTTCCTCGGCCACGCCCTCGGCGAAGGCATCGTAGCGGCGCGTGAGGGCGTGGCTGCGAAACAGCTCGCTCAGGCGCGCATTGGCGAGATCGGTCTTGGCGAACACCAGCACGCCGCTGGTGTGCAGGTCCAGCCGCTGCACCACGAAGATCGGCGCGGGCGGATCGGAGCGCCGCGCCAGCAGCAGCTGCAAGCTCGCCGCGTCCCCCTCGGGGGTGGGAGCCGTCAACAGCCCGGCGGGCTTGTCCACCACCACCAGGTGCTCGTCTTCGAAGCAGACCCGATAGGGCGGAAGACGCGCGAGATCCTGCTCGCGCGCGGCGCGGCCGACCTTCTTGGTGGCCCGCTCGAAGGCTCCTCCCAGGTGCACGGCCACGTGTTGGCCTGCCGCCATGGGCCGGCTCGCGACCTTGACCCGGCGCCGATCGACGAACACTGCGCCCAGGTCGAGCGCTACCCGGGCGCTGCGCCGAGACAGGCCCTCGACATAGCGGCCGAGGCATTGATCCAGCCTCAGTCCGGCCGCTTCCGCCGGCACCACGAATTCGTGCTTGCTCACCGGACACCCCTTTGCTCCGCATCGGGGCAGCCGTCAATCGATCCTGTACACCGGCACCCCTGACTCGAGCTACAGGGCAGTGCATGAGCGAAGCTGCGGCGTCTCCGGTTCGAGCTTTCCCCTGGCCTGCCGGGAGGCGCGCGGCCGTGTCTCTCACCTACGATGATGCGGTGCCGAGCCAGCGCGCGACCGCGGCACGGCAGCTCGCAGCCCGGCGCTTGCCGGGCACCTTCTTCATCCTGGGTAAGTCCGACGATCTGGCGCGCCATCGCGCCGAGTGGCAGTCGCTGCTCGCGGCAGGGCATGAGCTGGCCTCGCATACCATCCATCATCCCTGCGACTGTTCGCACGACTGGGTGCCGCGCGGTTACACGAGCCAGGACTATGACCTGCCGCGGATGCGCGCGGAGCTGGAGCAGACGCTGAGCTTGCTGCAGGGCCTGGGAGCGCCGGAGCCGTACACCTTCGCTTACCCCTGTGGCGAGACGCGCGTGGGCTCGCCCGCGCAGAGCTATGTGCCGATCGTATCGGAGCTGTTCCTGGCCGCTCGTGGCGTGCAGGCGCGCCTCGCGGACCCCTGGCTGGACTCGCTGCAGGAGCTGCCGGCCTTCGACGGCGCCCGCGAGGCGCGCGAGTTGATCGCGCTGTGCGAGCGCGCGGAGGCCGAGGGCGCCTGGCTGGTGCTGCTGTTTCACGGAGTGGGCGGCGATCACCTGGCCGTCAGCGCGCAGGCGCATGCCGCCCTGCTCGAGCACCTGGCGCAACGGCGTGACGCGCTCTGGACCGAAAGTTTCCGAAATGTGGCCCGCCACGTCCAGCAGGCGAGGGCAAACAGCAGCGCGGTGCCGGAAAACCCACCTGGTCGCACCTGCTGACGGGCGGAGGCTCACGCTGCAACATCGAGGGCGGCGGCGCGCCGGCGACGCTTGCAAATTGCCGCTGGCGTCCATTGCGGGTAGAAATGGCAGTGCCGAGGCGGCACGTCGCTTGCCTCGGCAGCGCGTATGCAGACATCCAGCGAGCGCGTGAAAATCATTTTGATGGAGTGGGCTGCATACCCGCCCCATCGCGACAAATTGGTGGGTAGCCAGTGGGTACGCTGTGGTCTGGGGCGGCTGCTCGAGGGCATGGATCGCCACCAGGCCGGTCTGGCCTTCGAGGTGCTGATCGTGATCAACGGAGCCGCGCCGCCCCCGCGCCGCGGTTTGCTCGCCACCGCCCGGCAACAGCTGGAGCAGCGGCGCATCCGGCAGCGCTTGCAGGAGTACGCGCAGCTGCCCATGAAGTACCCGTTCGTGGAGGCCGTGTGCTTCCGTGACAATCGCGGCCAGGACTTCGGCGCGTACGACTTCGGCTATCAGCTATTGCGTGGCCAGGGCTATCACGGGGACGTGGTGTTCATGAACTCCTCCGTGGCGGGGCCGTACGAAAATGGCTGGTTGCTCAAATATCGCAATCAGTTCTATCGCCACCCCAACGTGGGGCTGTGCGGGATCGGGCTCAACTCGCACGATACCAGCCGCGAGCCCCGCCACTTCGCGCCGCACGTGCAGTCCTACTTTCTGTACACCAACATGGATGTGCTGGAGCGCTCCTGCGGGGCGCGCCTGTTCGACTGCGACGCCAACGACAAGCTCGACATCATCCGGCATGGCGAGATCGGCGTGAGCGCGCGCGTGCTCGACGCGGGCTACGGCATCACGTCCCCGTCCTATCCGGAGTTTGCGTATCGATCCGGGCACCCCTGGTCCATCCCGTGGGGAGACCAGCGCTATGCTCCACAGCCCCTGTCTCCCGCGAATACAATCTGAGCCCTCGCCTGGCGCGTGCGCGCGGAGGCCGGTCCAGCGGTGGGGGGGGGCACGACCGGCGCTGTGGGGCACGAAGGAGCGCGCGCGTTGCTCACGGGCAGCGCGGCCGACGGCAGCAACGCCTCGATCGATCAGTTCCTGGCGCTCGAGCGCGGGCTCGGCGCGGGCACGCCGCATGAGCTCGCTGGTGCTCGGCGCCGGCAACGACCAGATCGAGGTGGGCTCGAACATCTCCTAGCTGGCGGCGGCCCCCCTGCCCAAGCGCATCGG
>DASTRX010000153.1:0-47907 GCA_035760985.1 Polyangiaceae bacterium
TTTCTACGATCCTTTAGCTGCCCGCCCAAACGTTCGATGTACCGCCCCAGGCGCTGCCTGGCGCCGCTATCCAGATCGAGAGCCATGGCCTTCGGTCGCACGAGCCGAGGGCTATGGAAAAGTTTTCGGCAGTAGAACTAGACGGCGGCGCCCAGCGCGAGCAGCAGGCGGGCGGCCAGGTTGATTCAGCCGGCTCGGCTGACCGCGGAGGGCTGCGTTGCCTCGCCCGAAGACGCTTGCAAGCGCCTGCTCACGCAGCGAAGCAGGTCGCTGATCCGGAACGGCTTTTCGAGGACCGGCGCCGGCACGCTGGCCAGGAACTGTCGACCACGAGGTGTGAAGGCGCCGCCCGTCATGAATACGAAGCGGTGAGCCAGCTGCGGCCAACGCCGCGTGACCTCCCAGTAAATGTCCTCGCCGCTCATCTCGGGCATCATCAGGTCACACAAGATCAGATCGAAGCGGTACGCTTCCAACGCTTTTAGCGCGGCATGGCCGCCCTTGACCGTGGTCACCTCATAGGCTTCGTTACCGAGCGCGCGCGCCAGCAAGCCGGCAATTGCAGCTTCGTCGTCGACGACCAGCACGCGCGGCCGCGCTGCGGCGGGGACGATGCCCGAAGGGCGCGGTGGCGCGCTGGGCTGCTGCTCTGCAGCAGCCCCCACAGGTGGTGCCGCGGGTAACGATACGCAAAACACGCTGCCACCGCCCTGTTCGCTCCGCACGCTGATCTGCCCGCCGAGCCCTTCGACGATGTTGCGCGAGATCGAGAGCCCGAGTCCCATGCCCTCGCTGGCACTCTTCGTCGAGAAGAACGGCTCGAAAATGCGAGCCTGCTGCGATTCAGGAATCCCTGGACCGTTATCGGCCACCTCGATCAAGACCAGATCACCGTCGCGGCGCGTGACCACCCGGATCTCGTTCTGCCTCGGCGCGTTCTCGGGCAGGGCATGCGCCGCATTGGCCAGTAGGTTGACGATGACCTGCGAGAGCTGCGAGGCCTTGGCATGCACATACAGATCGGGGGCGAGCTCGCGGATCAGCTGTGCGCGATAACGCAGCGTATTTGCGGCGAATGCGATGCTCTGTTCAACGCAATCGTTGACATTGACGCGCTCACGCTGCGCAGTGTCTCCGCGAGCGAGCAAGCGCATGCTGCGAACAATCTCGCTGACACGTTCGCCGCCGGTCCGCACGTCCAGCAGCATGCTCCGCAGCTCGCCGACCTCGACAGTACCGCCCTCCAGCATCTCCAGTGCCATATCGACGTTGCCCAGCACCGCGGCCAGGGGATTGTTGATCTCGTGCGCAATGCCGGTCGCCAGCGTGGCCATGGCGGCGAGGCGCTCGCGCGCCTCGAGCTCGCGGTGCGCCGCCGCCAGCGCTTCCTCGGCGCGCTTGCGCCGCGTGATGTCCGCCACGAGCACGCAAAACCCGCGCACCTCGCCGGCAATGACGTGCGGAATGTAGTGGGCCTGGCTGTAGCGCGGCGGGCCCTGGGCGGGATCGGGGATCTCGCGCTCGAACTCCTGCTCTTCACCGAGCAGCGCTCGCTGGATATGCGGCAGGTTCAGCGGGTACAAGGGGCCCAGCAGGTCCTTCATGGTCCTGCCCACCACGGCTTCGGGCGGCACCCCGAACCATTTCTCATAGGCGCGGTTTGCGAACCGGCAAATCTGGTTCTTGTCCCAGTACGCGACCATGGCCGGAATCTTGTCGACCACCGTCATCACCAGGGCCGCGGTCTCGGGATTGGATTTGTGTTCCGTATTATCCACCATCGTATTCCCCCGCTCTTCGCGCTCGGTAGGCTGCGGAGGAACCCCGGTGCAAGAGATGTACCCGCCGAGGAGCTCCGATGCGAACGCCGGCCGGCACCGGCGCGCGCGCAGACGCTGCAGAGCCTGAATTGCGGCGCGCAGGGCGTGCGCAACAGCTGCTCATTTCCACACCTCCGGCGGCTGGGATTGCAGGGGATCGAACGGTTCCTCGGGAGGATGGCCGGTGACGAAGTCGCGAACCTCGGCGTGGGCGCTGTTGACGAGGCACGCGGGTGGGGCGGTCTCCAGCAGCCTCCCCTCATGCAGATATCCAACGCGGTCGCAGACGGTGAAGATGGTTCGCAGATCGTGGGACACGACCACGGAGGTCACGGCCAGATCGCGCCGGAGCTGCAGGATCAAGTCGGAGATTCGATGGGCGTTGGGAGGATCGAGGCCCTCGGTGGGAGAATCGTAAAGCAATACCTCCGGCCGCGTCACGATCGCACGGGCGATGCCGACACGCTTCCTCATGCCCCCCGAGAGGTCCTTCGGCATCGTCGCGAGCTCGCTCACCGGCAGCCCCACGGCGCGGAACGCCCACGCGATCCGCTGCGCTATCGCCTCGCTCGTGAGGGTGTGGAAGAACTGCTCGTGGAGCGCATACTCCAGGTTCTCACCGGCGCTCATCGAGTCGAACAGGACCCCCGCCTGGAACAGAAGACCCACACGCTGGCGCAGCAGCTGCTGCTCCCGCGGAGTCATGTGGGGCACGCTCTTTCCGTCGAAGAGCAGCTCTCCCCGGTCGATCGATAGCAGGGCCACCATGCACTTCAAGAGCACCGTCTTGCCGGCGCCCGACGGCCCGATGATGCCGAGCGTCTCACCGCGGCGCAGCTGCAGATCGACGCCGCGGAGCACCTCCACGCCCCCGAAGGCCTTGCTCACGCCGCGGAGCTCGAAGACCGGTGTAGCCCCGTCCAGGCTGCCTGTCAGCGACTGCACTCAAGCGCCCAGAACTGTTGCGAAGGCACGCAGCGCGTCGATGGTGGTGAAGATGCCGACGATCTCTGCACCCTGGGTCACCAGCACGCAGCCGTACTTGTTCCGGGCCATGACCCGAACCACGTCCGCCAATGGCGCGTTCGGTCGCACCTGGTAGGGCTCGGGGGTCATTGCCTCCTTCACCAACACGGCGTTCGGGTCCACGCCGTCGAGCGTCTCTAGCAGGTGCAGATCGCCTGCCGAGACCAGCCCGACGAGCTTTCCGTGCTCGCACACGGGCAGGTGCCGAATGCCATGCTGGCGCATGATTGCGTGCGCGGCGCTCATCGATTGATTCTGTTCGATGAAATAGGGACACGGGCTCATGACATTGCTGATCGGGGCCATTCTGGATCCTTTCTGAAGCTGTTCGGTGGGCGCTGCCTGCCATGCTGCACAGGCTGCGCCAGCCGTTCGGCGAATGTTCTTCGGGTGCTAGCATCAGGGCCCGCGCAGAATTTGCGGTCCGCGCGGGCGGTCCGCAGGGATTGCGGCTGCGTTTGCCCTGACTTAGCCTCCGCACCGTGGCTGCTCGCTCCCCCCTCCGCCGAATGGCACCTACCCCCGCCCCTAGCATCGTCGACTGGATCATCCGCAAGCGCGATGGCGGAGAGCTCGAGCCCGAGCAGATCCAGGATCTCGTCGCCCGCTTTCTCGACGGGCAGGTGACCGATTATCAGCTCAGCGCGTGGTTGATGGCGGTGTTCTTCCAGGGCCTGAGTCTGCGAGAGACGGTAGCGCTGACGCAGGCCATGCTGCGCTCCGGGCGGCAGCTGACGCATCCGGGCAACTCGCGCCCCAAGGTGGACAAACACTCGACGGGGGGCGTGGGCGACAAGATCAGCCTGTGTCTGGCGCCGCTGGTGGCGGCATGCGGAGCTGCGGTACCCATGATCTCTGGGCGCGGCCTGGGCCACACGGGCGGTACACTGGACAAGCTCGAAGCCATCCCCGGCTATCAGGTCCGGATCAGCGCCGCGCGCTTTCAAAGCATCGTGCGGAGTGCGGGCGCGTCGATCATCGGCCAGACGGAAGAGCTGGCCCCGGCCGATGCGCGCATCTACGCGCTGCGCGATGTGACCGGCACGGTGGCGAGCCGGCCGTTGATCACCGCGAGCATCTTGTCGAAGAAGCTGGCAGCGGGGCTGGACGCGCTGGTGATGGACGTGAAGGTCGGCGCTGGCGCGTTCATGCCCGATCGCGAGTCGGCGCGCGCGCTGAGCCAGCTACTGAGCCGGGTGGGAAGGCAGCTGGGGTTGCCGGTTCGCGGCCTGTTAACGGAGATGGCGAGCCCGATCGGCCACACCATCGGCAATGCGCTGGAAGTCCGCGAGGCGATCGCGGTGCTGCAGGATAAAGGGCCGCCGGTCACGCGGGAGCTGACGCTGGCGCTGGGCTCCGAGATGCTGCGCGTCGCGGGCCTCGAGCGGCAGCCGACTGCAGCGCGGCGGCGGCTCGAGCGAGCGCTGTCGAGCGGCGCAGGCGCCGAGTGCTTCGCACGCATGATCGCCCTGCACGGCGGAGATGCGCGCGTGGTTGCCGAGCCCTCCCGCCTGCCCCGCGCGCCGGCGATCGCCGCAGTGCTCGCGCCCAGAGCGGGTTACGTGACGCAGATCGATGCGCGCGCGCTCGGCCTGCTCGGCGTCTGGCTCGGTGCGGGGCGCACGCGCGCTGATCAGGCGGTCGATCCGCGCGTGGGTATCGAGCTGTGCGTTCAGCTCGGGTCTCGCGTGGAAGCGAAAGAGCCGCTCGCACACCTGCACCTGGCAAGCCGGCGTCACGCCGCCGAGGCGGCCGCGCGCGCACTGGCGGCGTTCACACTTTCGCGAGCTCAGCCCGCGTCTCGCCCGTGCGTGCTCGAGCGCTGGACGCAGGCGCGCGCGTGACCTTACCGGTGCTCGCGCGCCCCGCGCCGCGGCAGCGCAGGAATTCGGGCTGCATGTCCTGCGGCACTCTCACCCCGCTCAGTTGCCGGTCGAGGAACGCGAGGTGACTTCCGAACGCGCCGGCGACCGTTCGTCGGCCGCGACACCGGCTGGGGCGGCGTACCAGTTCTCCTTCGGGACGACCTGCGGCTGGTCAGGGTCGCCCTCGTAGTGCGGCGACATGATCTGCACGCCGTGCTCGTTGAACACATCTTGAATGTGCGCGTGGAGCTCGCTGAGCACGCTCACGCGCGTCGGTGGATCCTTTGCGCGCGCATAGACAGCGAGTCGATAGCGCACATAGAAATCACTCAGCCCCGTCTGACGCACCATGGGCGCGGGCGTCGCCGCGAGGCCTGCGGTGCGGCGCGCCGCTTCTTCGAGCATCGCGTGCACCTGGCGCCACGGCGTGGCATAGCCGATGGTCACGCCGGTCGTCACCAGATAGCCGGCGCCCGCGGCACCGTGCGAGTAGTTCTTGACGATGGCGCCCACCACCTCGGAGCTCGGCACCGCGATCTCCTCGCCCAGGCCGCTGCGGATCCGGGTCGCGAACATGCCAACGTCCACGACCAGCCCTTCGGTATCACCGATGCGCACGTAGTCGCCCCGCCGAAACAGGCGCGAGTACATCAACGTCAAGCCCGCCAGCGCTCGACCGATCACACTGGATCCGCCCAGCGACACCATCACGCCGAACAGCACCGACAAGCCCTTGAACGCCTCGGTCTGCGCGCCCGGCACGTATGGATAGGCCATCGCCAGCGCGAAGCCCCAGACCATGACGCTGAAGATGCGGCGAGTCGGCCGCACGGCGTCGGCCTGAAGCCACTCCAGCTGGATCCGGGCGTGCTCGACTTGATCAAACCAGACCGCCGCCACCTCCGTGACGCCCCGCGCGACCAAGACGATGATGCCCACGAAGAGCAGCCCGGGCAGGGCCCCCACGAGGGCCACGCCGCCACTGCGAACGATACCGAGCAAGCGCCCGAGCAGCTCGTCACCCCAGGGGCGAGTAGGTGGAAACTGCGCCAGCGCAAAGCTGAGCCAAACCACGGCTCCGCTCATCAGCAACAACCACAGCAGTGCCCCGATGAAGATGCGACTGAGACGCAACAGGCGCGAGGTCCGGAGTAGCTCCATGTCGTGAACGTGCAGCAGCTGCCCGTGCGCCGTGGCCGCCGCCCCGGAGAGCCGGCGGGTGAGCCAGGCCTTGGCTCGCACGAGCAGCGCGACGAACGCGCCGAAGAGCGACGTGCCGAGCAGGACGTAGCACAGCGCGCGCACGCGGTAGCGCAGCGTCTGCTCTCGACGGAGCTCGGCGATGGCGTCCGTCAGGCGCTGGGCGAGCGCGTGTGCTACCGCCGTCGTGGTATCTCCTGCCTCCTGGTCGATCTCGGCGCTGGTGATGGTGAACGCCGGCTCGCCACCGAGCCGCAGCCGCGTGCCCTGCGGCAGTTCCTCGAAGGTGACCTCCGGCAGTTGCTGGCGAGCCAAGATGGCTTCCATGCGCGCTGCCGCGATCGCGACCCGCTCCTGCGCGGAGAAGCCCAGCAGCGAGCCTCGCAGCGTGATGAGGGCTCGACCGTTGAGACGCAAGAGCGCCCCCTCCATCGCCGGCTCCTCCGCCGCAGCTCGCTGCGACGCTCCAATGAGCACGAGAGCGCACGACAACAGCAGGAGCCTGCAGCACCGCCAGGACCAGCCCATGGAACCCCCTTTCGAATCTTCTCGGGTCGAGCAACGTTCATGCCGCCAACGGTAAGACCAGAGCAGGCGACGACGACCGATCGGCAACCGCTTCGCTCCGGTAACGGTGCCCGGGCGGATGTTTCGAGGCTGAAACGGCTGGCGCAGCCGGTGCGCGACGGTGCCGGCACGCGCAAGCTTTGCGCAATCACCGCATGGAAAACGACGCGGAGACGTTCTGGTGCGGCAATTGCTCTGTTGCTCGATGAGCGGGAGAGCACCTCTCTGCTCGCGAGAATCTCCTCCTCGCGAAAGGACCTGCGCCGTGAGTCTCGTTCCCAAGGATCTCACGCCCACCTCTCAGACCACCTGGCTGCAGGGCGCCGGCGCCCAGCGCTGGCAGCATCCGGTGTGGCAGGATCACTTGCCTCCCTGCAACGCGGGTTGCCCGGCGGGCGAGAACATCCAGTCCTGGCTGGCGCTGGCGCAGGCGGGGGACTTCGAAGCAGCCTGGCGGGCCCTGGTCTGCGACAATCCGCTTCCGGCCGCACACGGGCGCGCCTGCTATCATCCCTGCGAGTCGAGCTGCAATCGCAAGGATCTGGATGAGGCGGTGGCGATCCATGCGGTGGAGCGCTTCCTCGGGGACCTGGCCGCCGCCGAGAACTGGAGCATCGCGCCCGGCGCGAGTACCGGCAAGCGCGTCCTGGTCGTCGGCGCGGGTCCGGCGGGGCTGTCCTGCGCCTGGCAGCTGCGGCGGCAGGGGCATGCGGTGGAGATCGTCGACGCCATGCCGGAGCCGGGCGGCATGCTCCACTACGGCATTCCGGCGTACCGTTTGCCGCGGCCCGAGCTGCTGAACGAGATCGATCGCATCGCCGCCTCCGGCGTCGAGTTCCGGATGAATACGCTGGTGAGCGATCTACCAGGCACGATGGCGAGCGGCGCGTTCGACGCCTGCTTCGTCGCCATCGGCGCGCACGTCGCCAATCACCTCGATATCCCGGCGGCGGACGGGCGGAAGCTGGTCGATGCGCTCTCACTCCTGGAGGAGGTCGAAACCGGGCGCGAGCCGCGGCTCGGGCGCGTGGTCGGCATCGTGGGAGGCGGCAACACCGCCTTTGACACGGCTCGCGTGGCCCGGCGCCTCGGCGCCGAGGAGGCGATCGTCATCTACCGCCGCGATCAGCAGCGGATGCGCGCGGCGGTTCAGGAGGCTCGCGAGGCGTTCCTGGAAGGGGTGAAAGCGATGTGGCTGCGCCAGCCGGTGCGCTGGGGCCGCGACGGAGTGACGGTCGAGCGGCTGGAGCGTCAGGTCGATGGCTCGTTGCGCTCGACCGGCGCGCTGGAGACGCTGCCGCTCGACGCACTGGTGCTCGCGCTCGGCCAGCACGCAGACTCGCGGTTCTTGCGCACCGTGGAGGGTGTCTCGTTCGATGCGGAGGAAAGCATCCGGGTCGATGCACGACTCATGACTGGTCACCCCGGCATTTTCGCAGGCGGCGATGCGATCGGCGGGGCTCGCACGATGACAGCGGCCACCGGTCACGGCAGGAAAGCGGCCCGCGCCATCGATGCCTGGCTGCGAGGCGAGCGCCTGGAGCCCCGAAGCAAGCGGCGGCCCGTCGATTTTGGCATGCTGCACCTGCCGCTGTTTCTCGATGCGAGCCGCGCTCGGCCGAGTGAGCTACCTCCGGAGGCGCGAACTGGCTTCGCCGAAGTGGTCGCGGGGATCGGCCACGCTCAGGCGCGGCGAGAGGCGGCACGGTGCCTGTCCTGCGGCAATTGCTTCGAATGCGACAACTGCCGGGCCGCCTGCCCCGAGCAGGCGATCTCGAGCCTGGGACGCGGGCGCAAATACGCGGTCGACCTCGACCTGTGTACGGGCTGTGCGGTGTGCTTCGACCAGTGCCCCTGCCACGCGATCGAGATGGTGCCCGAGTCCGCAGGGGCAGAGCCGCGGCCCGCTCGCTTTCAGGAACGGCCCTGACGGCCGGAGGAGAACCGCACCATGGCTCAGCCTGTGACCTGCACGCTGGACGGCAACGCGGCCGTTGCCCACGTCGCCTACCGCATCAACGAGGTCTGCGGCATCTACCCGATCACGCCCTCCTCGGCGATGGCAGAGCACGCCGACGAATGGGCGGCGCAGGGCCTGAAGAATATCTGGGGCAACGTACCCACGATCCAGGAGCTCCAGTCCGAAGGCGGCGCCGCGGGCGTGGTTCATGGCGCGCTGCAGAGCGGCGCGCTCACCACCACGTTTACCGCGTCGCAGGGCCTGCTGCTGATGCTGCCCAACATGTTCAAGATCGCCGGTGAGCTCAGCTCGACGGTCTTTCACGTCGCGGCTCGCTCACTCGCGACCCAGGCCCTATCCATCTTCGGCGATCATCAGGACGTGATGGCCGCGCGCTCGACCGGATTCGCGTTGCTCGGTGCGAGCTCGGTGCAGGAGGCCCACGATCTGGCCCTGATTGCCCAGGCCACCACGCTCGATGCGCGCGTCCCCTTCCTGCATTTCATGGATGGCTTTCGGACCTCGCACGAGCTCAATACGCTGAGTCTGATCCCCGATGACGTGCTGCGCGCGATGATCGACGACGAGCTCGTGCGCCAGCACCGGCGCCGAGCGCTCAGCCCCGCGCATCCCGTGCTGCGCGGGACGGCGCACAATCCGGACACCTTCTTTCAGGCCCGCGAGCGCTGCTCACCCTATTACCAGCGCGTGCCCGAGCTGCTGCTGCGCGCGATGGCGCGCTTCGAGCAGCTCACGGGCCGCGGCTATCGGCTGTTTCGCTACGACGGCGCCCCGGATGCCGAGCGCGTGGTCGTGAGCATGGGGTCCGGCAGCGAGGTGGTGCGGCAGACCGCGACCTGGCTGGCGGCCCGAGGCGAAAAGGTCGGCGCTGTACAGGTGCTCTTGTATCGGCCCTTCTCGATCGAGCACCTGCTTCAGGTCCTGCCTGAAACGGTCCGATCGATAGCGGTGCTCGATCGCTGCAAAGAGCCGGGCGCCACCGGTGAGCCGCTGTATCTGGATGTGGTCTCGGCCCTGGCCCAGGCCGTCACGCGCGGTCAGCGGCAGAGCTTGCCGCGCGTGATCGGAGGCCGCTACGGGCTGTCGTCCAAGGATTTCCACCCCGGCATGGCGAGCGCCGTCTACGCCGAGCTCGCGCGCGCGGAGCCGAAAAACGGGTTCACGTTGGGCATCATGGACGACCTGTCCGGAACGAGTCTGGAGTACGATCGCCACCTCGACATCGAAACGCCCGAGACCACGCGAGCGGTATTCTTCGGGCTCGGAGCGGACGGCACCGTCGGCGCCAACAAGGCGAGCGTGGAGTTGCTGGCCGGGTCAGCGGATCGTTACGCCCAGGGCTACTTCGTGTACGACTCGCACAAGTCCGGCGCCGAGACGGTCTCGCACCTGCGCTTCGGCCCGCACCCCATCCATGCGCCGTACCTGATTCGCCAGGCGAGCTTCGTTGCCTGCCATCATTTCGAGTTTCTGAGCAAACGCGACGTGCTCGGGGTTGCGTCTCCCGGGGCCGCCTTTCTGCTCAACGCGCCGTACGCTCCGGACGCGGTGTGGAGCGCACTGCCCTTGCCCGTACAGCGCCAGATCCAGGCCAAGCAACTGCGCGTGTACGTGATCGACGCCAGCCGGGTCGCGCGCGAGCACGGGCTCGGACAGCGCATCAACACCATCCTGCAGATCTGCTTCTTCGCCATCAGCGAGGTCCTGCCGCTCGCGGAAGCGCAATGCGCCATCAAGACAGCGATCGAGAAGAGCTACGGGCGCAAGGGCGGCGCCGTCCTCGAGAGCAACTTCGCGGCGGTCGATGCGGCGCTGGCCGAGCTCCATCAGATCGAGATCCCGGCGAGCGCGCAGGGCTGCGTTCCGCCGCCGCTGGTACCGGCACATGCGCCGGAGTTCGTGCGCGAGGTCACGGCGCGCATGCTGGCCGGGCGCGGTGACGAGATCCCGGTCAGTGCGCTGCCGGCGGACGGCACGTTTCCCGTGGGAACGACGCGCTACGAGAAGCGCAACATCGCCGACGAGGTGCCGCGCTGGGATCCGGAGCTCTGCATCCAGTGCGGGCAGTGCTCGATCGTATGCCCGCACAGCGTGATCCGCGTCAAGTGCTATCCCGACTCCGAGCTGGTGCGCGCTCCTGCGAGCTTTCGCTCAGCACCGGTCAACGCCCGCGGCTTTCCGGAGAGCCGCTTCTCGCTGCAAATCTACGTCGAAGATTGTACCGGTTGCGGCATCTGCGTGGAGAGCTGCCCGGCGATCAGTCCTGCGCGGCCGGAGCATCGCGCGCTGGATCTGGTGGACAAGGCAGCTGTCCTCGGCAGCGAGCGCCAGAATATCGCGTTCTTCGAGCAGCTGCCGCTCGCCGAGCGCGCACACGTGAATTTCGCCAATGTGCGCGGCGTGCAATTTCTGGAGCCGCTCTTCGAGTTTCCCGGCGCGTGCGCCGGCTGCGGGGAGACGCCCTACCTGAAGCTGCTCAGCCAGCTGTTTGGCAATCGACTGCAGATCGCCAACGCCACCGGCTGCTCCTCGATCTATGGCGGCAACCTGCCCGCGCACCCCTGGTGCGCCGGGTCCGATGGCCGCGGCCCGGCCTGGTCCAACTCCCTGTTCGAGGATGACGCTGAGTTCGGGCTCGGCTTTCGGCTCGCGATCGACAAGCAGACCGAGATCGCCCGCGCTCTGCTCCGCCGCTTGGCGCCGGAGGTCGGCGCCGATCTCGCGACGGCGATCCTGGACGCTCGCCAGGTCACCGAGAGCGAACTGGGCGCCCAGCGCGCCCGCGTCGCGCAGCTGTGTGCGCATCTCGGCGGGCGCACGGACGGTGCCGCGCTGGACCTGGTGACCCTGGCCGACTTTCTGGTGCGGCGCAGTGTCTGGATCGTGGGCGGCGATGGCTGGGCCTACGACATCGGTTACGGCGGGCTCGACCACGTGCTCGCCCAGAATGCCGATGTCAACCTGCTCGTCCTCGATACTGAGGTGTACTCCAATACCGGCGGTCAGGCCTCGAAGGCCACGCCGCTCGGCGCATCTGCCAAGTTCGCGGCCTCCGGCAAGAAGAGCCCGCGCAAGGATCTCGCTCTTCAGGCGATCGCGTACGGCTATGTGTATGTGGCTCAGATCGCCCTGGGCGCGAATCCCGAGCAAGCGTTGGTCGCGTTTCGCGAGGCCGAGGCCTACCCGGGACCGGCCCTGATCCTCGCCTATTCCCACTGCATCGCGCACGGCTTCGATCTACGCCACGGCATGAAGCAGCAGGCGCGAGCAACGGCGGCGGGCTACTGGCCGCTCTTCCGCTACGATCCCACGTTGCGCAAGCGCGGCGCGAACCCGTTTCGCCTGGACAGCCCGCGCCCGCGACTCACGCTGCAGGACTTTGCCTACCGCGAGCTGCGCTACAACGTGCTCGCCAAGTCCGATCCAGCGACCGCAGCTCATTTCTTGCGCCAGGCGCAGGCCGCCGTCGACGAGCGCTATCGCCTGTACGAGGACCTGGCGGCGCGCGACGGCAGCCGGTTCCAGCCGAACTGGGGGGATGCGTGAACTCCGCCCACACTTGCCGTGTGAGACGATTGCGGCCCTCCGTCTAGGACCCCACACCCGAGAGATGAAGATTCTGTTGGCTGTCGATGGCTCGGAGCAGTCGCAGGAAGCGGTTCAGCTGGTCCAATCTCGGCCCTGGCCAGCGGGGACCACAGTCCGGGTGCTCTCGGTAGTACCCGACATCCTGCCGCCGCCGCCCGCACCAGCTTGGGCAGGCGCCGCAAAAGGGTACAGTGACTTTCAACAGTGGCGGCGCTGTCAGGCCGAATCGATGGTCGCGGGAGTGGCCGAGATAATTCGACGCTCAGACCTCAGCGTGGAGGCCGTGGTCCGTGTGGGCGAGCCACGCAGCGTCATCATCCAGGAGGCCGAAGCGTGGGCCGCAGATCTGATCGTGCTGGGCTCGCACGGCTTGACGGGCCTGAAGCGCTGGATCTTGGGGAGCGTCGCGCATCACGTGGTCCTCCACGCGCCCTGCTCGGTGGAGGTGGTTCGCCCGAGGCGAGCGCGCTAGCCACCGCCCCGCCGCTCAGGGTTCCAGCGGATGAGCACCGCCTGCAGCTGATTCCGCCCCACGTTCCGCGAGCGGCTCGACCGCTCGAGTCTCATCGAACCAGATGAATTCGTCGAACTGCTGGGGCAGGCTGGCGTAGAAATAGTGGCTCTCCAGCTCCGTTTCCGGACGGTAAATGACCCCGATGGCGCGCTCCAGCCGCGGTTCTTCGAGCTCGGGTCGAAGCTCTTGCCGGCGGGGCTGACGCAGCGGCAAGTGAAACGCGGGCACCCCTGTCTGGTGGAACACTCGCTCGTAACTGTCCGCATGCGCGGGCCTCACGCGCATCCGTTGAAACGGATCGCCCCACTGCGCGGCAGCCGCAACGGTGCCGTGGTCGGTACCCAGCCCAATCGAGTACATGCGCGCGCCCAGCCGCTCGCGGCACAACTGGCCCACGTTGAGCTCACCACGCAAGGACATCTCCGTGGCGCGGGCGTTGCCGACATGAGAATTGTGCTCCCAAACGATGCCGCGCGAGTCCGCCCCGTAGTACTCGAGCAGCGACTCCAGCGTGTTGAACATGTGGCCGTCGCGCAGGTTCCACGACGCTGCCGAGGCATAGTACATGGCGCGGTAGTAGTGCTCCGCGTCGGCCACCAGCCGCGCGTTTTGCGCCGCATCGAAGAAGCGCTTGCCGTCGGCGCGGGCGTACTGCAAGCGCTGTTGCAGGAGCTCGCGCAACATGGCGACCACGGCACTCTCCGAGCTCTGATAGCGCCCGACCAGCACCGCGCGGCCATAGGCTGCCGGGTCCTTTTGCCATGGCGTCAGCGCTCCGTAGCGCTCCCGGGCGACGCGAGCCGCCGCGGGATCCACCTCGTCCAGGTAGCGGAGCACGACCGCGATCGAGGTGAACATGCTGTAGAGATCGAGCCCGTGGAACCCCACCCGGCGGCGGGCCTGGCGCACATTGAAGTCCCGCAACCAGTCGACGAGCTCGAGCATCTCGCGGTTGCGCCACAGCCACTGCGGAAAGCGCGCGAAGGGCGTGAACTCGACCCGGGAGCGCGCCGGCTCGCCCTGGACGTAGTCGTCGACCCGAGCCGCATCGGGCCAATCCCCTTCGATGGCGATGAAGTCGAAGCCGCGGCGTTCGATCAGCACGCGACTGATCCGGGCCCTCATGCGGTAAAACTCGCTGCTGCCGTGCGTGGACTCACCGAGCAGCACGACCCGCGCGTCACCGATGCGGTCGAGGAGAGCATCGAGCTCGGCCGGGCTCGCGCTCTCGATCGGCTCCAGACTCTCGCGGACCAGCCGGCTCAGGCCACGGATGCCGCTCCCCAGGCCGCGAGCGGGTGCGGCACGTGCCACGTCCGGCCAGCCCTGCTCACCAATCAAAGGCACAAACCGCACGCTCAGGATCGGTTCGCGGCGATAGCTCTCGTGCCCGATGCGCGTCACTCGCGTGAGCACCTGGGTCGATTCGTCTGCGCCGATCGGGATGACGAGACGGCCCCCTGGCGCGAGCTGCTCCAGCAGCGCCTCCGGCACCTCGGGCCCGCCTGCCGCCACCGCGATGACGTCGTAGGGAGCATGCTCGGCCCAGCCCAGTGTACCGTCCCCATGTAGCACGTGAACGTTGTCATAGCCGAGCCGCGCCAGGCGCTCCCGCGCGCCCGAGGCCAGCGCCTCGAGTCGTTCCACGCTGTAGACCTCCTTGGCCAGCTTGCTGAGAATCGCCGCGGCATAGCCGGAGCCCGTGCCGATCTCGAGCACGCGGTCGGACTCACGGACGCCTAGCGCGTCGACCGTCAGCGCCACGATGTAAGGCTGCGAGATGGTCTGCTTCTCGGCGATCGGCAGCGGCGCATCGGCGTAGGCGAATTCCTCGAGTCCCGGCGGCACGAACTCCTCGCGCGGCACGCTGCGGAAGGCGTTCAGCAGCCGTGGCTCGGAGAGGCCTCGCCGCACCAGCTGCAGCTCGACCATGTTGCTCAGACGTGCGTCCACTTCCATGACGATGACCTCTCGTTGCGTCCCAGTGCCGGCGTGGAGGATGATTCAGGGTTTGGGGGGCCAGAGCTTTTCTTTCCCCAGCTCCTCTTCGGGTGCGCGAATGCTGAGCACCGGGCACGCAGCCAGGCGCGTGACACGCTCGGCTACCGACCCGAGCAGCATGCGCTGAAACCCGCGTCGACCGTGCGTGCCGATGACGATCAAATCAAACGCGCCCCGCTCCGCGCAGCGGACGATCTCCTCCGCGGGTGGGCCTTCCGTCACCAAGGTCTCGACGCTGGACGCGCCGCCCGTCTCTGCTCGCACACGCAGAGCCGCGAGCTCCTTCTCGATCTCGGCTCGCAGCTGCCCGTGCTGTTCCTTGCTGATCGGCTGGAGGTCGCCGGGTAATGCGTAGGGTAATGGATCGTGCACGTGCAGGATCGTGATCGAGCCGTTGAAGCGGCGCGCCAGGTCTGCAGCCGTGCGCAGCGCGAAGCTCGAATGCACAGAAAAGTCCACCGGAACCAGGATCTTCTGAAAAATGCTCATGGCGATCTCCTGTTGTGGCGGTCCGGGATGGACCGCGAAGGCGAAGCAAGGCAACGGCAGCACACGATCCAGCTCGCGCGCCGCCGCCAGTTCAACGGCGCACGCTGCGCTGCGACCGCGCGAGCGACTCGCCCTCGCGCTCCTGCGTCAGTCCTCGCGCGCTCGACAGCTTGGTGTCACCGTGTGGATCATCGGAGCGGGCCACCGAGTGTGCATGAGCACGCTCCGCTCTGCCCTCGCTCAGCGTCTGTCCCGGGTCCGGACGCGCATCGCTGAGCGGCCTGGTGCTGCCGGGCCTGCCCGCAGCGAGCGTGTGCTCGGGCGCGGCTGCCGAACGCAGGTGCTCGGCGCACTGGATCACCTGTGGCGCCGGGGCCGCTTGAAACTCCTGGGCCAGCAACGGCACGTGCTGGCTCAGCCGCCGCAACGCGCCAGCGCTCAGCAGAGCCCCGAGCACGCGGCACACGATCTGCGCATGCTCGGCACCGACGGAGAGCCGCCGCTGCTCGTGAAAAGCCACCAGCCTGAAGAACTCTTCGACGGCCAGCTCACCTTCGTAGCAGCCTTCGCGCAACGGAGCGGCCCAGGGGGCATCGATCTCCTGCGCCAGCGCCTGCGCTTCATCGTCGGTCAGACCGCCGCGCAGTGCCCGCAGCGTGGCCTGCAGCGCGGAGCGCGCCTCTGACGCGGTCGCAAAGGGTGCGCGTCCGAGCAGTTGTTCGAGAACGGTTTCTTCAGGGATCGCCATGGTCTCCTCCACGGGCTGGACGGATCGGGACACCGGGTTGTCGAGAGGAGCAATTGCCGTGCCGAGGGGCGCCCTCACGCCCCCTCGAGCTCCACCAGGGAACCATCGTCGTGCAGGCGCCGGATGGCCTCCGCGAGCAGTGGCGCGCAGCCGAGGACCTGCAAGCGCTGCGGCGACAGACCCGCCGGCAAGGGCCGTGCGATGGTGTCGAGCAGCATGATGCGCTCCAGCGCGGACGCCTCCAGCGCCGCGTCGCAGTCTGCGGAGAACACACCGTGCGTGACAGCGGCGACGGCGCGGCGCGCCCCCAGCTCTCGGCACGCCGCGGCCGCGCGCGCCAGCGTGCCGCCGCTGCTGATCAGATCATCGACGATCACCGCGCAGCGGCCCTCGACATCTCCGGCGACCCTGCCCCCGCGCAGCACTCCACCGCTGCGAAACTTCTCGACGAAGGCAAAACTCACGGGCCGCCCGAGCTCGCGCTCGAAGGCCTGCCGGAAGCGCTCGGCGCGCTTCACCCCGCCCGCATCCGGCGAAACCACCACTAGCTCGCCGCCGCCCACCAGCGGCAGCAGCGCATGCACCAGCAGCGGCGCCGCGCTGAGATGTTCGGCTGGGATGCGGAACGCGTTCTCAAATGCCGCGCGATTGTGCACGTCGAGCGTGATGATGCGCTGGGCCCCCGCCGCTTCGAACAATTGGGCCAGGTAGCGGATCGTGACCGGGTCCCGCGGCTTGGTGCGCATATCCTTGCGCGCGTAGCAGAGATAGGGCGCGACCATGGTCACGCGCAGCGCTCCCGAGTCGCGCAGGACCCCGATCAGAAACAGCGCGCGTACCAGCTTGTCGTCGACGGAACGCGCGCCGTCCGAGGCCAGCGACTCCACGACGTACACGTCGCGGCCGCGCACGCTCTCCAGCGGCCGCAGCTTGTGCTCGCCATCTTCAAACTCGCGCTCCTCCAGACCCGCCGGCGCCACGCCCAGCTGGGCGCAGATGCGCTCCAGCAGGGGGCGCCCGCCCTGCAGCGAGAACAGCGCCGGTGCACGCGAACGAGCCAGCCCATTCATGACGCATCGTACGCCGCGAGCGCCGCGGGCAAGCTCTGGGTCACGGCGTTGCCGGCCGCCGGCAAGCCGATCAGGATCGCGCCCATCACCTCCGCGCGCGTGGCGCCGGCCTGCTTGGCGAGCTGCACGTGGAAGGGCACTCCGCTCTCCAGCCGCAGCGCTGCGAGCACCGCCAGATAACTGAGATGGCGCGCCTTGGGCTCCAGCGCGTTGGCCTCACTGAGCGCCTGCACGCAGCCCATCCACGCGCGGGCCGCGCCGGGTGCTGCGTCCAGGAACGTCTGGAAGGCAGCGCTCATCGCCGGTGCCTTGGTGCTCATGACAGCTTCGGGCGCGCTGCGCGCAGCACATCGATGTAGCTGATGATGCCGACCACCTTCAGGCTGTCGCCATCCACCACCGGGAGCGCGCCGATCTTGTGGTCGAGCATCAAGTCGATCACTTCGACGATCTCCGTTTCCTCGTTCACGCTGATGACGTCGCTGCTCATCAGATCGGAGATCGGGCGTTCCAGTGCATTCAGCCGTCCCCCACGCGCCGGGCCCGGGATCACGTCCAGCGAGCGACGCAAGTCGCGGTCGCTGACGATGCCGAGCAGCATGCCATTTTCGACGACCGGCAAGTGGCGCACGTCCGCTTCCATCATCATCGTCAGAACGGACCCGATGCTGTCGGTGACGTGCACGACGAATGGCTCGGGGCTCATATATTCTCGGGCGATCATCCGGGACATCCTTTCTACGCGGCGCGCTCCGGGAGCTCCGCCCCGCAGCCTCAGTGCGCCGTTCGCAGCACCTGTAGCAACTGTCGTTCCAGTGCCGGCACGCGCGCCTCTCCGCGCGCCGTTGGCTGCCCCGCGCCCCCGCAGGAGCAGGCGCCGCCCGAGCAGCTCGGCCGCTACACGCAAAGCTTGCCCCGTTCGAGCAGACGGCGCAAAGACTGCGGCAGTACCGAGCAGGGCACTCGCGCTGCATCCAGGCGTCGCGCGTACGCCGCCGACGGATCAGCCGGTGGCACGTTTCTGCCGGGCGCGCGCGTGTTCGTGACGGGCTCGCTCCAGGACGGCCATTACTTCCTCGTCCGACACTTGCCTGAAGTCGGCGTACCAGCGCGCGATGGCGCCGAGATCAGCCGGCTGGAGCAAGCACAGGACCTGGTCCACCTCCCCTGCGAGCTCTTCGAGCGCCTCCGGCGCCGCTACCGGAACGGCCAGCAGGATCGAGCTCGGCTGCTGCGCACGAATGGAGCGTAGCGCGGCCCGTGCCGTGCCCCCCGTGGCGATCCCGTCGTCGACCACGATCACGCTGCGGTCACGCAGCACCGGGCCCGGCTGACCGCCGCGGAACAGCCGTACTCGCTGCTCCACTTCCTGCGCCTTGGCCTGCACCACCTGGTCGAGCTCTGCCACCGTCAGCCCCAACGCAGCGAGATCCTTCCGGTTGAGATACAGGTATCCGCCCTCCGCGACGGCGCCGACCCCGAGCTCCGGCTGCCACGGAACGCCGACCTTCCTCACCACCCACACATCGAGCGGCGCGCGCAGCGCTCGCGCAATGGGCTCGGCGACGGGCACGCCGCCGCGCGGAAGCGCGAGCACGAGCGGACGCTCCGCCGCAATGTTGCGAAGCTGCTCAGCCAGCTTGCGCCCGGCATCCTCACGATCGTGAAACCGTTTCACTTGCCTGCCTCCTTTGCTGGTCCGACTTCCGTCAGGGAGCCCGCTCACGCGGAGAGCGCCCGGGGCTGGGGCCCGGCCGGGATGGCCATCGGGGCCAGCAATTGCTCGAGCGCCTCTCCCTCCAGGGTCTCCTGATCGAGCAACGCCTTGACCAAGCGCTCCAGCTCGACCCGGTGCTGGCCGAGCAGCGCGCTCGCCGCGTCGAGCGCACGGCTCAGCGCCTGGCGCGTCTCCTCCTCGATCGCGTGCGTCGTCTCGTCGCTGAGCCCCGCCTCTGTGGCGATGCGTTGCTCGAGGAACGGGTGCGCGACATCGTGTTCATAGTACGCTGGGCCCAGGCGTTGGCTCATCCCGTAGTGCGCGACCATGTTGGAGCCGAGCTTCGTCGCCTCCTTCAGATCGTTTTCGGCGCCGCTCGAGATCGTTCCGAACACGAGCCGCTCCGCCGCGTACCCCCCCATGAGCACGCTCAGCCGCGATGCGAGCTGGGTTTCGGTCATCAGGTGCCGGTCCTCGGCAGGCGCCTGCTGCGTCGCCCCGAGCGCGAAACCGCGCGGAATGATCGTCACGCGTTGCGGCAGCTCGGCCTCGGGCGAGAACTGCGCGACGAGCGCATGGCCGGACTCGTGCACCGCGATCCGCCGCCGCTCGTCAGGCCCGAGCTTGCCCTCGCGCGGGTCGCCGAGGACGATCTTATCCTGAGCGGCAGCAAAGTCCGCGGCCCCGATCGCATCGGCGCCCAGCCGCGTGGCGCCCAGCGCAGCCTCGTTCACCAGATTGGCCAGATCCGCGCCCGAGAGGCCGGGCGTGTTGCGCGCGATCTGGTCGAGGTCAACGTCCTTGGCCAGCGGCTTGTTGCGAGCATGCACGCCCAGGATAGCCCTGCGCGCCGCGAGCTCGGGGCGCTCCACCATCACGCGCCGATCGAAGCGGCCTGGCCGCAAGAGCGCAAGGTCCAGCACGTCAGGGCGATTCGACGCGGCCAGCACGATGGTGAGATCGTTGCGGTTGAAGCCATCCATCTCGGACAGCAGCTGATTCAGCGTCTGCTCGCGCTCGTCGTGACCACCGCCGAAGCCGGTGCCTCGAGAGCGGCCGACAGCATCGATCTCGTCGATGAAAATGATGGCCGGCGCGCTCTTCTTCGCCTCCTCGAACAGATCTCGAACGCGAGCAGCGCCCAGGCCCACGAACACCTCGATGAACTCGGAGGCGCTGATGCTGAAGAAAGGCACGCCCGACTCTCCCGCGACCGCGCGTGCCAGCAATGTCTTTCCCGTGCCGGGCGGGCCCACCAGCAGCACTCCCCTCGGCACCTTGGCTCCAAGCCGCCGGAAGCGCTCCGGCTCCTTCATGAACTGCACCACCTCCTGAAGGTCTCGCTTGGCAGAAGCCAGACCCGCCACATCGTCGAAGGTGACGTTCACGGCCGTGCCCTTCTCGAACTTGCGGCTCCTCGACTTCAAGAGACCCCCGAGTGCTCCACCTGCCATCATGGTCTGCTGCGTCCGGCGAGAAGCCCAGATGCTGGCGCCGATCAGCCGCGCCCAGGGCAGCACGCCGATCAATAACTGCGACCCGAACGGCTCCTCCTCGCGCACGGCGCGCAGCTGGACGTGCTTGTCGTGCAGCGCCGGCAGCAATGCCGGATCGCCCTCCGGGCGAACCGTGCGAAATGAGCGGTGCGGCTCACCTCGGCCCATAGGCTCCGGCTCCAGCAGCGTGAACTCCAGCTCGTGCTCCTGGAGCACGACGGCACTCACCTTGCCCGCCTGCAACCAGCCGTAAAAGACCGAGTAGTCGACACTGGGCGACTGCAGAGCGCTCGACAGGCTGACACTCCAGATCCAGAGGCTCGCGAGGATCAGCGCCAGCAGCAGGGATACCGGCCAAAAGGTGCGCGGCATCTGCGGCACCTTCTCCGGCTGCCCGGAGGGTAGCAGGGGGGAGCGCGGGCGTTCGGGTTCGTGCATCTCTGACATGGCGTTCTCCGTCAGGCGTCGTCTCTACTAGTGGCGTTCGACTCGCACCCCGTCTTGCACACGGTCCCCGGGGTGTACGATCACCGCATCGCCCGGCTGGAGCCCGGACAGGATCTCGACGCTCGTCTCGCCCCGGTGGCCCACCTCGATCGAGCGCAAGCGCGCGCGATCCTCTTCGAGCAGGTAACAAGCCCAGCCGTTGCCGCGCCGAAACACCGCGCCGACAGGCACTTGCGTCACCTGCTCGCCCGCCCACAGGATCAAGCGTACCTCGATGTGATAGCCGTCGCCGAGCATCGACCACTGCTCCCTCGGCTCGTCGAAGGAGACGATCACGTTGACCCGCTGCTCATCTACACCGAGCGCCGAGGGGCGCGTGAAGGCCGAGGGTTCGATCTCGCGCACGCGGCCTGCCAGACGCTGCTCTCCTCCCCAGCCGATGATCTCCACCGCCGTCCCCGGGCGCACCCGCACGGCATCGGTCGTCAGCAGGTCGACGACCCCCTCCAGCTGCGATGGGTCGCCGACCTCGAGCAGCGGAGCTCCAGCGAGCACCACCCCGGCGCTCTTCTGCTGCACGGCGAGCACACGACCCGAGGCGGGCGCCAGCACGTCGAGGTGGCCGTCCGCCAGCGAATCCTTGCCGGGACGGCCCAGGGCAGCACGCGCCAGTCGAGCCTCCTCGCTCGCCACCTTCACGCCGAACTCCGCCGAGGTCAGCTCGTCATTGCGCAAGCGCAGGTTGAACTCGGCCTGTTCGCGTGTTTCCACCGGTAGCGAGCCCGTGGCCGCGAGCTTCACGGTGCGCTCGAGATCGCGCTCGGCTTGCTGCTTTGCGGTCAGCGCGCGCGCGACCTGCGCCTTGCTTTGACCGAGCGCTGACAAGGCTGCGCCAAGCCGAGCCTCCGTCTCCGCGCGGGTGCGCTGATCGAGCAGAGGCGACACGGCCGGCGAGAGCTCGGCCAGGCTGTCGCCCTCCTGCACCGCGTCGCCCGGCTCGAGCAGCAGCCGCGAGACGCGGCCGGTGGTCGGCGCGGACACCACGTAGCGATCCTTGACGCGCGTCTTGCCCGACTCCTCGATGGCAACCACCAGGGGGCCGCGCGTGACCGTGGCCACGTCCGCCGGCACGGGCCGGGGCCGCAGCGCGAGCGCCGTGCCCACCGCCGCGGCGACCAGCGCCAGCACCAGGGCCCCCTGCCGCAAGCTGCGGCCCAGCGTACGCCGCCGGTCGCGTGCGCGGCGGCGCGCAGGATCTTGCGAGTCGATCAGCGGAGCGGCCTGGGGCCGCGCCACCGCGGTGGGCGAAGACGTCATGCGAACACCTCAATCTCTGGCCTTCAAGACGGACATCAGATCGAAACGATCCACGTTGCGGCGCACCCAGAACGCGCTGGCGGAGGCCGCGAGCAAGATCACCAGGATCACGAGCAGGTAGGTGCTGGGCGCGATGATCACTTCCCAGCGGAAGGTCTCCGGGTCCACCGTGCCCATGAATTGCACCGCCCAGTAGTGACCGAGCACGAGTCCGATCGGGATCGCGATCAGCACCTCGAGCGCCAGGCTGGCGAGCAGCACAGCGGAGACCTCGCGGCGCGAGAAGCCAAGCACCCGCAAGCTGGCCAGCTCACGCTCGCGCGCGCCCAGGTTGATGCGCGCGTTGTTATACACGACGCCGAAGGCCACGCTCGCCGCCAGCCCGATCGATATCGCCGTCCAGACGTTCATGATACGAGCGTTCATGTCAAACATGCGCTGCTTGTCGGCGTGCACGTCGGAGACGTCGATGATCTCCGGCGAGCGGCGCAGACGCGCCTCCACGGCCGGGAGATCGGCAGGCTCGATCTGCAGCAGCACGGATGAGATGGCGCCTTGATCACCGCTCAGCTGGTCGACGAGGCCTCTCGAGGCATACACGGAGAGCCCGATCGTCTCGTCGATGAAGCCGGCGATCGGTGCCTGCACCAGGCGTCGCTCACCCTCGCGCAGCTCGATCTCCAGGCGATCTCCCACCTGCAGCTGCAGCAACTCCCCCAGGGTTTTGGTGAGCAGCACCCCGTCACTGGGGATGGGTACGGCCCGCCCGCCCTTGGCGATCAGCTGGCGCAGCGTACTGATATCGGGCAGGCCCATCAGCACCGAATCGCGCATGCGGTGGTTCTGGCGAGCGCGGATCGGCACCGCGCGGAGCCCTTCGGCTCGTGCCACTCCGGGAATGCCGGCCAGCTCGGTCACCACTCGCGGCGGCAGCGGACGCCGGAACACCACCTGCAGATCCTGGCGCTGAGCGCGATCGAACGTACGCTCGAAGTAGTAGAGGAGCGAGTCCCAGCCGAAGCGTCCCAGGATCAGCAGCGCCACGGCGCCGGCGATGCCGAGCGAGGAGAGCAATGTGCGAAACGGCCGCCGCTGGACCTCACGGAACACCATCAGCCCGCTTGGCCCGAGCAGCGCCCCGAGCTGAAGCCTCTCCAGCCAGCCCTGCCGGTAATGCGGCGGCGCGGGAGGCCGCATTGCTTCCGCAGGCGGGAGCTTGGCGGCCGCGCGCACCGCGCCCAGCGCGCCGACCGTCCCGGCGATCGCGCTCACCAGCACGCCGGAGACCAGTAAGGCCGCGGAGGCGTGAAACCGCAGGTCCGGAAAGCGAAACGAGGTCGCGTACAGACCGAGCACCACGCGGCCCAGGGCGAGTCCTCCCGCGACCCCGAGCACGCTGCCGGGCAGCAGGACCGCCAGCACCAGCCGCAGATAGTGCAGCGCGACCTGGCGGGAGGAGTACCCGATCGCCTTCAACGTGGCGATCTCGGGCCGCTGCAGCCGGATCAAGCGCCCCAGCACCAGGTTCAGCAAGAACGCCGCCACGGCCAGGAACACGAGCGGGATCATGCCCGCCAGCGCGCGCAGCTGACTCAGCTCCTGGTTGACGATGCGGTTCGAGAGCTGGTCCTTGCGATCGAAAGCGCCATCGCCGCCGTAGGGAGCAAGCGCGCGATCGATCTGGGCCCGCACCGCCAGCGACAGACTCGCGCGCTCCTCCGGTGTGCCGGGCTGCAGCTCCAGGCTCAGCTCGTTGAAGGCTCCTTCCAGATCGAAGGCCGCTGCCAGGGTGCTGCGGTCCATCCACAGTACCGCGTAACGCTTCGGGTCATCAGCGAGCGCACCGGGCCGGATCGCGAAGACATACTCGGGCGAAAGGGCGACCCCGACCACGATCAACCGGCGCAGCTTGCCGTTGAGCACGGCGGGCAACTCGTCTCCCTCGCGCAGACCGTGCGCGCCAGCGAACGAGTCCAGCACCACCACCTCGTCATCGCGCCCACGCTCGGGCCAGCGCCCGTAACGAAGTTGGGGTACATTGGTCACCGGCTCCCGGCCATGGGGGATGGAAAGGATCTGGCCGTACGCAGGCCGCGCCATGCCTTCGATCGGCAGAGTGATCTCCTCGACTATCCTCGTCTCCAGGCGCGCGACAGCCGGCAGCGACTCGAGCTGACGCGCGACGCTTTCGGGCACGCGCTTGGCGAGCGCGAAGACGTCGGCGAAGCGCGCCCGTTCGTAATGAGCGGCCCGCGCCTCGTCCAGCGACTCGTAGGTGCCGCGCATCGAGATGAACGTCACCAAACCGCTGGCCACGACCAGAGCGATGGTCAGCACCTGCCCGCGCAACTGCCGCAGCTCGCGCAGCCACTTCCGCTCCAGGGCGGGGATGGTCCTGCTCACCATACCAGCTCGCGCGCGGCCACGCGCCGCGCCGGCGTCTGCTCCCGCGCGATCCTGCCATCCGCCAGCGTCAGCACGCGATGCGCGATCTGCGCGATGGGCGCGTTGTGAGTGATCAGCACGGTCGCGGTCCCGAGCTCGCTGTTCACGCGCTCGATCACCTCCAGCACCACGATGCCGGTCCGCGAATCGAGGGCGCCGGTGGGCTCGTCGCACAGCAGCAGTGAGGGCCGTTTGGCGACCGCCCGGGCGATCGCCACGCGCTGTTGCTCGCCGCCGGAGAGCTGGCCCGGAAAGTGGTCGAGGCGGTCGCCCAGTCCGACCAGGGCCAGCACGTCTGCTGCATCGAGCGGATCCTCGGAGATATCGGTGACCAGCTCGACATTCTCGCGCGCCGTGAGGCTCGGGATCAGGTTGTAGAACTGGAACACGAAGCCGACGTGGCGACGCCGGTACTCCGTCAGCTCGTCATCGTCAGCGAGGCTCAGCTCCTGGTGGCCGAAATACACGCTTCCCGAGCTTGGTGTGTCCAGGCCGCCCAGGATGTTGAGCAACGTGGACTTGCCGCTGCCCGAGGCTCCGAGCAGGACCAGAAGCTCCCCGGAGCGCAGCGCAAAGTCGACATGATCGAGCGCGCGCACCTCGACTTCCCCCATGCGGTAGGTCTTGCACAGGTCGTTGCACGAGAGGACGCAAGCACTCGCGCCGGTACCAGGGCCAACAGCGGGGTCGAGCATGAGAACGCGGCAACCCTCGCAAGGAGCATGCCGCGAATGCGGGACCTGCCCGCACACCACATGCGCGAGCTACTTGGATGGTGGCTTGGCGCCGGACGGGCTACGATCTTTGACCAGGCCGTATTCGTGCAGGCGGTACTGGATGGTGCGGACGCTGATATCGAGCAACTCGGCGGCCCGCACGGTAGAGCCATCGACCGATTCCAGCGTCTTCAAAATGGCGTACTTCTCCAGCTCTGCCATGGTGGCGCCTGGAACGGCGATCCCGTCGAGCCCGCCGCTCGCGCTGGCGCCGTACGGGAGATGCTCCTCATCGATGCGGTCGCCGTCGCACAGCACGACCGCTCGCTCGATGGCATTCTCCAGCTCGCGCACGTTGCCGGGCCAGCGGTAGCCGCGCAGCTTCATGCGCGCCCGATCCGTGAAACCCTCGATCTGCTTGTGATCGTCCAGGGCGAAACGGCGCAAAAAATGCTCCGCCAGGACCAGGATGTCGCCGCCACGCAGGCGCAGCGGCGGCATCTCCGCGTGCACGACGTTGAGGCGATAGTACAGGTCCTCGCGGAACCGCCCGGCCGCGACCTCCTGAGCCAGATCGCGGTTGGTCGCGGCCACGATGCGCACATCCACCTTGATCGATTCGTTGCCGCCCACGCGCTCAAAGCGACGCTCCTGCAACACCGTGAGCAGCTTGACCTGAATCGACGCCGGGATCTCTCCGACCTCGTCCAGGAACAGGGTGCCCTCGTGCGCCTGCTCGAAGCGGCCCACCCGCCGCCGGTCGGCGCCGGTGAACGAGCCCTTCTCGTGACCGAACAGCTCGCTCTCGAGCAGGTTCTCCGCGAGCGATGCGCAATGCACGGACACGAAAGGTTTATGCGAGCGGGGGCCGAGGGCATGGATGGCCCGCGCCAACTCGCCTTTGCCCGTGCCGCTCTCGCCGGTGATCAGCACGGTCGCCCGAGACCCGGCAACCTGCCGCGCCAGTCGATACACCTTTTGCATCACCGGGCTCATGCCGAGCAGCCCCTGGATGCCCTCGCCGTGCTGCTCGCGCACCTGGCGCCGCAGGTTCTCATTCTCGAGCCGGATATTGCGCTGCTCCACGGCCCGCTCCAGCGCCACCAGCAGGGCGTCGAAGTCGACGGGCTTCGTCAGGTAGTCCGTCGCGCCAGCGCGCATCGCTTCGACAGCCGAGCTCAGCTCCGCCGCTGACGTCGCCACGATCACGGGCACATCATGGCCTCTCTCGCGCAGTGCGGAGAGCAGTTGCATGCCGTTCATCACCGGCATGTCGAGATCCGTGACGATCAGGTCCGGGGGTAAATCGACGAGGCGCTCCAGGGCTGCAGCGCCGTCTGCGGCTTGATCCACAGAGTAACCCTGCGTCTCGAGCAAGCTCTTCAAGGCCGCGCGGGTGCCCCCGTCGTCATCGACTATCAAAACTCGTACGTTCGCCATCGGACCTGTCCGTTCATCGCATGAGTCGAGGGCCGCCGGCAAGGCCGAGGCCGGCGCCGCCGAGAGCAGCGGATTTTGCGCGGGAAAACCGCCTACGCGCAAAGCTTGCGCCGGCCTCAGTCTTCCAGCCCGCCGCAACACTCGCTGCCCTCCGAGTCGTCCACGAGCTGCCCGTCGATGGCCTGGACCCCGGATCGGCGCGGCGCCCCGTAGAGCGCGCTCAAGCTCTCCGCGGCCGCGAGGGCCGCTGCTCTCAGAGCCTCGTGCTCCCGATCGAACTTGTCGATCGCGCACTGCAGCTGCGCCTGTGCCGCCGCGTCCAGACGCGCGTCGAGCAAGGGCAAAAGCTCGGTGCTTTCCAGCGAGTGATGATTCCGCTGAAAGTCGACCAGAGCCTGAGCGCTGGCCGCGATGTGGCGGCGGTCTTCGTGGTTCCACGAGCCCGCTCGCTCGCCCGCCTGGCGCAGCACGTCGATCAGGTAGGACTCCTGCCGGTGCTCACGGCGGACGGCGGGCAGCGCGCCGTCATCCCAGCGCACGCCGTGGCGAGCCAGCGCCGGTAGCAGGATGTTCTCCTCCTTGTCGTGATGGATGCGCTCGGCGAAGTCGATGAAGGCCGCGGCAAAGCGCCCTAGATCGGCAGCATCCGGAGGCGGGCCCTGCTTGGTCCGCTGCGCGTAGACTTCCAGGGCATCCGCGAGGCGGCCGATGATCTGGTGTTCTCGAATCAACGATTCCACGGCTTTCATTTTGGTACTCCCGCTTTGCTCGCGGGGACGCGCGCTTCCGCGCTGCGGCCTCGCAAAGGTTCTCGCTCGAGGGCCTGGTCGAGAGCCAAGCAAGCCTCATGCCTGTACCGCCGGCCCCTGCGGCAAAACCTGCGTCCCCGCGCGCGCAGCGCAGATTCTGCGGCGCCCGTGAACCTCGCTCTAGATCGAGGGCATGATGCGGCCTGATTCACGGCTCAGGCGATGGATATAATGATAGGTCGGCGCAGAATGAAACGGCAAGAGCGGATGCTCCCCCGGCTTCAGAGGCGGCTCGATCTCGGGCAGCTTCTGCCCCTGCAGGAAGTCGCGTGGACGGATCACGAACACGCCGCAGGGAGCCCGTCGAACCACCTCCTCTGCGACGGACCCGAGCAACATGCGGCCGAGCCCGCGCCGACCATGGGTGCCGAGCACGATCAGATCCGCGTCCACCGCCGTGGCCAGCGCCAGGATCCGCTCCGACGGCACCCCGCTGGCGACGTACACGGCAACCTGGTCCAACGGCAGCGCCGGGCCTCTCGCCAGAAACTCGTCCACCAGCGTTCCCACGTGCGCCTGCATGCGCTCGCGCGCTTCGGCGTGGGAGATGAAATGCGCATCGCTGCCGGGCAGAATGACGCCGCTAGGGCCTTCGGCGGCGACCGTGATCACGTGCAACGCGGCGGCAGGGTGCTGGGCGCAGGCGCGCAGCGCTTCGGTCACCGCCCGATCTCCCAGCGGGGAGAAATCGCACGCGGCGACGACCTGGTAGGGGGCCGCTGGCCCGTTTTTCGCCTGTTCCGCCCCGGATTGATTTGCAGTCATGACACCCACCTTTCACGAGGGCTCCCAGTGACGCGGCCCGCGCTGACTCATTCACAGCAGATCTCATGCCAGGAACAGCTTCCGGCGCTGTCATCGAGGTCGGAACCCGGCATGATGGGCCCATGACTGCTTCCGTCCCCCCGTCTTGGACCGAACCGCTCGAGCCGGGGCCCGGCCTCGATGAAGAAGCGCTGCGCTGCGACTTCGTGCGCAAGCTGAACTACGAGCTCGCGAAGTTTCAACCCGTCTCCACCCGCAACGACCATTACCTGGCGCTCGCCTACGTCGTGCGGGACCGACTGCTCCACCACTGGGTGCACTCCGCCCGGACCTACCTGGAAGGTCAGCACCGCACGGTGGCTTATCTCTCTGCGGAGTATCTGATCGGGCCGCAGCTTGGCCTGAACCTGATGAACCTGGGCATCGAGGGCGCGGTCCGGGGCGCGCTTCAATCGTTGGGGCTGGAGCTCGACGAGTTGCTCGATCAGGAAGAAGAGCCAGGACTGGGCAACGGCGGCCTGGGGCGCCTCGCGGCATGCTTCATGGAGTCGCTCGGAACCCTGCACTATCCGGCGATCGGCTATGGCATCCGCTACGAGTACGGCATCTTCGACCAGGATATCCGCGACGGCTGGCAGTTGGAGCGCGCGGACCGCTGGCTGCGCTTCGGCAACCCGTGGGAGGTGCGGCGGCACGAGCTGCAGTTCCCGGTGGGCTTCGGCGGGCACACGGAGCGCGTCGCGGACGCTGCTGGCAACTGGCGCATGCGCTGGGTGCCGGAACGGATCGTCCTCGGTGTTCCACACGACACGCCGCTGCTCGGACCGGGCACGTCCAACGCCAACTTCCTGCGCCTCTGGGGCGCCATCGCGCCCGAGGAGTTCGACCTGGCTGCCTTTCAAGCCGGCGACTACCGCCGCGCGACCGACGCCAAGGTGCGCAGCGAGAACATCGCCAAGGTGCTGTACCCGAACGACGTGACGCCCGCGGGCAAGCAGCTGCGGCTCGAGCAGCAGCTGTTCTTCGTGTCCTGCTCCCTGCAAGACATGATCCGCCTGCTGCTGCAGCGGGGCAAGATCCGGAACTTCGCCGACAAGTTCGCGATCCAGTTGAACGACACGCACCCCTCGCTGGCCGTGGCGGAGCTGATGCGGCTCTTGCTCGACGAGCACGGGCTCGGCTGGGACGAAGCCTGGTCGATCACCACCCGCGCGTTCTCCTACACCAACCACACCCTGCTCCCGGAAGCGCTCGAGGTCTGGCCGCTGCCGCTGTTCTCTCGGCTCTTGCCGCGCCACCTGGAGATCATCCTGGAGATCAACCGGCGCTTCCTGGAGCAGCTGAGCGCCTCCTTCCCGGGCGACGTGGCGCGCCTGCGCCGCTGTTCCATCATCGACGAGAACGGCGAGAAGTCGGTGCGCATGGCCCACCTCGCGACCATCGCCAGCCACACCATCAACGGCGTCTCCAAGCTTCATTCCAACCTGCTCCGCGAGACGGTACTGCGGGACTTCGCCGAGCTCTGGCCCGAGCGCTTCACGAACGTGACCAACGGCATCTCGTTCGCGCGCTTTCTGCAGCTCGCGAACCCGCGCCTGAGCCAGCTGCTCCAGGAAACTCTGGGTGAGCGCTGCTTCAGAGAGCCGGAGCGGCTGCAGGCGCTCGCCGAACGCGCCGAGGACGCTGGCTTCCGAGAGCGCTGGGCGGCGGTCAAGCACGCCAACAAGTCCGACTTCGCCGCCTGGCTTGCGCACAGCTCCGGGACGGCGATCGATCCCGGCGCGCTGCTCGACATGCAGTGCAAGCGCATTCACGAATACAAGCGCCAGCATTTGAACCTGCTGCACGTGATCTGGCTCTACGATCGCATCCGGCGCGGCGAGGCGGACGTCGTGCCGCGCACCATCGTGTTCGCCGGCAAGGCGGCCCCGGACTATTTTCTGGCCAAGCTCATGATACGCCTGATCCACGCCGTCGCGGCCACCATCGCGGCAGATCCGCGGGCGCGGGAGCAGCTGCGCGTGGTGTTCGTTCCCGACTTCAACGTCCAGAACGCGCAGCGCCTCTATCCCGCGGCGGACCTGTCCGAGCAGATCTCCACCGCCGGCCATGAAGCGTCGGGCACCGGCAACATGAAATTGGCGCTGAATGGCGCGCTGACCATCGGCACGCTGGACGGGGCCAACGTCGAGATCCGGGAGGCCGTCGGCGCCGACAACTTCTTCCTGTTCGGGTTGAGCGCGGACGAGGTGCGCCAGCAGCAGCGCAACGGCTACGACCCGCGCGCCGTGATCGCGAGCGATCCCGAGCTCGCCGGTATCCTCTGGGACATCGGCGCCGGGCGCTTCTCTCCGGGCGAGCCGCAGCTGTTTGCGCCGCTGCTTCGTTCGCTCACGGAGCGAGATCCGTTCTTCGTGCTGGCGGACTTCCGGGCTTACGTCGCCTGCCAGGCGCGGGTGGCGAAGGCCTTTCTCGATCCAGCGTCCTGGTGGGCGGCGAGCATCCGCAACGTGGCCGCCCTGGGCCGCTTCAGCGCCGACCGCGCGGTGCGCGAGTACGCCAGCCGGATCTGGCGCGTGCGGCCGGTGCCGGTACCACCCTGACGGTCGTCAGCGGCCGCCGTTCACGAACTCCAGGATCTCGTCCAGCTGCCGCTCGGCGTCTTCCTGCCCGCACTCGATCAGGCGGCAGGTGTACTTGGCCTCGAACAGCAGCGCGGAGAGCAAGTCGGCGGAGTTGGGCTCGCGCGTGCCGAGGCCTCGCGTCAGATAACGGATCGCCCGCGGCAGCTCATCGTCCATCTGCGAGGCGATCTCGCCGAGGTCGAGCGACGGGCGGATCACGAACACGTCGACCGGGCGCAAGCCGGAAGCTCGCGCGGCCGGGCACGCGCGCGCCAGCTCCGTGAAGCGGCGCATCTGAGCCGCGTCCGACTCCATGTGACCGTACAGGATCGAGTTGAGCGTCACGCCCACGATGCGAGCCAGCGACGGGTACGCTGACTGCCTCGCGACCGGCTCTCCCATCCCCAGCGGCCCGCGCACCGTCGACACCACGAAGATGCGCTCCGCTCCCAGGTGCAGGGCACCGGAGAGCGGCGCCGTGTCGCGCACGCTGCCGTCTCCGTGCCAGCTGCCCTCGAGCTCGACGGCGGGGAACAGCAGCGGGATCGCCGCCGAGGCCAGCACGTGATCGATGCTGATGCGCGCGTTGCGCCCGATGCGCTGCGGCCGCCGCCAGTTCACGGCATGGCCCGGCGGCTGCTGAGCGAAGGTGATGGCCTGCCCGGTGTCATAGCTGGTGGTGGTCACGGCCAGCGCATCCAGGTGCCCGCGCGCCAGGTTGCGCTCCACCCCGTGGAGCATCCCATCCGCGCTGTCCAGCGCCTTCTGCAGCAGCGAGCGCAGCGGCGCGGTATCGAGCAACCCCTCCGCCTGCGTCAGCGGCTGGATGCCCCCGGAGAGCAGCTGGGTGCCCCAGCGCGCGACGTTGCCGAGCATCTCCGCCGTCGACGCGCGCACCACTTGCTCGGTGCTCAAACTCGCCCAGAGCGCCTGCAAGGCGCCGGCCGCGCTGGCGAAGCTGCCGGGCGCGTTGGCCAGGTAGGCGGCGTTGATGGCGCCCGCGGAGACCCCCGTGATGACGTTGAAGCCCGGCTCCGGCAGCGCCTGCCCGAGCCGCGCCAGCACCCCCGCCTGATAGGCCCCGCGCGCCCCGCCGCCAAGCAAGGTCAGGGCCAGCCTCGGTCGAGCCCCTGCTCCGGCACTCTCGCTCATCGCAGCAGGGACCACGCGCGCGGATCAGGGCTCAAACACCCGCCGCTGCTGCAGCTCCTCCAAGAGCTCGCTGGGGCTGAGCTCCGAGAACTCGCCGATCTCGTAGCGCACATACACCTCGCGCGGCAGCTCGCGCTCCAGCTCGGCGCGGAGCACCGCGTGCATCGGGTGCGTCGCCATCACGATCACAGGGTTGCAGGAGGCTTCCTTTACGGTGCGCGCCACCGCCTGCGCCGCCTGCCGCGCGAACCTGTGCCGCTCTTCGCTCTCGTGCGCGCCTCGATGATCATCCAGCGTGTGCCCGCTGCCGCCTTTACCCGTGTGCACTCCCGCCGGGAACGATCCCGCGTGGCGCTCCCCCTCCTTCACACGCGCTTCAGGGTGGACCAGCGACTCCAGTTCGCGCAGCGCGACGGGGGCGCGGGGAGAACTCGTCGGTTCGATGCGAAATGAGCGCGCGCGGGCCGAATCGATGACCAGGATCAGAGCATTGAAGTTCATGTCTCGGGTCCTTGCACGCTCCGTTCCAGACCGACGCGCGTGGTCCGGGGACCTGTTGCAGCTTACGGGACAGCTCTTCCCGTGAAAAGGGCTTTGCCGGCGGACGACGGCCGGAGCCACCGCGAGTCCCCAGACTTCGCTCCGCCCGCCAGCTGGCTTCAAAGCCGATGATCAGCCACCGGCGAGCCCTCGCCGATCGGCTCTCGCTCGACATCGACCGTGATCTGCGGCGGCTCGGCGAGCGCCTTCTTCACGCGGCAGCTTCCGGCTGCCACCCGAATGGCGCCCAGGTACTTCTCCGGAAACGTTTCGGGGACGTGCACCGCGAGACGGACCTCTCGCAACTTGCCGTCCTCGAAGCTGCTGTCCTGGGAGAGCCAGAGTCCGTCCGTGGAGATGCCCCGCGCCTGGCAAAAACCCAGCACGTACACGCCTGCGCAGGTGGCGAGGGAGCCGAGGAAGAGGTCGAACGGCTCGGGAGCGCTGCCCTCACCCCCGTGCTCCTGCGACTGATCGGTGCGGATCACGTGGTCGCCCACAGCGGCATCGACCCGCTTGCCGCCTGGGAAATGAACTCGCGCAGCTTTGATGAGTTTGACCGTCATGACCGCGCTGCGTTGCAGCTCGCGTGCCCAAACAGCGGCGCCGGGGCGGCCACGCGCGCGGCCTAGCAAACGCGCAAATCACGCGCCAAAGCTACACTCGCGCAACATTTGCGATCGGCTGCCCGCGATTCGCTGCGCGGACGCGCTGGACGGCCCTGGCACGCTCTCTGCAGTCGAGAACGACATGGCCTCACCAAGCTCCCACTCGTACACCATCCTCGCCGCCATCGACTACTCGGACACCGCCTCGCTGGTGGTCCAGGAGGCGGTCGACCTCGCCCGAGAAAAGCGTGCCGCCACGGTGCACTTCCTGCACGTGCACCCGTGGCCTGTCGACGACCTGGGCCAGGAGGCGCGCCACGCCGAGCTGCTGGAGTGGCTCGGCGCGCGGCTCCAGGGCAGCCAGGGCCTGACCACGAGCGCCAAGCTGATCGGTCATGAAGTGAGCGGAGAGCCCGCGCCGATGATCGTCGAGCTCGCCGCGGAGCTCTCCGCCGACGCGGTGATCGTCGGCACTCACGGCCGCAAGGGCATGCAGCGCCTGCTGATCGGCTCGGTCGCGTCCGCGGTCGTCAGAGACTGCGGCTGTCCCGTGCTGGTGGTGCGACCGAAGCAACACGCACACACGCCCGTGCAGATCGACCCGCCCTGTCCGCGCTGCGTCGAAGCCCGCGCCCACAGCCAGGGCAAGATCTTCTGGTGCGAGGAACACTCCCGAGGGCACGGCCGCCGGCACACGTACTACGATCCGCATGCCGGCTCCTGGGTCACCCATCGGCTGATGCCATGAGCGTAGGAAGATCACAGATGCGACACCTAGCTCCTTTGATTCCCGGTCTGTTCGCGCTCGCCTGCGCCTCCACCAGCTCCAAACCGGCCGAGGCACCGTCCACAGGCGCAGCCCCCGCGGCCGCTGCCGCCGTCGGCGCAGCCCAGACCAAGGGCTCGCTACCGGAGCCGGAGTGGCTGCCCAGCGAGGCGCGCGAGATGCTCACCGCGCGCATGGACCGCCATGGCGAAGTGATGATGCTGCTGCTCGTCAGCGTCCTGACGCTGCAACACTCCGACACCGAGCTGCTCGCCGAACAGGTCGCGGCCGAGCCGCGCATCGGGCGACCGGCGCCGGGCGAGCAGGGCACCATCAGCGCCCTGTTGCCGCCTCGCTTCTTCACGCTGCAAGATGAGCTCGTCGACCGCGCACACGCCGTTGCCACTGCGGCGCGTGCCAACGACAACAGCCGCATCGTCCGCGCCTATGGTCAGCTCGCGGAGACCTGCGTGAGCTGCCACTCCGTCTACCTTCAGCCGGATACCCTGTTCGAGCCCCCGGGGGATTGAGCTCCTCGAGCGAGGATTGATGATTTTGGGCTCGGCCCTCCACGAGGCCGCGCGGCCCCAGGAGTGCCCGCATCCGACTCGAGGTCGCCTCACCCGCCACGACCACGCGAGCTCACCCGGGAGCCTCACGCCGGCGCATCATCGACGTCAAAGGCGTAACGGCGCGCCCCCCGACGCAGCAACCAAGTCCTCGCCGGCACGACCGGAGCTTCCCGCTCGGAGGAGGCTCGCCAGCGCCGCCGCGCGCTGGCGGCACCAAACGCCAGCTCGGCGGGACGGCTGAAACCGTCGAACCAGGGCGCGGACGAACAGGAATCGACAAAGCCGGTGGACAGCTCCGCATCGAGCGCCGCTCGATGCGATCGCTGGTGCTTGCGCGCGTTGAGCAGCACATAGCGCAGAGCGAAATATGCGGCGCGCGGCGTGGTCAACGCCCGCGCGTGATAGCGATCCGCAAACACCTTCCCTTTGCGCGAAAGCACCCCATTGACGGCGCGCGCGACCCGGATCGAAAGCCCCTGCATCCCTCGCGACAGCGCCCGCCGATCCGCCGCCTCCGCGATCAGATGCACGTGATTGCTCTGCACGGAGAAGTGCACGAGCCGAAAGCCAAAGCGCTCCTGCCCCTCCGCCATCGCGCGGCGCACCGTCCCGAAGATGGCGCCACGCAGCGACGGCAAGCCGGTGACGATGCGCAACGTCACGTGCACCGGATGATGCCGCGACAGCGCCGGACGGGGTAGATGAGAGACGCCCGCGTCCCCTTTCGGCGGCCGCCCTGCCCCCTTGCGGGCTCCGCCCCACGTCCGGAACCGGAGGGCGAGCTGACGGCGACTCTTCACCTTCCTGATTCTGGCACTAATTTTTTAGCGCGCAAGCATGTCGCGGCCCTTCATGAAGGGTCAGTGATGTCCCCGGTTGCACACGACGTTCAGACAGAGGTTGGAGACGTGGGTCGTCATCGCCGGCGAGGAGGTTCCCTCGCCTTGGAAGGAGCCACGACCACGCGACGGCCCTGGTCGCGCGCGGCCGCAACGCTCCCGCTCACGGCGACGGCGTCGGGCGCAGCGTGACCCCCACGCGCTCGTGGCATCCGGCGCAGGTCGTGATCACGCTGGCGAAGATCTGACCGCGCTGCGCCACGTCCGCCCCTTTGCCCTGACGGGCCAGGTCGCGCAAGTGGCGGGCGGCCGCGGCCACATCCGCCACATCGCTGTCGAGCTTGGGCGCGTCCAGCAGCACCTCCATCCCGCTCGACCAGCTGCTGTCCGACGGCAGAACCAGGCCCTCCCAGAGCCGGTCCGTGGCCACTGCATGCGCGACCATTGTCGGATCGGTGCCCTGCGTCAGTTGCTCGGGTGCCACCGGGCTGCCGGGTCCGCCGAACTTCACGTGGCAGGCTGCACAGGCCTCGCCGATCTTGCCCAGCTCGGCGGCAGCGCTGACCGGAGACGATACAGTCGCGCCGGCGTGCGCAGCGGCGCGCACGGCGTCCACGTACGGTTGGTAGTCTCCCCGCAGCCGCGGCGTCCAGGCGTCCTTCGCGACCGCAGCCGCCGCCGCGCGATACTCTGCCAGCTTGCCCGCGACCAGCGCCCTGCGCATGCCGACCGTGTCCGCATAGTGCGTCAGCATGTAGTGGCGGGTCGTCGGCGTCTGCTGCGGCGCGAGCGCTGGAGCCGGCGCGGCGGCGCTGGGCACCGCTGCTTTGGCGACGGTCGGCGCAGGCGCGGAAGCCGCGGAAGCCGTTGGGTCGGCGGCGTGCACGGACGGCGGAGGCTCGTCACAAGGCCCCATCAACCCGCTGAGCAGCCACACCCCGGCCCCGGCATGGAGCCGGCCCGCCCAGGCAGCCGTGGAAAACTTCCGCTGGATCGACTGATTGATTTGCGTCACGACTCATTCTCCTGCTGCGATTCTGCCTTGCTGCACCCTGGTGCAAGTTTGGTGCCCCTCGCGCTACACGCTCACAGCGGACCAAGCTGCTGCGGCCGGCGAGCGCCGCTCCGGCGATGGCTCCCGGCGCAAAGCGAGCGCGAACGCACCATCCGGCGCAGACCTTGCGTTCGACGCCGGCGGCGTCGGGCTTGGATCTGCCGTCCGGGGCGGCATATGGCATGCATCTCCGCGCACATGGCGTACTCCCTGGTCCGTCCTGTTCCCCGTGCCGCCCGGGTACTCTCGCTGATCTCCGGCGCTTGCGCGGGCGCCGCATCGGCCGCGACGTTGTTCTCCCGCAGCAGCTTTCCACCGCCGCCCGGCGCGATCAGCGTCAACGCCGCGCTGGCCGAGGCTCGCGGCTGGAGCCTGGTGACGCTGGTGGTCGCCCTGCCGTTGCTGACGGTCTGCCTGCTCGGCACGCGGCAGCGAGGCGCGCGGCAGCGAGGCGCGCGGCAGCGAGGCGCGCATCAGCGAGGTGCGCGCAGCGCGTATCTGGGCTGGCTGGGCGTGCTCGCGTATCTCGTCTACACGTACCTGGAGCTCGCCGTGAGCCCGCCCTTCACTGCGCTCTACCTCCTGTACGTGGCTGCCTTTGCCTGCGCGATTCCTGCCTTGATCCTGGGCGTCGCCGCCTCGGAGCGCGCGCTCGAACCCACGCTGGCCGCTGTGCTGCCGCGCAGGGCGGTCGCGGCTCTGGCGCTGGCGTCCGCCGTGTTCTTGTCCCTGGCCTGGCTGAAGGGCATCCTCGCGCAGACCGTCGCGGGCGCGTTCGGCTGGCCTTCGGGCGTCGACGCGATCGGGCATGTGGTGCACGCGCTCGATCTCGGGCTCCAGGTGCCGCTCGGCATCGCGACCGCTCTCCTGCTGCTGCGCAGGAAGCCCGGCGCAGTGGAGGCCGGGGCGATCTTCCTGGTCAACTCCATCTGCATGGGCCTGGCGCTCACTGCCATGGTCGCCTCCAGTGCTCTGGCTGCCGGGCGCAGCGCCTTCGAGGGTGCTCCGTTCGCCGTGATCCCGATCGTGGCCACCGCGTTGGCAGTGTGGTTCTTCCGCGCCATCGAGCTGCCGAGCCCGAGCCCAGTCGATGCGTATGCTCGCTGAGCGCGAGGCAGAGGTCGCTCTGCTCTATCGCAGGATCATCCAGGGTTGCACCGGCACGCTGCTGGGCATCCTGGCCTCGGGCCCGCTCGCCGTCGCGTTGGTCGAGGCAACTCATTCGCAACCACCCTGGGCCGGAGCGGAGCGCTTCGCACAGAACTTCCATCCCGTGCAGATCGTGCCCTACGCTGGCGGCCTGCTGCTGGTGCTCAGCCTGTCGCTCCTGCTGTCGAGCTTGCAGGTGCTGCACCGGGATCGCGCGTGCGCGGCGCTGGCGCTGCTGACGAGCGCCGTGTTTGCCTGCCTGATCTCGCTCAACTACGCGCTGCAAAGCTCTTACGTCCCGGTGCTGGCCCGCAGCTACGATCCCGCCGCTGCCCCGCTGCTCGCGATGCTCTCGATGTCGAACCCGCGCAGCCTGGCCTGGGCGATAGAGATGTGGGGCTGGGGCTTCGCCGGGATCGCGAGCTGGCTGCTCGCCGGCGTCTTTGCTCGGAGCCGGCTGGAGCGCGCGGCGCGCGCGTGCTTCGTGGCCAATGGCGTCGTGAGCGTGCTGGGCACGCTCTCCGCGGTGCTATGGCCAGGGTGGATGATGACCCCTCTCGGCCTGATCGCCTTCGCGCTCTGGAACGTGCTCTTGGGTGCCCTGGCAGCCTTGACGCTCGCCACCTTCCGGCGGCGCCTGAGAACACCCGCTGGGCAGCTGGCATAGCGCCGGCCGGTGCGGCGCGCCCCTTGCGCCGAGGGCAGCGCGGCCGCAGGTTGGCAAGCAGGTGAACGTCTTGATCCGTACCTGTCCCCATTGCGGCCAACAAAATCGCATTCCCGCCAAGCACCTCGCCGACAAGGGGCGCTGCGGTGCCTGCAAGTCCGAGCTCGGGCCGATCGCGGAGCCGCTCGACGCCGGTACGGAGGAGTTCGACAGCGTGCTGCGCGAGGCCAAGGTGCCGGTGCTGGTCGATTTCTGGGCTGCCTGGTGCGGTCCCTGCCGCATGGCGGCGCCGCACGTCAAGCAGGTGGCCCAGCAGATGGCGGGCCGCGCTCTGGTGCTGAAGGTCGACACGGACCGCCATCCGGAGCTCGCGGCCCGCTACCACGTGAATGGCATTCCGCACTTCGTCGTGCTGAGCGATGGCCAGGTGCGCTCGGCGGAGTCGGGCCTGGTCGGCGCGCCTCAGATGGTGCGCTGGCTCGAGGCCGCCGGCGCCTGAGGCCACAGCGACGGGCTGAGCTCCCCGAGGAGCGTGTCGAGGTCGACGCCGGAGGCCGGCAAGCAGGGGGCGAGCCGCGCTTGATCGGCACTCGTGAGCCAACCAGGGAGCGGCGTTGTGCCCAGCCCGAGCAGGCGCCGCCACTCCCGCTGCTGCTCGCGCTCAAAGCGCTGGAAGCCGCGAGCTTCCGCTTCGCCCCGCAGCCGATTGCTGATCAACTCGGCGAGCACACTGACCTCGACGAAGCCGCGGTTCATGCTCTGAAAGCCGATGGGCGTGGTCACATGTGCGGCGTCTCCCGCCAGCCACAGCCGATCAGAGCCGAAGCGCCTGGCGATCCTGCGCTCGAAGCTGGACGTGGTCACCCAGCCGAGCTGCTCGGGCCGAGGCCGAAACCAGGGAGCCCGCTCCGCGAGCAGCTGTTGCAGAGCCTCGAGCGATGGCGTCTCGTCGAGCTGCTCCCAGATCTGGAATGTCCAGCGGCCCAGGCTGGGCCCCAGTGGCCAGAAGGCGCTCACGCTGTCCGCGCCGAGCACGACGTAGGCTTCGTGTTGCAGCTCCGAGAGATCGGCCTCGAACTCGAAGATGGCGAAGGCCTCGCTCCGCTTTGCATCCATGAACTCGACGCCGAGCGCGCGCCGGCCCACGGAATCGAAGCCGTCAGCCGCGATCACGTATTCCGCTCGCCGCACGATCGCGTCGCCGGGTGGGAGGGCAGCAGCTCCATTCGCGGCGGAGCCAGCGCCGCGCTGCTGCGGCACCGAGACGCAGTGGACGGCGCCCGAGCTCATGCTGATGGTCCGGACCTGCTGCCCGAGCGCCAGTTCCACGCCCAGCTGCGCCAGGCGCTGCGCGAGCAGGTCCTGGAGGTCCGACTGCCGGAGCGTGAGCACGTGGGGGAAGGGCCCGCCGACGGCCGCTAGCTCGATGGCCGTGCCCCGCTTCTGCTCGTCGCACACGACCACCCGATCGACGCGATGCGCGAGCTCTTGCAGCGCCGGCATCAGCCCCAGGCGGTCGAACTGGCGCAGCGTCTCCGGGTGCAGCCCGCAGGCGTAGCTGCGCACGGGCCGCTCCCATTCCGCGTCGATCACGCCCACCTCCACGCCGCGCTCTTGCAGGCACGCGGCGGCGAACAGGCCGATCGGGCCTCCGCCGACCACACAAGCTTCCATATCCTTCATGGCGTCTTCTCCACTGGCTGCACCCCTCGGGCAGCGGGCAACGGGTTCACTTGGCGAGCCGGGTCTGCAACAGCTCAGACAGCGCCTGACAGGCGTCCACCGTGGTGAAGATGCCCACCACCTTTTGGTTCTGCAGGACCACGGCCGAGCCGAATTTCTTTTCGGCCATCGTGCGCACGACCTGGTCCAGCGGCGTCTCCGGGTCCACGGTGTAGGGCTGCTCGGTCATTGCCTCCTCGACGCGGGTCTTCGAGGCATCGACGTCACGGAAGGTCTCGATCAGCTTCACGTCTCGATCTGAGAGCACACCCAGCAAGCGACCGCCGTGCAGCACCGGCAGGTGCCGGATGTGATGCTCGCTCATCAGCGATGCCGCCTTCGCGATCGTCTGCTCGCTGCCGATGGTGAGCGGCGTGGTCGTCATGTACTTCTGGATGGTGGGAATGGGCTTGCTCACGAGAACCTCTCCTGCGCAGCTCCGCGATGAATTGGCTGCGGTCGCGCTGTGCAGTCGCAGGACACTGCAGGACACATGCCAGCAACATCCGCCGCCCTGGCGCGGGCTTTCCATCCTACTTCGCTGCCCGGGCCGGCAGGTCTTGCGGCCACCTCGGCGGGCGACGCAATTCCTGCGTCCGCCTCCGGCGGGGGCTCCCCCGCCGCGCCGGCGAGCGGCATGCTCCTTGCGAACCTTTCCGCTAAAGACAGGAGCTCCGCATGACACGTACCCCACCTCCGTCCGGCGCCGTCCCCCGCATCGCTGACGTGATGACGCCCTTCCCGTACGCCATCGAGCTCGATCGCCACGCCGGCGACGCCGAGCGCATGCTGGCGGGGCGGGGCATCCACCATCTGCCCGTCACCAGCGCGGGCGAGGTCTACAGCGTGCTCAGCGCGCGCGACCTCGAGCTGGCGCTGGCTCGCCCGGGGGCGGACCCCTGGAAGATCGGCGTGCGCGAGCTGTGCGCCAAGGATCCCTACATCGTGGACATCAACGAGCCGCTCGACACCGTGCTCTCGGGCATGGCGGATCGTCGCGCGGGCTGCGCCGTCGTGGCGCAGGACGACCGCGTGGCGGGCATCTTCACCAGCGTCGACGCCTGCCGGAAGTTCGCCGAATGGCTGCGCCGGGAGTAGCAACCCGGTGCAGTTTTTCGAGAGCTATTGTCGAGAGCCAGTCTCGAACGCTCAGCCGGCGGCCGGCGCCGGCTCGGCACGCCGCCGGGCGAGCACCGCGCGCAGCGAACGCAGCAAGCGCGCGCGCCGCTCCGGGTCGGTGACGACCAGCACGTGATAGATGACCGTGCGCGGGTACGCGCCCAGCAGCTGCTCCAGGGCGGGTTCGTCCTGCGGCTCGCGCAGCATCTGATCCAGCCGCTCGCGGATGTTGTCAGCGCCTTCCGCCCACACGATGTTGGGACGATCCCCTCCGCCGGGGTCCAACAGAATGATGCCGGGCGCCTGGGGGGCGTGGTGCACCGAATCCAGATTCAGCAGCGCTCCGCGAGACCAACCGACGCGCGAATTTCCGCTGCGCTCCCGCTCCAGCCTGCTGGGAGAGAGGCCCAGCACGGCGCGCAGCAGATCGAGCGCACGCAAGGCTCCCACCGCGATCCCATGGTCGTCGACCAGCACCAGCGTGTCCGCCTCGTGCGCGGCCAGCGTACGAGCAGCAGATTCGATGCTGGTGTCCTGATGCACGGTCACGACCGGTTGCTTCAGCTGATCACAGAGCTCTTCCACGCGCCGGCAGCCATCGATCTCGCGCACGCTGGCCATGCCCAAGGGGTGGCCCGCCAGATCGAGCACGGGGGCGGAACCGAGGCCCAGCTCCGCCATGTCGTGGAGCAGCTGCCCGATCGAGTCGCACTGCGACGCGTGAAAGAAGTCCGGATGCATGATGTCGGCAACTGTCTTTGGCATGTCTATCTCTCCTGCATTCGGGGCCTGGTGCCCCCAAAAAGCCCAAACGGTTTGCTCGAGTTCTGTGGTGTCCTTCCGCTGGTCGCGTGTCCCGGCGCAGTGCACGGCGCGTGCCGCTTCGATCCCGCTGCTTCCCTCACCTTTTTGGCGCAAGAACTGCGCATCCGCGGCGCTGGACCGCAGAACCTGCCGGCGCGTTCCCTCCACGCCGCGTGGATCTACCTATACCGCACTGGCATGCGCGATGCACCTCCTTCACACATGCAAGACCACCTGCAGATCACGTTTCGAGGCATGTCCCCTTCCCCCGCGATCGAGTTGCTCGTCCGCGAGCGCGCCGAGCGCCTGGAGCGCATGGCGTCACGGATTCAGCGCTGCCACGTGGTGGTGGACCAACCTCACCGGCACCAGCACAAGGGCAACCCCTTCTGCGTGCGGCTCGACATCACCACCGCCGATGACGAGGTGGTCGTGACCCGTGAGCCTGACGGCGCCTGCAACCATGAACCGATGCAGAACGCGATCCGCAGCGCGTTCGACGCCGCTGCCCGCCAGCTGGAGACGCGCGCGCGCCGGCGGCGCGCGATCTGAGCTCGCGGTCAAGAGCTCGTGCGGCGCTGGCGCAGCTGCCGCACGAGCTTGCTCAGCTCCACCAGACTGACGGGGGCGAGCGCCAGCGCGGCCAGCAGCGCCAGATCGCCGGCCGCCAGCACGTCCAGCTGGAACACACGGCGCGTCCCCGCGAACTGATAGAGCGAGAGCTGCAGCAGGAACGAGGCACCGACGACCGCCAGCAAGCTGCGATTGCTCAGTGGTCTGGACTGCGGATACGTGCGCCGCTGGTCTCGCGCTGCCAGCGCCAGCCCCAGCTGCCCGAACACCAGCGTGGTGAACGCCGCTGAACGCCCGAGGCCGGCCCCTCCCTCACGCTCAAAGAGCAGGAAGGCGGCCAGGGTGGCGGCCGCGAGCAGCGCTCCCACCATTGCCACCGTCCACCACTCCGCGCGCCCGATGATCGGCTCGCGCGGATCGCGCGGCGGCCGGCTCAGCACGTCGGCGGGCGGTGGATCCATCGCCAGGGTGAGCGCCGGAAGCGCGTCCGTGACCAGGTTCACCCACAGCAGCTGCACCGGGAGCAGCGGCAGGGGCAAGCCCACCAGCGCCGCCACCAGCATCACCAGCAGCTCGGCGGCGTTGGTCGAGAGCAGATACACGAGCGCCTTGCGGATGCTCTCGAAGATGCCGCGGCCCTCCTCGACGGCGGCCACGATGCTCGCGAAGTTATCATCGGAGATGACCACGTCGGCCGCTTCTCGCGTCACCTCCGTGCCGGTGCGCCCCATGGCGACGCCGATGTGCGCCTCGCGCAGCGCGGGCGCGTCGTTGACGCCATCGCCGGTCATGGCCACGATCGCGCCCTTGCTCTTCCAGTCGCGCACGATGGCGAGCTTCTGCTCCGGCGTGGTGCGCGCGTGGACGCGCCCCTCCGGCGACTCGCCGGGCGCCACGATGCCCAGCTCGCGCGCGATCGCCTGGGCCGTGGTCGGATGATCGCCGGTGATCATCACCACCTGGACCCCGGCGCTGCGCGCCGCCGCCACGGCCGCCGGTACCTCGGCGCGCGGCGGGTCCGCGATCCCGCACAGCCCCCGCAGCGTGAGCTGAAGCGGCGACTGCGCGGGCCCGCTCGCCACGCACAGCACGCGCAGCCCGCTCGCCGCCATCTCCGCCGCCTGCGCCGGGGCAGCGGGATCGTGCCCGGGGCACAGCGGCAGCACCACCTCCAGCGCGCCCTTCACGTACACCACGCCATCGGCGCGCTCGATCAGCATGCGCTTGGTCTGCGCGTCGAACGGCTCCACCCGCACCCGCGGGCGGTCGCGCTCGATGCTCGCGCGCTCGATGCCGCGCTGCCGCGCCGCAGACAGCAGCGCGAGCTCGGTGGGATCGCCGACCCCGGCGCGCCCGTCGGTGCCCAGCTCGCTGTCGCAGCAGGCCGCCGCCGCGTCCAGCAAGGCGTGCTCCTCCGCGCCCCACAGCCGCCGCACGCTCATCTCGCCCGCGGTCAACGTGCCGGTCTTGTCGGTGCAGATCACGGTGGTGCAGCCCAGCGTCTCCACTGCCGACATGCGCCGCACCAGCACCTGCCGCGCCGACATGCGCCGCACCCCCAGCGAAAGCGCGACCGTCACCAGCGCCGGCAGCCCCTCGGGAATGGCGGCCACGGCGAGCGAGACCGCGCTGATCAGCACCTCGAACGCCGGTACACGGCGCAGCAGCCCGAGCACGGCCACCAGCACCACGATGCCCAGGCAGATGTAGATCAGCCCGCGCGTCACGCGCGCCAGCCGCTGCTCCAGCGGCGTCGCGCTGCGCTCGACGTTCTCGACCAGATGCGCGATGCGCCCCAGCTCCGTTCGCATGCCGGTCGCTACCACCCGCGCGCGCCCCGAACCGCGCGCCACCGACGAGCCCATGAACACCCGATCGGCGCGCTCCAGCAGCGGCGCGTCGGGCGCGGCGGGCACCGCACTCTTGCTGACCGGCTCGCTCTCCCCGCTCAAGCTGGCCTGGTTCACGGTGAGCAGATTCGCGTCCAGCAGCTGCGCATCGGCGGCGATCACATCTCCGGCCTCGAGCAGCAGCAGATCCCCGACCACCAGCTCCGCGGCGGGGATCACCTTCGCCGCTCCCGAGCGCAGCACGCGCGCGCGGCGCGCGGTCAGATTGCGCAACGCCTGCACCGCGGCCTCGGCGCGATACTCCTGCAAGAAGCCGACGACGGCGTTCACCAGCAACACGACCGCGATCGCCAGCCCGTCGACGACCTCTCCCACCAGCGCCGACACCACGCTCGCGGCGAACAACAGCCCGACCACCGCGCTCTGGAATTGACGCGCAAACAGACGCAACGCCGACGGCGGTGCCTTTCGCGCCAGCTCGTTGGGACCATCCTGCGCCAGGCGCTGCGAAGCCGCGGCTTCGCTGAGGCCCGGCTCCGGCTGGCCCGGTTGCTCAGCCGAGGCTGCGTGGACGAGAGCTGGCGCACTGCTTGCAGACATGGCTCTATGCTTCCTTAAAGCGCCAGACATAGGTCGAAGCTCTGGCGGTTGGGAAGGTGCGAGTGGCGGAGTTGAGGCAAGACCTGGCGCAATCGGCTCGAGAGGTGCGGGAGACGCACATTTCGTGGGTGTTCTTGCACGCCGACACGGTCTTCAAAGTGAAGAAGCCAGTCGACTTCGGCTTCCTGGACTTCTCGGAGCTCGATCAACGCCGCCTGGCCTGCGAGACCGAAACGCGACTGAATGGTCGCCTCGCGCCGGGCGTGTACCTGGGTGTCGTGCCCGTGACGCGCAACGCGGAGGGCGTGCATGAGCTCGCGGGCTCGGGCCCGGTCGTCGACTGGGCGGTGAAGATGCGCCGGCTCGATGACAAGGACCGGGCGGACGTGCGCCTCGCCGAAGGCCGGCTCAGCCGCGAGCACCTCGAGCGGCTGGCGCAGGTGCTCGCGCGCTTCCACCGCGAGGCACCCAGCACGGCGGAGATGGCCGAGTTCGGGCGCGTCGACTGCATCCGGCGCAACGTGCAAGAAAACTTCGCGCAGACGCATCAACTGCTGTCGGACCTGGTCTCCGAAGCCCAGCAGCGCGAGGTCGAGGCGGCCCAGCTGGGCTTCCTCGAGCAGCGCCGCGAGCTGTTCGAGCAGCGCATCCGGAGCGGACGCATCCGGGACGGCCACGGCGATCTGCGGCTCGAGCACGTCTACATCGACGGCGCGGGCGAGCCCACCATCATCGACTGCATCGAGTTCAACGAACGCTTCCGCTTTGGCGACGTGTGCGCGGACGTCGCGTTCCTGTCCATGGACCTCGCCTTTCAGGGCCGCGTCGACCTAAAGGAGCGCTTCCTCGCGAGCTACGCCGAAGAGAGCGAAGACCACGACCTGTACGCGCTGGTGGATTTCTACGAGAGCTACCGCGCCTACGTGCGCGCCAAGATCGGCGCGCTGAGCCTGCGCTCGGCGCCGGTGCACGCGCGCCGGCAGCTGGAGGCGCAGATCCGTCGCCATTTCCTGCTCGCGCTCGCCAGCGAGCGCAAACCCGACAGTCCTCCGCGCGTGTTTGCGCTGGCCGGGCTGATCGCGAGCGGCAAGAGCACGCTGGCGCGCGCAGTCGCCGGCGAGCTCGCTGCGCCGCGCATCAGCTCCGATCGCACGCGCAAGGCCCTGCGCGGCGTGAGCGCGACCACGCCCCTGGCAGACGGCGCCTTCGCGGCCAACTACTCCGAGGCCGCGAGCGCCGCCGTGTACCGCGAAGTGCTGCGCCGTGCGGCGGTCGTGCTCGAGTCCGGTCGCTCGGTGGTGCTCGACGCTTCGTTTCGGAGCAGTGCAGCGCGCACGGCGGCCCGCGACCTGGCGCGCCGCATGCACGCCCCTTTCCTGCTGATCGAATGCCAGGCGCCGCTCGAGGTCTGCCGCGCGCGCCTGGCCGAACGCGCGCGCGGCCCCAGCGAGAGCGATGGACGCAGCCAGATCTTCGAGCAATTCGTGGCCCAGTACGAGCCCATCCGCGGCCTGCCCCCTGGCGAGCACGTCGTGGTCGACACCGGCGGCAGCCTGGAAAACGCCCTCGCCAGCCTGCGATCGCGCGGCATTCTCTGACATTTTCCTGGCATCGGGGCGGCCGGCGACTACCCTCGTGCGGCGATGCAAGCCTTTGTCGACGCCTGCCAGGGCGGCCCCGCCCACGCTCGCCTCGAGCCCACGCTGCACGCCATCGTGCACAACCCCGCGCTGCACGCCCGCTTCTTGAACAGCCTCTCCCGCCTCGAGTACGTCGGCGTGCGCAAGATGCTCAAGACGCGGCGTTCGCAGGAGCTCGACCTCGACGGCCTGCAGCACATGCTCGAAGAAGCGGCCCACGCCACCCGGCTCAAGAAATTCGCCTGCGCCGTCGCTCCGGCGGGCGTCTCCGTGGCCACCTTCAGCGCCGAGCACACCCTCGCGGGCGACGAAGCCGAGCGCTACTTCCAGGCGGTCGATCGCGCCGGCGAACACGCCCTCGGTGCCGGGAACCCCGAAGCCAGCTACGCGCTCACCAGCGCCGCGATCGAAATCCGCGCCCGCACCTTCTACCCCGCTTACCAGCAAGTGCTCCAGTCCAGCGGTCAGCGCGTTTCCGTCGCGTCGATCCTGAGCGACGAGGAAGCGCACCTGCGAGAGATGCAGGCGCGCCTGCAAGCGCTGCCCGACTGGCAAGAGCGCCTCCAGCACGTCATGCAAGTCGAAGAACGAGCCTTTGCCAGCTTGCTGGATGCGCTGGACCAGGCCATCGCGAGCGCCTGACGCCGCGAGCAATCGGGCCTTCCGAAGCCGGGCCTGCACCAGCCAGCGCCGCTCAGTGGGCGTGGTTTTGGGCTCGGCCCTCCACGAGCGCCGCGCGACTCCAGGAGTGCCCGCATCCGACCCGGGTCACCTCCCCGCCACGACCGCCCGAGCCTTTGCTCTTCGAGAGCGCGCTGCCAGCGTCACGCGGGCGCGTCATCGACGTCGAAGGCGGCGTAGCGGCGCACCCCTCGACGCAGCAACCAAGTCCTCGCCGGCACGACCGGCGCTTCTCGGTCCGACGAAAGTCGCCAGCGCCGCCGCGCGCTGGCGGCGCCGAACGCCAGCTCCGCGGGGCGGCTGAAGCCGTCGAACCAGGGCGCGGACGAACAGGAATCGACAAAGCCCGAGGGCAGCTCCGCCAGGGCCGCCGCTCGCGGCGGCCCTGGCGATCGCTGGTGCTTGCGCGCGTTGAGCAACACATAGCGCAGGGCAAAATACGTGGCCCGCGGCGTGCTCAAGGCCCGCGCATGATAGCGATCGGAGAACACCTTCCCCTTGCGCGACAGCGCGCCATTCACGGAGCGTGCCACCCGGATCGAAAGCCCCTGCATTCCCCGCGACAGCGCCCGCCGATCCGCCGCCTCCGCGATCAGATGCAGGTGATTGCTCTGCACGGAAAAGTGCACGAGCCGAAACCCAAAGCGCTCCTGCCCCTCCGCGAGGGCGCCGCGCACTCTGCGAAACAGTGGCCCGCGCAGCGATGGCACTCCCGCCACGATGCGCAACGTGACGTGCACCGGATGGTGCCGCGACAGCGCCGGACGGCGCAGATGAGACACGCCCGCGTCGCCTTTCGGCGGCCGGCCTGCCCCCTTGCGGGCTCCTCCCCACGTCCGGAACCGGAAGGTGAGCTGGCGCCGAGTCTTCACCGTCCTGATTTTGGCAGTAATTTTAGCGCGCGCAAGGATGCCGCATCAGTTCAT
>DASTRX010000154.1:0-12282 GCA_035760985.1 Polyangiaceae bacterium
GAAAGCGAGCAGAAAGCGCACGCGCACGGCGCTCGCCACGCGGGGGGCGCGCGCTGGAACGACGGGTTCCCCGGGAAACCTCAACTCGATTTGCTCGAAGAGGTTGCGCTGCCCCATGGCAGACGCGCGGCGCTCGCCACGCGGGGGGGGCGCGCCGGGACGACGGGTTCCCCAGGGGCCCCAGGGAACCTCAACTCGATTCGCTCGAAGAGGTTGCGCCGCCCACGGCAGGTGCGCGGCGCTGGGTGCGCTCGCCGACGCTACGAAAGCCTGCTTGCAAAGATCCTACCTATGACCAGTTGGTAGCAGGTTTTTGGTTTGGAACCCCCCGGCGGGCGCCGGCGGCCCGCAGACTGCGTACCTCCCAGTCGCCTTGACGACTGGAAATTAGTTCAGTAGATCCCTTCGATGCAGGGCTCACTCTTCGGTGCTGGTAGCCCGCGCTTCGATCCGGCGTTGCCGCAGATCCGTCGCATCGAGCTCGCCAGTGGTGCCTGGCTCGAGCATCACCCCGATTGGCTCCAGGGGCACACTCGCGTGTTCGAGGCGCTGGCGGGGCAGGTGCCGTGGCAGAGCCACCGGCGTCAGATGTACGACCGCGAGGTGGATGTGCCGCGGCTCGTGGCGCGCGCACCGGAGCAGGGTCCCGTCTCGGAGCTGCTGCGCCGTCTCTCGCAAACCCTGTCCGCTCGCTATCAGTGGGCGCTCGAGAGCATCACGCTCGCTCACTACCGGACGGGACGGGACAGTGTGGCATTTCACGGCGACAAGCTCGGGCGCTTCGTGGACGACAGCGTCGTGGCCACCGTTTCGGTGGGTGCGCCGCGGCGTTTTCTGATCCGGCCCGCTGCCGGCGGCCCATCGCTTGCCTTTGACCTCGGCTGGGGAGATCTATTCGTCATGGGCGGTACGTGCCAGCGTACCTGGCACCATGCCATCCCCAAGCGCGCTCACGCCGATCCGCGCATCAGCATCATGTTTCGCCCGATCGTTCCCGGCGACTGAAGTCTTGTTTTCTGGGGGCGCGGCAGCGTGCACTCGGAGAGAACACCGGCGTCGTTGCGCTCTGCCGCTGGTGTTTCACCTCGGTGAGGCAAGCGTGCGAGCCGCCGGCGCAGCGTGCTTGCTGGGCGGCAGCCCGCCGGAGAGCGTGCGACACATGTGGTGGAACTTCGTCTCTAGCTCGAAGGAGCGCATCGAGCGCGCGCAGCGGGACTGGAGCGAAGGCCGGTTTCCGCTCGTCGCCGGTGATGAGCAGGAGCGAATCCCACTTCCCGAAGGACTTTAGAAGCTCAGAAGCGGGTGGACGCCCTCGACGAAAGCACTATTTATTCGCACCGGACGCATGCCGAGGTTGCACCCGACCATCCTGGTGTCGAGCGTTGCGCTCTACACGTTGCTCGCTTGCGAGCACTGGGTGATCGACAAAAAACGCGAAGCTGCGGAGGGGCAGGCTGTCGAGGGCGGGCGAGCCGCGGCGCAGCAGGAGCACGCCGGAAAGCCCGAAGGTGTGGCACGCGAGGCGCTGCATCCGCAGCCCGCGCCAGGCGCCGCCTCACCCCCGCCAGGCGCGCCGCTCGCCAGCGAACGCGTGCCGACGAGCGGCACCGCCGTCGAGGACCCTCGCGCTGCTCAGAAGGCTGCTGCTCACGAGCCTGCCGATCACGAGTCCGCCGATCACAAGTCGTCGGATGATGCCGCCAGCGCCGAGAGCGCGGATCGCGGATCCCCGAGCGACACCTGTGTCCAGGGTTGGATCAGGCCCCATCCGGGCAGCAAGCTGCGCAAGGCCGCGCTGGACATGCTGCGCGAGCAGCGTGGCGAGCGCTTCGTGGTGATCGAGATGCGCTACTTCGTGGGTCCTGAGGACGCGGAGGTGATCGGGCCGCAGCGGCAGGTGGAGCGCTGGTACGTCAAGGCTCGCTCGCTCGCGGACCGCTCGCGCCAGCAGCGCTGGCTGCTTCGCCGCGCCGAGGTGGGCAGTGGCATCGATGCCGTTGCCCCCTTTGATTCGAAGGGTTACGGCCCGGGCACCTGGAGGCGCCCCGACGCGGTGGACGAGAGCACTGCCGATCCGTTCCAGCATCCCTGCGACACGGCGCGCGCTGGAGCACGTTGCATGGGCTTGCCGCGCGCGGTGCTGGGCTGTCTGCAGGGGACGTGAGGCCGCCCCGCCCGTCACCGGCTCGGCCGGTGCGCGATTGCCGCGCGGTTCCCTGGCTTTGGCGCCGGCTGCCGCGAGCCGTGGCGGGCCGCGATTGATGGCGGGGCGGCGCCGGCTTAGAACTTCTGCATGGGGAAGAGGACAGCGCTCATTTTGGCGGGGGCGGTCGCGAAGGGTGCGTTCGAGGCCGGCGTGCTGGATGTGCTTTCACGGCACCTGGAGCACATTCCCATCGTGCGCATCGTCGCGGCCAGCTCCGGCGCGCTCAACGGCGCCATCTATGCCACCGGCATCCGCTACGGCTCCGAGCATCTGGTGGCGGGGCGCCTGGTGGAGATGTGGCTGCACGACGCCAAGTGGCACAACGTGCTGAAGGTCAGCCCGCTCGACATCCTGCAGGGGGTGGGCGTCGGCACGGGCGAGCGCTTGCTGCCGCTGATGCACGCGGCGGTGGCGGAGCTCCCGGTGGTGCATCGCCGCCCGATCGAGCTGGAGCTGGTGCTGACGGCGCTGCAAGGCGTCCCGGGCAACATCGACGGCCAGCCGGCGACCACCTTCGAGCACGTCGCCAGCTTCCGTGACGAGCACTTCGACAGCGAACAGAGCCGCGCGCAGGTGTTCCACACCGCGCTCGGCTCGGGCGCGTTCCCCCTGCTGTTCGCGCCGGTCGACGTGCCGGGCGTCGGTCTGTGCAGCGACGGCGGCGTCGTCAACAACACGCCGATCAAACGTGCCATCGAGGGCAGCGCGGTCGAGCGCATCATCGTGGTCACGCCCGAGCCCCAGCAGCTGCCGGCGCCCCAGCCCTTGCGCGGCGCGAAGCTCGTCACGCAGCTGGCCGAGATCCTGATCAACGAGCGGCTCTACCGCGACCTGCGCGACGCCGAAGCCATCAACGACTACCTGAGCAAGCTCGACGAGCTCGCGCACCAGCGCGTGCCGCTCGACGTGATCGAGAAGGTCAAGGCCGTCTTCGGCTGGGTGCCGCTCGAGATCGTCCAGATCCGCCCCCCGCGCCCGCTCGACGGCAGCGCCTTCAGCGCCTTCTCCAACACGGATCAGCTGCGGGGCTACGTGGCCGCGGGGCGAGAGGCGGCGATGGCGGCGTTGAATACGTTGCTCGTGCCCTAGCGCGCCGGCACGCGCCGCGCAGCGAGCACACTCTGGGGCCGCGCAGCGGGCGGTCCTGGCGGGCTCGGGGCCGTGGGCTGCCGAGCCCCCTCAGCGCAGCTCGCGCCGGATGATCTTGCCCACGTTGCTCTTGGGCAGCTCCTCGTAGAACTGCACCACCTTCGGCACCTTGTAGCCCGTGAGGGACTTGCGGCAGTGCTCGATCAGCTCTTCCTCGGTGACCGAGCTGTCCTTGCGCACCACGCACGCCTTCACTCGCTCCGTCGACTGCGGATCGGGGATGCCGATCACGGCACACTCGCGCACGCCCGGATGCGTGATCAGCACCTCCTCGACCTCGTTCGGGTAGACGTTGAAGCCGGAGACCAGGATCATGTCCTTCAGGCGATCGACGATGCGCACATAGCCGCGCTCGTCCATCGTGCCGATGTCACCGGTGCGGAACCAGCCGTCGGCGGTGAAGACGCGCGCCGTCTCGTCCGGGCGCTCGAAGTAGCCGCGCATGACCTGCGGCCCGCGCGCGCAGATCTCGCCGCGCTCGCCCAGCGGCACGCGCTGGCCCTCGGGATCGAGGATCGCGATCTCCGTCGCCGGGAAGGGTTGGCCGATGCTGCCGGGCACGTTTTGCGAGGGGACGTTGCAGCAGAGCACGGGCGAGGTCTCGCTCAAGCCGTACCCTTCGAGGATGGGTTTGCCGGTGAGCTCCAGCCAGCGCTGCGCGACCGCCTGCTGCATGGCCATGCCACCACCGACGTTGAGCTTGCTGTGGGAGAAGTCGATCTTGGTGAAATCGGGGTGCTGCATCAGCGCGTTGAAGAGCGTGTTCAGGCCCGTGAACATGGTGTAGCGGCTCTTGCTCAGGATCTTGATGAAGGCCGGGATGTCGCGCGGGTTGGTGATCAGCACCAGCTTGGCCCCGAGGTGCATCATGAAGATGGCGTTCACCGTCAGGCCGAAGATGTGATAGAAGGGCAGCGCAGCCAGCATCACCTCGACGCCGGGGCGCAGGGTCGTGAACGCGGCCTTGCACTGCAGCACGTTGGCTACGATGTTGGCGTGGGTCAGGTCGGCGGCCTTCGGTACGCCCGTGGTGCCGCCGGTGTACTGGAGGAAGAGCGTCTGGTCGGAGGGCACCTGGGGGCGCTCGTAGCGGCTGTGCGCGCCCGAAGCGATCGCCGCCCGCCAGGAGATCGACGCGGGCAGCCGGTAGCGTGGCACCATCTTCTTCAGGTATTTCACCACGAAATTGATCAGCAGGCGCCGCAGGCCCGGTATCGCGTCGGCGATCTCCGTCACCAGCACCAGCTCGACCTCCGTCTCCGGCAGCACGCTCTCGAGCTTGTGGGCGAAGTTCGCCAGGATCACGATCGCCTTTGCCCTGGAATCGAGCAGCGGGCGGCGCATCTCGGCCGGCGTGTACAGCGGGTTGATGTTGACCAGCCGCAGCCCGGCGCGGATGCCCGCGAACAACGTGACTGCGTACTGCAGCACGTTCGGCATCTGGATGGCCAGTGTGTCACCCGGGCGCAGGCCTCGCGCCTGGAAGAACGCAGCGAGCTGGCGTGACTGACGCTCGAGCTCGGCGTAGCTCATCTCGTAACCGAGGTTCTCCTGCGCGGGACAGCCCGCGTACTTCTGGAAGGCCTCCTCCAGCAGCTCCAGCACGTTGGCGTAGGCCTTGGTGTCGATCTCCCAGGACGTCCCCGCGGGGTAGTGGGCCAACCAGGGCCGTTCGGGTTGCGCTGCGACCTCTTTGCCGTTCTTTGCCATGTTCCCTCGACTGACCTCGGGCCACCCCGCTGCTGCACACAGAGCGACCAGGTCTTCCAGTATGTCTCGTGTGCCCGCGAGAGTTCCAGCATTCCGGGCTTGCCGGGCTTGCCATCGCAGATGTGGCACCTCCGGTGACCTCGTAGGTGCCACGGCCGAGGATGCGGGCGATCCTGCTCGATCACTCCGCCCCGCGCCCACTGATGCCGTTCAGTGGGCGCATACTGGAGTCGTTCGGCGTGGCGCGGATCCGAGCCACGCACTCGCTGCGTCCGCGGGCGAGCCGTCAGAGCTGCTGCGAGCGCGTCGAGATCGCCTGGGCCAGCCGCGCCTGGAAGTCGCGGAAGCTGAGCGTCTCCTGGTCGCGGCTGCCGTAGCGGCGCAAGGTCACCGACTCGGTCTGCTGCTCGCGCTCGCCGACCACGAGCATGTTGGGGATCTTGCTGGTCTCGGCGGTGCGGATGCGCTTGTTGAGGGTCTCGTTGTCGAGGTCGGCGCGGGCGCGCACCAGGTCGTTGCGCAGGGCCGCCTCCAGCTTGCTCGCGTACTCGTTGAACTGCGCGCCCACCGGCAGGATGCGCACCTGCTCGGGCGCGAGCCAGGTCGGGAAGGCGCCGCCGTAGTGCTCGATCAGGAACGCCACGAAGCGCTCGTGCGTGCCGAGCGGCGCGCGGTGCAAGCAGTAGGGGTGCTTCAGCTCGTCGCTGGAGGTCTTGTAGACCAGGCCCAGGCGGCCCGGCACGGCGAAGTCGAGCTGGTTGGTGCTGGCGGTCTCCTCGCGGCCCGTGACGGTGCGGAACTGCACGTCGATCTTGGGGCCATAGAAGGCGGCTTCGCCCTTCACCTCGCGGTAGGGCATGCCGACCTCCTTCATCGCCTCGCGGATGCGCTGCGTGGAGGTCTCCCAGTCCGTGGGCATGTCCACGTACTTCTCCTTGCCCTTGGGGTCCTCCGGATCCCAGGTGGAGAGCCGCATCCAGTAGTTGGAGAGGCCGAGGATCTGGTAGCAGCGGCGGTGCAGATCCATCACCTTCATGAACTCTTCGCGGATCTGGTCCTCGGTGCAGTAGATGTGCGCGTCGTTCATGCACATGCCGCGCACGCGCAACAGCCCGGAGAGCGCGCCGGAGTCCTCGTAGCGGTAGCACTCGCCGTACTCGGCGAAGCGCAGCGGCAGGTCGCGGTAGCTGCGCGGCCGCGCCGCGAAGATCTTGTGGTGGTGCGGGCAGTTCATGGGCTTGAGCGCGTAGGTCTCGACGACCTCCTCGATCTCGCCGCCGCCCGTCTCGTGCTTCTCCTTCAGCTCCAGGAAGGGGAACATGCCGCCCGCGTAGTAGGGCAGATGACCCGTGCGGTAGTAGAGCTCGGTGCGCGCCAGGTGCGGCGTCTTCACGCGCTGGTAGCCGTCCTTGAACTCCAGCTCGCGCGCCAGCTTCTCCAGCTCGTCGCGGATCACGGTGCCGTTGGGCATCCAGAGCGGCAGGCCCTTGCCGATCTCCTCGTCGATCAGGAAGATGTCGAGCTGCTTGCCGAGCTTCTTGTGGTCGTGCTCCAGCGCCAGCTGGTGCTCCTTCACGCGCTGCGCCAGCTCTTCCGGCGTCTTGTAGGCCCAGGCGTAGATGCGCGTCATCTGTACGTTCTTGCTGTCGCCGCGCCAGTAGGCGCCGGCGATGCTGCGCAGCTTGAAGCCGCCCGCGGGCAAGTCGCGCGTGCTCTTCACGTGCGGGCCCTCGCACATGTCCACGAAGGGGCCGTTCCTGTAGAAGGTGATGGTCTTCGAGCCGTGCTTTTGCACCAGCTCCTTCGCGTACTCCAGCTTGTACGGCTCGTGCATCGTATCGTTGATGAAACGGTATGCTTCCTCGGGCGGCAGCTCCTGGCACTCGAACTTCTGCCCTTGTTTGATGATGTGCTTCATCTTCTTCTCGAGCGCGACCAGGTCCGCGTCGGACAGGGGCTCGGGCAGCACGAAGTCGTAATAGAAGCCGTCGGAGATCGGCGGACCGAAGCCGAGCGTCGCCCCCGGCCGCAGCTCGAGCACGGCCTGGGCCAGGACGTGCGCCAGGCTATGGCGGATTCGGTGGAGTTCGTCGTCCTCGGGGTGCGGGGACCCCGCGGCGGCTTCCTGCGCGGCGTTTTGCATGGACTCGACAATAGTCGAAGCCAGAGCGAAAAAAAGGGCCGCAGGGCCAGAAATCGCTGGACCTGCGCTGCTGTACAGCCCGCAGGACGGGGCGCATACTCCCGCGCTCACCGATGGAGGCAACATGGGCCAGTTGATTCAAATTCGCCGTCCTGACGGCGCCACTTGTCCCGCGTATCTCAGCGCTGACGGCCTGCCCCCGGCAGCGCCCGCGCTGGTCGTGGTGCAGGAGTGGTGGGGGCTGAACGAGCAGATCAAGAAGACCGCCGATCGCTTCGCGCAGGCAGGCTACCGCGCCGTGGTGCCGGACCTGTACCGCGGCAAGCGCGCGAGCAGCGCGGACGAGGCGAGCCACATGATGCAGAACCTCAACTTCCCCGATGCCGCCGAGCAGGACATCCAGGGCTGTGTCACCTACCTGCGCGAGAGCTCGAAGCGCGTCGGCGTCACCGGCTTCTGCATGGGCGGCGCGCTCACGCTGCTCTCGGCGCTGCGCGTGAAGGGCATGGATGCGGGCGGCTGTTTCTACGGCATTCCGCCCAAGACCGTGGCCAACCCGGCCGAGATCGCCATCCCGCTGATCCTGCATTTCGCCCAGATCGACGACTGGTGCACGCCGCAGGCGGTGGACGCGCTCGAAGCCGATCTGAAGAAGTCGAAGTCCAAGTTCGAGTTGCACCGCTATCAGGGCGTGCAGCACGCCTTCATGAACGAGGCGCGCCCGGAGGTGTATGACCCCGAGAGCGCCAAGCTGGCCTGGGACCGCACGCTCGCCTTCTTCGACCGCACGCTGAAGAACGCCTGAGGCGCCAAGCAGCAAACAGGGCCGGCGCGAGCTCGTTGGCGGGGGCTACCCCCGCACGTCGAGCGCTGCGCCGGCCCTGGTTTGTCCCGGGCGGCTCACGCCCGCTCGGGATCGGCCACATCGCGGCCGATCAGCATCGCACCCAGCTTCGCGGAAGCGCCCGGCCAGAAGCCGTACTGCTCCGGGAAGCTCCGCACGTGACGGAACGTGCCGAAGGCGATGTCCCAGAGCGGAAAGCTCGCGTAGTTGTAAGCGTGGATGCCCCGCTCGTGGTGCAGACCGTGCGCCTCTGGGCGCATCACGACGCGCCCGATCCAGCTGGGCGTGCGGATGTTCATGTGTTGCACGACGGCCGCTGCATAGCCGAGGAAGCCCGCCAGGGCGGCGGCGTCCGGCGAGAGCCCGAGCAGCGCCACCGCCAGCCCCGTCAGCCCGAAGGCGAGCAGCGTGTCGAAGGGATGCGTATAGGTCATGCCGGCCAGGTCCATGCGCTCGGCGCTGTGGTGCATTTGGTGCGTCCAGCGCCACAGCCAGTGCCAGCGGTGCATCGCCCGGTGCAACCAGTAGCCGAAGAAATCACCCACCAGCGCGCCGAGCACGGCGCCGGGCAGGGTGGCGAGGCCGCGCAGATCGAATAGCGTGTGCCCCGCGAGCGTGCTGGCAATGAGCGCGGGCAATACCGCGTTGACCGCGCCGGTGAAGCTGAAGAATACGATGCCCTTCAGCAGCCAGAAGCGCACCCGGGGCAGCGGCTTGGCGGCGCAAAAGTGTTCCACCACCAGCATGAGCGCGAATGAGACGGGAATCAGCAGACCGAGAATCTCTTCCATGACGACCTCCACCAGGGAGGCGTGACGGGCCGCGGAACAATCGTTCCATCCTCTACCGGGCGGGATCAGGGGCCTGCTCCCTACGCCAGAAATCGGCAATAAGTGCCCGTTACTACGGCCTTCTCCAGATAGCGCCCGAGCTCGGCGTCGCACTCGGCGAGGCGTGCGATGGCGTCCTTCAGGCGGCGCTGCACGTTCACCCGGGCACGCTCGGCGGGGCCAGTGGCACGACCGCCGCCCAGGCCCAGCGCCCGAGACAGCTCGGCCTGAAGCAGCTGCTGTTCCCGCTGGAGACGCCCGGCACGCCCCGAGTCGCCCGCTTGCTGCGCCTCCGCCAGCTCCTCTGCCAGCTCGGAGAGGCGTTGCTTGTACTCCCGCAGCGCCCGCGGGTCGGGCGCATCGAGCCCGGAGACGCGCGTGTCCTGCAGGCTGGCGCCCGCCTCGTCGCTCGACAGCGCCAGCACGTGGATGTCCTCCCCGGGGCGCTCCACCAGCCGCGCGAGCAGGGCGATGCCGCGGCTGTGCTTGACGCGCGCCGAGCGCGCGCCGTGTTGCACCAGCCACACGTCTCCTTCGCGGCTCATGCGCAGCGGGGCACGCGGCGCCGGGGGAGAAGAGAGCAGGGCTGCGTGGGCGCTCGACGCCCGCGCCGAGGGCGCGCCTGCCGCGGCGCCCGGGTCGAGGCTGCGCAGCTGAGCGCGAGCGTGCAGCCCGCGCATGCCGAGCCGCTCGGCGCGCTGCGCCGTCTCGGCGAACAGCGCGCGCGCTTCGGCGTGGCGCCCCGCGCGCGCCAGCACGCCGGCGAGATCGTAGCGCAGCTGCGCGACCCACGCCGCGAGACCGTGCTGCTCCATCTGCGCCAGCGCGGCCCGCAGCTTCTGCTCCGCGGCGGCGGCCTCGCCCAGCGCCGAGTCCAGCAGACCCAGCAGCCGCGCCACCGGCCCCTCGTAGGTGATCGGTACGTGGCCGCCCACGAACTGCGGCGCGGCTCGGCGCTCCAGCGCGGCGCGCAGCATGCGGCACCTGACCAGATCGCCCGCCAGCACGCAGGGCTCCACCAGCCAGCCCAGCCACTCCGGCGGCAGGCGAGGGTCGCAGGGCGGCAGCTGCTCCAGCGCGCGGCGCGCGTTGGGCTCGTCCTCCAGCCGGGCATGGGCGCGTGCTTTCAGGATCAGGTGCACCACCTCCCCGTACGGGACGTCCTCCAGGCCGCGCAGCGGGACCAGCAGCTCGATTGGGTCGTCGAGGTGCAACAGCGCCGCGCGCAGCGCCACGTGCGCGCTGAGCGAGAGCACCAGCGCCGGATCGTCGGTGAGCTCGCCGAGCTCGCGCACCTCGCTCAGCAGCCGCTCCGACTCCAGCACCTCCCCCTTGGCCACCGCGCGCATGGAACCGAAGAGCAGCGCCCGCCAGCGCAGGCGCGGCGTGCCCACGGCGCTGGCGAGCTCGAGCAGTCGATCGACGGAGCCCTCCCAGGCGGTGAACTCGCCGTACTCCGCCTGGTCCATGGCCAGGCGCCCCAGCGCCGCCAGCTGCCGCGGCAGGTCGGCGCGCGCCCTGGCGCGCGCCAGCAGCTCTTGATTGTGTTGCCGGCGCAGCTCGATCGGCGCGTAGTCGACCAGCGCCGAGCCCGCCACGTGCAACACTTCGAGCAGCGTGGCCTCATCCCCGCTTGCGCGCGCCTGCGCGATCGCCTGCAGCGCCAGCGCCACCGGCATCTGGGGATCCTTCGCCGGCTGCAGCACCGCCGACAGCCGCGCGAGCACCCGGCAGCCGAGCAGCGCGTGCGCACCGCCCGGCGTGCCCGCGTCGGCGAGCTCGGCGCGGGCGCGCTCGAGCGCCGCCAGCAGCTCGCGATCGACCGTGCCCGGGCGCAGCTCCGAGCCGAGCGTCAGCGCCGCCCGCGCCAGCAGCTCTGCGTCCCGGGCGGCGCGCGCCCGCAGCAATACCTCGTTGCACAGCTGGCGCGCCTCGCCGTAGCGTCCCGCTGCCTGAGCCAGGCGCGCGAGCTGCAGCTGCTCGCCGGGTTCCGCGGGCCGCCCGAGCACGTGCGCGCGTGCCTCCGCGATGCGCAGACGCATCGCGTACGCGCGATCAAAGGCGCCGAGCTCCTCGAGCAGCTCGGCCGCGCGCAGGCCCAGCTGCAGCCCCGCCCCGTCTGGACCGAGCGCGGCCAGCGCGTGCCGCGCCCGCTCCACCAGCACCTCCGGGCCATCGCCGAGCGGGCTCAGCGCGCGCTCCGCCCGCGCGTGCAGCTCCAGGCGCTCGGCGGCCGCCAGCGCGGCCTCGATCGCGTCGCGCACCAGGATGTGGCTGAAGCTGAACTGGGCCGGGCGGGGCTCGCGCAAGATACCCGCTTGCAGCGCCGGCGCGAGATCGTCGATCACCTTCGCGGGCAAGGCCTCCACCACCCGCGCGACGGTGGCGGCGTTGGCCTCTCGCCCCAGGATCGCGCAGGCGGCCAGCGTGCGCCGCGTCGGCTCGGGCAGCAGCGCGACGCGCTCCAGGATCAGCTGGCGCACGCTCTGCGGCAAGGCGGCTCCATGGACCCCGCGCCCGCCGCGCAGCGCTCGCGCGCACTCCACCACGAACAGCGGGTTGCCACCGGTCAGCTCCGCCAACCGGTGCAGCGTGGCGCGCGGAACGGGGCGCTCGGCGATGCGCGCGGTGAGCTCCGCGATCTGTGCCGCAGCGAGCGGCTCCAGCGCGATCTCCTGCCCCTCGCGCAGCATGCGCGTGAAGCGCTGCTGGGCGCGCTCGGTCAGGCGCGGATCCTGCGCGCGCGCCGTCACGACCACGAGCGCGCGCAGCGAGCGCAGCGGCCCTGCCAGGAACGTGAGCAGGTCCAGGCTCAACAGATCCGCGGCGTGAACGTCCTCCAGCACCCAGACCCGCGGCTCGGCGCTGCAGGCCTGCGCCAGCGCCGCCAGCACGCGCTCCCAGAGCTGAAACGCCTCGCCGTCGCCGCCCGGCGTGGGGATGCCCAGATCGCGCAGCGCTGGCCAGAGCGGGAAGTAGGGCGGGGCCTCCGCCAGCTCCCAGGCGCGCCCGCTGATCACGCGCGCGCCGAGCGCGGCGGCCTCGGCAGCGACGTGCGCCGCCAGAGCGCTCTTGCCGATGCCGGGCTCGCCGCGGATCAGCAGCAAGCTGCCGCGCCCGTCCCGTGCGCGTGCGAGCGCCGCCCGGACCAGCTCGAGCGGCCCCGCGCGCCCGATCAACTCAGCTTCGGGAGGCATGCCGTCGAATGTTAAAGGGTGCGGCTCTTTTGGAGCGGTGACAGATCTAGCGAAATTTCCTTACTTTATACACCGAAGGTGGCGTTTGGCGGGGAGTGGGCTGGGCACCTGCTCGTCAGCGTAACGGCTCGCGTGGTTACGTTGGTATTCGGCCGCAACATGATGTTGCCAGTAAGCATCAAAGTCGCCGTTGGTGCGTAGGG
>DASTRX010000155.1:0-6091 GCA_035760985.1 Polyangiaceae bacterium
AATGGACGGTTATCAAACCATCAAGCTGATCCGCCAGCAGCCCCCGCTGCGCAGGCTGCCGATCATCGCTTTGACGGCCAAGGCAATGAAGGGCGACCGCGAGAAATGCCTCGATGCCGGCGCTTCGGACTATCTCGCCAAGCCCGTGAACACGGACCAGCTGCTGGCCACGCTGCGCCTCTGGCTGCACCGCTGAGCGCCCGTTCGAGCAGCGTCGAGCAGCGGATAGATCGCTGCGCGGATGACCGGGTGGGCTCATCGGAGGGGGGCGGTGAATACGCAAACCCGTCCCGCGCGTCGCGCAGCGTGATACAGTGGGTCTCCCAGGACCGCTGGCCATGAGTGACGTCGATCTGTCGGGTCCCACCTTCGAGCTGCTGTTCGAACGTTCCGGTCTTCCTCAGTTTCCGCTGCCGGACCCTCTGGCTGCGGCCTACGGCGGCGGCCTGGGCTTCGAGAGCCCCTGCGTGATCGCCAACTTCGTCGCTTCCGTGGACGGCGTGGTCGCGCTGCCCGCGAACGCCGAATCGGGCCAGATCATCAGTCAGAATAGCGAAGCGGACCGCTTCGTGATGGGGCTGCTGCGCTCCTGCGTGGACGCGGTGGTGATCGGGGCTGGCACCTTTCGCCGAGCGCCCGATCATCTCTGGCATCCCGGCGCCATTCACCCGCCGGCGGCGCCCTTCTACGCCGAAGCGCGGCGCCGCATCGGGCTGACCCCGCTGCCGCAGCTGGTCGTGGTGAGCGCGACAGGGGCACTGGATGTGACCCGGCCCGCGCTGCGCAACGCGGTGATCGTCACGACCGTTTCGGGCGCGTCCAAGCTGCGGCCTCAGCTGCCGGAGACGGCGCGGCTGATCGTGCTGGAGCTACAGGACGTGCGCTTGACCGATGTGTTCCAGCGCCTGCAGCGCGAGGGTTATCCCCGGCTGCTCACGGAGGGCGGCCCGCTGCTGTTTGCGCGCCTGGTGGCGGAGCAGCTCGTGGACGAGCTGTTCTTGACCAGCTCCCCTTCCCTGCTCGGGCGCTTCGCGAACGACCAGCGCAAGAGTCTGCTCGACGGCGTCGATTTCGCTGCGACCACGCTCGATCTGCTGAGCTTGCGGCGGCTGGGGTCGCACTTGTTCCTGCGCTACGCGCTGAACCGTGCGCCCATGTCCCGGCGCAGTGTTCCGGCCGGGGTGTGAACCCCGGGCGGGCGGCGCCCGGTGCCGCCGCCCGCCGCATCGAGCGCTGCTCAGCCCTTGGGCAGCTCGTCCCGCGAGAGCAGGCGCGTCAGCAGCTCTCGGTAGCCTTGCAAGCCGCGCCGCAGGTCCTCGGTCGAGGTGTTGTCGTTGCTCGACCAGCCGCGCTCGAGCTGGCTGCGCTGGTCCTGCAGCTGCTGCACCACGCGATCGATCACGCCGCTGACCAGAGCGTGCGCCTCGCTGACCGCGTTGCGCGGGTCATCCACGAAGGTGCTCTGGATCTCACGCCAGCGCTGCCACATCGGATCCGACGCGCCCTGGTCGGCAGGGGGGATGCGGACCTCCTCGGCGTCTCGCATCCGCCATTCCTCCTCCCGCGCCTGTTGGTTAGCGGCTTCGACTTCCGCGCGCCGGCGCGAGGAGTCGATGCGCCGATCGGAATTCGAGCCGTTGCTGGGGTCAAAGTTCGTCTGTTCCATGAATCTCCTCTTCGCGCGTTTGCCCCAGGCATTTTCGCCACGCGATTCAGCATGGCGCCGCTCTGGAGTGGTTACGAGCGGTTGGTGCAAGGCACATGCCCTCGCCCGTGCCACACAGCGTTGCTCGATGCATTCGTCAGCCGAGAGCGTTTGTTCCAAGCGGGCGGCCGCAGTACGTTGGTCAGCGATGCACCGCAGGCCCCGTCCCATCGCAGAGTCCTGGCGCCACGCGCTCTCGGGTCGCGCCTTCGTGGATGCATTTCTGGACTGCGCGCGAGCTGCGGTTTCGCTGCAAATCGTGCCGGAGCCGGCGACGGAACAGGTGAGCTTGAACCTCGCCTTCGAAGAGCTGTCCGGCAGCATCGATGAGGTGCGCACCAGTCTGCAGCCGCAAGAGATCGAAGGGCTGCAGTCGGCGCTCTTCCGGCTGTCGAGCAACGCGGCACAGACCAGCCCGCGGCGCACGGTCACGTTGACGGCGAGCCCCGTGCAACACGTGGTCTCCATCGACGTGCAGCACGCCGCAGATAGCGCCGTGGCGCGCGATCTGGTCGCCACTGTGCACGCCAAGTTTCCACGCGCAGAAGTGCCGCAGGTGCCAGAGGCCGCCCCGGCGCGCGAGGTGAACGGCGAGCCCGCCGGGATCCCGCCGGCGCGCTTGCTGCCGGGGCTGCAGGTGGACCACTACCGGTTGATCCGTCGGCTGGGAGCCGGCTATTCCGGCGAGGTCTGGCAGGCCGAGGTGGTCTCTCCACCACCCGGTGTGCGGGTCGTGCCCGGGCAAATCGTGGCCATGAAGCAGTACTTTCCGTCCGTGCTGACGCGCAGCTCGGACTCGCTGCGCATCCAGCGCGAGTTCCGCGTCGCTTCCGAGCTCCGGCACGAGAACCTGGTGAGCGTCTTCGACCTGGTGCTCTCACCGAGCCGCACCTTTGGCTCGTTCCTGGTCATGGAGTACGTGGCTGGGGAGAGCCTGAAGTCGCGCATTCCCGCGAGCGGCCTCGACTGGCAGTGCTGCGTGACCATCGGGCGCCAGCTGGCCGGGGCGCTGGCGGAGCTACACAGCCACGGCGCTCTGCACCGCGACATCAAGCCCGCGAACATCATCGTATTGCCCGGCGACAATCTCAGCATCAAGCTGCTGGATCTGGGCATCGTGTCGCTGATCGGAGAGCACGGGCTGACGGAGGCGAGCGTGTTTCTTGGCAGCAAGCACACCTCGGCGCCCGAGCAACTGTTCGGTGACGAGATCGATGAACGCGCCGACGTCTACGCCTTCGGAGCCACGCTCTATCAGTGCTATCGCGGCAAGCCGCTGTATGACGAGGAGGGGCCCGTCACCGCGGTCGTGCGCGCGATGCTACAGAATCCGCGCTCCGGTGAGGTCAAGCCCGGCGCCGGCGACGAGGAGAAGCGCTTCGTGCGCTTTCTCGACCGCTGCCTGGCGCACGATCCCGCTCGGCGTCCGTCGAGCGCCCGCCACTGTCTGGAGGCGCTGGAGCAGCTCGCCGGCGAAGAGCCGGGCGCGCGCTGACCCGCGCCAGCTGGTTCAGCCAATTTCGCCTGCACCGCGGTGCCGACCGAACCGCGGACGCAGCGCTGAGGCATTTTTCTGCGAATTTTGGCGGAACCACAGCGACGGACTCCGGCGCTGCCTACGTTGGCATCTGGCGAGGCCTGCTTGTCGGGCCCTTGAAGACAAAGGAGCATTCATGATCGCCAAAATTCCTTCCCTCCTGAGCGCCGCGCTCGTGACCGCAATGGCCGGCCAGGCCGCTGCTCACGACGACGACGGTTGCCAGGACGGTGCGCGCGCGCCCGCGCCAGCCCCCGCCGTGTACACGCCCGTGGGCTATCCGGCGGCCGCCCATGACCATTCGCCGCCCGGGTATCGCGGGCGCGAGTACGGAGCTCGCGCATACCGCGGCGGCGGGGACGTCGAGGACCTGCGCCGCTCGGATCTGAATCGTGATGGTGTGGTGACCCTGGCCGAAGCCTTGCAAGAGGGCCGCCACGAGTTCGTCAACAGCGATCGCGATCGCAACCGCGTGCTCACGCGGCGAGAGGTGTCGTGGGGCAATTTCGCCCACGACGATCGCGATCGCAATGGCATCGTCAGCTATGGCGAGCATCAAGAGTCGATCCGGCGCGCGTTCTATCGCTTCGACACGAACCGGGACGGCGTGCTCGCTCGCTACGAGCTCGGCCCTGCTGGCCCGCGCGGCGCCGGCTGGCGTCGCTGAAGGCCGACCGCGAGAGCCAGCGCTGCGCCGGGGACGCAGCGCTGGCCTCCAGCAACCCTCGTCCCAACCTCTCATCGCAGAAAGGCCCTGGATGCCGTCGAGACCGCGTGCCTCAATTCCGCAAGCCCGACTCCGCCCATTCTTCGGCTGCGGCCTGTTCCACCGCTCATTTCCCCGCTCCGTGCTGGCGGCCGCCGCCGGGGCGTGGCTGGGGCTGGCTGCTCCGCTCGCCGCAGCGCAGACGGAGCGGGATGCCGAGCCAGCAGCGCCAGCAATGGATCCGCTGGGAGAGCCCCTCAATGCGCGGCTGCCGCGCCTGGGGCTGATGTTCGATCTGGGAACCATCGATGGCGCGATGCTGTCGCTCGTGTACCGCCCCTCTCCGTGGCTGCGAGTGTATGGCGGTGCCGGGAGCAACAGCGCGGCGCCCGGCGTACGCCTGGGGGCCGCGCTGTCTCCGTTTCCTCAGCGGCGCGAGCTGGCCTTCAATCTCGACGGCGGTCACTACTTCCCGGGCGACGTGAACGGGATCTTCGCGGCGGTCGCGGGCTCGCGCTTCGACGACAACCGCGTGCTGGAGCGCTTTGACTACAACTACGTCAATCTCCAGGCTGGCTGGGAGATCGAGCGCGCGGGGCTGATGTTTTTCGTCCGTGGCGGGGTGGCGTTCGTGTGGACGCAATTGCCGGCGGAGGGCGTCGCACAGATCCGCCATCTGTCGCCGTTGATCGACCGCGACGGCAACGTCGAGGCATTTTTGCCTTCGATCCGCGTCGGGCTGATCGGCTTCCTCTGAACCGGCTCAACATCTGACGCCGCAGCGCTCGAGCGGCGGGCCCCCCGGCACCGGGCACGGCCTTTGCTGCAGCCCGGAAGATGCGGAATCTCGAATCCAATCGCTGGTTCACTCGAGGTGCAACGCTGGTCGCGATCGCCGGGTTCCTCCCTGCCTGTCGCGCGAAGCAGATGGAGGAGCTCCCTGCCTCCACCACGCATCTCGCGGCCGAACAGAACAGCGCTGCCGCTGCACCGGGCGCCAGCGGGGCGACGGGGGCCGTACTGCCACCGGCTCCAGGGTCGCCGGGCGAACGCCCGAGCATCCAGCAGGATATGGGGCGGCGCTTCCAGGGCAAGCTCGCGTTGCGGCTCACGGACAGCAACGGAGCGCAGGAACAGCTGCGCTTTCTGAGCCTGGGCAACACAGCCCGGCTGCAGCTCGATCCCCTGGCTGGGCCCCGGGCGCCAGCGAACCACGCGCGGCACGTCGATGTCTTGTTCTGGGGCGAGCAGCTCTCCCTGCTCGATCACGAGCAGCGCACGGCCCGCACGCTTCCGCTACGGCAGATTCGCCCCACCGAGGAGCCGGAGACGCCCGTCGACATCACAAAGAGCGGCGACAGGAGCACCATTCAGGGCGTCGTGTGTGAGGCAGTTTCGCTACAGCAGGGGCCTGTGCGCGTCGACGCCTGCGTGGGCGGCCTGCCCGGTGAGTTCGACGTGGACAAGTTCGAGGCCGCGACCAACGTCGACGTGCCTCCCTGGGCCGAGCAGCTGTTGAAGCAAGACCTGCTGCCGCTGCGCGCCACGGCGCGTGATGCGCAGGGCCGAGAGCTCTATCGCCTGGAGCTCACGGAGTACTCGGCGGGCCCGGTCGATCGGGAGCTGCTCAGCGTGCCCGCCGACTACCGGCAGATCGCGGCAAATGGCGAAGCGGCGCCGCCCGCGCCCTCCGATCTGCCAAGCTCCCCTGGGGGTCGCGTCGCAGGCAGCCGCGCCGCTGGAGGTCAGCCATGAAAGCCTATGAGAAGATCCTGGTGCCCGTGGACTTTGCGTCGCATTCCGCGGAGGCAATTCGCCGTGCAGTCGACCTGGCGCAACACTACTCGGCATCGCTGACGCTGATCTACGTCTACGAACCGCTCGATTACGCCCTGCCCGAGGGCTATGCGCTGTACACCCCGGAACAGACGGGCCGGCTCATGAACGATTTTCGCGAGCGGCTGCTGAAGACCCAGCGCGACGTGGAGGCGATGGGCGTCAGCCGCGTGGAGAGCCACGTGCTCAACGGCTCCGCCGCGCTCGAGATCGTGGATTTCGCGCGCGATCACGGCTTCGACCTGATCGTGATGGGAACGCACGGTCGCACCGGCTTGAGCCACCTGCTGATGGGCTCCGTCGCCGA
>DASTRX010000156.1:0-12686 GCA_035760985.1 Polyangiaceae bacterium
CTCTGCCTCTGCCTCTGCCTCTGCCTCTGCCTCTGCCTCTGCCTCTGCCTCTGCCTCTGCCTCTGCCTCTGCCTCTGCCTCTGCCTCTGCCTCTGCCTCTGCCTCTGCCTCTGCCTCTGCCTCTGCCTCTGCCTCTAACCCCAGCTCGAACCCCACCCCGCCCTCCGAAAGCTCCGCTCCCGCCGGCGCCGCCGCCACCTCTGCGAGCAACCTCCGCGCCGTGGCCAGCTGCTCCCGCACGCGCCCGTACGCATGGCTGCGCCGGTGCAGCTCCTCCAATCCCGCCTGCAGGCTCGCCAGCCCCGCCGCCGCTCGCGCCAGCGCCGCTTGCGCCTCGTTGCGCTGGGCCTTGGTGCTCTCGCGCAGCGCGCTCGCGCGCGCCTTGCGCTCCAGCGCTTCGGCCAGCGGCGCCTCGGTGCTCGCCAGCCCCGCCAGCGCGACGCACAGCCGCTCCGCGGCCGCGGCCGCGCGCTCCAGTCGGGTCCACTGCTCGCGCGCGCTCCGCTCGGCGGCCTGAGCCCGCCCCAGGCGCGGGCTCAGGCTGGCGGTGCGCAGCAGCACCTCCTCGAGCGCCGTCTCCAGCTCCAAGACCTGCTGCGACGCCCGCGCCAGCGCTTGCTCGGCCAGGCCGAGCCCGCGCTGGCGCTCCGCGCGCAGCGCTCGGCTGGCGCCGAGCGCCGCGCCCACCATGGCGTGGCCCGCGCTGTGGATCCCGCTGATCTCGCGCTCCAGGATGCGCGCCTCGCTCACCTCGAGCCGCGTGCGCCGGCACGCTTCCAGGTTCTGGCGCATGCGGCTCAGCGTGTCGAACAGCCCGCTCTCGCGCTTGAACAGAAACGAACGCAGGTCCGAGGTCAGCGTGCGCGAGATGCCGCCGGTCATGCTGGTGCGCAGCATGTCGTTCAGCTTGTTGCGCTCCTCGTCGGTCGAGAGGCGCAGCGCGGTGATGCCCAGCTCGAACAGGCGCGCGAAGTAGTCCTTGCCACTCGCGAACACCTCCAGCGTGCCACCGTGCTCCGCCGCGCGCGCCGCCAGCTCCGAGAGCGGGCACACCTCTTCGTGCGCTTCCGACTGCCGCAGCAGAAATCGCTCCGAGGTGTGCGCCCCGAGCCCCGAGATCAGAAAGGGCGTCAGCGACAGGGAAGGCGCTGCCTTGCGCTCCAGGTGCACGCCGCACAGCACGTGCTCCCCCGCGCCGAGCTCGATCTCCAGCGCCGAATAGCTCGGCCCGGCCTCGCCGAGCCGCCCCCAGATGCCGCGATCGCCGCCGGTGGCGCCGGTCTCCCCCAGGTTCGTGAACTTCAGCCGTTGTAGATCCGGCAGCAGCACCACATAGGCGGCGATCATCACCGTGGTCTTGCCCGCGCCGTTCGCGCCCTCCAGCGCGGTCACGTGCCGATCGAGCAGGTAGCGCTCGAAGAACACGCCCTTCCAGTTGACCAGGCTCAGCGCCAGCGCGTGCGCGCGACTCATGCTTCTTCGGCCTCGGGCGGGGGCGGCTCTTCAAAGAAGTCGAGATCATCCAGGCCGGCGTAGAGAGGCCCCTCCTCGTCCTCGAGCACCGCCTCGGACTCCAGCTCCACCCCGAGTCCGACCCCCAGTTGCGCCTCGGCCTCGACCTCCGTCTCCGCTGCCGCCTCGATCAGACCCTCCTCCTCAGGTCCACGCGCCTCCGCACGCTCTGGCTCCGCCCCGAGTCCGAGTCCGAGCCCGAGCCCGAGCCCGGACTCCGGCTCTGGCTCCGCCCCGAGCCCGAGCCCGACCCCGGACTCCAGCTCCGCCTCCGCCGCGGCCTCGCCCTCCTCGGACCCGAGGCTCACTTCCCCGCGCTCGATCAGCTGCCGCAGCGCCTCCGAGGGCGCCTCCAGGCCCCGCACCGGCTCGGCGAAGCGCAACAAGCTCGGAGCCAGCCGGAGCTGCTCGCCGTCGAGCAGCTCGACGAAGCCGAGCTGTTCCAGCCGGCGCAGCGCCTCGGCGATCTTGTTGCGCGCATTGCGCTGCGCCACGCGCTCGTCCGGGCGCTTCTTCTGGGGTGCGAGCGTGCGCAGCAGAGCGTCCGCGCCCATCGCCGAGGCCAGCTGGTTGAGCAGCTCCTCGCGCGAGATGATGCCGCCTTTCTCCAGCCGGCTCGGCTCCAGGTAGGCGAGCGCCAGGCCCTGGCCCACGATCATCTCGGGCACGCTGAGCTGGCGCTTGCCCAGCGCCTCGTTCGCGGGCAGCAGGAAGAAGTAGCCGTCGCTGCGGTGGATCAGCTCGTAGCCGTAGCGCCCGTAGAACTGCTCGAGCAGGGGCTGCGCGTCGAACAGGAACGCATACCAGCTCTCGTCGCCCTTGTGGATGTGCCGCCCGCGCCGCAGCGCCAGGTCGACCGCCGGAAAGCTCTCGTCCGACACCACGTCGCCGATCTGGCTGAACGCCGTGCTCATGGCTCACTCCTCTCGCTCTGGCTCTGCCCGAGCTGCCAGTCTTCGATCACCAGCCCATCGCGCACGGGCACCCACGGCCGCTGGCGTGCGGGGGCCGGCGCCGCGAGCTCCACCGCGAGCTCCGCCACCTTGCCGGCGCTCGCGAACTGACTCTCCGGCGGCAGATCGCTGGTCGCCTGGGCCGTGAGCTCGGAAAGCTCCCAGTTGCCCGCCGCCAGCGCCCTCTCGGCGAGCAGCTCCTGCACGCGCACCTTGAGGGGATCGACGGGGGGCGCTGCCGGCGCCTCCTCCAGCGCCGGCTTGCGCTCGCCGCGCGGCCTGCGCACCGGCGCGGGCGGCGGGGGAGGGACCACGGTGCGCAGCACGCGCAGCGGGGGCGCGTCCGCCACCATGAGCGAGAACGACTGTGCCCCGTGGCCGCTCAGCTGCTCGCGCAAGCGCTGCGTGAGCGCACGCTCCGGATCGAGCCGCACCACGTCCCGCAGGTAGCGGTGCACGTGATCGTAGTACTCGGACCAGGCCACGTGGCGCACCGCGCCCCAGGCAGCGATGCGATCGATCTGCCCCATCACCCGGTGCACCACGCCTTCCGCGACGGCCTGCTCCGCCGTGCAGGCCAGCTCCAGGATGTCCTGCAGCACCTCCTGGAACTGCTGCGTGTAGCGCAGCAGCAGATCGTGCAGCTGGCGCAGCGTGGCCGCGGTGCCGTCGAGCAGCTCGCGGCAGCGGTCGATCGCGCCAAACCAGTCGGTCTCCAGCCAGCGCGAGATCTCGCGCTGGAACTCCTCTTGCCGCAGGTCGAGCCCGCGCTGGCGCCGCTCGATGCCCAGGATCAGGTCGCCCGCCGTGATGCGCAGCGGGCCCACCACCGCGGTCTGCCAGTCCCGAGCGCGCCTGGCGGCCTGGGCTCGCGCGCGCACCTCGTTCAGGCTGGCGAGCAAGCTGCGCGCGAGCAGCTCCAGGTTCTCGGGGCTGAGCGCCTCTTCCTCGACGAAGAACTCGGCGATGCCGTTGCCCAGGCGCGAGAGCGCGTACTCGCCAGCGCGGCTGATGCCGGCGCCATCGACCCGCACCAAGAGCCGCTGCTCGCGCAGCCGGCGCAAGCTGTGCGTGGCGCGCGCCGCGACCTGCTCCGTCTCCGGCGCGACCAGCGCGCACACGGCAGCGAAGGTGTCGAGCAGCTGCTGCTCGTTGAAGGCCGCCAGGCTCTGCTCCTGCGCGCGGCGCTGCAGCGAGACCAGGAAGCACAGGTCGAGCGACGAGACGTCCAGCGCCGGCTGCCGCTGGTACAGCGCTTCCAGCCAGGCGGGCATGCGATCAGCAGAGCGGGATTGAGGCACCTGGCTGCCTTCCTGAAACACGAGTCGAGCCTCGAGTCCAGGGCAGGAATGCAGATCCCAGACAACCCTCGAGTTACCCACAGGCCATCCACTGGAAGCCCCGCGTCTGGCAGCTGGTCTGCGGGCCGCGCGCGCGCTCAACCGAGCAACAGCACCTTGCCTCCGACGCGCTTCTTCTCCACCAGCAGGTGAGCCTCGCGCGCCTGGTAGAGCGGCAGCTTGGCCGTGATCGGCACCACCAGCCTGCCCTCGGCCACGTGCGCCACATAGCGCTGCAGCTGGGCGCTGTCCGGCTGCGCCGTGAACGAGTGGACGACGAAGCCGCGCTCCTTCGCGCCAGGTGGATCGCCGAGCACGCTGCCGATCGTGCCGCCGGGCTTCAGGCAATCATAGAGTCGTTGGATCGTGTCGCCGCCGACCGTGTCCGCGATGGCGTCGAATCTCGGCAGCTCGGCGCCGAAATTCGCCTGGTCGAGCAGCGCGATGCCGCTCGCTCCGAGGTGCTCGGCCTGCTCGCGCTGGGACGCGCGCACGCCCGCCCATACGCTCACGCCCCGGCGTTGAGCCGCGTACAGAGCCACGCGCCCGACGCTGCCGACGGCGCCGGTGACCAGCACGGTCCATTCGGGGCTCGGCGCCACGGCGCGCTCCATCAGCTGGGCGCCCGTGAGCAGCACCAGCGGCAGCGCGCCCGCTTCCGCCAGATCCACGCCGGGCGGCACGCGCGCCCAGTTCGCCACGGGCGCCGCCACCTGTTCGGCGTAGGCGCCGTGGACCAGGCCCAGCACGCGATCGCCCGGCGCGAAGCCGCTGACCTCGTTGCCGACCCGTAGGACCTCGCCCGAAGCATCGCGGCCCAGGATGCCCGGGAACTTCACCGGGAAGAGCGCGTGCGCGGCGCCGGTGCGCATCTTGATGTCGACCGGGTTGATGCTGGCGCCGGCCATGCGGATCAGCAGACCGTTGGGTTCAACCTCCGGCTCCGGAAGGTCGCGCAGCTCGAGCTTGTCGACATCGCCATAGGCGGTCAAAACGACGGCTTTCATCGAACACTCCTTGGTGATGCTGAATCTCAGCGCCACGAGCTCAGCTGAGAATGCAGCTGCCGTGCCGGCTCGAGACGCCACGTCGACCAGCGGGTCCACTGTCCCGATCCGCGGCGAAATGTAGGGTCAGTGACGGATTGTCGCCGCCGGAGACACCTGGGGGCGTGTGGAACTGGCGCACGCGGGCTGCAGCGAGGCGGCCCCAAACCGATCCGAGAAACTCAGAGGCGGTTCATCTCGCGCGAGAGCTCGATGTATTCGTCCGGGGTGGCGACGAAGAAGGCTTCCGCGTAGTCGACGTACACGCGCAGCGCGCGATAGCGGTTCAGCCCCAGCGTGCCCTCGGTGTAGTGCAGCCCCGCCACCTGCGACGTGTACAGCTCGATCGCTCGGCGCTTGGTCTCCACCACGGAGGAGATGTCGACGGCGACGTTGGGCCAGAGCGGCGACCACACCTCGTAGCACCAGATCTCGCCTTGCCAGCGCGTCTCTTCCAGCGCGCTCGCCAGCGCCAGCGCCACCGCGCTGTGGTCGCGGTGGTGATCGGCGATGTAGGGGCAGAAGATCTGCTCGGGCTTCAGCTCGCTGATCAGCGCGCCCAGCTTGGCCGCCAGCCTGCCTTCGTTGGGGCTGAGCGCGCCCTCCGGAAAGTCGAGCCAGTCCACGCGCTCGAAGCCCATGAAGTCGGCAGCGGCGCGCGCTTCGCTCTTGCGCTGGCGGTCTTGCTCGGGCGTGGCTCCGGCAGCGCAGAACACGACGTTGATGCTGCTGCCGAGCTGGCGGTGCAGGGCGAGCGTGCCGCCGGGGCCGATCACGTCGTCGTCCATGTGAGGGGCGATGACGAGCAGGCGCGCCCGCTCGGGATGCCGCAGCCGGATGGGCAGGCGATGCCCGACGCGGTGCAGGCGCCGCAACAGGCGCACGGCGCCGAACTGGCGCACGCGACGGATCAGCGGATGATCGAGCACGGGGAGAGCCATGCGGGGCGACAGCTTAGCAGAGTTTGGCCATTTTCTCCCGAAACTGGGTCAGGACGCTGGCCTCACCCCGGCGCCCGGCATACCATCAGCCCGATGCGCGTGTTGATCCTGGCGGAGGACTGCAATCCCGATTGGCCGTCGCTGCCCATCGTGGGCTACCAGATGGTCAAGTCCTTGAGCCGGGTGGCGCGGGTGACGCTCGCGACGCACGTGCGGAATCGACCGCAGCTCTGCGATCTGCTGCCCGACACCGAGGTGGTGTTCATCGACAACGAGTACGTGGCCGCGCCCTTGCACAAGCTCGCCACCTTCGTGCGGCGCGGCAACCAGGCGAACTGGAGCGCCGCCGTCGCCGCGGCCTATCCGGGCGCGATCGCGTTCGACTATGAGGTGTATAAACACTTCAAACGGCGGCTGACGTCGGGCGGCTTCGACGTGGTGCATCGGCTCACGCCGATGTCGCCGGCCTTGCCCAGCCCGATGGCGACCTGGAGCCCGGTGCCGTTCGTGCTGGGCCCGCTCAATGGCGGCCTGGAGTGGCCGCCGCAGTTTCGTGCCGAGTTGATTCGCGAGCGTGAAACACTGCGCAAGCTGCGCCACCTGTACAAGTGGCTGCCCTATCACGACTCGACCTTCAGCGATGCGGCGGCGATCCTGGCCAGCTTCGCGCACACGCTGGCGGACATGCCGGCGAGCGCGCGCGAGCGTTGCATCGATTTTCCCGAGGTCGGCGTCGCGCCGGAGCTGTTCCAGCACCCGGGAGAGCGGCCCGAGAAGCAGCAGCTGGTGTTCATCAACGTGGGCAGGTTCGTGCCGCTCAAGCTGCTGGACGTGGCGATCCGCGTGTTCGCCGCCAGCCCCAAGTTGCGCCAGCACAAGCTGGTGCTGGTGGGCGACGGTATGGAGCGGCCCGCGCTGGAGGCGCTGGTGGCGGAGCTGGGCCTGTCGCAGGTGGTCGAGTTCGCGGGCTGGATGAACCAAGCCGCCGTCGCCGCGCGCCTGCGCGAGGCGGACGTGTTTTTCTTCCCCTCGATCCGCGAGCTGGGCGGTGGCGTGGTGGTCGAGGCCATGGGCTGCGGTTGTGTGCCGGTGGTGGTGGACTACGGCGGCCCGGGCGGTCTCGTTGCCGGGCACGACTGCGGCGTGGCCGTGCCGCTCGGCAGCAAAGACGAGCTGGTGCCCCGCTTCGTGCAGGTGCTGGAGCGCTACGTCGACGATCGCGAGCTGCGGCTGCGGCACTCGCGCAGCGCCTATCAGCGCGCGATCCAGCACTTTGCCTGGGACGCCAAGGCGCGCAAGGTGCTCGAGGTCTACGAGTGGGTGACGGGGCAGCGCAGCACCAAGCCGGTGTTCGGCGAGACGAGCGCGCCGCAGTCGACGCTGAGCGGCGGCGCGAGCAGTGTCGTCGAGGGCGGCGGCGTCCAAGAGTATGTGGCCTGAGCGCGTGAAGCAGGGCGCCGGCGTCTGGTTGCTCGTCGCGCTGAGCGCGGGCGTCGTGGGCTGCGATGCCGCCCTGATCGGCGGTGCCGTCGCGCTCGCGGGCGCCGGCGCAGCCTTCGCGTCGGCGCAGTGCTACGATCAGGTCAGCGTGCGCGTGCGCGACGAGCAGGGGCGCCGCACCTGCGACGCGAGCGTGACGCTCACCAGCGATGGCTCCGCCCGCGGTCTGCGCCCTTGCTACCACGCGAGCTTGACCGAGGGGCAGTACCGCATCAGCGCGCAGCAGGACGGCTATGTGCCGGCGGAGATCGAGTTCTCGATTCCCCGGCACGAGGGCAAGTGCCCGCACTACACTCACACGATCGAGCTCGCGTTGCGCCGCGTCGGCGCGCCCGCGCAGTCCGGCTTCGTGCGGCCCAAGGCGCCCGACAACGTCGTGCCTCCGAGCGAGCCGGCGCGCCCGCGCACGAACGTGCCGGCACCGATCCCCGTGCCACCTGCGTCCGAGCCCGCGCCGGCGCCTGCCGAGCCCGCGCCACCATCTGTGAACCCTCCGGCGGAGCCCGGGCCGCCCTCCGCGTCGTTCCCGCCGGCTGCGCCAGCCCCACCAGCGCCAGCGCCCTGACCCCTACAAAGCGAGAACGGCGACCCAGTCGGGTCGCCGCTCTCTATGCCGCACCTGCCTTCAGGTGCTGGGCGCGGGCTCCTCTGTTCGCGCCCGCCCCTGTCTTCAGGTGCTGGGCGCGGGCTTAGGCGCTCCGAAGATGCTGGCGGGGCGCTTCTTTTCCTTCTGTTCCTTGCGCTGCTCGGCGTAGGTCGGGATCACCACCTTCTGACGGGCAGGGAGCTCGATGCCTTCGATGGCGGCCTGGATCTCCTCCGAATCGAGCGTCTCGCGCTCGAGCAGAGCTTGAGCCAGACGGTCCAGCTTGTCCCGGTTCTCTTCCAGGCAACGCACGGCCAGGGCGTACTGCGTGTCGATGATCTCGCGCAGCTCGCGATCGATCGCGCGCGCCGTCTCCTCCGAGTAGTTCTCGCGGCGGGTGCCCATCTCGCGCCCGAGGAACACGCTGCCTTCGTTCTCGGTGTAGCTCAGCGGGCCGAGCTTCTCGCTCATGCCGAGCTCGCAGATCATCGCGCGGGCCAGGTTGGTGGCGCGCTTGATGTCGTCGCTCGCGCCGCTGGTCACCTCGTTGAACACGATCTGCTCGGCAGCGCGGCCACCGAGGGCCATGGCGATGCGCGCCAGCGACTGGCGCTTGGTCATGGTGTGGCGGTCTTCCGTGGGCAGGAACATCGTCACGCCCAGCGCGGCGCCGCGCGGGATGATCGAGACCTTGTGCACGGAGTCGTTGCCTTCCACCAGCTTGCCCACCAGCGTGTGACCCGCTTCGTGCCAGGCCGAGACGCGGCGCTCCGCGTCGCTCATCACCAGGCTGCGGCGCTCGGCGCCCATCAGGACCTTGTCCTTGGCGAGCTCGAAGTCGCCCATGGTCACGCAGTCCTTGTCCTGGCGCGCGGCGAGCAGGGCCGCCTCGTTGACCAGGTTCTCCAGATCGGCACCGACGAAGCCGGGGGTGCCGGCGGCGATGATGTCGAGCTGCACGTCGCTGGACAGCGGCACCTTCTTGGTGTGCACGCCCAGAATGCCCTGGCGACCGCGGATGTCGGGACGCGGCACGGTGATGCGGCGATCGAAGCGACCGGGGCGCAAGATGGCGGGGTCGAGCACGTCGGGGCGGTTGGTGGCCGCGATCATGATCACGCCTTCGTTGGACTCGAAGCCATCCATCTCGACGAGCAGCTGGTTCAAGGTCTGCTCGCGCTCGTCGTGACCGCCGCCGAGACCCGCGCCGCGGTGGCGACCGACCGCGTCGATCTCATCGATGAAGATGATGCAGGGCGCGTGCTTCTTGCCTTGCTCGAACAGATCGCGCACGCGGCTGGCGCCGACGCCCACGAACATCTCCACGAAGTCGGAGCCGGAAATGCTGAAGAACGGCACGCCTGCCTCGCCGGCGATGGCGCGCGCCAGCAGCGTCTTGCCGGTGCCGGGCGGACCCATCATCAGCACGCCCTTCGGGATGCGCCCGCCGAGCTTCTGAAACTTCTTCGGGTCCTTGAGGAAGGCGATGATCTCCTCGAGATCGTCCTTGGCCTCATCGGCGCCCGCCACGTCGGCGAACGTGATCTTGTTCTGCGACTCGTTGAGCAGGCGCGCCCGGCTCTTGCCGAAGCTCATGGCCTTGCCGCCGCCGGCCTGCAGCTGCCGCATGAACAGGTAGAACATCACGAGCAAGAACAGCATCGGCAGCAGGATCGTGATGGTCGACGCGAGATACGGATTCGTGTCGTCCTCCTGGTACTCGACGCGGATGTCGTTCGAGTACAGCGCGTCATCGACCTTGGAGCTCGTCATCGGACCGATCGTCACGCCGCGCTCCGGAGCGCCTTGCGCGCCGGGACGCTTCACCACGAACGAGTACTCGCGGTCGCGAATCTCGACCGATTCGATGTGCGGCTGCGTCTTCGGTGCTCGGACGAGCTCCATGAATTCGCTGAACGGACGCGGCTTCTTCGGCTGACCCGCTGGCACTAAAAATTGCCAGATGGCCAGGAAGGCAACGATGAGAACGACCCAGATGAGCAGCGTCTTGTGCGGTTGCTTCACTTAGTAACCCTTCACTCAGGAACCTCGGAGGACCTACGGACTCCAACCTTTGTTGCTACGGCGATGCTGATGGTACTGCAGCCAGTATAGACCGCCCTTGCGGGGGCCGAGGGGGCGCGACAGGAAAAGCGCACCTACGGAGAATAACGGCGAGGCCGAACCGACCGATATTGCTTTCTGTATGGAGCTAATCACTTTTGGTGGGTTTGGCACCCCTGCGGGCCGGGTTTTGTCGCGCGGGCCGTGGCTTTTTACGTGATCGGGCACGATCTGTGCTGCCATACGCCACCCTGGCTCGCGCATTTGCGCTCGTGACTGCCGTTCCGCCTCGCGCTTGCAGCGCGCTCGGCGAGCGCGTTTCGCTGCGCGTTTCGCGGTAAAGCGCAGCAACGTCGTTCTCCGCGCTTGCTCCCCGCGCGGCGGTCCCCGGAGTGGTTCCCGGATGACCCTGTCCGGCGGAGTCGAGTGCGGACGCCTTCTGCACTGGGTCCATAGTCCACGCCGGAGCATCCCGTGAGGGCCGCGGCTCACCCCCTGGGGCCAGCACCAGCTCGCGGCCACCGGGGAGCCAAATTCGGGCGCCCGGTTGTCCCAATTTGTGCGCCCGGCGGATTTGAGCCGCGTGGGTGCGTCCGAGTAGCAGCTCGTGACCCTGAGCATCTGTCACGACCAGGCGCTGCGCGCCGCTTTCCATGCACTCGTCGGCCAGGAGATTGAGGCGCCGGGCGGCTCCGGGCGCCAGGCGCTCCAGCAGCGGCAGCAGCTCTTCGCGGACGCGCGTGCGCAGGTAGCGCGGATCGCGGTTCGAGGGATCGCTCGCGTAGCGCAGCCCATGTCGCTCGAGGTGCAGCAGGATCGCGCTCTTCGGCGAGCGGATGAAGGGCCTCAGCCGGCGCTCGGCGGCGGCCGGCAGCACAGCGAGGCCGCGCGGGCCCGTGCCGCGCAGCAAGCGTAACAAGACGGTTTCCGCGCGGTCGCTGGCGTGGTGCGCCGTCGCGACCCAGCGCGCGCCCGCGCGCTCGGCGGCGGCATCCAGGGCCGCATAGCGCGCCTCGCGCGCGCGCGCCTGCAGATTGCCGCCGGCGCTCAGCGCGAGCCGGCTGCGCGCGAACGGTACGCCCAGCGAGCTCGCCAGCTCGGCCGCGAGATCCAGCTCGGCGCTCGCGTCCGCGCGCAGCCCGTGATCGACGCCGTGCGCGCTCAGCTCGAAGCCGAACCTCGGGGCGAGCCGCGCCAGCACGTGCAACAGCGCGAGTGAATCGCCGCCGCCGGAGACCGCGACCAGGATGCGATCGCCGCGCTGGAGCGGCGTCTCCTCGCGCAAGGTGCGCTCCGTCCGGCGCAGCAGCGCCGGCGGATGCGAGCTCTCGCTCATGGGAACGGCTGCGCGGGGGTGCCGCGATGAAAGACGAAGTTGAACGCGCCCGTGATCTCGCTCGAGCGCTCCTCGGGGAAATCGTAGGCAGGGCCTCCGTCGGAGGAGTCGCGCGGAACGGCGTCGTGCGTATCGACGACCCACACGTCGAAGGTGCCCTGCGTCACGCGGTTGACCGCGTTCTCCTCGTTGAGGTTGCCGCTGAAGAGCTGGTTGAAGGTCACGGTGCCGCGATACGCGGTGAGCACGGAGTTCTGGCTGCGGCAGCTGCTGTTCAGATACAGGCTCAGGCTGGTGTCCGGCGGCATGGGCGTCGCCGGCAGCGGGTAGCCGAGCGGGGCTACGCCCACCGGCAAGCCGACGGTCAGAGCTTCGCCGAGGTGCATGCGCGCGTAGGACAGCTCGTTGACGAGCAGCGTGAGCCCGTCCGAGACCTGGATTTCTTGCTGGCCGCGCTGGATGCGGATGGTCAGCGTGTCATCGTAGGGATTGGCGCCGAAGAAGTCGGGCTGCAAATTGAACTCGCCGCGGTAGCACTCGTTCACGAACAGCACGTCGCTGTGGACGAAGCCGTCGCCCTCGCCGACCGAGCAGCCACTCGCCGAGCAGCCGAGCACGGCGGCGGCGAGCAGCGGGCCTCTCACAGCCCGAGCTCCCGGCCCGGTTCGCGCGGGTCGCCAGCGGAGTGCGCCGTCGCCAGGGGCACTGCGGCAGCGATCGCCCCGCCGCCGAGCACGCGCTGCTCCTGGTACAGCACGGCGTATTGCCCCGGCACGACCGCCTGCACCGGCTCGGCGAAACGCAGCTCGAGGCCGCGCTCGCCCCAGCGCGAGACGTGCGCGGACACGGGCGTGCCGCGGTAGCGCACCGCCACCTGGCAGCGCAGCGGCAGCCGCACGTCCGGCGCCAGCGTGGCCTCGGGCACGCGCGCTCCGCTCGCCAGCAGCCGCTCGCGCGGACCGAGTTGCACGTCGTGGGACTCGGGATCCACGCCGACCACGTAGGAGCGCTGCCCGGTGGCGACGCCCAGGTTCTTGCGCTGGCCCAGCGTGAAGCGATGGATGCCGTTGTGAGCGCCCAGCGTGCGGCCCGCCTCGTCGACGATGCGGCCCGGGCGCACGCGCTCGGGCGCGCGCCGGCTCACGAACTCGTCGTAGCGCCCGCTGGGCACGAAGCACAGCTCCTGACTCTCGCCCTTGCCGGCGCCGGGCAGCTCGAGCTCCTGCGCTTGCTGGCGCACCTGCTCCTTGCTGGCGTCGCCCAGGGGGAAGATCAGGCGCGCCAGCATCTCCGGCGGCAGCATGTGCAGGAAGTAGCTCTGGTCCTTGCGCGCATCGAGCGCGCGCAGCAGGGCCGGGGGCTCGTGCGTGCGGTCGACGCGCGCGTAGTGACCGGTGGCGACGTACTC
>DASTRX010000157.1:0-36983 GCA_035760985.1 Polyangiaceae bacterium
CACTGCCGCCGCTTGTTGGATGATGTCGCCCCGGTTGGCCTTGGCCACGCCCTCGAGGAGCTCGATGTCCTCCGGGTTGCGCAGCACCAGGCGCAGGGTGCCCTGGCGCTCCGCCTGCGTGACGAGCTGGCCCTCCTCCAGAGACACGCTGATCGACACGGAGCGGCTGCCGCGGCGCACCACGTCGTCCTGACTCAGCTGCCCGCCCACGGACAGCACGAGGATGTTTTGCAGCAGCATCGAGGTCTCCTCGCCGCTGTTGGGAGTGAACAGGATGTCCACTCTGTCGCCGGGCCGCAGCAGGCCGTCGAAGGTGCTGGCCTGGCTGAGCGAGAGCGCGCGCTTGCCGTCCTGAACGGCGCTCGACAGGTCACGGCCGGGCTGCGCGAGCGTCGCGATGTCGCTCCACAGCACGGGCTCGTTGGCGTCGATCTGCGTGCTGATCCGGATGCCGACGACTTTCTTCGCATCCTGCGCGTTGATGTTTCGCCGGCCCACATACGCCTGCGGGATGGGCCGGATGCCGAGCACGGCCTCCGTCAAGATCATGCCCGGCTTGAGATCTTTGGCGGCGATCAACACGGGAACGCGCCGCCCTCCTGTGGCTTCTGCTTCGAGCCTCGTCAAATACAGGTGGCCGAGGCCAGCGCCGATGACGGCGATGACGACGGCGACGAGCAACGCTTTCTTGTTCACGCGGACCTCACGGCGACCCTCTGCTCCGGCGGAGCGGAGAGGCGGGGAGCTTGTAGCATTTCACGGCCGCGAGGGAATCATCGTCCGCTCGAGATGAAGGGCCGAGATGCCGAGCGCGCCGGGGAAGGGAGGATGGCTCGTGGCGACCTGGCGGTTCTGCGACCAGGTCGCTCAGTGATCGAGAGGGTTGATCTAGAGAAACAGCCCGGGCAGATGATCCAGCGTGGCGAAAGCCCAGGTCGCGGCGCAGATCGCCGGGCCCATGCGCATGGTCATCATCAGCTCGGGTTGAACGGCGCGGCGCCGGGCTGCCGGGAGCAGCCAGTTGACCGCCAGCCAGCCCGTGCGCTTCAGCAGCGCCCAGAGTTGACCGCGCCAGGTGAGCGCCAGCAGCGCGAAGAGAGCGAGCAACACCAGCGAAGCCAGCTCCACCTGCAGCCCCGCGCTGGGCCCCAGCAAAGCCCCCAAGCCCGCGAACAGCTTGACGTCCCCCCCGCCGATCGCCTTGCCGCGCGAGAAGCGCAACAGCCCGTACGGAACTGCGAAGCACAGCACGCAACCCAGCAGGGCTGAGCCCAAGCCGAGCGCCCCGCCCTGGAAAAATCCGAGCGCGAGGCCCGCTGGCAGCAGCGGCAACGTCAGCAGGTTGGGAATGCGCCCCGTTCTCGCGTCCGTCCACGCTGCGGCCAGCGTCGCCGCGCAAGCAAGTGCCAGTGGAAGCTCAGAAATCAAATTCATGTGCTCACTCGCTGATGGGAGAATCACTCGCGATCTCTCATCCCCGATCAGGGCCGTTGCGACCCTGATCGGGGCCGTGCCCCGAGGCCTCGGGCTCGCGGTGCGGGGCAGTCCCCGCGCGAAGCGCCTCCGCTGGCGCAGAGGACGCCTTCGCGGAGGCAGACCCGTTCCCGGAGCACGACCTCACTTCTGTTCCAAGTCGGCGCCGGTGACGTCAGAGTTGAACTTGTCGCTGGCTTTGCTCAGACCGCTGGTGACGGTCTTGCCGAAGGTCTGCCAGGTGCCGATGGCGATGGCGGCGACCAGCACGAGGATGATCACGTATTCCACCGTGGAAAGCCCCGCCTCGTCGCCGACGAGTTGGGAGTTCTGAAGCCGAGCGCGGGCCTTAGCGAGATAGGACATGGGTTTCTTTCCTTTCTGGGCGATAGCCGCCGGGCGGCTCGCTGATTGCTTTTCAGTCTTTCGGTAGGGTTCGAGCGACAGTTGTCGAAAAAAGAGACGGGCAACTCACTTTTTTCGGAGCGCCGTACGCTGCCTCGCAGCGTGCGACGGCCGAGAGCTCACGGCAGCGGGATGCCGATCCAGGCTTGCTGCGAGAAGAAGAACTTCGACATCGCCATGCCCAGCACGAGGATCGCGCCGCAGGCGAACATCGAGACGAGCAGCAGGACCACCACGTACTCGACGACCACGACACCACGAACATCGCTGGACGCACGCCGGCGCAAGGGCGTTCCCCCGCCGTCGACTCCGCGATGGTTGCGCGGAGCCAACGCCGCCCGAATATCGGCCCGCGCGCCGGCAAGCATGAGCTGCACGCTACTGAGGTCGGCGACGAGGCGCAAGCGACGTGGCCGTGCCGCGACGCAGCGTCTTCCGAGCTGTGTTGCAGAGCGGGCTGGATCACGGAGCCGTCCGGCTTGCATGCGTGGAAGAGTCGGAACACGCCGGCGTCCGGTTGCGCGGAAAATCGCAGATCGCTCACGGACCTCGGACAAATGGCCGAGGGGGGAGCATTTCGGTGTGCGAGGGGTCGCCGGGTTCGTGCGGCGGAGTACGCTGCGCACAATGACGGAAACGCTCTGGTTTCAAGAGCAGCTCGGCGTGCAGACGGCGGGCAAGGGATTCACGGACATCACGGCGCGCGTCGCCGAAATCGTACAGCGTTCGCGGGTTCAGCTGGGGCTGTGCGTGGTGTTTATCCGCCACACGTCCGCGAGCCTGGTGATCCAGGAGAATGCAGATCCCGCCGTGTTGCGCGATCTGGAGCGCTGGATTTCCGAGCTCGCGCCCGAGCAGCGCAACTGGGAGCATGACGACGAGGGGCCTGACGACATGCCAGCCCATGCGCGCAGCGCGCTCACCAAGACCAGCGAATCGATCCCGATCAGCGGTGGGCGGCTCGCGCTCGGCACCTGGCAAGCGCTCTATGTCTGGGAGCACCGGCGCCGGCCGCACCGGCGCGAGATCGTCGTGCAGATCTCTGGCCGCGGCTGAACCGCTCCGCGTCGCTGCGCCTCAGAAGCGGCCGCTGACGGTCGCGCCGGCGCCGCCTGCCAGCCAGAGCGGGCTCAGGTTGAGCTCGGCGCGGTCATTCGACTCGCCGCCGGTCAGCAGCATGACGGCGGACGTCACGACCGCGGCTCCGCCCACGCCGATCCCGACCCATCCGATCAACAGCTCGCGCTTCGCATCCTTGACCAGCTCATCGTGCTTGTCCTGCTCGGGCTTGTCGGCGCAATCGTTGCCGCTCGCGCCGACGTGGCAGAGCTTGAGCGCCTGCTGATTGTCAGAGTAGCCCTGCGCCGCGAAGACGGTACCCACCGCCAGCCCGGCGATCCCGATGCCCCCGATCACCAGCGCGGGTGCCTTCGAGCCACCACCACCGCCGTGGCTGCCGCTGTCGCGGGGCGAGCTGGTGTCCGACACGACCTCGGGCTTGTCGGGCGCGGAGCTCGGCTGCGCCACGTGCAGATCCTCGAGCGCCGGCACGGTCACGGAGAAGGTGCGGGAGGTCGGAGGCACCTTCACGTCCTGCGTCCACTCTTGCTTGCCCTCGGCGGTCACCCGGATCACGTGGTCGCCCGGGTCGACGGGCATCGCCGTGCCCCACGCGGCCTTGCCGACCTCCTGATCGTCGCGGAAAATCTTAGCGTCGGGCGCGGGCTTCGGCACGACGATGCGCAGGCGCGTCAGCTTGGGCTCGAGCGCGGCGGCGCGCTCCTTCGCTGCTGCCTCCCGCTGGGGCTGATTGCTGGCGCGGGCCGCGGCCGCGACGTCCAGGAACAATGCCCAGGCGCTCGCGGTACGCCCGATCTTCTCCCAGCAGTGCGCGAGGTTGAACTGCGTGCCCATGCCGGGATCGAGCCGCAAGCTCTCCTCGAACTTCGGGCAAGCTTCGGAATACTTCTCCGCGCTCATCAGCTGCCGGCCCTCGGAGAACAGGGCACGAGCCGCTGCGGAGTCCGTCTGCGCCGACGCCGTCGCTGCCCACGTGCCGATCGCTGTGCTGATCGAGCTGGAGAGGGCGGTGGCGATCCAAAAGAAGGCCGCTGGCTTACGCGCGTGCATGGTTCACTTCGGATCGCTCCATAGATCAACATCGGCCTTTTTGCTGCTCGCCGCTGCCGGCGCAGCCGCTGGAGCTTGCGGCTCGGCGCGCGGTGGACGGGCAGGCGGCCTCGGCGCGGCAGCAGCGTGGCTTTTCTGCGCTGCAACAGCGGACGTGGCAGCCGCCTTTTTACCGGGCCGAGCCCCGGCCGCGGCTCTTTCCTCCGGCACGTCGTGCTTGCTCGCCGGAGCGCGGGGCGCGCTCGAGGCTGCGGGGGCGCTCGCCGGGGGCTCTGCGATGGGGCGGACAGCGCTGCCTGCCGGCTCAGCCGGGCGGATCGCCGGCGCCTGCGCGAGGCTGGGCACGGCCGCGGGCGCACCGAGCGCCGCGGGTGCCGGGGGAGCAGCCGCCACCGAGGGGACCGCGGCCGCGGCGGGCGCCACCGCCTGCGCCACGGTCGCGGGCGCCGCCGCCGTCGCGGCTGGCCTGGGGCTGAGGTCGAGCGCCGTCTCCGTCAGGGGCGGGCCGCCAGAACCAGCGCCCAGGAACCAGGCGGCAAGCCCGAGCCCGAGCACGCCGACCCCGGCGCCGATCTGAACCTGCGGGCGCTGGTAGAGCGGCTTGCGCGCCGCGACCTCGCGCACGCGACCCGTGCGAGCCCACGTGCCGTTGGTCTGCGCGACCGGCTCGTGCACGGTGAAGCCCAAGGGCGCGATCGGCGCCACCTCGGTGGCGGGCGGCGCGTCTTCCCCGAGCACGCGCGAGATGCGCCGCACGAGCGGCTTGGTCTCGGCGGTGGCGAAGCGCTCCAGCGCGCGCGCGAGCGCGGCCACGCTCGGATAGCGCCGCTCGCGATCCTTCTCCAGGCAGCGCAGGATGATTGCTTCCAGCTCCGCCGGCGCGTCCGCGCGCGCGGAAGAGAGCGGAGGCGGCGGGTCCGCCACGATCATGGCCAGCAGCCCTGGAACCGTATCGGCCACGTAAGCGGGCGTGCCGGTGAGCAGCTCATGCAAGATCGTGCCCAGGGCCCACACGTCCGCCCGTGCGTCGACGTTCTTGGAGCTGCGGATCTGCTCGGGAGACATGTACTGCGGCGAGCCCATGATGGCGGCGCTGGCCGTCATCTGCATCTGGCTGCCGCGCTCCCCCGCGTGGAGCGCCTTGGAGATCCCGAAGTCGAGGACCTTGACCAGCGGCGAACCGTCGGGGCGCTCCGTCAGGAACAGATTGGACGGCTTGAGGTCGCGATGGACGATGCCGAGCGAATGCGCCTCGGCCACGGCATCACACGCCTGCAACACATAGTCGACCGCTTCGCTGACAGGCAGCGGCCCGCGCCGGGAGGACACGTCCTTCAGGTCGCGCCCGCGCAGATATTCCATGACCATGTACGGGGCGCCGCTGTCCAGCGTGCCCACGTCCATCACGCGCGCGACGTGCTCGCTCTGGATCTGCACCGCGGCTCGGGCTTCGCGCACGAAGCGAGCCACCGCCTCGGGCTGCTGATAGGCGTTGTCGGTCAGGAACTTCAACGCGACGCGCTGATTGAGCTGCTCATGCAGCGCGGCCATGACCACGCCCATGCCTCCCCGCCCGAGCGTCTGCTCGATCCGGTACTTGCCGGCGATCAGCTGGCCTACTTGCACGTCCTTCTCCATCGCGCGAGCCTCAGCATATCCAAAAAGCTGCGTCCGCCAAGCCGTTCAACGCGGTACTCGCTGGCCTGGAGAATCGGACGGATGCGGTCGCCAGTTGCGAGGAAAGAAAGTTCTTTTTTTCGGGGCGCGCTCCCGCTGGGTCGCTGCCCGCTACCGCACTTCGACCACGCGCAAGCTCACCATGACCAGCTTTTCGCTGTCGTCCGGATAGGTTCCCCAGACGCTGACGCCATAGCGGCCCGGCTTTCCGTGATCCGAGAGCGAAACGTCGATCGAGAACCGACGCCCGACCAGCTGGACAGGCTTTGGCGTTTGATATCCCTCGGGAAAATACGTCTGGTAGGGGGCCGGAATCGGGTAGCTGGAGGTGCCGTTCAGCTGCTGCGGGCTCAGTGCCTGGCGTGGCTCGATCCGTGACACACCCACCCCACCGAAGCGCACCGGATCGCTGAGCTCGCCGGCGACGTGCACGCGCTGACCGACGCGGGCCCGGCTCGGCAGGGCCTCGTACCGCCCGCGCTGATCGACAAATTCCTGCGCCATGCAGGGCTGACTCGAGCCCTCGGGCTGTGCCAGACCGATACCGAGCCCTGTGTGTGTCGCCTTCAGGATATTGGTGCGATGCCCGTCGTGCGGCGGCACCTCGTCCATGAACGCGGCCTCGATCTGTTCCAGCGCGGAGGCTTCGAAGCGCGCCTGGCGATCGAGGGGCCGCCGCTGCGCGTCGAAGAAGCAGGCCGCGTTCTCCTGGACGAAGTGCACGCCTCCCGCCCGGGTGTAGCGCTCCTCGGGAACGGACCCGTCGCTGCCCCAGTGCGCCGTGTAACCGAGATGCGCCATGTCGTCGGCGTGGTCCTGGGCTGCGCGCTCGGCCACGGCGTCGCGTTCGATCGCCGCTAGACCCTGCGCCTGGCGATCGGCGTTGACCAGCGCCAGCACGTAGCTGCGCGCTCGCTCCAGGTCGAGGGGCCCCTGAGGGCGCTCGGGCGCGACCGGCCGCGGGCTGCAGCCCGCCAGCGCCGAAATGAGGCAGCCGAGCGCGAATGCCGACCGGCAGGTGAGGCCACGCGGAGATCGCAGCGTCGGAGGGACGAAAAGCATGCTCTCAATGGACGACCGACCCGGCGTTCGCACGCAGTTTTTCTCGATACATCCGGCCGAAAGTCGCTACCCTGCGCCGGATGGTCGCGGAGGACGAGGCAACACAGAGCCCGCTCGAGGTGGGTCAGGTGCTCGTCGGCAAGTACCGCGTGGAGCGTCAGATCGGGCGCGGCGGCATGGGGGTGGTGTTGGCCGCGACCCACCTGCAGCTCGAGCACCAGGTGGCGATCAAGGTGCTGCGCCGCGACCTGTTGGAGGATGACAAGGCCCTGACTCGGCTGCTCTCCGAGGCGCGCGCCGCGGCCAAGATCCGCAGCGAGCACGTGGCCCGGGTGCTCGACGTGGGCACCCTGGAGAACGGCTCTCCCTTCATCGTGATGGAGTATCTGGAGGGGGAGGACCTCGCGGATCTGCTCGATCGACAGGGGGCGCTGGAGGTGCCGCAGGCGGTGCAGTTCCTGCTGCAGAGCTGCGAAGCTCTTGCCGAAGTGCACGCTGCGGAGATGGTGCACCGCGATCTGAAGCCGGGGAACCTGTTCATCGCGCGTCTGCCAGACGGCTCACCCAGCCTCAAGATCGTGGATTTCGGCATTTCCAAGCACATTGGCCCGTCCGCGCAGGCCACGGCCGCCACCACCTCCGCGCAGGTGCTGGGCTCGCCGTACTACATGCCGCCCGAGCAGATGCGAGCGGAGCCGGTCGACGAGCGCAGCGACATCTGGAGCCTGGGCGCGATTCTGTTCGAGATGTTGACGGCGCGTCCGCCGTTCCTGGGCGAGACCTTGCCCGAGGTCTACGCGGCGGTCCTGGCACAACCAGCGCCGCGGGTCGTGAGCCTTCGCCCCGACGTCCCTCCCGGCCTCGACGAGATCGTGCAGCGCTGCCTGGACAAGGATCCCGCGCGGCGCTTTAGCGATGTCGCGGATCTGGCCGAGGCGCTCGCGCCCTTCGGCACCGCCCGGAGCGCGCACAGCGTCGAGCGCGTCTCGCGCATCCTCAGCAATCCCAACTTGTTTCGGGCGCCCGCGGGCAACACCCCGAAGGTCTCGCCCGTCGCGGAGCCGGCGACCGCGCGCGGAGGCATTGCGGTGCAGCCCGCCCTGAAGGCGACCCCCGTGATCGGGGTCGGGGCGGCTCCGGCGGCCACGCCGCTGGTGACCCCGGCGTTGGTCACTCCCGCGATCGCATCGCAGGCGCGTCGCACGGCCTCATCGGAGGTCGGGCCGCTCTCGGCGACGGGTTCACATCCGGATCTGGCAGCACCCGCTGGCGGCCGCGCTTGGCTGGGCTGGGCAGCGCTGGCGCTCGCGACCGTGGCGGTCGTCGGAGTGCTGGCGTTGCGCTCCAGCGGCGAGCCCGCTGCCGAGCCCGTGGCGGCCCCGCTGTCGTTGCCCTCCCCAGCGGAGCCGGCGGCCAGCTCCCCGGGCGTTCCGGCGTCGCCGCCCGCAGTGAGCCCCGAGCCGGCGGAGGCGCCCACGCCGGCTGAGGTGTCGCCCGAGCTGCAGACCCGGCATCAGGCGCTGCAGCCCGCGGCGCAAGCTCCAGCGATCAGCGTACAGGGCGCGCGCGCGGCGGAAGCGAGCAAGCCCTCGCCGCCCGCGCAGAGCGCCCAGCAGCCGCACAAGTCCGCACCGGAGAAGATCGAGAGGCGCGCGAAGCCGAAGCCCGCTCCGGCGAGAAGTTCCGCGCCGCGCGCCGTCAAGGGTGCGCCAGCGGCCCGTTCCGAAACACACAGCGCGCCGGCCGCGCCCAAGCCGGTGCCGCAGCGGACCAGCGCCCCTGCCGCTGGCGATGACCCCTGGAATCCCAGCAGTTTCGGCGATCGCCATTGACCGTGGGGCGTCGCAGGGACGGCTCGTAGGGTCTTGCATCCGGAATGGCCTCGGCGCATGACGAGCCATGTCCACTGCCCGTCGCAGATATCTCGGCCTGGGTCTGGCGCTGCTGCTGAGCGCCGAGGCTGCCCCGCTCTGGGCGCAAGATGCGCGCAGCCAGGCGCACAGCGCGGCAGAGAGCCAGGCCGCCGAGGCTCTATTTCGGCAGGCCAAGAGCTTGATGGGGCAAGGCCAGTACGCCGAGGCCTGCGAGAAGTTCAGCGCCAGTCAGGCGCTCGAGCCCGGGCTCGGGACGCTGTTGTTTCTCGGCGACTGCTACGAGCACGCGGGCCGCTTTGCGAGCGCCCTGGCGACCTTCAACGAGGCCCAGCAATTCGCGAAGCGCCGCGCTGAAGACGAGCGCGAGCATCTCGCCAGCGTACGAGCGGCCGCGCTCGAGCCCCGGGTGCCCAAGCTGGAGCTGCGGGTGGGCTCGGATCCGCTGCCGGAGGGGCTGCAGATCACGCTCAATGGTTCGCCGATCGAGCGCAGCGAGCTGAATCAGCCGCTGCCGCGCGACGCGGGCAGCTACGAGGTCCGCTTCAGCGCTCCGGGCTACCAGACCTTCACGAGCAAGATCGAGCTGCGCAACGGGGAGACGCGCAACGCCGTCCTCAACGTACCGCGGCTGGTCTCCTTCGCCGAGGCCGCTGCCGTGGGGCGCGACCCGCAGCCGGGGCAGAGCAGCCACGGCAGCACGCAGCGGACGCTGGCCTGGGTGTTGGGGGCAACCGGTCTCGCTGCCGGCATCGGCGCGGGCGTGCTCGGCATCCTCGCGGCGGGCAAGAACTCCGACTCGAAGGAGCACTGTGACGCGGACAGCCCCAATCGCTGCGACCCGACAGGAGTGAGCGCGCGCGATGACGCCAAGAGTCTCGCGAACCTGGCCACGATCGCCGGCATCGTCGGCGCGGTCGGCGTCGCGGGCGGCGTGGTGCTCTACATCAGCGCGCCCTCGAGCAGCGAGCGGGGCGTCCCCAACGCCGCGCAGCTCACGCTCTCGGTGCCGTTGCTCTGAGCTCAGTTACAGGGCGTCTCGCCGGCTGCGTGCGCGCAGTGCCCGACCGGGTCGACGCTGGCCGCGCTGACGTGAAACAGGCGGCACTGGAGCGAGTCTCCCGACTGCTGGCTGGCGTCGTAGCGCAGGTTGGTCGGCGGCAAGGAGAGATCGGGCACGATCGAGCAGGACGCTTCGCACTGGCTCAGTGTGCCGAGCTGCCGGCACTTCGCCGTCATCAAGGTGCAGTAGCCCTCGCAGTCGGTCCCGCAGACGCCGCCGCCGCCGGGGCCCGCGGAGAAGCAGTAGTTGGCGGGTTCACCGGTGGTGGCCGCCAGCTGCGCTCGGCCGATGCGGCACTGGACGCTGTTGCCCGTGGTCGCCCCCGCCGTGCCCGGCGGCAGCTGCTCGCACACGGCCAGGCACGCGATCTGGCTCGCGTACTGCGCGCTCGTACCGGTGCAGCTCGCCTGGACGGTGTTGCAATAATCGAGGCACAGCTGGCTCGCGCGCGCGACGATCGGATCCACCGGCATCGCGCCGCCGCCTGCGGCGCCCGCGCTGCTCACCATGCTGCCACCCGCGGCCCCGCCGCTCGGGCCGCCGCCGCTGCCGCTGGCCGCCGTGGCGCTGCCACCCGCGCCCGCGGCTGAGCTCGTCGCACCGCCGCTGCCGCCTTGCAGCGCCGAGACCATCTGACTGGGAGCAAAGGGGCCGCTGCCGCCGTTGGCGCTGGCCGCGCCGTCCGACAGGCAGTCGCTCGAGTAGCTGGGGTCGCAATCGGCGTCTTCGATGCCGAGCACTTGCGCACAGCCGGCGGCGAGCGCGAGCCCCAACCAGACGCTGACGACGGGAAAGCGAGGAAACGACATGACAAGCGCGGCCTTCGCCGCAGGAACACGGTTTCGATCGGCGGCGGCCGCGGGGCAATAGCTTTCTTCGGCTTGCTCCCCGCAGCGCCCCGCTGGACCCGCGGGGCTTTACTCATGCGGCAGAACTCGCGCGTGGTTGATCGGAGCGCGATCTCCGAGGTCGCTCCGATCGGGAGCAACTGTGCGGAAATATTGGACACGTTTACAACTGGCGCGAGCTGCGTGCTAGGGTCGGTGAACCCTCGAGTGCGTGGAAGAGGAGTCGAATGAGCGCTTCGGATTGGCGGTGTTTCTTTGCCGGCCAGGTGTGCAGCGGGCTGCGCGCAGGCCGAGTCTCTGTTCTGCTCGGTAGCCTGGCACTGGCCGCGCCGCAGCTCGGTTGCGGAGGTGAAGGTACCGAGACGCGAGATCGCTACGGCGCGCCCGGTCCTGCCGGCGGCGGTTCTGCGAATCCTGCTGTCCCCTCCGGTTGGCAGCCGCCTGGTGAGGTCGAGGCGGGCTCGCCGGTGGCGCGTTTTGGACAGCTGCGGGTCGAGGGCGCCTCGCTCGTCGATCAGTCGGGCAGCCCGGTGCAGCTCAAGGGCGTCAGCACGATGTGGCTCAACTGGGAGTCCGCGTACGCCGACAGCAAGGCGGGCTTGCGCTGGGCACGGGACAACTGGGGCCTGCGGGTGGTGCGGGCTGCGATGGGCGTCGAGCCCACGGGCGCTTATCTGGAGAATCCCAACCTGATGCTCGCGCAGGTGCGGAACGTCGTGCACAACGCGATCGATCTCGGCGTGTACGTGATCATCGACTGGCACGATCACCACGGCGAGATGCATCAAGCGCAGGCGGTCGAGTTCTTCAGCAACATGGCGCAGGAGTTCGGCGAGTACCCGAACGTCTTCTACGAGGTCTACAACGAGCCCATGCAGGTGGACTGGTCGAGCGTGCTCAAGCCCTATCACGAGGCCGTGAGCGCGGCGATCCGGCAGTACGATCCGGACAACATCATCATCCTGGGCACCCCCACCTGGTCACAGAACGTCGACCGGGCGGCGAACGATCCGGTCCAGGGCACCAACCTGATGTACACGGTGCACTTCTACTCGTGCACGCACCGTGCCGCGCAGCGGCAGCTGGCCGTGAGCGCACACGACCGGGGCATTCCGATCTTCGTGACGGAGTGGGGCGCTACCACCGCGGACGGCGGTACGAACCCCAACGGGCAGGTGTGCGTGGAAGAGGCACAGGCCTGGCACGACTTCATGGACTCGGCCGGGATCAGCTGGACCGCATGGAAGCTCGATGACTGCGCCGACCTGAGCTGCCTGTTCAAGGCCTCTGCGCCGATCGACGGCGGCTGGACGGATGAGTGGCTGAATGGCCACGGCCCGTTCGTGCGCGATCACATGATGATGGAGTAGGCGCGCTGCGCTACCACACTCTCGAGGGGGGGCGCCCGCTCTCCCTCTAGACGGTGCGGCTCGCGCCGGCCCGGGCCAGCGCATTCTCCATGCAGGGCAGCACGACCTCTCGCAGCACGCGTTGCTCGATCTGCAGCCGCTGTCCGCGGCCGAGCACGCCGTGGCGCAGCAGCTGGCGCTCGTGTTGCGTGAGCGGCGCCGGCTCCGCTGCCGTGCCCAGCGCCGTGAGCACCGCCACGCGCACCTGATCGGCCAGCTCGGCGCTGCCCGGAGCGCCGTGTGCGGCGCGCAGCGCCCAGCCGAGGAAGCGCCAGCTGAGCTGCGCGCTGCGCGCTCGCCCGTGCTCGATCTGCAGCAGCACCTCGCGCGCGGCCGGCTCCTGGCAGTGCTCCAGAGCCTCGCGCGCGCAGCTCGACTCCACCGTCGCCGCGATGCAGCCTCGCCGCAACGTGCCCAGCAACAGCGTGCCCAGCACCAGCTCGCGGCGCTCCACGCGTTCCGCGTCGGGCGCGGCCTCGCGCCGGGAAGGGGTCGGCGGCAGCGACTCCGTCGCGCCGTACCGCTGAGCCAGCTCCAGACAGGCGCTGGAGATGGCCGTCTCGTCGAGCAGGGTACGCGCGGCGCCGTGCAGCAGCGGCGCGGGCGCATCCAGTCGCAGCAGGTGCGCGGCGAGCTCCGCCTGGGCGGTCATCGCGGCGTGCGCGGCGAGCCCCGTATCGGCCCAGAAGCGCGCCAGGGCCTGTGCCACCGCGGCCGCGGGAGCCTCAGCAGCTCGGCCGCGGTCTGCTCGAATGAGCTGCGCCAGGATCATCGCGGGGGAGGACATCGTTCGGAAGTGGAGCGACGCGGGACGGCTTCGCCGCGGCACCTTCCGAGCAAGAGACGTGCCCACAGCGACGATCTGTCGCGCTGTGGGCCGGATCCGTGCTTTTCCCGTCAGATCTGCGCGTGCCCGCCGCCGGGGCGAACTGCTTTGGCACAGCACCGCCCCGCAAGCGAGCGGCGCATCACGACATCCATGTCGCGTCCTGTTGGGCGGCCCACTTGGTGGTGATCTTCTTGAGGTCCGTCCAGAAGTCGACGGCCGATGGTCCCGTGATATCCCCGTGGCCGAACTTCGACTGCTTGGTGCCGCCGAACGAGAAGGGCTCGCGTGGCACCGGTACACCGACATTCACGCCGATCATGCCGCTGGAGGAGCGCTCGGTCACGTGACGCGCGACGCCGCCGCTGGACGTGAACACGCTGGTCGCGTTGCCGTACGGGTTCGCGCGTTCGATCGCCAGGGCCGCCTCCAGCGTGGGCACGCGCACCACCGAGAGCACCGGTCCGAACAGCTCCTCCTTCGCGCAATCCATGTCGGGCGTCACCTGGTCGAGAATGGTCGGGCCCAGCCAGTTGCCTCCGGCGTAGGCGGAGGGCACCTTGGCGTTGCGCCCGTCCAGCGCGACCTGAGCGCCCACGCTCTCCGCGCGCTCGATCGCGCTGAGCAGGCGCGCGCGGGCGGCGCGATCGATCAGCGCGCCCATGCCGCTGCCGAGCGCGAGCGCGCCGGCCAGCTTCTTGATCGGCTCGAGCACGCGCGCGCCGCTGTCCACAGCCAGGAGCAAGCTGCCCGCCATGCAGCGCTGGCCCGCGCAGCCGGTGAAGGAATCGACCACCGCCTTGGCGGTCAGATCGGGATCCGCGTCGGGTGTGACGATGATCTGGTTCTTGGCGCCTCCCAGGCACAGGGCGCGCTTGCCGGCGGCAGCTGACTCCGCGTACACGAAACGCGCGACCTGCGAGGAACCGACGAAGCCCACCGCCTGCACCAGCGGATGCGTGATCAACGCCTGCACCGCGACCCTGTCGCCGTGCACCACGGAAAATACACCCGGCGGGTAACCCGCGCGCAGCGCCAGATCGCCCAGATAGTTGGCGGAGAGCGGCACCTTCTCCGAGGGCTTCAGGATGAACGCGTTGCCCACGCTGAGCGCGATCGGCACCATCCAGAGCGGGACCATCGCCGGGAAATTGAAGGGCGTGATGCCGACCACCACGCCCAGCGAGTCGCGCCGAACCTCGCAGGAGACGCCGCGCGAGACGTCGAGCGCGGCCCCGGCGTCCGAGTTCTGCAAGCTGAGCGCGAAGTCGATCACCTCGATGCCGCGCAGCAACCCCGCGCGCGCTTCGGCGGGAGTCTTGCCGCTCTCCCCTGCAATCACCAGCGACAGCGGCTCCAGCTCCTGCAGCAGGGAGGCCTTCAGGCGCGCCAGCGGATCGAGCCGCTCGCGCAGCGGCAGCCGGCGCCAGCCGAGCCAGGCGGCGTGCGCCTTCTGCACGGCGAGGTCGACGTCACCCGCGGTGGAGAAGTGCACGCGCGCGAGCGTCGCGCCCGTGTACGGGCTGACCACCGCGTGTTGCGGGCCCGAGCCGGGCTGGAATGCGCCCCCGATCAGGTTTTCACAGTCCCCTTGCGGGGCAGGGATCCAGGCTTCTGTCATGGTGAGTTCCTCCGAAAGCGCTCCGCCAGCTGCCGGCTCGCGTTGCGCAGCAGCACCACGTCCATGCCCACGGCGACACAGGTCATTCCCAGCTCCAGGTAACGCCGTGCTTCTTCTTCCACGCCCGACAGTATGCCCACGGGCTTACCCTGCGCGCGCGCCACTTCGAGCACATGTTGCATCGCGCGCTGGACGTCGGGGTGGCGCGGGTCGCCGAAGTGGCCCAGCGACGCGGATAGATCTGACGGCCCGATGAACAGCGCGTCGACTCCGTCTACCCGGGCGATGGCTTCGACCGCGTCCACGCCGGCGCGGCTCTCGATCTGCACCAGCACACAGATGTTGTCGTTGATGCGCTCGAAGTACTCGGGCACATAGCCGTAGCGATTGCTGCGCTGGGCGACGGCGATGCCGCGGATGCCGCGCGGTGGGTAGCGCGTGGCAGCGACCGCAGCCTCCGCCTGTTCGGCGGACTCGATGAACGGCATGAGAAAGTTGTACACGCCCAGATCGAGCAAGCGCTTGAGCAACACCGGCTCGTTCCACTGAGGCCGTACCACGGCGGCGCTGGGGCTGTCCTTCAGCGCCAGCAGCTGGGTGAGGATGGTCTGGAAATCGTTCGGCGCGTGCTCGCCATCGATCAGCAGCCAGTCGAAGCCCGCGTAGCCCAGCACCTCGGTGGAGATCGGACTCGCCAGCGACGCCCAGCAGCCGATCAGGCGCTGCCGGTCCAGCAGCTGGCGGCGGAAGTGGTTGGGCAGGGGATCATGTAGCAGGGCCATGCGAGACAACATCCTATCAGGTCGGCAGCGGGCCTGTGCCCTGGCTTTTCCCGCCGTCTCCACAATCGGCCGCCACGACCTCGGGAGCGCGCCGCCGGCCGTGCCCATGCTGCCGCCGTTCGCAGCGAGCGGCTTCGACTACTCGGCGAAGGCGATCCGATCGCCCGGCGCGATGACCCCGCCGCGCAGCACGCGCGCGTACGCGCGGCTCCAGCCCGGATGTAGCTTGTGACTGGTGCGCTGGAACGCCCCGCTCGCGAAGCAGCCCGCGATGGTCCTGCATGGCGTCGCCCAGTCCGTAAACTCGGCGATCACCTCACCCAGCAGCAGCTTGCGACCTCGCGCCAGCCGAGACCAGTCGAGACCGCGCGTGGTGATATTCTCGCCCGCGCTGCCGGCCAGGATCGGGTGACCTTCCGAGCGCAGCGCCTCGATCAACTCCAGCGCGTACAGACACAGCGCCCGGTCGGGCCCGCCGTGGTGCTTCCCATCGCGGTGCTTGTCCCCGACGATGCCCAGCGCGTCCACGATCGCGCGCCCGATCGGCAGCTTGGGCACGCCGCCTTCACTCACGTTCAGCTGCACGATCTCGGCGCGGGCGCGCAGGTAGGTCTCCGGTGCGAGAGCAGCCCTGGACACGCCGCCAGCATGGCGGGCAATCGCAGGCGGTGCAACGCGCGGTTTCGCGCACTGGGCAGTCCTGATGGGCTCGGTGCCGCGCGGCTCCGAGCCCTCTAGCATGTGCCCATCGGGCGCAGCTCGCCGGCTCAGCTCACGGCCGCCAGGCTAGTAGATCGCGGGCTCTTCGATCGGGTCGGTACCCAGCAAGAAATCGAAGTCGCAGCCATCGTTGGCCTGCTGGATGTGCTCCAGGAACAGCCGGCCGTAGCCGCGCGGATAGCGCGCGCGCGGCCTCGGACGCCGGTGGCGGCGCTCGGCCAGGTCGGCGTCGCTCAGGCGCACGTCGAGCCGGCGGGCGTGCACGTCGAGCTCGATGATGTCACCGGTCCGGATCAGGCCGAGCGGGCCGCCCACGAACGCCTCCGGCGCGACGTGCAACACGCAAGCGCCGTAGCTGGTGCCGCTCATGCGCGCGTCGGAGATGCGCAGCATGTCGCGCACGCCCTGGGCGAGCAGCTTCTTCGGGATGGGCAGCTGGCCCCACTCGGGCATGCCGGGGCCGCCCTTTGGCCCCGCGTTGCGCAGCACCAGCACGGTGCGCGCGTCGACCGGCAACGCGGGGTCGTCGATCTTCGCCAGCAGCTCGCCGTAGTCCTCGAAGACCAGCGCCGGGCCGCTGTGCTGGAGCAGCTCCGGCGCGGCCGCGAGCGGCTTGATCACGGCGCCGTCGGGGCACAGGTTGCCGTGCAGGATCGCCAGCCCGCCCGAGGGCGCGATCGGCTCCGCCGGCGTCTTGATCACGCGCGGATCGTAGATCTGTGCGCCCGCGATGTCGTCGCCGAGCGTGCGCCCGCTCACCGTGCGGCAGCCGAGGTGCAGGCGCGGGCCGAGCGCGCCGAGCAGCGCCGGGAGCCCGCCCGCGTAGAAGAAGTCTTCCATCAGGAAGCTGCCCGTCGGGCGCAGGTTGGCGATCACCGGCGTCTCGCGTGACAGCTGGTCGAAGCGCTCGAGCTTCAGCGGGATGCCCGCGCGACGGGCCAGCGCGATCAGGTGGATCACGGCGTTGGTGGAGCCGCCGAGCGCGAGCACCGTGACGATCGCGTTGTCGATGGCCTCGCTGCACAGCAAATCGGAGGGCTTCAGGTCTTCCCAGACCATCTCCACGATGCGACGGCCGGCGAGCGTCGCCATGCGCGCGTGGCGCGAATCGGGCGCCGGGATCGCGGAGGCGCCGGGCAGGGTGAAGCCGAGCACCTCGGCGGCGCTCATCATGGTGGCCGCCGTGCCCATGGTCATGCAGGTGCCGGCGGAGCGCGCGATGCCGCTCTCGATCTCCGCCCAGGCCGACTCTTCGAGCTTGCCCGCGCGCAGCTCGGCCCAGTACTTCCACACGTCGCTGCCGCTGCCCAGCGTCTGGCCGCGCCAGTCGCCGCGCAGCATCGGCCCGGCGGGCACGAACAGCGCCGGCAGGTTCATGCTGATCGCGCCCAGCAACAGCGCGGGCGTGGTCTTGTCGCAGCCGCCCATCAGCACGGCTCCGTCGGCGGGATAGGAGCGCAAGAGCTCCTCCACCTCCATCGCCAGCAGGTTGCGATAGAGCATCGTCGTCGGCTTCTGAAAGTTCTCCGAGAGCGACAGCGCCGGCAGCTCCACCGGGAAGCCGCCCGCTTGCCAGATGCCGCGCTTGATCTCCTCGGCGCGCGCGCGGAAGTGAGAGTGGCAGGGGCTGATGTCGCTCCAGGTGTTGATCACCGCGATCACCGGTTTGCCGGCGTAGTCGGCGGGGCCGTAGCCCATTTGCGCGGTGCGCGAACGGTGCCCGAAGGCGCGCAGACCGCTGGCTCCGTACCAGCGGTGGCTGCGCAGCTCTTCGGGGCTTTTGACTCTGCGCGGGTTCACGGCCCGAGCGTACACGGTGCGGGCCATCCTGACACCACGCGCGGCAGGCCCAGCCCCGGCCAATTGGTTTGGCTTGGGTCACCCCGGTCGCGTGCCGTTCATGACGACCAGGTGTACCCAAGCGAGCCAGGCTCGACCGTGTGTGCGCGCCGCCGGCAAATCCTGCCTGCCGCGTGTGCGCTCGTGTGCGCGCTCGCGCCTGCGACAGCAGCCCATGCGCAGCCCATCGCGCCCACCGCCGCGCTGGGTACGGGCTGGCAGTCTGTCGAGCCTCCGGGCGCCACGCTCGGCACGAGCTGGCAATCCACGCCCGGCTACTTCCGGGTTCCAGTGGTGGCCGCGGCCGATCCGGGGGTGACGTTCACGGGCGGGCTCGGCTACGGCTTCACCGAGAGCCAGAGCGCCGCGCCGGGCGCGCACCACCGCCTGCAAGGCAGGCTGGGTGGGAGCGTGTCCCCGCTGCCCTGGCTGGATCTGGCGATGGGCACCAACCTGCGCCACGACCGGCACGGCGATGACGGGCGCGGCAGCGACCAGGGCACCGTGCTCGACAGCGATGTCCATGCTCAGGCGGGGACGCGCCTGAGCTCGGATCTGCACCTCGGAGCGGCGCTCGGGGCCACCTTCATGCGCGGCGACACCTTCGGCCGTTCGCTGGCGAACCCGGCAGTCGACTTGCTCTTGCTGGGAGCCTACCTGCCGCGCGCAGCCCCGTTCAGCGTCGGTCTGCTCGCGGGCTACCGCTATGATCGCACCGCCGCCGTGGCGCGCGATCCGGCGCGCTATCGCTCCGGCGATCGTCTGTCGCTGGAGGTGAGCCAGTTCGACGCCGTGCGCCTGGGCGCCGGAGGGGCGTACCGGCTCGGCGCGACGGAGCTGCTGGCGGAGTTGAGCGGCGACGTCCTCGTGGGGCGAGGCGCGCCGGAGTTCCTGGCTTCGCCGCTGCGGGTCAGCGCCGGCGCGCGCCAGCACCTGGGCGAGCAGTTCAGCCTGCGCGTGCTGGCCGATACCTCGCTCAGCGCCCGCCCCCCCGTGGGCGCCAGCGACCCGCTGCTGCCGGTCGAGCCGCGCTTCCAGTTCCTGGTGGGCATGGCCTATCACTGGCTGGACGGGCCTGCGCCGAGCGCTCCGCCCGTTGCGGAGCCAGCGCCGCGGCCGCGCCGGGAGCCCGTCGCGCCGCCGGCCCTGGCCAGCCTGGAGGTGCACGTCACCACGCTCGACGGCTATCCGCTCAGCGATGCAACAGTGGAGATCGTACAGGGGGAGCAGGCGACGGCGGTGCCGCACGGTGAGCTGGAGAGCTATCGCCTGGAGCAGATCGCGCCGGCCAGCGCCAGCTTGCGCGTGAGCGCGGCGCGGCTGCAGACCTCCACGCAGCCGATCGAGCTGAAGCCGGGCCAGCCGCTGGTCGTGGACGTGAAGCTGGCGCCGGCGCCGCCCACCGGTCAGGTGCGCGGGCTCGTGCGTTCGTTCAGCGGCGTGGGGCTGCGGGCGCGCATCCGCATCGAGCCGCTGGGCAAGGAGATCCAGACCGACCTGGGCGGTAACTTCCAGCTCGATGTGCCGCCCGGTACCTACGAGGTCGTGGTCGAGGCCAGCGGCCACACGGCGCAACGCCGGCACGTGCAGGTGCCCGAAGACGGAGTCGTGATCTTGAACGCCGACCTGTTGCGAGGCTCGCCGTGAGGGCTGGCTTCGGCGCGGGCCTGTGCGCCTGGTTCGCCGTGGCCTGTTCCTCCCCGGTGCCGCTGGCGACGCTGCGGCAGAAGTCCGGTTCGGTGGAGCGCGACTGGGCCGCCCAGCTCCGGGTCTGGAAGGTGGCCGAGCTCGGCACGACCTTTCACCTCGGCGACGGGCTGCAGACGCACGCGGGCGCTTCGGCGCAGCTCGCGCTCGATGACGGCAGCCAGCTCTCGCTGGACGCGGAGACGCAGGTGAGGTTCTCCGACACGCCCCCCGAGAAGCATGCGCTGGGCTTTGACGTGGAGACGGGCGCCGCTTCTTTGCAGGCCGCCGCTGAGCCGATCGCGATCCACACGCGCGTGGGGCTGGCGCGCATCGATCCGGGCGCGACCGTGGTGTTCTCTCACAGCAACGAGGGAACCCGGATCGTGGTGGAGGTGGGCCGCGCCGTGTTCGGTGAGGCCGAGCCGCTGACGGCGGGTGCGGGGGTGAGCGTGCTCCCTGGTGGCGAGGTGAAGCGCCTCGACAAGGGCACGCAAGCGGCGCTCTCCAGCACGGCGCAGCCGCAGCCCGCCGAGCCACCCGGCGACGCCGCGCCGGACGGCACGGAGATCACGGCCCGCGTGCGCGGGCGCGGCGCGAGCGTGCGCACGGAGCAGGGCTGGTCCGCGCTGGCCGAAGGCCCCGCCCGGCTCCAGCCGGGCACGCAGCTGCGGCTGGCGCGCAAGACCTCCGTCGATCTGGAGCACGGGCGCGAGCGCGCGCAGCTGCAGACGGGCCAGTACGTGATCGCGCCGCGCGCGGGCGTGCTGGTGGAAGCGTCGGAAGGTTCGCTGGCCGCGGGCAGCGAGGTGGTGGTCAGGATCGCCGTGCCAGGCGGCGAGATCGTGGTGGCGCCCGCCGGGCTCGTGAACGTCAGCCTGGGCAGCGCGGGCACGCTGCTGGACGTGAAGGCGCAGCAAGCGAGCGTGGAGAGCAACGGCGAAGCTCAGCAGATCCGCGCCGGGCAGCGCGCGACCCTCACCCGCTCGGGTGAGCTGAGCGTGCAGGGACGCGGGCTGGAGCACGCCGACGTGGAGATCGAGGCGGGCGAGTCGTTGACCATCCACGATCCCGCGCCGCCCACCGCCGTGCGCTTTCGCTTCGCCGGGGTGTGCCCGGAGCTGGGGGTGCTGCAGCTGCGCGCGGGGCGCTCCGGTCAATATGCGGTGGGAGAGGGCGCCGTCTCGCTCTCGCTGGGGCGTGGCACGCAGCGCTATGAGCTGCGCTGCGGCACGGAGGGCGGCAAGCTGGTCAAGCAGGGCAAGCTCAGCGTGCTCAGCGACGACGGCTCGCGTCGCGTTGCGGCGCGAGCGCCCGCGACGACGCTGGCTGCGGATGGCCACCGCTACACGGTGCTGTATCAGAACCGCCTGCCGGTGATCACGCTCACCTGGCCCGACGGGCCCACGGGCACCGCGCTGGAGCTCACGCACTCGTTCGCGGGGAAGGAGGAGAAGATCGCGACCCGCGAGCCCCTCCACGTTTTCGAGTCGGGCACCCTGCGCGAGGGTCGGCACGACTTCGCGTTCACCGGCGGCGGCAAGCTGTCGCGGCACACGCGCGTGGACATTCAGTTCGACAACGCCGCGCCCACGGCGACGCTCGACCCGCCGCCCCCGCACGCGCTGGAGCCGGGCGACGCGCTCACCATCTCCGGCATCGCGCTGCCGGGCTGGCAGGTGCAGGTCGGGCAGCAGCGCGCGCCGCAGGATGACCAGGGCCGCTTCTCCCTGCCCACGAACTGGCCCAGCGACACCGGCGCCATCGCCGTGCGGCTCAGTCATCCCGAGCGTGGCACACACCTGTACGTGAGGCGGCCCGCGCCGTCCGCGCGCGCTGGACGGTCACCATGAGCCTGGAGACGGAGCTCGCCGGACAGCAGGTGCTCGGGCGCTATCGCGTCGTGCAGAAGCTGGCCAAGGGCGGCATGGGCGTGGTCTATCTGGGCCGCCTGGAGGGCGCCGCCGGGTTCGCCAAGCCGGTGGTGATCAAGCGCATCATCCAGGACAGCGACGATCCCACCGAGAGCACCGCGCGCTTCATCCGCGAGGCGCAGATCCTGTCCAACCTGCAGCACCCGGGCATCGTGGGCGTGCTCGATTTCGGCGAGGAAGAGGGCGGGCACGCCATGATCCTCGAGTACGTGCACGGCTACGACCTGGGCCGCTGGCTGAAGTACCTCTCGAATTGCCAGCAGCGCATGCACTGGGAAGAGGCCGTGTTCATCCTGCTGCGCGTGCTGGACGCGCTCAGCTATGCGCACGGCTTCCGGCGTAGCGACGGCACCGAGGCCCAGGTGTTGCATCGCGACATCTCGCCGGGCAACGTGCTGATCGACCTCGAGGGCCGCGTGCGCCTGCTCGACTTCGGCATCGCGCGCATGGCCGAGAACGACGTGTACCGCACGCAGACGGGCGTGCTCAAAGGCAAGGTGCCGTTCCTGGCGCCCGAGCTGTTCACCTCCGACCCGCCCTCCGCGGCCAGCGACCTGTATGCCTGCGGCGTGGTGCTGTACCAGATGCTGACCGGCTCTCACCCTTTCACGGGTGAGAACGACAGCAAGCTGATGTGGCGCATCATCACCGAGGGGCCCAAGCCGCTCAGCCACTGGCGCGACGATCTGCCGGTGGGCCTGGAGGCGCCGATCTTCGTGGCCCTGAACAAGGACCCGGAGAACCGGCACGCCAGCGCGGAGCGTTTCGCCGCCGAGCTGCGCCAGACCCTGGTGCGGCGCGAGACCGAGATCGGCGTCGCGCTGCGCGAGCGGGTGCGCCACGATTTCACCGGCGACATGCCCAGCATGCTGCGGATCGAGCCGCTCGCGGAGCGCGACCGCGCCTGGCGCAACGCCAAGATCTCGATCCCTCCCGACCCGCCCACGAAGCAGATCAACGCGCGGCTGGCCGCGGCGGCGCCGGTCGCGGTCCTGAACAACCCCAGTCAGCCCACGCTCACCGCATCCGGAGTGCCGGCGCTGGCGGATCCCTCGCTGTCGGGAGATTCGCCGACGCGCACCACCGAGCGCGCTCCGGAGAAGCGCCGCGCGCGCTCGGAGGGGCCGCTCTCGCACACGGCCGGCTCGCAGGTGCCGCGCTCGCGCGTGCGCCGCCCCGACTGGCAGACGCTGGCCTTGCTGGCGCTCGGGGTCGGTGTGGTGGTCGGGCTGTGCGTGGTCGCCGCGCTGCACTTCCTGCAGCCGCGCGCGCCGGCGGCCTCGGCCTCTCGCTTCATCGTGGTGGAGAGCCCCGACAAGGCGGCCGCGGCGGCGCCGGTCACGACGCCCGTGGCCGTGGCGGAGCCCAGCGCGCCCGTCGTGCAGGAGCCGCCGCCGGCCCCGAGCTCGCCGAGCGCTCCGCCCGCAGCGCGCGCCGATCGCGCGGGAGCCGCCGCCTTGACCCGCCGCTTCGCGCAGCGCGAGGGCGAGCTGCAGAGCTGCTTCGAGCGCTTCGCCTCGCTCACGGGCCAGCCGCAGATCTCGGTCAACTTCGACGTTGCAGCGTCGGGCAAGGTGCGCACGGCCACGCTCGATCCCAGCTCACTCGAGCCCACGCCGCTCGGGGGCTGCCTGCTGGGGGTCGCGCGCGGCACCTCGTTCGGCCCTGTCGGCAAGCCGCTGCGCTTTTCGATCCCCATTCGCGCGCGCAGCGTGAGCCGCTGAGACATACATCGGCGCCTTGCGCGCCGGTGCGACACCCGTGGGGTGAAGCGCAGCTGCGCGAAAAGAAGTACTTGAACGAGGCGACGCTTCAGACGCATCCTCGCCCTGCCGTCCTCCAGTCAGATGCGAAAGTTCAAGCTCGCTCTACCGTCTGCTTTGCCCAGCGAAGGCGATGATGCAGCTCGCTCGGAGCTGATCGATCAGATCGTCATGGGCAAGCTGCGCGTTTCTGCGGCTTGCGCGCGCCACGGCTACAGCGAGGAGCAGGTGATCGACTGGTTGCGCTCATTTCGCCGCGCCACGCTGGCCGCGTTCGACGAGCAGCTCAAACAGCGCCTGGTCGCGCAGGGCGTGCCGGCCTCCGCCTTTGGCAGCGCCGAGCTCGCCGGCACGCTGAGCGAGCTGTCCGTCGCCGACGTGCTGCAGATGTTGGACCTCACCGGCAAGAGCGCCGTGCTGCGCGTCTTGCATGACAGGTCACCTGACAAGACCGCGCAGGATGGGGGAGAGAGTCGCATCTGGTGCGTGGGTGGCGCCATCGTCGACGCGGAGAGCGGGCGGCTGCGCGGCGAGGCCGCCGTCTATCGCATCCTCGGACTGGAGCGCGGTCAGTTCCTGGCGGAGTTGCGCCCGAGCCAGCGCGTGCGCCGCGTGCGCGCTTCGACGTCAGCGCTGTTGCTGGAGGCCGCGCGCCGCAAGGACGAGTCCGTGGCCTTGCGCCAGCAGCTCGGGGACGACCGGCACCATTTCGAGCTCGGGCCGCGCGTGGCAGACGCGGGCGGCAGCCCCAGTGAAGCAGAGGTCTCGCTGCTGGCCCTGTTCGCGCCCCCCTGCAGCCTGCGCGACGCGCTGGAGCAGAGCGAGCTCGGCGACTTCGAGACGCTCACGCTGTTGTGCCGGCTGATCGCGGAGGGCTGGCTCGTCGATCTGGGGCTACCGGCGGGAGCGCTCAGCCAAGCGCCCGCCAGTCCGATGCACAGCATGGTGCGCTGGCGCGCAGAGGCGGCGCAGCCCGCGGGGCTGCGCTGGGCGCTGGAGGCCATCGGCACGAAGGTGCTGCTGCCCGCCGCGTCCTGGATCAACTCGCGGCTCGCGCGCGACAGCTGACGCCGGCGGGCACATCCTGGCGCCGAGGAGCGACGCGCGGGGGCGAGCCCTCACGAGCCTCACAGCGCGCGCACCGGAGTTGCAGGCGCGGCGATCGACTCGAGCGGATTGCGCAGCGGCGCGCCGAACTCCGCGCACTCGATCTCGAACACGTCGCCTCGTTGGGCGCGCACGCCGGCAGCGAAGCTGAGCGTGGCGGTGCCGAAGAAGTGCAGGTGCACGCCGCCGGGCCTGCGGAACATCTCGTACTTGAAGTGGTGGTGCTCGAGGCCGGAGATGCGGTGGGACATGTTCTCCTCGCCGCTCTCGAACTCGCCCTGCCACAGGACTTGCCCTTCGCGCAGGATGCGCGACTGGCCCGTCAAGCGCGGCGGCAGCTCGCCCAAGAGCAGCTCGGGACCTACCGAGCAGGGGCGCAGCTTGGAGTGCGCCAGATACAGGTAGTTCTGGCGCTCGGTGACGTGATCGGAGAGCTCGTTGCCGAGCGCGAAGCCCACTCGGCACGGCTCGCCCGCGGGGCTCACCACGTACAGCCCGACCACCTCGGGCTCTTCGCCGGCGTCCAGCGAGAACTCGGGCACGCGAAAGGGGTGGCCCGGGCGCGTGAGGCAGCTGCCGTCGCCTTTGTAGAACCACTCCGGCTGCACGCCGATGCTGCCGTCCGCCGGCTTGCCTTGCTCCAGACCGAGCTGAAACAGCTTCATCGAGTCGGTCTGCGGCGCGCCCTTGTTCTCCCCTGGTTTGCTCTCGGAGGTGTGCATGCCCGCGCGGGTGCGCGCGCTGCCCAGGTGGGTGAGGCCGGTGCCCGAGACCAGCACCTGCGCCGGATCGGGATGGTCGAGCGGCGCGAGCAGGCGGCGCTCGCCGAGCACGCGCGCGTAGTCTTCCAGCTCGCTCGAGGCGCGCTGCTCGACGAGCTGCGCGAGCGGCAGGCGCGCTGCGATCGCCGCCAGCGCCAGCTCGCGCACGCTCTCGGTCTGCGCCAGCAGGCGCAGCTGGGCGCGCTCCACGAGCGCCACCCGGCGCGCGCCCGCCCGGGTCTCGAGCTGCACCAGCCTCACGAGCCGGCGTCCTTCTGATAGCGGCGGAACAGCACCTGCGTGCCCTTGCTGCCGGCGCCCTGTTGCGCCAGCTCGTTGTACAGCCGCTGCGCGAGCGCCAGTCCCGGCAGATCGAGCCCGAGCCGCTCGGCGCAGCGCAAGGCGATCGCGATGTCCTTGAGCAGGTGATGCACCGCGAAGCCCGGCTCGAAGTCGCCGCGCAGCGCGCGCGGCATCAGGTTCGCGAGCGCCCAGCTGCCCGCCGCGCCGGTGGTGATGCTCTCCAGCACGCGCGTGGGGTCGAGGCCCGAGGCCCTGGCCAGCGCCATGGATTCGCAGACCGAGAGCATGGTGGCGGCGATCGCCACCTGGTTGCACAGCTTGGTGTACTGCCCGGAGCCGGCGGGGCCCTGATGCACGATCGTCTTGCCCATGCGCTGCAAGAGCGGCAGCGCGCGCTCGAAGCCGACGGGAGAGCCGCCGACCATGATCGAGAGCGTGCCGTTGCGGGCGCCGATGTCACCGCCCGAGACGGGCGCGTCCAGCACCTCGATCGAGCGCGCCGCGAAGGTCCTGCTGAGCTCGGCGGCGAGCTCCGGATCCGAGGTGGTCATGTCGATCAACGTGGCGCCGCTCTGGGCCTGCGTGATGATGCCGCGCTCGCCGAGGTAGACGGAGCGCACGTCGTCGGGCGTGCCGACGATGGTGATCACGAAGGGCGCGCGCCGCGCCACCTCGGCGGGCGTCTCGCACCACGTGGCCCCCTGGGCGAGCAGCTGCTCCGCGCGCGCGCGCGTGCGATTGAAGACGAACAGAGGATGGCCGGCGGCGAGCAGATGCCCCGCCATCGAAGAGCCCATGACTCCGACACCGATGAAACCCACGGCAGGCTGGTTCATGTGGGGCAGGTTAGTGCCGGCGCCGCGCGCTGCCCATAGGGTCCTGCATCCGGGCCACAGGTGCGCCCCGGGCGTGAAAGATTGGCGAGAAGGTGTAGCGATGAGCGCTCCGGGGTCGACTCGGCCCAGGATTTCATGCTGGAATCCAGCCGGGCCGACTCAGAGGAGGGCTCGGTGGCAATCGGGCCACGGGCGGCGCCAGGAGTGGCCCAGTGGACGGAGCGAGGAATGGCTGAATCGATCGGTACGGCGCGCGCGAGCGCGGCTCGCGACGAGGCGCGCCCCAACCTGGTGGACCTGTGCTTTCAGGCCGCGTATCGGGTCGCGTATCGCCTGATGCGCACGTACTGGGCGGTGCGCAAGCCGTCGACGCACGGCGCGCTCGTGAGCCTGTGGCACGACGGGCAGATCCTGTTGGTGCAGAACTCCTACGTGCCGTACCGCTCGCTGCCGGGCGGCTACGTCGCGCGCGCGGAGACCAGCCGCGATGCGGCCATCCGCGAGCTGCGCGAGGAGATCGGCATCCGCGCTCGGCCGGAAGAGCTGCAGAAGGTGTTCGACGAGGTCAAGCTCTGGGAGGGCAAGCGAGACCACGTGGAGATCTTCGCGCTGGAGCTGAGCAGCAGGCCCGAGATCCGCATCGATTACCGCGAGGTGATCGCCGCCGGGTGGTTCTCGCCCGAGCAGGCGTTGACCCTGAACCTGTTCCCGCCGATCCGCACCATCATCCAGGCGCGGCAGGCGACGAAGGCCGTGGGCTGAGGCTCAACCGAAGCGCACGGCGCGCATCGAGAGCGAGCCCGCGTCGAAGCCGGAGATGGGATAGCTGACGCGGTCCCCGTCGCTGCTGGCGCCGAAGGCGTAGAGCAGCGGCAGGTAGTGCTCCGGTGTGGGGTGGGCGTTGCGCCCCGTGCTGCTCGCCAGCGAGCTCGCCAGGTGCTGCGCGTCGCGCTGCTCGAGTGCCGTGGCCGCCGCGCGATCGAACTCCGCGGCCCAGGCGGGCGTGGCCGTGATGCCGCGCTGCAGGTTGCCGAAGGCGTCGCGCAGGTTGTGCACGATGTTGCCGCTGCCCAGCACCAGCACGCCTTCTTCGCGCAGCGGCGCGAGCGCCTGGCCCAGATCGATGTGCGCCGCGGCGGGCAAGCGCCCGTCGATGCTGAGCTGGACCACCGGCACGTCCGCGGCCGGCAGCAGGTGCACGAGCACGCTCCATGTGCCGTGATCGAGACCCCAGTCGGAGCGCAGGCTGGCCCCGCTCGAGCTCGCGGCGTGGGAAGCCAGCAGCTGGCTCACGTGCTTCGCCAGCTCCGGCGCGCCCGGAGCGGGGTACTGCAGCTGGTGCAGCGCGGGCGGGAAGCCCCCGAAGTCGTGGATGGTCTCGGGCTGCAGGTTATCGGTCAAGAACGTGCCCGGCGTGTACCAGTGCGCGGACACGCACAGCACCGCGCGCGGCCGCGGCAGCTGCTCGCCGAGCGCCCGAAAGGCGCGCGACCACTGATTGTCTTCGATCGCGTTCATCGGCGAACCGTGGCCGACGAACAGGACCGGCATGCGGGCGCTGGAGCTCTCTGTGGTAGACGCGACCATGGCGGCTTTCTTCCCTGGTTCCGCCCGATGGCAAGCGAGCGCGGCCAGCGCGGCCAGCGAGCCTTGCAGGAACTCGCGTCGGCGTGGCCGGTCTCGGGGCTCTCGCGGCATGGGCTACCAGGAACGTACTCCCGGCGGGGTGGCGTCGCAATCTCGGACGTAGGCCAGCGCCAGCTCCCCCCGAGCTGGACGCAGGGGGCCGTCGGACCCTGTTTCGCGGCTGGCCCGCTCCCCCGTCAGAACAGTGTGAAGAACGCCCAGGGCTGGTTGCCGGGCGTGGTGCTCACGCAATAGCCGCCGTTGCGCGCCGGCGGCAGGAACGACCAGTTCTGGTTGTTGCAAGGCATGACGGTGCCGTTGACAGAGAGCGTGCGGCCTCCGCTGAAGTTGCCGCAGTTGCCGCCGGCAACGGGATGCGTCGTCTCTCGGCAGACAGCACCCGTTCCGAGTGCGCCGGATTGATAGCTCCCGGTCCAGCTGAACACGACCGGGTTGCTGCAGATGCCGGCGCAGGGCGTGCTGGGCGCGAGCGGACAGCTGATGCCGTGCGCGGCGAAGGCGGCGCAGATCTGCGCGCCGTGGGGCGTACCATTGGAGATGTTGCCGTCGTTGTCGTCGAGCGTCAGAAAGTCGACGGCGATGCTCGGCCCGATGCTGGTTCCGGTATGCAGCGGGATCGAGTTCAGGGTCAGCGCGTTGAGCAGGTCCCTGAAGTTGCTGGGGTTGCTGATCATCAATTGCTGGCGCAAATCCCAGATCACCCCGGAGAGCAGGTTGCCGCAATCGTGCACTTCACTGCCGCAACTGGAGCAATTGGCAGCGTCAAACTGGCAGTCGTTGTCCGCCGTGCGCAGGTTGCTGTCACAGTTGTTCACATCCCAGCCTGCGCCGAGGCGAGGCTGTTCCGTCACGAGCGCCGCGATCACATCACCCATGCCCTCGCCATACTCACCTTGTCCGCTCCCTCCGGAGCTCACGATGTGATGGCCAAACTCGTGGTACACCACCGTGCCGTACGCCGTGTTGGGCTGGCTGCTGCTGCGCACGCAGAAGAGCAAGTTCGACCCTTGATACCAGGCGTTGCCCGGGCAGAGGCCGGGGGAGTTCGTGCCGTCACCGTTGACCAGGATCGGGAAGTTGGTCTGGCTTGCGATCGTGGGGTAGCTCGGGATGTAACCGAGCAGGAAGTCGCGCGCCTTGTTCACGTGAAAGTAGGCGTTGGCCTGCGCGATCACGAACTCCTGATTGTCAGCCGCATTGTGCAGGAAGTGGGCCTGGTTCGGTGGGGTCACGCTCTGCGTCAGGGAGACGTTGGCGCCCTGCAGGTTCGAGATGTCGAAGTAGTTGCCCTGCAGCGTGGAGTTCACATTGACGGGCGTCGTCCCTGGATTCGGCAGCAGGAAGAAGCCCGCCTGACTGGTGAAGCCGGAGGAGCCACCGCTGATGCCCACCTCCGCGTAAGGCATGGCCTGGCTGGTCTCGGCGCCGCATTCTGCGGAGGTATGGCTGTTCGTCGCATTGCCGCGCACGTCTCCCGGAACATTGAGCGAGAGCGTCAGGCTCTCGACGTTCAGGATGTCACCCGTGCTCGCGTCTGCGACCAGTCGAAACTTGCCAGCCCCACCCGCGCTCTCCGTGAGATACGCCATTGCCAGGCGCGGCGCCGCGTCTTGATCTTCCGCGCCTGCGAAGATCACCAGCTCGGGGGCCTCGAAGCGATCGAGCGACTCCGGGGTGGGCTCAGCCAGCGCATGCTCGAGGACGTGCGCCTGCACAGCGGCGAGCGACTTGGCGCCGTCCACGCCCAGCGCGCGCGGCGCCCGAGGCGGCGTGAACGCCGCGATGTTGCGCAGCGAGTTGTTAGCCCAGACCACGGGATTGCCCGGCTCGTTCTTGACCAGCACCAGCAGCTCGGCGTCGAAGACCGGGATGCCCGTGACCTGCTGAGCGTAGCGGTACAGGAAGTAGCCGTACTGCGAGGTTGCCGCGTCGAACATCAGCCCGATCGGCTCCGGCTTCGCCACGAACTCGAAGGTGCCTCGTTCGGTCCGCCGTTGCCGTACCGGTCGTAGGTCGCCGGCCGCCGCCCGATGCGCGGCGATCATGGCGTCTCGGAAGCTGTCTGCAGCCTGATCCGGCGTGGCGCCCGAGCCGAGAACGGTGCCGAACAGGCGGCTGACGCGCCCGTTTTGCATCTGCGCGTGAGCGCCGGGGAACGCACGCTGCAAGTTCTCGACGACAGGCACTTCTCGCTGCAGGCGCTCGAGCTCCGGGGAGCCGTCGGCGACCAGATCGAGTTGCTTGTCGCTCGGCGGGCTTTCCTCCACCTCGCCACCGCAAGCCAGCAATGCCAGGGCGGCGCTCGAGGCGAGCCATGCGCAGGCAGAAAGTCGGATCTTGGATCGGGTGCTCTCGATTTGTGTTTGGCTCATGCTGATCTCCTCTCGTCGACAGCCGGGGTGAAGGGCACACGAAGGCTGTGAGGGCTGCCCGCAGCGCACCCCTCCCCCCAGCACGTGTCAGCGACGTGTGTGTCGACTAGTTAGACGCAGCAAGGCGCCACATCTGACAGCAACGTGTGCGACTCCTGGAAATGACGCGAAGAAACGCCGCACACGCAATACACCAGGCTAAGGCCAGCTGAGTTGGTTCACGCTCGTCAGCTCGTGCAACTCGCTGCAGTCGCTCGCCCCCAGCCGCTGACCTTGCCGGCAACCGACTCCGTATTTGCCCACCAAGCGCCAAACGTTGGTGCCCCGGTTCGCGGGGGGGGGCGCAGCACCCACACGGTCCACGTAAGTCTTGCCGGGGCCGACCTCCACGGCGTTCGTCTCCGCTGTGCAGGAGCTGAAGGCGCCGTACTCCTGCCATTGCCCATCCGCTTGCAGATACCAGCCGTTGACCGTCGAACAACCCGTGAGAAAAATGCTCTGGTCCGTGCCGTTCGACCATTCCGCAGCGATGCCAGGTGCACCGCCGCGCGCCGCCTGCAGGACGATGGCGGTCAACACGACGCCGCTGCCGGCATCTCCTTGCGGCAACGGGGCACCGCCGCTACCGGCTGCAGGCGGCTCGACCGTGCCCGCCACGCTTCCGGGGCTGCCGCCGTGGCCCGCGCCGGCTACGTTGCCGGCCACCAGCGTGGCGGCCCCGGTCTCGCCTGCGGTGTTGAGCGCCGAGCCGTCGCTGGTGGCGGATTGTTGACTGCCGCCCAGTGCCGGCACCGGAGTGCGCCCGGAGCGGGTGTTCTCGCTGCAACTCATGCCGGCGACCGCCACGGCGATGATCGGACCGGCGAGTCGAAACGTTCGCGTTGCGTCTCGTGAATGATGCTTCTCCACATGTTCCTCCTGTCTTTTTCGTTGAGCCTCCAGCGCTCCGTAGAGCGCAGAGATCAAAGCGCTTCGCTCGCCACGAGCTCGGCCAGGATGCGCCGTGCTCGTCGGTGCCGCTGATAGCCGCGGTCGCGCGCACGGCGGGCTGCAGCGGAGCACGCCTTGCGGGGCGGCGATGACCGCTCGTGCGCTGGGCCCCAGACTTCCTCGAGGTAGCGACGCACCGCTCGGTACAGTGTATTGCACGCGCTCGGCGGGCGCGTCCGCTGCAGATGACGCCAGACCTCGCCGCACAGACCTCGGAGCGATAGCGCGGTTTCCTGACCCGCTTGTCGCCAGGCCACGCCTTCCAGGTGCGAGGCCATCAGCAGGGTCGCGCGTTGCTCATCGGGCATACGCAGCGCCGTCCGCGCTCGGCGCCGCGATTCGGAGGTGAGGAAATTCACCAAGATGCGCTGGCACCAGGCCACTGCTTCACTGGGATGGCTGCCGCGAAAACGCGAACTTCCGGTCGAGGCGACGAGCGCGACGTGCTGGATGGCATCTTCGATCGCATCCGCAATGTCACCTGAACGCCGGAACGCGCTCGCCTCCGCGAAGCGCGACACGACGCGCCGACCGGAAAATACGCGCAGCTGTTCCAGCAAAGCGCGAGCCGCGCGATCGCGTTCGGGCTGCTCCTGGCCGTCCGCCGCCAGCGACGTGAGCGCGCCGTACAGCACGTCGGCATCGAGCCTGCGCGGCTCGGGCTGCGCAGGGGCGCTGCGCGAAGCAGGCTTAGCCATGCGCAGCGCTGCCTCGCTCGGCGTGGAGCATCCGCTGAGAAGCGATCCGCGCGCGCCCTGCCACTTGGCAAGGCGCGCTCCAGCACGACGTCGCAGCTCTTCCAGGCCAGACTGGCAAGCACCCCATCGAGTCCCTCCGCACACGACGCCGCTGACGACCGGAGCATCCCCCACGGACGGCGTGCGATCCTGCGGCATAGCACGCGTTGCACCGTGAGCACCAGCACGTGCACACTCCCGCCAGCTGCCATCGAGCTCGAGAGCGGGACCTTCGCGGTCGTACTCTCGCAGTCAAACTTCCCCAGCCGCATCGTCCGCGTGCTCGCGCTGGCGCGCGAAGCTCCGGTCGAGCGAGCTCCAGGGGAAGCCGATTCCCGAACGATTTCGACTGGCGGCAAACGGTTGCGAGTTCAGCGCGGAGCAGCAGCCGAACCGCTGTGCGGCGAGCTCGCGCCGTTCCAGGATCGCATGTCCGGGAGCGACATCGGCGGGCAGCGAAGAATGCGCGCCGGGCACTTGCTGGAGACGCTCCGCTTCGCTCGTGGGCCGAGCTCCGAATCCACGCGCCCGGCAGCATTTTGCGATGCGACTCGGCGCTCCGGCACTCGTCGCTGTCGCTCGCGCGAATTGCGCAGCGCCGGAGCAGCGCTGTGCGCGCAGCGGGCTCATACTGGTGCCGGGAGCTGAGCTGGAGTGCCGAGCCCTCCTGGCCAGCTCGGTGGCGGGCTAGGCCACGGCGCGGTCGTGGGGGCGCACCGAAACGAGCGTGATCGGTGCGGGCTCGTCCTCGCCCTCCGCGGCGCCGACGTCTCGAGCGGTGGTGGTGCTGGGATCGGCGCCGTCCAGCGGGAGCGGCGGCGATGGGTCGAGCAGCTGCTGCATGGCGTACTGGAGGTCGTCGTAGGCTCGCAGGAACAGGGTGGCGGCTTTCTGGCGGATCAACGCGCACACGCCGTCGTCTGGCAGGCGACGAAAGCGCGACTCGGCGTGGTGCAAGGCCAGGGTGCACAGCTCGAGCCGGTCGAGTTGCTCGAAATCGAAGTCGAGCCAGGCGGCTTCCAGCGTCGGACCCAGATTGCGCAGGGTCGAGAGCAGGCGCGCGACGGCGGTGATGGCAGCCGTCACGTCGAGTCGCGCGCCGGCGATGTGCTCATCGGGAATGGCGAGCATCTCGGCGAGCAGGGCTTCGTAAGCGAGGGCGCTCGTGGGTCGATTGGACATGGGGCAGGGATCGGACTCGTGCGGGGGGACGTTGCGAGGAAAGCGCCCGGGCGCCGGCTTCCGACGGAAATCTCGCCAGCCGGGCGCGGGCGGACTGCGGATTGATCCGGCGAGTGCCCGGCGGCGCCGGGCGAAGCTCGCCAGCCAGCGGATCCGCGCCGCGCGGATCGCCCTGCGCGGATCGCCCTCGGGGGCGCCCGATGCAACGGGGAAAGGAAAGCCCGCGCAGCGCCCAGGACACTCCTCGCGCCCGTGCCTATGCTGCAATCACGGCCTGAAACCGAAGGAGAAGCTGCGTATGAAGCCGAGAATCACCGTGATCACGATCGGCGTGGATGACCTGGAGCGCTCGCTGCGCTTTTACCGGGATGGTCTCGGGCTCGCCACCCAGGGCATCATCGGCAAGGAGTTCGAGTACGGCGCCGTGGCCTTCTTCGATCTGCAGAGCGGGCTGAAGCTCGCGATCTGGCCGCGCAAGAGCATCGCGCACGACGCCGGCATCTCGGTGGAGGCGGCGAGCGCGACGGAGTTCACGCTGGGACACAACCTGGCTTCCAAGGCCGAGGTCGACGCGGTGATGAAGCAAGCGGGTGCCGCTGGCGCGACCATCGTCAAACCGGCGGCAGACACGTTCTGGGGCGGCTATGCCGGCTACTTCGAGGATCCGGACGGTCACCTGTGGGAGGTGCTGTACAACCCCCAGCTCGTCCCGAAGGACTGAGGGCCCCGGCCGGGAGCCCGCCACGGTTGATCAGGGGCCCGGCTGGTGTATGTTCCCGCGTGAAATGAGCACCCCCGACCTGTCCAAACCTTACGAACCCCGAGAAGTCGAAGAGCGCTGGTACGAGTTCTGGGAGCGCAACGGGGTATTTGCCGCGTCGGACGAGCCGGGGGACGAGCGGCCCGCGTACGTGATCCCGATGCCGCCCCCGAACGTGACCGGCTCGCTGCACATGGGGCACGCGCAGCGCTGCACGCTGGAGGACGCGCTGATCCGCTGGTACCGCATGCGTGGCTACAACACGCTCTGGCAGCCGGGCATCGATCACGCGGGCATCGCCACGCAGACGGTGGTGGAGCGCCAGCTGCAGCGCGAGGGCAAGACGCGGCACGAGCTGGGCCGCGAGGCGTTCGAGAAGCGGGTCTGGCAGTGGAAGGAGGAGAGCGGCGGGCGCATCAGCTTGCAGCAGCGCGTGCTCGGGGCGAGCCCGGACTGGCGGCGCACCAAGTTCACCATGGATCCCGGCATGAGCGTGGCCGTGCGCGAGGCGTTCGTGCGCCTGCACGAGGAGGGGCTGATGTACCGCGCCACGCGGCTCATCAACTGGTGCCCCACCTGCCGCACGGCGCTCAGCGATCTGGAGGTGGAGAACGAGGAGGGCGCGAACGGCGAGCTGTTCGAGTTCGCTTACCAGGTCGACGGCGAAGATCGCGAGATCGTGGTCGCCACCACGCGCCCGGAGACGATGCTGGGTGACACGGCGGTGGCGGTGCACCCGGAGGACCCGCGCTACACCTCCTTGCACGGCAAGTTCCTGGTGCATCCCTTCGTGGATCGGCGCATCCCGATCATCACGGACGCGATCCTCGTCGATCCCAAGTTCGGCACCGGCGCGGTGAAGGTCACACCCGCGCACGACTTCAACGACTTCGCCACGGGCAAGCGGCACCAGCTGGAGGAGATCAACATCTTCCAGCTCGACGGCACGATGAATGAGAACGCGGGCCCGTTCCAGGGGCTGGACCGCAAGCGCGCGCGCACCGCCGTGAAGAAGGCGCTGGAGGAGAAGGGGCTCACGCGCGGTGTGAAGCCGCACCAGCTCACGCTGCCGCGCTGCCAGCGCTCGGGGGACATCGTCGAGCCGATGCTCTCGACCCAGTGGTTCTGCAAGATGGGCGAGATGGCCAAGGAGGCCATCGCCGCCGTGGAAACCGGTCGAACCCAGATCATCCCCGAGGAGTGGGTGAAGACGTACAATCACTTCCTGGAGAACATCCAGGACTGGTGCGTCTCCCGCCAGCTCTGGTGGGGTCATCAAATCCCCGCCTGGCACGGGCCTAACGGAGATATCCGCGTGGCGCGCGAGCGGCCCCCGGAGTGTACGCCCGAGAATGGCTGGAGCCAGGATCCCGATGTGCTCGACACCTGGTTCTCCAGCGCGCTCTGGCCCTTCGCGACGCTCGGCTGGCCCGAGAACACCCCCGCGCTGCAGCGCTTCTATCCCACGAATCCCAAGCAGGAGAGCGATCTCGAGACGGGCTATGACATCCTGTTCTTCTGGGTCGCGCGCATGATGATGTTTGGGCTGCATTTCATGAAAGAGGTGCCGTTCCGCCGCGTGCTGCTCTCCGGTCTGATCGTGGACGAGACCGGCGACAAGATGAGCAAGGTGAAGGGCAACGTGATCGATCCGCTCGATCTGATCCACGGAGCCGAGTTCACCGAGATCGTGAAGAAGACCTTGCCCGGCGCGCCGGAGGCGGAGGCGCTCAGCAAGTTCAAGAAGGCGTACCCCTCCGCGGCGGCGATGGGGGGGCACTTCCCGGCGTTCGGTACGGACGCGCTGCGCTTCACACTGGCCACGTTCCCACCGTCCAACAAGCGCATCGCGCTCGCGCCCAAGCGGCTGGAAGGCAATCGCCACTTCATCAACAAGATCTGGAATGCCACGCGCTTCGCGCTGGATCAGCTCGAGGGGTACAGCTGGCAGGAGCTGCAGCAGCCGCGGGCGCTGTACAACCGCTGGATCCTGTCGCGCCTGGCGAACGCCTCCAGGATCGCGAACGCGGGCATCCACGGCTTTCGCATCGATGAGGCCGCAAACGAATCCTATCGCTTCTTCTGGAGCGATCTTTGCGACTGGTACCTGGAGCTGACCAAGACGGTGTTCGCCGAGCATAGCCCGTTCGCCGCCGATCGCGACGAGACCCGCGCCGTGCTGGCGTACGTTCTGGAAGGGGCGCTCCGGCTCATGCATCCCTTGATGCCGTTCGTGACGGAGGAGCTGTGGCAGCGCGTGCCCAGGCCGGCCACGCGCAGTGCCTCGATCGCGTTTGGGCCCTATCCCGGCGCGAGCGAGGAGAAGTATCGCGATCTGCTCGCCGAGCGCGACATGGATGTGGTGGCCTCAGCGATCGGCGCCGCGCGCACCATCCGGGCCGAGCACGAGATCAAGTGGGCCCACGCCGTGCCGCTCGAGTTCCGCACGGACGCGCCCGAGATCGCGAGCCTGCTCGAGCGCGTGGCGTTCTCGGCCCAGGTGCTCACCAAATCGACGACGCTGCCCGCGGTCGCCAGGTTGGGCGGGCCGCGCGCGTCGGGGACGGCGGTGAGCGTGGTGGCGACGTACGCCGGCCCGGTCGAGGTGCTGGTCGGGCTGCAGGGCATCGTCAAGAAGGACGAAGAACTCGCGCGCATCGAGCGCGAGCTCAAGCGTCTCGACAAGGACATCGCCACGGTCGACAAGAAGCTGTCCGGGAAAGGCTTCGTCGATCGCGCGCCGAAGGAGGTCGTCGAGCAGGCGCGGGACCAGCGCACCCAGATGCTGGCTGCGCGCGCGCGGCTCGAGGAGTCGCGGCGCCTGGCGGACGAGCTGTGAGCGTGCGGCGCGCCGCGCTGGGACTGGCGCTCGGCGTGATCGCCGCCTGCCACAAAGAACCGCCGCCCGAGGTCAGCGCGCCGACGCCGCAGCAAGAGGCGGCGGCGCTGCTGGAACAGGCCCGCCGCGACGTCGAGCAGGCGCCGCCGGAGCCCAAGCCCGCGGCGCCAGCGCTGCAGGTGCCGGACAACGTGCCCGGCCCGATGCCGCTGATCGTCTTCCTGCACGGCCTCGGCGGCTCGGGTGGCGAGCTCAGCACCGGCCTGCACCTGAAGGAGTTCTCCCAGGGGCTCGGCTTCGCGTTCCTCGCGCCCGACGGAGTGCTCGACAACTCCCAGCG
>DASTRX010000158.1:0-4737 GCA_035760985.1 Polyangiaceae bacterium
CCGAGCCCGGCGCAGCCTGCGGCGCCTCCGCAGCGTCGACCCGCGGCAGCAGGACGCGATAGGTGGTGCCTTTGCTGGCCTCCGACTCGATCGTGACGGTGCCCCCGCTCTGTTGAACGGTGGAGTAGACGGTGCCGAGCCCGATCCCCTGCCCCGGGTCGCTGCTGAGCGGCGGATCGGAGCGCCGCGCGGGCTCTGGCCGCCCGCGCCCCGAATCGCTGATCGCCAGCGCCACATAGTTGCCGGGGCGGAGCGGCTCGGGCGGCCTGGCAGCGACGAGATCAAACAATACATTCGCCGTCTCGATCACGATCTGGCCCTCATCGCCGATGGCATCGCGCGCGGTCAGCACCAGGTTGACCAGCACCTGCTCCAGCTGCCCGGCATCCGCGTTCACGCTCCACAGCTCGGGATGACAGCGGGTCTGGACGCTGATGCGAGCGCCGGCCAGTCGCTGCAAGATCTTGTGCATGCGCTCCACCAGCGAGCTCAGGTTCAGCGGGCGCGGGCTGAACACCGGCTTGCGACTGAACGCGAGCAACTGGCGCGTGAGTGAGGCCGCGCTGTCGAGCGCCAGGTTGGTCTGCGCGATCAGCGCCTCGGCCTCGCTGCCCGGGTCGACGTGCTGCTCCAGCAGGGACAGGTTGCCCATGACGCAGGTCAGGAAATTGTTGAAGTCGTGCGCGACGCTGCCCGCCAGGCGCCCCATCGCCTCCAGCTTCTGCGCCTGGCGCAGCTGCGCCACGAGCTTCTCCCGCTCTTGCCGGGCGTGCTCGGCCTCCGTGACGTCGATGGCGACGCCGATCGCTCCCACCACCTCCCCTGAGTCGGAGCGCAGCGGGCGAATCAGATATTCGATCGAGCGCCCCAGGCACACGTCCCGGTAGGTGCTCGGGATGCCCGCCAGCGCCTTCAGGTGACAGGCCAGCGGCTCGTACGTGTCCTCACCCGGCGCCCCCGCGGCAGCACTCGCGCCCCACAGCGTCCGCAGGTTCATGCCGATCACCTGCCCGGGGCGCAGATTCAAGACGCCGAGCCCCTTGCCGGCGGAGGACGTGAACGTCAGCTCGCGATCGACCGTGTAGCAATAACCGGGCAACATCTCGAGCAGCGCCGCGAAGCGCTGCAGGTCACGCCCCGGCTCGAGCGGAGCGTCGCCGCTCGGCCGCTCCGCGGCGAGCACGGAGAGCGGCGCGAGCTGAAGCTCCAGCCCCTCGCCGCTGCGGGTCAGGCGGATGCCCGTGGTACGCGGGGCGTTGCCGTTGCTCGGCACCAAGGCCACGACGCCCGACCAGGTGCCCGCGCATTGCACGCCGCGCAGATCCGGCAAGGACTCCGGCTCCAGCGGGACCAGCAGCTGCTCCAGCCGGCGCCCGAGCGCCTGCGCCGCGGGGCGCCCCCACAACGGCTCGAGGGCGCGGTCCCAGCCCGAGACATTGCCCTCGCGGTCGAGCCTCGCGCGCGGGCCATCGCTGCCGACAGAGCTGGGCGACATCCGAGAGACCACGGGCAAACGCTAGGGAGATTTGCGCGCAAATGTAAAGGCCGAGCCCGTTGGTGCGCGCCGAGTTCGCGCCCGCGACGGCCTCTCGGCGGCCGTCGCGGGCTTGCGCGATGCTACGCGCGCCCGTCCAGACGCGGGCAGGCCGTGGACATGGGCGTGTCGTCACAGGCGGGGCTGAGCTGCTCCTGGCAGACTGCCGCCAGGCATGCGATCGCCGAGCACGCGATCGCTGAGCACGCGATCGCCGAGCACACGATCGCCGACGCGGCAAAGCACTGGCGTTGCACGCTCCTCCGCATCTTCCTTCGGTTCGTCACAGAGTCCTCCTGGAAGCTATCTTGGGGTTCGGTCTTGGTGCTTCAGGTCCTCTCGTCGCACGATGGGAACGCCCCGGCCTCCGGCGAGCGGTTCCGAGGTCGAGGAACCACGCGCCGGCTCCCGCTGGGGAAAGCCGAAAGCGCACAGTGGACGGCATGAGCGTGCCGCCCAGATCACAAGTACACGCGGCACCGAGATCTGGTCACACTGCAACCCGAGCCGGCCCGGGTCGAGCCGGCTCTCGGCTTCAAAACCTGATGAAACACACGCGGTTGGCCTGTCCACGCCAGCGCGCACGATTTTTCGCAGCGGCTGCGAGCGCAATCGGCATGCCAGGGGCTCGGCACCGAGCCCCCTTCACGACCCTAGAATATGCCCACCGGGCGGCACGCGTTCAGCGCACCGTTACGGCGCAGCGGCTGCCGCCACCATCTCGTCCGGCCGCAGCTGGATCACGCGCGTGGCGCTCGGCACATCTGGGTTCGACGGATCCTCGCGCACCAGCACGATGTCGGACTCGCGGATGCGATCGACGCGCCAGTTGATCTCGTAGTCCGCGCCCGAAGCGCCGCCCTGCACGACCTCCGCGCGCCCCACGAACTGCCCTTCGTGCACGACGTGCCCCTTCTTCGTGGGATCGATCAACATCGCGCGCGCGGGGCGGATGCCCGTGACCAGCCCGGCCAGCTTGAGCTCGTCCAGGCCGTACTGATCGAGCACCACATCGCGCTGCGAACGCACGCGCTTCTTGGCCTCTTGCGCGAACTCGCGCGCGTACGACAAGAACGGGTCGCGCAGGTTCGCGCTGTCGTTGAAGTCGATGGGCGGCCCCACCGGCGCCGCCGCTTGCTTCTCCGGCTCGTCGCTCGCAGCCTTGGCAGACGCCCGCGTCTTCGTGCCCCCCGCCTTGGCGCCCTTGGCCGGCTTCTCTGCTTCCTGGTCTCCACCGCAAGCGACGCTGGAAGCTGCCAGCGCGCCGCACACGATCCAAACGAGAGGGCGCACGCTCACTTGCCTCCGCTCTTGCCGGCCGCCGCCGGCTTCTCTTCCACGACGTGGAAGGCCGTCGCCAGCGCTTCCGTCTTCAGCACCACCTCGTCGTCGACCAGCCTCGGATCGGTCATCGAGATGTTCTCCATGTTGATGATCCGATCGAGCTGACCGACGTTATAGAAGAAGCGCGCGACCTGCATGAACTTGCCGGTCAGCTCGACCTTCATCGGCACCTTGGCGTAGTACTTGTCCGGCACCTTCTCGCGCGGAGTCCAGGCGGCCAGGCTCACGCCCGAGACGTTGGCCGCCGACTGCACTGCGCTCAGGAACGCCGGATACTCGGTGGTGGCAGGCAGGATCTGGTTCAGCTCCTTCTGGCGCTGCTCTCGATCCGCGAGCTCGGCGAGATCCTTCTGATAAGCCTGCTCCGCCGTCCGGGCTTTGGTCAAGTCGGCGTTCAGGCTGCTGTTGGCGGCCTTGGCCTTGGTCAGGCCCTCGTCCACCTCGGCGTGGAAGATGAAGTAGTAACCAGCGCCCACGAGCGCGAGCGTGCCGGCGCCGATCCCCAGCTTGGCCGGCAGCGCCAACCGGCTCAGGGTGCCACGATTGATGGCCATCTCAGTACCTCACCTTGGCTTCCAGCTTGAAGGCCACCATCGGCAGCCCGCTGACCTTTTCCGTCTCCCGCTTCGCGGGCAAGAGCTGCACGTCATCGAAATACGTGGACAGGTTCATGCGCCGCGCCAGCTCGCTCACGTCCTCGCCGTCCCGCGCCATGCCCTCCAGCCGCACGGTACGGTCCTGCTCGACGAACTTGGTCAGCCACAGCCGCCGCGGATCCCAGTTCCCGTTGTAGTCCTGGGTCGGGTTCTCGCGCCGCACCTTGGACAGCTCGTTCGGATCCACGCTCGGGCCGCGCCCCGGCGTCATCAGCCGCGCCACCTCGAGCAGCATGGCGGTGGGGCCGCTGCGCGCGCTCTGCAGCTTGGCGATGGCCTCTTCGCGATCGCGCAGAGCCGCCAGCTTGGCCTTGATCTCGTCGTGGTTCTTGGAGACGTCCTTGATCTGCTTGATCTGGGCCTCCAGCGCCTTGTTCTTGTCGAGCTGCTGGGTCAGCTCGTCTTTCTTCTGCCCGTACAGCACCAGGCAGCCGACGATCTCCAGGGCGGCCGAGAGCAGGCACGCGACCAGCCACAGCTCGCCGCGCGCGCCGCCGCCCGCCTTGCGCCGCTTCTGGGGAAGAAGGTTGACGCGAATCATGCCCGGATCTCCTTGTCCTTGCGCAACGCCAGGCCCAGCGCGACGGCCAGCTGCGGAGCGCGCACGCCGAGCACGCCCAGATCCACCTTCTTCGAGTCGATGGTGAGGCGCTCGGTGGGCGCCCAGACCTCCACCGACACGCGCGCCCGCCGCTCGATCGCCTGCGAGAGCGACGGGATCTTGGAGGTGCCGCCGGTCACGTAAATGCGCGAGATCTCGCCGTCACCGCTGGTGGCCATGAAGAAGTCCAGGCTGCGCTGGATCTCGGCCGCGATACCGTCGCTGGCCGACTCGATGATCTGCGCCACCTGGGGCGGCGCGGGCCCCTCGGCGGTACCGCACTTGTAGGCCTCCGCGAGATCGTACGGGATACCGAGCTGCTTCTGGATCTGCTCCGAGATGCCGTGTCCGCCGTTGGCGATCTCGCGGGTGAAGGCGCTGATACCGCCCGAGATGATGTTCAGCGAGGTGAGGTTTGCCCCCACGTTGATCAGCGCCACGGTCTGGTCCGGCGGCAGGCCACGCGAGAGCTCGAACAGGTTCTGGATCGAGAAGGCGTCGATGTCGCACACGATCGGCTTGAGCCGCGCGTCCCGCGCCAGCTGCGCGTAGTCGTTGATCTGGTCACGCTTGGCGGCCACCAGCAGCAGATCCATCTGGCT
>DASTRX010000159.1:0-13002 GCA_035760985.1 Polyangiaceae bacterium
CCTGCTCAACCCTAGATCGGCTCAACCCTAGATCGGCTCAACCCCAGATCGGCTCAACCCCAAATAGGAGTGAGCCACTTGGTGCGCTCGGGCACGCGTCCGTGCACCACGTCCTGGTAGTGACCCTTCAGGCGCGTGGTGATCGGTCCGACGTTGCCGTCGCCGACCTTGCGGCGATCGACGGAGCGCACCGGCGTCACCTCGGCGCCCGTGCCGCACAGGAACATCTCGTCTGCCGTGTAGAGCTCGGTGCGACCGATCGGGCGCTCGATGATGGGCAGATTCAGGTCCTCGCGCGCCAGCTGCAGCAGCGTGCGGCGGGTGATGCCGTCCAGGTTGTGCTCGGTCGAGGGCGGCGAGAGCAGCGTGCCGTCGCGCACGATGAACACGTGCTCGGCGCTGCCCTCGCTGACCATGCCGGCCTCGGTCAGGAAGATCGCTTCATCGAAGCCGTTGTCGAAGGCTTCGCGCCGGGCGAGCGCGCTGTTCAAGTAGCCCCCGGTCGGCTTGGCGCGCGAGGGGATCGCGTTGTCCGATGTGCGCCGCCAGGACGAGATGCACACGTCGATCGACTCTTTGTCGATGTAGCGCTTCAGCGGCAAGCAATAGACGATGAACGAGCTGTCCTGCTCGCGCAGCACCGGCGAGAGCTCCGTCGAGTTGCTGATCACCATCGGGCGCAAGTACACGTCGAAATGCACCTCGTTCTTGCGCAGCAGATCGATCACGGCCTGGCGCGCCTGCGCGAACGGCTCGCAGCGCAGAAACAGCAGCTTGGCCGACAGCTCCAGGCGCCGCACGTGGTCATCGAGGCGGAATACGAACACCTGCTGCCCGTCGTCGGCGAGATAGCCTCGCACCCCGGCAAAACAACCCAAACCATAGTTGAGCCCGCGCGAGCGCACACTGATCGTGGCTTCGCTGTCGGGCACGAAACGACCGTCGACGTACGTCAGCATTGGGCGAGGACTTTGCCAGAATCGATCTGCCCGCGCAGGCTTTTTTCGACTGGTCAAACCTCCAGCGTCCGCAGCGCCGCGGCCTGTGTTTCACTTATCCAGCAACTGGCGCCGTCACTGATCCAGCTGAAAGCGGACCAGCGTGTCCATCATCCGCCAGAACTGGGGGCGGCCAAAATCCGCGCCGCTCGTCAGCCAATCCACGTGGCGCGAAGGGCGGAACTCGTCGTGGAAATGACCGAGCACGTCCAGATGATCGGCGGCTCCGCACCAGAGCAGGCGGTCCCAGACCATGCTCAGCGTGGGCACCACGCCGTCCGACGTGCGCTCGTTGACGTCCGAGCCGAGCGCGCGCGAGAGCCGATCGCGGACGTCGTTGGAGAGGGTGGCGTACCCGTAGCGCTGGTGCTGTTGCGCCGTGAAACGGTGGATCGTCGAGTAGAGGGCCGCGCTGAAGGCGTTGTACGGGGAGCGGATGCGGCGGGTCAACTCCGCCGTGCCCGGTGTTGCGGCGCCGGTGACGATCGAGCCGTAGCGGACCGCGCTGCGGTCCTCGGTCGCCGCGTTGAACAGATCCATGGCCTCGGGCGTCGTCTGGATCAAGGCGCCCTGGTCCAGCCGGATCTTGTTCAGATAGGTCTGGATGGCGCTGCGCCCGTCGTGATCGACGAAACGCAGCAGCACGTCCGTGGCGCGGCTGATCAGCCGCAGATCACCGCCGAAGATCTGGTCCATGCTGCCGAGCCCGGCCAGCACCCGTGAAAAAATCGCGAGTGACGGTTCACTCAGCGAGAGCGACACCACCGTCAGCAAGCTCAGCGCGTACAGCACGCGCGCGCCGGCCACGCTGGTGAAATAGGTGGCGAGCGGTGTGCCGTAGTGGGGCGCATTCAGCGAGACCGCCGAGGCCACGCGCTCGGTCCAGCGCAGATCCTCCGCGTCCACGCGCAGGTTGCGCGTCGAGGAGAGCACGAGCCGCACGTCGATCCCGCCCGTGGAATGCCCCACCAGATGGATCGGACCGGGTCCCGCGCTGCGATGCACGGCCCGCGCGAGCAGGCGCGCCCGATGGCGCAAGCTCGCGGTCGGCGGCGGAGCCACGACCTGCACGCTGACTGGCACGCCCGCGTCCGCATAGCGGCGCTCGATCGCGCTGCGCACGTGACCGAAGTAATCGTACCCCGCCAGATTGGCGAAGCCGAACATGCCCGGGATGAGATAAACGTTGTGGACGTCGCTCACGCAGAGGCGACCAGCCTCGCGGGGGCACCACGGAGCTTCCCCGGAACCGAAATTATCCCCCGAAGCGCAAGGATCCCCGGAACGGCGAGTATCATTGCACGCGCAGCGCGGCGGTCGTCTCAAAATCGAAGCGCACCGTCGTCTCCAGGCTCAGGCCCTCGGCGTTTCCGGCGAAGGCCCGCTCGCCGTGAGCCTCGTCGAGCGCATCGGGCTGCACTGCCTCGCGCACCCGGTGCACGGACAGGCGCAGCGAGCCGCCGGGGTCAGCGCCGGCCTGTTCGGCGCGTTGCTCCGGACGAAATAGCGAAGTCAGGCTGCCCGGCACCGTGCCGGCGCCGTCCTCGTCCGGGAACGTGCACGCCAGGCTGTGCTCCGCGTCGGCGATCTCGACGTAGATGCGGTCGCCGGCAGCTCCCACGGCCCAGGTGATGTCGAGCGGCTGCCCCGCGGTCACGGACAGGGGGGCGGCCTGGGGCGGCTGCGAGGGAGGGGGCAGCGGAGCACCGACAGCGTCGAGCGCCGCCTCGGTTGCTGCGGCCGGGCGCTCCAGGGGCTGGCCGCCCACGGTCACGTCCGTCAACGCGGGCGGAGCGCGACCCACGATGCTGATCGGCGGGATGCTGCTCGAGCCCGTCGCGCGAATGGCGTAGGTTTCATCGGGCGGCAGCGGCTCCGCCGACTGATCGGGGGTCGTGTAGATCACGCCCGAAGCGCTGCCCGAAGGCGGGAATGAATTCAGGGCCAGCCGCGTGAGCATGTCACCGGCCCGGATGCTCACATCGCCCGCTTCCAGCAGCTCGAGAGGCTCACGCAGAGAGTAACGCAAGCCATTCGGCGCACGCCGTGCGCTGGCCGCCGTCTCCGCGGCGAGCAGATCCACGCAGCCCGCGTGCTCGGGAAGTTGCGCGCGGAGCCCCGCAGCTCCGAGCGTGTCGTGCACGTCGGCATCCGAGGGCAGAATCACGAACTGCGCCATCGCGCTGGCGCTCGGTGTATCGCTGTGGCCCGCCTCTTCGAGCCGCTCGATCGACAGCACCGCCTCCAGGCTGGCGCTGCCGTCTGCGCGCGTGGCGTCCGCCGCGCCGCAGGCCGAGAGCAGCACCAGACCCAATCCGGCACCGACGCGCTGAGCTGCTGACCGAACGGAAATGGAACCCGAAGCGCGCGGCATGACCCGAAGAGTCTACGTCTGGCGCCCACGCCGAGCAAGCTTCACGGAGCCCCCGAGGCGACCTACATCCGTGTGCTCAAGTCACCAATAATTCAAAACTTTCCCACGATGGCGCCGCTGGGGGAGAAAGTCCACCCGGAGGCTTCGATCCCCTCGAAATCGAGCGCGCTCGCGGCGCCGCCACGGGGCGTCAGATCGCCGCTCAGGTGGTGATACGCGGTCGCCAGCTCGAAACGCAACCAGAGCGGCGGTATGCCGAGCGAGAACCCCGCGAGCAGCCCGCCCCAGAAGTGGTTTCCGGAGAGATCGAGCCGGCCCGAGCCGGGCGCCTGCTGGTCCAGATCGAGGCTCCCGTTCAGGTGCTCGAACCCGAGCCGCGGACCGAACCAGAGGTCGCCGAAGCCTTCCAGCAGCCGATAGCCGAACACCAGAGGCACGTCCGCCCCGAACCCGCGAGCGCTCGGCTCGAACTCGGCCTGCGAGCTGCTCGGCGCGCCCGCGGCGGACATCGGCCCGGGGTCACTGCGCTCCGGTCGCAGCAAGATCCCGCTGACGCCGAGCCCGAAGCTCAGCGCCCAGTCGTCGCTCAGCTCCCAGGCGTGGCGGCCGTCGAGGCGCAAGCTACGGCCGGTGTAGGTGAGTCCTGCTTCGTAATTTGCCGCGAGGCCGGCGCGCGCGGAGACCCAGGGGCTTGCACCGGGCGCGATCAGTGCCCGCGCCAGCACCCCCTCGGCGTAGGCCTGCGCGCTCGCGGGATCGCCGAGAGGCTGGCTCGCGGCCGCGCGGCCGTCATCGATCGTGTCCTCGATGGCACCGGAGGCAAACTGACCGCTGACTCCGGCGCCGACGCTCACCGTGTCGACCGGGAGGGTGTGCGCGGGATGCAGCAGCGCCGCGCCACCGCCGCAGCCCAGCAGGCCGGCGCTGACTCCGGCGGCGAACACGAGGCACCACGGCACGGCCCCCCAGAGCCGGGTGAGCCATGCCCTCGCGACGGCGCCGCTGGACATGCCCCGCTGCAATAGAGAACGCAGCCCGCCAAGTCAACTCTCGGGGGGCGCGGCCTGCGCGTGGGATTGCAACTCGCAGGATGCGCCAGTAAGTACCGCGGCTGTGCAGCATCGCTTTTCCAGCGGCTGGGTCCACCGCAGCCTGTCCCTGCTCGCCGCCACCCTGCTCTGGGCGTGCCAGCCCGAGATCGGTGATTCGTGCTCCAACGCGAGCGACTGCTCGCAGCAGGGCGAGCGCACCTGCGACGTGACGCTGCCGGGCGGTTATTGCACCAAGTTTGGCTGCAGCGCGGACAGCTGCCCTTCGGAGGCGGTCTGCATCGGCTACCAGAGCGTGGTCTCGATCGCGCCGGAGTGCGCCAACCTGCAGGCACGGCCGCGGCTGCAGCGCGCGGTCTGCATGCGGACCTGCAAGAGGGACAGCGACTGCCGCTCGGGCTACGCCTGTGTGGATCTGGCGCAGCCCAATCCGTGGGGCGCTCTGGTGATCGACCGCAAGGGCTCGGGCAAGGTCTGCACGCTCGCCCCGCCTCCCGATCCGATCGGCGAGACGGGGGTCTGCGAGTCGAAGCCGGCGCCCGTCACCGAGGTGTTGCCCACCGAGCCGATGATGTCGGAGTCGCCGCTGGACGCTGGCGCGGACGCGGCCGATGCGCAGTCCGCCGCGCCCTGAGCGCAGCGGTACCATGTACGCCTGGTCCCCGCTGCCGCGCAGCCTGGCTGCAACCTTTCGCGACGCTCAGAGCTCGAAGCCGCGAGTGCGCGAGTCGGCGGTCGGCGATCTCGTGCGCTGGGCCAGCGGCGGTGAGCGCGAGCGCTGTCTCCGCGAGTTGGAAGCGCTGCTCGGCGCGGATCCGGATCTAGAGGTGCGCGCAGCGGCGGCGATCGCCCTGGCCGACGCGGAAGCCACAGAGAGCGTGGCGCAGCTGGTGGCGGCAGCGCAGCACGGGCCGTCGCGCGTCCGTCAGATGGCGCTGGTTGCGCTGGGCGAGATCGCACAACCCGAGGAGCCGCGCGCGCTCGCGGCCGTGCGCGCCGGGCTGGACAGCGAGCTGCCGGCGCTGCGCTTCCAGGCGCTGGTGGCCGCGCACCGCCTGTTTGCCGACGCGGCGCTGCAGCCGGAGCTGGAGCGAGCGCTCGGCGACGCCGAAGCCAAGGTGCGCTACGTGGCGTGCCGCATCATCGAGGAGCGTTACTTCGGCTCCGCCGGGAGCTCGGCTCCGGCGGCGTTGCTCGCGCTGCTGGGCGACCTGCTGGCAGACACCGATCCGGCGGTCGCGCTCGCGGCGGCGATTCCGCTGTCGCGCTCCGGTTCCGAGCGCGCGCGCTCCGCCCTGGTCTCGGCCCTGAACCGCCCTTCCGCCGCTGGGCAGGTGGAGGACGAGCAAGCCGCGATCGAGCTGTGCGCGGAGCTCGGCCTGAACGCGGCGCGCCCCGGGCTCGTCGCGCGCGCCTGGGGCGGCTGGCTCGGTAGCAAGAGTCCCCTGGCGTTTCAGGCCCGTGTCGCACTGGCGCGCCTGGGAGACGAGCGAGCCAGCGCTCACATCTTGCGCGGCCTCTCCGCGTGGAGCCGGGGGACGCGCACGCGCGCCGTCGCCGCAGCGGGTCAAGCGCGGCTCGAGGCAGCGCGCGCGCGCTTGCAGCAGATGCGCGGGGACGAACGTCAAGCCGATCCGGAAGCGGTGAGCGAAGCGCTGCAGGCGCTGGATCTATCGCGCGAGCAACCCGCGTTCCCCCAGCCGCCGTCCGCGCTCGGCAAAAGCCGCTTGTGAGCCGCGCGAGCGGGTATTAAACGAGCTGCCATGTCGACAGAGTTTGATGCGATCGTGCTCGGTGGTGGTCCGGGGGGATATCCGTGTGCCATTCGTCTCGGCCAGCTCGGGCAGACGGTCGCCTGCGTGGAAGAAGAGGAATACGGCGGCGTCTGCTTGAACTGGGGCTGCATCCCGTCCAAGGCGCTGATCAGCAACGCGCACCTCTATCATAAGGCGCAGACGGCTGCGGAGGTCGGCCTCAGCTTCGCAGACATCAAGCTCGACGTGGCCAAGATGCAGGTCTGGAAGGACGGCATCGTCAAGAAGCTCACTTCCGGTGTGCGCGGCCTGCTCAAGAGCAATGGCGCGACCGCCATCGAAGGCCGCGGGCGGCTGCTCGACGCGCGCACGGTCGAGGTGACCGGCAAGAACGGCAAGCAGACGCTGACGGCCAAGAAGGGCATCGTGATCGCGACGGGCTCGGCCACGATCCAGGTGCCGGGCTTCGAGTTCGACGGCAAGCGCATCATCGGCGCGCGCCACGCGGTGAGCCTGCAGCAGGTACCCAAGCGCTTGCTGGTGGTGGGCGGCGGCGTGATCGGCCTCGAGCTCGGCATGGTGTACCAGGCGTTCGGGGCGGAGCTCACCGTGGTCGAGCTGACGCCCAGCCTGCTGCCGGGGACGGATCCCGAAGCGGTCAAGGTGGTGGAGCGCACGCTGAAGAAGCGCGGCGCCAAGATCTACACGGAGACGCGCGCGGAGGGCTTCGAGGTCGCTGCCAACGGCGCGGTGCGCGTGAAGCTCAAGACCAAGACCCAGGATGAGGTCGTCGAGTGCGATCAGGTGCTGGTCGCCGTCGGCATGAAGCCCCGTTCCCGTGACCTCGGGCTGGAGGCGCTCGGCGTACAGATCGATCCGCGCGGCTTCGTGCTCACCAACGACGTGTGCCAGACGAACGTACCCGGCATCTACGCGATCGGGGACGTCAGCGGCCCGCCCATGCTGGCGCACAAGGCCAGCAAAGAGGGTGAGATCTGCGCCGAGGTGATCGCGGGGCACAAGGCCGGCAAGGACTGGACGAGCATCCCCGGCATCATCTTCACCGATCCCGAGATCGCCACGGCCGGGCTGAGTGAGGCGGAGGCAACCAAGCAGGGCCACCAGGTCAAGATCGGCAAGTTCCCGTTCTCGGCGCTGGGCCGCGCGATGAGCATCCGCGAGACCGACGGCTTCGTGAAAGTCATCATGGACGCCGAGACCAAGCGCGTGCTCGGGGTGACCGTGGTGGGACCGTCCGCCAGCGATCTGATCAGCGAGGCGATGCTGGCCGTGGAAATGACGGCCTCCGCCGAGGATCTGGCCCTGACCGTCCACCCGCATCCGACCCTGGGCGAGGCCATGATGGAAGCTGGCGCGGCCGCCCTCGGGCACGCGATCCACATTGCGAATCGCTGACCCGGACGTACGCTTGGCCCATGGGAATCTTCGAGCGCATGGGCCGGGTGGCCTCGGCTAACTTCAATGCCTTGCTGGATCGAGCGGACTCGCCAGAAAGGTCCCTGGAGCTGACGCTGCACGAGATGCGCGAGCAGCTGCGTGCCGCGCGCCGCGAGGTCGTGCGCGGCGTGGCGGCGGAAAAGCAGCTCGGCGCCAAGGTGAACGAGCTCGCCGCCGAGCTGGCGCGCTGGGAGCAGCGGGCGGAGCTCGCGGTGCGCCACGGCAAGGACGAGCTCGCGCGCGCCGCGCTGGCGCACAAGCGCCGGATCGGAGCCGAGCGCGATCGTACCGAAGCCCTGCGCATCCAGCAGCGCCAGAACGCCCTGGAGATGAAGGCGGAGTTCGAGCGCATGGAGCGCAAGCTGGAGGACTTCTCCGCGCGCCGAGGCACGCTCGCGGTGCTGGCGAAACAGGCGGCAGGGGGAGGCGGAGCGGAGGGCCTGGCCAGCGGCGCGGGAGAGACGCTCTCCGCCTGGCAGGAGATGGAGGACCGCCTCGACAACATCGACACCATCTTCGAGGCGCAGCGCGAGGTGGACGCCGAGCTGGCGCGCGGCGGGCGCCCGGGTGGCATGAGCCCGGCGCAGGTCGAGGCGGAGTTCCAGCGGCTGGAGCAGGGCAGCGCGCCAGAGCCGCCCTCGGTCCCCTCCGACGATCTCGATCAGGAGCTCACGGCGCTCAAGCGCAAGTTCCGCGTCTAGTGCCAGGGCTCGGAGCCGCGCGGCCCCCGCCGACTCCAGAATATGCCCACCGCGCGCGCCCGACGCTGCGCGTCGCCCCAGCGTGTGCCTGCCGCCCGTCATCGCACGGAGCCCAAGCGGTGATGCGCGCGGGGCACCCCGTGCGGCGGCCCTCGCGAGATGAAATCGCTGCTACCGATCGGTCATGGATGGGAGCTTTGCAAGCAGGCTTTCGTAGCGCCGGCGAGCGCACCCAGCGCCGTGCATCTGCCGTGGGCCGCGCCCTCTTCGAGTGAATCGAGTTGAGGTTTCCCGGGGAACCTGTCGTCCCGGCGCGCGCCCCCCCGCGTGGCGAGGGCCGCGCGACTGCCGTGGGCGGCGCCGCCCGTGGAGCAAATCGAGTTGAGGTTTCCCGGGGAACCCGTCGCCCCCCCCGCGTGGCGAGCGCCGCCCGCGTGTGCTTTCTGCTCGCTTTCGCTCCTGTCCCCCAATGCGCGACGCTCCCATCTCCGCAGCGAGCGTCGCCGCGGGCACCTTGCCATCGGGATCGACCTGGCCGGTTTATCTCGGGGCCCTCGCCTAAAGGGATCACCGTTACCGATCGGTAAGAGCCGTTACCGATCGGTAGGGGCCGTTACCGATCGGTAGGAGGTTCCGCGGCGCTGCGAGGCAGGTGGGAACCCATGCGAATCACAGGGCCTGGCTCAGGCGCGCCGCTGGAGCGGGCTGCTGGCGCGCGCGGGGCCCGTTTCGTGTTGTTCGACGGGGGTGCGGCCGCGCGGTTCCGGGGGCGGGGGCGCCGGCCCGAGGCTGCAGCAGGCGACCAGGATCATCCGGAGCGCTCGCCACAATGGACGGAGCAGGTGGCGGAAGACGAACGATCGCCTCCGCCGCGTTGGCTTCGACACGGCTTTCTCCTTGGCTGAGGTTCAAACGCGAGGGCCGCGTCGATTCAGCAAAGGAGGGTGCGCAGCTCGAGGTAGCGGTGCCGTGCGTCGAAGAGGGTGCGCCGCCCGGTGGCGTGTGGGGGCGGGATGGCGTGTGGGGGCGGGGTGGCGTGTGCGAGCGCCGGCGCGGGGGCGCTGTGCCAGGGGCGCGCCGCGCGCCGGGACGCCTCGGGGGAAGGCGCTGTCGCGCGCGTGGCCACGGCCACGGCGATCCGTTCGGCGATCCAGCCGCTCGTGTCGCGCGGCGCGCCGGCGGCGAAGGAGGGTGGCGCGAACGCGAAGAGCAGCGCGCCACACGCGATCAGCGCCCGCAGCAGGCGAGCCAGCTGGCGTTCGCGTGGCGACATCCCTGGAACGTAGCTACGCCCGGCGGAGGCGCAAGGGCCGAAGAGCGCCCCGAGGTGGCGCACAGCGACGTGGGGATGAGGCCCGGCCCAAACTCACGAACCGACGACGCAGATGTCCGGTAGGTTGCGATACTGCTGGGCGTAGTCGAGGCCGTAGCCGACCACGAATACGTTTTCGATGGTGAAGCCGAGGTAGTCGATCTGGACTTCGCGCTGTTTGCCGGCGGGCTTGTGCAGCAGCGCGCACAGGCGGACGCTGCGGGCGCGGCGCGCGGCCAGCTGCTGCATCAAGAAGTGTGCGGTGAGGCCCGTGTCCACGATGTCTTCGACGATCACGACGTCGGCACCCTCGACCGGCGCGGTCACGTCCAGGGTGATCTGGACGGCGCCGCTGCTCTTGGTCTCGTTGCCGTAGCTTTGTACGCCCAGAAATTCTACGCGCAGGGGGCGCGAGATGGCGCGCGCCAGGTCAGCGAGGAAGATGAAGCTGCCCTTGAGCACGCCGATCAGCACCAGCGGGGCTGTGGGATGGTCGCGCTCGATCTCGCGCCCGAGCTGTTCGATGCGCTCGCGGAGCTGATCGCGCGAGAGCAAGACGCGCAGCGGTCCGAGGGGCTGCGCCGCGGGCGATGCGTCGGAATTGGCCATGGCGCGATGCTAAGGCACGTGCGTGGCGAGGAAAACGCTCAATCGCCCCAGACTTGCAGGGCGGCGGCGGTGTCCCGGTCGATCGGGGCCAGCTCCGGCCGCCGCGGCGCGCCTTCGCTCTGGGACTGGCGGCGTTGTTCGTCGAAGGTGGCGCGCCACAACGACTCGGCGGCGAGCGGGTTGCGCTCCAGGGCGTCGTTGGCGCACAGCGGATCGGCGCCGAGGTCGCACAAGGTCGGCGTCTTGGGGCTGGTGCCGTGGAGCAGCCAGGAGCCCCAGCGCAGGGCGTATTCGGGGCCGATGCTGGTGAGCAGGGAGCGCCCCACGGGCAGCGTCTCTCCGAGCGCGAGCCGCACCAGGTCGACGCCGTCGCGCTGTTCGCGAGCGGTCAGGCCGAGCGCGTCCGCGATCGTGGCCGCGACGTCGACGCTGGTCACGGCACCCGTCACCACGCTGCCCGCGAGCTTTCCGCCGGGCAGCTTCAGCCACAGCGGGACGACCAGGCGATCCTCGCTCGCTGCGCGCCCGTCGCCGAACGGAGCCTCGGGCGCGTCACCGGGCGCCACGTCGCCCGCGAAGATGAACAGCGTCTGATCCCAGAGCTGGCTGCGTTCGAGCAGCTCCAGGAGAGCGCCGAGCGCCTCGTCTTGCTTGGCGAGCGCGGCCAGCTCCAGGGCTTGCAGCCGTGTCCAGTCCGCGGGCGCGAGGCGGCGCTGCAGCGGTCGGGGCTGCGCCCGCTGATGGGCGAGCAGGATGGCTCCCCGCCGCGCCTCGAGCATACCGGTGTAGTCGCGCGGCTCGAGCTCGCTGACCTCTTCGTGCGTCAGATCCCACGGCGGGTGCCCGCCGCGCACGTGGATCACCAGCAGGCGGCGCAGGTCGCGGTCGCGCTCGATGGCTTGCTCGAGCCAGGCGCGAGCTTCCTCCAAGGGGGCGGTCGCCGGCAGATCCTGGACCGGAGAGAAGGCCTCGTAGCGGTTCCAGCCGCGATCGAAGCCAAAGGCGGCGCGCGTCTGCGGCACGCCAGTGAAGAACGCGCTCTCGCCGCTGATCTCGTGCACGCGCTCGGACAGGAGCTGCACGCTCGCCGGCAGCCGCGCCTGCGCGCTCTGCAGCTGATGCGAGAGCGGGGGTACGCCCGAGAGCAAGCTGGCGACCACGCCTCCGGCGAGTGTGGTCGGCACGCGATAGTCGGGGAAGCGCACGCTGGCGCTGGCCAGTCGCGTCGCGTGACGGAGCCGGCGTCCGCCCGGAAATGGCGGCAACAGCTCGCGATGCACGCCGCTCGCGATCAGCAGCACCGCCAGGCTCGCAGGCGGGGTCGCAGCCACGCTGCTCGGCGCCGCGACCACGCGCGGCTCGCTGAACGTCACGCCGCCGGTCGCGCCTTCCTTCGCGGCTTCCAGCTCCAGCTCGACCAGCTGCGAGGCGAACGGCTCGAGATCGAGCTTCAGATCGATCCACTGCCCGGCGGAGCCGCCGGTGACGCGCTGTTCGGCGAGCACGCGCCGAGCGGCGCCGGCAGGGCGCACGGCGACGCGGGCCAGGCCCTCACCTTCGCCCCAGTAGCCCAGGCCCAGCTGCAAGCTGGTGCCGTGCTCGACCACCAGCGGGCAGCTCAGGTGGCCCGGCGCCTCCAGCACCAGAGAGCGGCGTGGCTTGCCGCCGACGCTCACGTCTCTGCTGAGCGAGCGCTCGCGCGGCGCGCGGTACTGCGCTGCAGGTTGCCCGGGCTCCGCCCAGTGGATCCACTCCGCAGCGCCGAAGTTGTTGGACTGGCCCGAGCCGCGCCCCGACCAGCGCAGGCGCAGCTGATGACGGCCGGGAGCGAGCGACTCGATCGGGGGAAAGCTCAGCGTCTGGAAGCTGGAGGAGCGCAGGCGTTGCGGCGCGAGCCGCAGCTGATCGATGCTCGCGCTGAGCCGCGCGGCGCTGCCCGGCCGGGCGCGCACGCGGAGCTGCAGGTTCTGCTTCGGGTCGCGCAGCCAGAAGTCGTACTGGAGGTCCGCGGCGGCGAAGCGCGTGAAGGCCTGGTCGCTCCAGGCCTCGATGCTGGTGTCGGTGAACGGGCCCAGCGAAAACGAGCGGTGGAGCTGGCTGGTGTCGCTGCCGAGATCGAGAAAGGCGCCGCCGTGGTCCAGGCGGCAGCGCGCCAGCGAGCGAAATGGATCGACCTCGCGCGCCGCGCGCGCGCTGCTGGCCGCGCTCTCCGCCGGCAAGGCGCTCTGCACGCTGGCGCTGGCGGGTGCTTCTCGATCGGCGGGCTTGCGGTCACAGCCCAGCAGCGCGAGCGCCAGCGCGATGGTTCGAGACCGCTGCAGCGCTCGCTCGAGCATCAGGGAGCGCTGTTCGGGCGCGCGCTGACGCGTGTGCGGCGCCCCGCCTTGACCTCGACCGCGCGCTCCAGGAAATGGGTGCCGTTGCTCAGCCTCAGCTGATACGTGCCCGGGCCCAGCGGGATCAGCCGCTCGGCGGAGTTGCCCATCAACACGCCGTCGACATAGATGCGCTGCGGCTGATCGCTGCGCACTTCGAGCACGCCTTGCCCGGGCGGCACCTTGGTGCCGGGCGCCAGCTCGAGCAGCTCACTGTCGAGCCGCTCGGCGAGCGCGGCGGGGGGGCTGGGCGCTGCCGGGGCGCTGGCCGCCGGGGGCGTGCTGGGCACGGCGGAGCCGGTGGCCGCGGAGCTCTCCGCGGGCCGCGTGCGCGCGGGCCCGGCGTCGCTGCGCGGCGGCGCGGCAGGCGCC
>DASTRX010000160.1:0-29542 GCA_035760985.1 Polyangiaceae bacterium
CGGGCGCGACCGGGCCGCAGGGCGATACAGGCCCAACCGGCGCTACGGGAGCCACCGGAGCAACGGGAGCGACCGGAGCAACGGGAGCGACCGGAGCTACGGGGGCCACGGGCGAAACCGGCGCCACCGGTGACACCGGCGCTACCGGAGCGACTGGAGCGACCGGAGCTACGGGGGCCACGGGCACTACAGGAGCGACCGGAGCCACGGGAGCAACCGGAGCCACGGGAGCGACCGGAGCCACGGGAGCGACCGGCGCTACGGGAGCGACCGGCGCTACGGGAGCAACCGGAGCCACGGGAGCGACCGGCGCTACGGGACCTGCTGGGGCGGCGCTGACAGACGGGTTCTCCGCGAGTTTGCTGCCCATCGCTGCCCCAGACTCCACTCAACTGAGCGGCTGGAGTGTGACGGACCCGCGCTTCGATTCCGGGAGTTTCGACGCCGGCCTCGGCGTCTACACGGTTCCGAGCACCGGGCTGTATCTGGTGAGCGTGAATCTGCACGAGGACCTGCTCACTGCCCAAAACGCCTCGTTGGGCGCTGGGGTGGATCCTGCGTTCGTAGTGCGGAGACTCAGCCCGGTTGCCACCGACCTCGCATCGGGACAGATCCCAATCCTCAACGTCAACGTTCCCTTGGTGCTCACCCTCCGGACAGCCGTCGACAATGCGAGCGTGGCTTTTGCGGAGGTGGTCCAGCTGAACGCCGGCGATGTGATCGGGCTGTTCTACGATGCCGACGGCTTTACCTCGGCTCTGACGATCACGGGCGAGTGGTCGATGGCTCGCGTCGGCGATTTGCCGGAGTGAGCTCGTCGGCATAGATCGCTCTGGCGCGACCTGAAGGTCGGGCGCGGCTTCGCATCTCGGATCACATTCCTTCAGCGAAGCCGCACCGACCGCGGTCGGCAATGCAGGAGAGGCTTGTCAGAACACGCTCGTGGCGTCCGCGCTCCGGACGCGAGTTCCCCGAGTGTGCGCGGCGCGAGCTCAGAAGAAGACGCTCTGATACTGGCGCCGCTCGCCGAGCGAGTGGAGCGGCTCGATGTAGATCGGATGCGGTCCCCAGCCGCCGTTGCGCAGACGATAGATTCCGAGCAGCAAGCTGATGCTCGCGTCGGTGCTCCAAATGGCCGTGAACGGCGCGCGCGGCAAGAAGCCGGGTCCATTCATCAGTCGCACCACTCGATCGAGCCGGATCTCGAGCGGCGCCGGCTGACACTCGATGTAGAAGCTCTCTCCGATGCAGGGTTCGAACTTCTCGAGCTCGAGAAACTGGATGCCCTTGGGAAGGCCTTGAAGCATGTCGAAATCCTCGCGGTGAAGCCGACGCCCGCGGCGCAGCGCCCTGAAATGGTCTAGATAGCTGCGTCCGGCGCGCTGCTCCAATTAAGAGCCACCCCGCCTGTGAACGGACTCGAGTGTTGACCATGCCCGATGGAACGCAACCCATGCCCGCCGCAGCGGTCCAGGCTGACAGGATCTTCCGGCAGGAATTTCAGGCCCGCGCCGACGGCAGGTTTGCGCTCGCGCCGGCGGGCGCGTTGGATGAGGGATTTCTGCGCCAGCTGTTCGCCGAAACGTTCCTGGAATCCGTCCAGCGCAGCGGTGCCGAGCCCAGCGCGTTGACCGAGGGTCCGTTGCTCGAACTGCAATTCCGCGCCAGAACTCAGGCATACTCGTGGGCGTATCCCGGGGCGCAGGACTACATGGTCGCGCGGGAGCCGGACCAGGTGCTCATCGGCCGCATGCTGATCGACTGGACCTCCGCTGGGGACTTCGTCGGCGTCGATGTCGCTGTGCGCCGCGCTGAGCGCGCCGGCGCCGCGGGGCTTCACCTTCTGCGAGCCTGGCTGGCCACCTGCGATCGCCTGGGGCGAGCCGCGCGGCTGCACGTGATGCCCGAGAACCCGGCTCGGCTCATCTATCAGCGCCTCGGCTTTCTGGAGCTGGACCGAGACGTCTTCCCGCTGCCGATGCGCCGCGAGCCGCGCGCGCGTGGAGCCGCTCGGCCCCCTGCAATTTGAGGGGACCGAGCGTGCGCTTCGAGCTTGGGTAGGGGTTGCCGCCGAGCGGCAACTCAACTCCGAGAGGGGAACACGCCCGTGAGAGCAATGACCGTGTTGAGCGCAATATAGGGCGGCATGATCGCTATGGGCATACTGTTTCCGGTAATGCCCACCGCGACGTTGCCCGAGACCGGCACCGTGACGTTTCCCGATGCTGGATTGTTCAGTGTGCCCGAGGCCGTTCCCGTCGAGCTGATGGCCGCCAGCGGCACGGCAGTCCCGGCGGTGGTCGGCGCGTAGAGTTTGGCCGTCCCTGTCATCGCGCCCACCGTCCAGTTGCTCTGTGGGTCGTTGTCCTGTCCCGCCGCAGCGACGGCCGATAGCTGCCCGGAGGCGGTCACGGGCAGGCTGATGTCACCGGTCACCGTCACGTTGACCGGCGCGGGCTGCGTGGTCGAAGTAAACGTTGCCGGATGGTTGTGCGCCGGCAGCTGCGCGTTGGTGAGCGTTACTGAGCTCGCTCCGCCGAGCTCTCCCAGAGTGAACGACGAGCCCTGCGCGCCCACGGCGACCCGTCCCGCCAAATTGGGTATTCCGAACGTGCTCTGCCCGTTTCCGCCGTAGGTTGTGCCGAGCAGCGAAAACAGAGCCGCGTTTTGAGCGATGGGCATGATCTGCCCGGTGCAAAAGGCCCAGTCGCGCGGAGCGAAATTGTACGGAACGGTGATGAGCTGACCGAGAAACGGTTCCACGCTGTACTCCTCTGATTGCGAATCGAAGCTGGGCCTCACCTCGATCGGACTGAATGGCTCCGGAGCGAGCCTCGAAGGCCCCCTTCCTCGCACCGGAAATTCACCAAACGGCTTCGGGGGGCGCAAATGAAGCCACGCCGAGCAGTGTGATCGGCGAGACGTGCTGAACGGCTGGAGGCTCTGGGGACGGCTTTCCTCGACGCAGAGCCTCGGCAGTTGGGCGCCGAAAACAGAGAAGGCGCTCCCTTTTGGGGAGCGCCTTCGAACTGCCGGCGAACCGCGAGTCAGCCCGTTTCAGGGCGCGGGGACGATTTCGAAATTATCGAAGAAGATAGATTCGCTCACGCCACCCGCGTGAGTCACCCAGCTCACGGTGATGAACACCAGGTGGCCTTCGCCAGGCTCCAGCGAGTAAAGTATCGGGGTGACGAGTCCTTCTGTCTGGCTGCCACTCAGGAAGTTGAAGGAGTCGAGGAGATCCCCGGTGACAGCGTCCTCGATAGAGATCGCCACGTTGATGTTGGTCAGGCCAACGCTCGGGGGCAGGGCAACCACGAACGCTGCTGCTACGTCGCTCACGGAGGTGAGGTCGACGAGCTGCGAGAACGAGCTCACTGCGTCCGGAGAGTCGAAGAAGCCTTGCATCGAGTAGAGGCCGCTGATGACGCTGTCCGCCTGGACGAACGCGTTCCCATCGCTGCCCCAGCCCACGTCGTCCCCGGTTTCGAAGTTGCCGTTGATGAACTGACCTGCGCCAATGCTCCCTCCCGTCCCGGCGGGTCCGGTGGGTCCGGTGGGTCCGGTGGGTCCGGTGGGCCCGGTGGGTCCGGTGGGCCCGGTGGGTCCGGTAGCGCCCGTTGCTCCCGTAGCGCCGGTGGCGCCGGTGGCTCCCGTAGCGCCGGTAGCGCCGGTGGCGCCGGTGGCTCCCGTAGCGCCGGTAGCGCCGGTGGCTCCCGTAGCGCCGGTAGCGCCGGTGGCGCCGGTGGCTCCCGTAGCGCCGGTGGCGCCGGTGGCTCCCGTGGCGCCAGTATCACCAGTTGCCCCCGTAGCGCCCGTAGCGCCGGTAGCGCCGGTGGCGCCGGTGGCTCCCGTAGCGCCGGTGGCCCCCGTGGCTCCGGTTGCGCCAGTATCACCAGTTGCGCCCGTGGCACCGGTGGCCCCGGTCGCGCCCGTGGGTCCGGTATCGCCGGTGGCGCCGGTGGGTCCGGTATCACCGGTGGCGCCTGTGGCGCCGGTGGGTCCGGTATCGCCCGTGTCGCCGGTATCGCCCGTGTCGCCCGTGTCGCCAGTCGCGCCCGTGGCCCCCGTGGCGCCGGTTGGACCCGCGGCACCGGTCGGACCCGCGGCACCGGTCGCACCCGTAGCGCCGGTCGCACCCGTGGGGCCCGGCACACTACAGAGGAACTGCGTGTGATCGACTTCACTCGTGCCCAAGACGCCATCGTCCGCGGTATCGTCGGTGCCGCCATCATCGACTCCGACGTCGATCTGCAGGCCGCCGTCCGTGCAATTGCCACTGGCTCCGCTGAAGCCCGCAACCGCGACGAGCGACTCGTGGCCGTTCTTGCCGTCGCTGCCGTTCTTGCCGTCGCTGCCGTTGCTGCCGTTCTCGCCCGGCGCACCGTTGCAGACGTACGCCGAAGCATTGATTTCGAACGCATCGAGCTGCAGGTTGCCGTTCAGGTCAAAACCAGTGTCGATGCGCTCGCCACCGTAGGGGCAGTGGTCGCCTACAGGCTCCGGGCTCCGCAGTGCGAGCGTGCTCTGTCCGAGGTCATTGATGGTGGTACAGAGCGTCGGCTGGCTGCCGTCCTGCAGCATGGGCCCCACGGAACAGACCTGAAGGTCGTCGCGGCAGTTCAGCAGTAAGAACGAGCCGACGACGCTGGTCAGGATGCCGCAGTGGCGGATCGCAAGTCTTGACATGATTTTCCTTCCGTCTGAGGGCACGCGGAGCGTGCGCTTGGGCGCGCCGGGCGTGAGAACCTCCGCCCCCCGCAGGGATTCGATACGGCGCCGCGCAAAGAAATGTTGCACCCCCCTGATGCTTGCGGGCACCGCGGGTGAGAATCCGCGGCGGCACCGGGCTCGGGCTGAAAGCTATCGGTCCCGCCGGGTGGTAAGGGAGCGGTGCCCGGGTCCTGGACGGCACATTTCGCACTGATCCGCGAACGGATTGGCTGATTTCAGAGCATCGAGCAGGAATCGCAGCCTGGCGCTGACAGGTGTCGGGGAGCCTCACCGAAATCCTTCCACCGAGTCTGGCGGAGCACGTCACCCTGTTGACGCCTTCAGATCGTCCTCATTTTTGGCAGTGTCGTCTCAGGCGCAGGGGGCGGCCGTGTCGAGCAGAAGCGCACGGCTCCTTCGGGGAAGGCGTGCCCGGTGCCCCCGTTCGCGGCCGTGCCGGCGCGCCCCAGCAGGCCCTCGGTCGCTAGCTCTGGACGAGAGGAGCCAACTCCGCTCCGAGTTCAGGCGGCGCGAGTAGTGGCAGCCGGCACCGCTCCCGAGTCCTGCTGGGGCTCGGAGCCCTCATTTGCGCCGGTTTCGCCTTCTGCGGACAGAAACTCCCGCAGCAGCTCGACCACCCGGGCCTGGGCATCGGGGCTGCTCGCGAGCGAGGACTGCAATACCAGCAGTCGCTGGGCGAGCTGCAGGCGTGCTTCGATGCCATCGGCTCCCAGCTGAGCGCGCAGCGCCTCCTCTCGTTGCCTGACCAGCGGGTCCAGCTCGCCCGTCACCAGCGACTCGACGGCTCGCACCAGCTTCTGCAGGATGCGGTACACCACCGAAGCCGAGAAGCCACCGAGCAGCGCCAGCGTGGGCTTGGCGAAGGCCGCGCTGGCCGTGGTTCCTGCGGCCTTGCCCGCATCGCCGGCGGCCGAGGCGCCCTGGAGAAACTGGGGCCCGACCAGCTCGGCGAGCATGATGCCTGCCATCAGGCCCAGCACCAGCCGACTCCAGTACGACGCATCGTACTTGGGATCATACACGCCGCGGCCCACGTAGCGGTTGACCTCGAAGAGCGCCGAGAAGCACGCGCCCAGCCCCGCCGCGCACAGCAGAAAGCCCTGACAAAACAGGTGCTCCAGGCCGGCGTGTTCGAAGAAGCCGGCGGCGACGTTAGCGGCCGTCATCGTGGGGTGGAGGCTGAGCGCGAGCAGGGCGATCAGAAAGGCCAGCGCGAGGAAAATCAGCTGCCGCAGCAGGCGCACGGGCCCCAGGAACTGCAGCCGCCCCGCCGCTTCGCGGTGCTCGGCGATCAGCAGCAGCGTGCGCGGCGTGGCGGGGGCGACCAGGCGCGCCAGGCGCTGGTGCAGCTGGCCGAGCCGGCGCACCACACCGGAAGCCACGGGTCGCGCCGGCAGGTCAGAGCCCGGGTTCGGGCAGTCCGAGCCGTTGCAGAGCTCGTCGCGCAGCTGGGTCAGCGCTTCCAGCAACTCGCAGGGCACGCTGTTGCCCTGTGCCAGGGCGTAGGAGGCCATGGCTTCGGCTTCCGCGAGGGCCTGGCGGACCAGGGGTGGGGGCGAGAGGGAAGTGAAGGCGGGGGAAGTGGAGTGCATGAGAAGACCAGATGCCGAGCTCCGCGCACGCGGGCTTCAGCCGACGAGGAGCACGGTGACCTGACTCGGCGAGAGCGACATGCCCACCATGTTGAAGGGCATCCCGTTGTGGCCTGTGAGCGAGGTCATGCGGGCGGCGGGAGCTGTGCCCCAGAACGTCTTGAAACTGCCCAGCACGTACGTGGGCGGCCCGATCTCGAGGTTGGAGACCAGCCCCAGCAATACACCGAGCTCATCCCCCATGCTGATCGTGCCGGGGGTCATCAAGTTGTGGACGGGGCCGCCTCCCACGATCACGTTCAGCACGATCGGCACGCTCGTCACGGAGAGCGCGATGTTGGGGAAGGGCACGGGTACCGGTACGCCCAGCACGGGCACCTTGCACACGTCGGGAAAGGCCAGGGCCAGGGAGGGGATCTGGGTGGTGGCAAACATGGTCAGCCCATCTGAATCAGCTCGCCGTCCACGCGGACTTCTTTCTCGGCGACGATCAGCTGGCGGCGGGCGCGCGAGCACAACAGGTGACGCGCCTGCTGCTGGATGTTCTCCGCCCGTGAGACGAGCTCGCGCGCGATCTGAAACAGCGAGTCCGTCGCCTGGCTGACGATGTTTTGCGCGGTCAGAGTCAGGCGCCCCGTGCTGGCCAGCAGCTCGCAATCCACCAGCGATGCCAGCCGGAGCTTGCGCGTCGCGGTCAGCTCGAGCTCTCGCGTGCACAGGCGCAGCCGATCGATGCCGGGCAAGGCCACGCAGGCGTAGCGCTCGCCCTCCGGGCGCCGCAGCACATGCAGTACGTAGCTGCTCTCTGCCTCCAGACAGCAGACCCAGTCGCCGGCCTGCGGTTGGATGAAGCAGGACACGGCGACGCGCGCCTCGCTGGCGTCGTCGAGCGTGACCCACCCGTCGCGCGCATCGCACACGCGGGCGGTCCGCAGCACGGTGTCCTTCCACTGCCGGCAATCCAGGGGGGCAACGCTCATAGTTGGGCCTCGTAGCTCATGGTTCGTTCCTCTGCTCGGGCGAGCTGCTGATCAGTGCCGCGGGCCCCGGCCAGGTCCGCGCCGGCCCAGGTACCTTCCGGGGCCTGGACCGCGTGCAAGGTGGCGCGGGGCAGCGCCGCGCCGCGGAACTGGCAACGCTCCAGCCGGGCATGGGAGAAGTTGCCGAAGCTCAGCTGGGCCCCGGCGAAGTCGCACTCCTCCAGACGAGCTTGCACGAACCAGGCCTTCTCCAGCTGCGCCCCAGAGAAGTGCGTGCGCAGCAACCGGGCCTTCTCGAAGATCGCACCGGACAGGTGCGCGTCGTCGAAGCGACAATCCGCGAGGCTGGCTTCGCTCAGCCCGAGGTGCTGCCCGCTGACCTGGCGGAAGTCACAGTGCTTCAGCCGGGAGCGGGCGAAGCTCGACTCCGTCAGCGTGGCCCGCGTGAAGTCGACCCGTTCCAGCTCGGAGTCCATAAGCGGGCAGCGCAGCAGGGTGAGGTCTGCCAGGCACTGGTCGGCGAAGCGGCTCTTGGCCAGCACCACCTGCTGAAGCAGCGCACCCGTCAGGGTCACGCGCGAGAGGTCCGTGCCGAGCCAGGCGCCATTTTCGAGCCGCGCCCGTGCGAAGCTCGCGCCGCTGGCGCTGCACTCGAGCAGCGCCAATTTTTCCCCCTGCAGCTCCGCGAAACAGGCCTCGCCCAGCTCGCTCTGCAGGAGCGTGCACTGGCGCAGCTGAGCGCGCGCGAAGCGGGCGCGCGAGAGCTCGCAGGCGCTGAAGTGCGTGCCCAGCAGGCGTGCCCCCTCGAAATCGGCTTCGTGCAGCTGGCAGCTCGAGAACGTCGTTTTCTCCAGCGTGGCCCCACGGGCGTCCAGCGCATGGAACTTGCATTCGTGAAAGAACGCCTCGCTCAAGGAGGTGCCGGAGAGGACCCCGGCGGCGAAGCACACGCGTTGAAACACCGCCTGCCTCAGGTCCATGCCCAGCAGTGCACTGGTGACGTGCAGATCGGTGATGGGGCGCCCGCGGCGGATCGCCTTCTGCATCTCTTCCCGGGTCATGCCCGCCGCTCCGGTCGGGGCTCGGCGCCGGCGAGCGCAGCACCCTCCCAGATGGCCCCGCTCGCTTCCACCCGGTACAGGCTGGCATGCCGGAAGTCAGCCCGGGTCCAGTCGGCCTTGGTCACGTTGGAGTGATACAGATCAGCTCCCGCGAAGCTCGCTTCTTGCCCCTGCACCTGGCGCAGGCCGCTGCGGCTCACGAGCGCGGCATCGAAGCGGCAGCGCCTCAGCTGCGCGGAGCTCAGATCGCAGCGTGAGAGCACCGCCCGAGTGAAGTCGCTGCCGTCCAGCAGCGTCCCGCGGAAGCCGCAGTCGCGAGCCCGCAGGCCGCGAAATGAGGCGCCGGGCAGCGCGGAGCCGCCGCTGAAGAGCACCCCGGCGAGCTGCGCTCCCTCGAAGCGCGCGCCCGGCGCACGCAGCGTCAGGAACACCAGCTTGTGCAGCTCGCTCTGGCTCCAGTCCGCCGCCTCCAGCTCGCACTCCAGCAGCGAGAACTGCGTGGCGGAGAGCTCGCGAAAGTCTGCCTGCGTGGCTCGAGTCTGCAGCCAGGCGCCGCCCTGGAAGCGCGCTCGGCGGAAGCTACAGCGCTCCAGCGCCGCATCCACGAACTGCGCGCCGATGACCTGGGCCTCGCTGAGGTCGCAGGCTTGCACGTGGGTCTTGCGCCATTGGCTTTGATCGAGCAGCGCTCCTGCCAGGCAACAGCGGCTGAGCTGGGCCGCGCTGAAGTCGGCCTGGCGCAGGTCGGCAGCGCGCAGGCTCACCTCCTCCAGCACGGCGTGCGCGAAACTGGCCTCGGCGAGCCGGGCGCGATCGAGTCGTACCCGCGTCAGCCGCGTGTGGGCCAGGCCGGTGCCCTGGAGATCGTGGCCGCTGAGGTCGAGGTCGCGCAGGTGTGCTCCCGTCAGATCCGCGCCGCGCAGCGAGCCGCCGGCGCGCACTACCCTGGCCACGTACTCAGCCAGCGCCTGCCCCACCGCCTGCACGGCGGCTTCGGGCGGTGGGGTCGGTGCCAGCGCGGGCAGCTTCTGCAACTGTCGCCCGAGCTCCGCGAGCGCCGGTTCTTGCTCTGGTCCGGCCTGCGCAGCCAGAGCGTCGAGCTGGTTCTGGCGAGCACTACCGTCGGCGCGAGCGATCGCGGCCAGCACTTCGGCGGCGACATCGACGGGCTGCGCCCCCGCTTCTGGCGGCGCCTGCACGCTGGCGAGCTGGCGGCGGCCTTCCTCCTCGAGCGCGCGCGCGGTTGCTTCCGCTCCAGCGACCATATCGGTCAGGTCGAAGTCGCCGCTCTCCACCTCTTCCTCGCTGAGGCTGGGGAACGCCGGGGGCTCCGGCGGCGGCAGCTCGAAGTCCGCGGGCAGGGGAGCGCCCGCTTCGCGCAGCTCCTCCAGCGCGTCTTCCAGCGCCGCGCGAGCCGCGGCTTGCTGGCGGTCGCGTGCGAGCTCGGGGCAGGGGCGCGCGCGCGGCGGGCACAGCTGCGACTCGTCGAAGGCGTGCAGGGCAGCCGTCTTGTCCACGCAGCGCAGGTGCATCACCTCGCCATAGTGCTCGATGGGGCGCGGGGCGCTCTCGCCGAGCTCGTAGGCGACCATCAGCGCGCGCACGTCCAGCGCCTCGCTATCCAGCACCTCGGCCGCGGCGTGGAAGATCAACACGCCCAGGTCGGCCTCGGGAAAGAACCAGACCGTGTCGGCATGGCTCGGCAGCTCGCGGCAGGGCTCGCCGTCGCGACGCCAGAAGGTGCGCGCACGTACCTCCGGCACACGGCCGCAGAGCACGGGCTGTTGCGGGTGCAAGTGCTCCAGGCGGTACGCTTCCCCTCCGCACAAGCGCGCCGGACCGGAGGCGGAATCAGGCAGCCACTGGTCGCTGGGTGCGGCGTTGAAGTAGCTGAAGTCCAGGTCGCGCGCATAGCCGGGGAAGTCCCGCTGCAGCCACTGCTGGTCGTAGGTGCCGGCCTTCCGCTTCCGCTCCGGCGCGTCGAGAGCCAGCGGCAGAAAGCTCGCCGGGCGGTGACTGCGCGAGCCCGCCCGCACCGGATCCCCCGGGTACTCGACGTTTGGTAGTGGACCCTGGTTGCTGCCGTGAAAGGGGCTGGGCTCGTGCGGGTAATGGCCCACGCCCAGCGGGTTCTCTGCGAAGGCAGGACCGCCGAAGGCCCGCTCGAACGTCAGGGGCATGCGCGTGAACGCGCGAGCCGCGCTGTGCTGGTAGCAGGGGATGAGCCCGAATTGCCAGTTGCGGTCCCCGTGCACGATCAGCCGCTTGTCGATGCCACCGAGCTGCAGGCGTACGGATAGCTCTTGCCGCGGCTCGCCCCGCGGCGCATGGGCGGCGCCCGCAAGCAGCACCTCGCCGCGCAACTTGGGCATGCCGAAGTCGAGCGGCACACCCGGCGGCAGCTCGCGGCAGACGCTGGGCCAGGCCTCGTGCTCCGGCAGCACGTGAGCCTGAGCATCGAGCTGCCCGAGACGAAAGAACAGCAGCGTGCCCACGCTCAAGTAATACTTGCCCTGAAAGCCGTAAGGCTTGGGCAGGATGCCGAGTCGCTGGGGTTTGATCACGCGCATCGCGAACTCAGAGGATGATCTGCATGGTGATCATGTCGACCTTGGTGCCGTCGAGTCTGCACTCGATGCCGCCCGGGCTGATGTCGACGCTCTTGGTGCTGCCGGCCAGATTGATCGTGTTGGACGAGCCCACCAGGTTGATGTTGCTGGAGGTGCCAGAGAGGTTGATGGAGGTGGAGGAGCCTCCCAGCCGGATCGAGGTGGACAGGCCGGAGAGATCCAGTGATCGCGCGCTGCCCGTGAGGCTGAGCGACGTAGTCGACCCGGTGAGATTCACAGAGCTGGAGGAGCCGGTGAGGTTCACGGAGCTCGCTGTCCCCGTGAGGCCCACGGAGCTGCTGGCCCCGGTCAGCGCCACGCCGGTGCTGGCTCCGGTCAAGTTGACCGAAGAGCTGGCTCCCGTGAGGTTGACCGAGTCGCTCGCCCCCGTGAGGCCGACGGAAGAGCTGGCGCCATTCAGCCCGACCGAGTGGGAGGCGCCGGTGAGGCTCAGCGACGCCGCGGCGCCGGTGAGGCCGATCGAGCCCGTAGCGCCGACCATACGGGTGGAAGACTCGACGCCGCTCAAGGACGTGGACGTGTTCACGCCCACCAGGCCGGTGCTCTGGCTCACGCCGACCGTGCTGGTCGAGCTGGTGGCAGCGAAGGTGGAGGTGCTGGACTGCGCGACTCCCGTCACGGTGCTGTCCTGCGTGTTCAGCGTGCTTCTGCTCGTGGAAGGACCCGTGATCGTCGACTCGTCATGGGCTGCGCCGTTGAGCACGCTCGTGGAGCTGCGCGTACCGTTCTGCAGGCTGCTGCTCGTCGAGTCGCCGATCGTGGTGGAGGAAGAGCTGGAGTTGCCCCTGACCTCCGAGATGCTCTTGCTGTCGCCCACCACGACGCTGTGCGAGCCCATGACGCAGCCGGTCGGCAGCGGAGGCAGTTGCGCTCCGTCGCCCACGGCCGAGGCGTTCAGCTGCCGCCCCGCGATCAGCGACAGGCTCGCGCTGTCGCCGTACACCCAGCTCTGGCTGCCTTGCGCGATGCCCTCGAAGGCGTTCGTGGCCGAGGCGTCGTGCTGCTGGCGCTCGCTGGCGCTGCCGGTGATCGAATAGCTCCGGCTCCAGGCGGAAATGCTGGAGTTCCAGCTCGACCCGCGCGAGAAGCTGCGGCTGAGCAGCCCGTCGGCGCCGGCGTCCGACTCGGCGAAGCTGCAGCTCGAGCCCTGTGAGTAGCTCACGTCCTTGAAGCCCGCCGCGCCGGGCGGGGGCAGAGCGGCGGGGCGCTCGGCGTCCGGAGCAGCGGAGCCGGCGGCTCCGGCGGCGGGCGCGGCCGGGACTCGTGCGATGGCGTTCGCTGGCGCTGCGGCGGGCAGCCTCGGCGTGGGGGAGCGCGGCCCGGGGTCGGCAGCTGCGCTCGCTGCGCCGCCGGGCGCGCCGGGCACGGCTTCTCGAGCGACCAGCGACGTGCCGCCGTCCGCGAACAGCTGATCGGGCTGGGCGTAGGCATCGCGTACGAAGGAGACCGCTGCCGCGAGCTGCTTCGTGCCCGGGCTCGTCCCGCCATAGCGGACGCTCTGACTGTCTCCATACGAGGTCGAGTGGTTGCTGCCAATGCTGGTGTTGCTCTGCCAGCGCAGGCCCCGGGCTCCCTGTGGCATCACGACGATCGAGCCATGGCTGTCCACCACCTGCTGGATCTCCGGCATCTCCGAGTAATCGCGGGCGCGCCCCACCAACACCAGCGACCCCACCTGTGGCGCGCTCGGGTTCCCGTCGGAGAGCTTGACCCAGAGCGGCGGCTCCTGTTCGCCCTGCGTGCACAGCCGCACGAGGACGCCCGGCATCGGCGACGGTTGCGGCTCGGAGGGGCCCGGCGGCAGGCCCTCGAACTGGGGCGCTTGCTTGCTGAAGTCGAAGGCCGAGGGCGGCAAGAAGTGCGGGGCCCTCCACTCGGCGCCCTCATCGGAGCGCGCCACGACCTCCGCCAGCACCGAGCCTTGCTCCGTGTCTCGTGCGTCGAAGGAGGTGAGCAGCTGCGTCAGCTCCCGGGACTCGAAGGAGTTCTGATAGCTACCGTCGCTGGAGGCCTCGTGCTGCACGCTCGTCAGCACGAAGCGCCGCCCCTGCAGGCTGGGGCGAACCAGCTCCGGGCTGAGCAGCGGCCGGCCCTGGGCGTCCTTCGCGTTGCGCTCGCCGTCCGACAGGAGAAACCAGCGCCCCACCCGGAACGCGGCATTCTTGCTGCTGCCCGAGAGCTTGTGGGCGCCGCCCTGCAGCATCGCCTCCTGCTGCTCGGCGTGACGGCGGGCTTCTTCCCGGTGATCGGCGGGCGTGCCTCCGTAGGGGTAGATGCGATTGACGTGAAACGGCCGCGGCCCGCCTGCGCCCGGGCCCGGCACTTGCGCCGTGTAGGCGGCATAGCTCGCCACCTCGTTGCTCTCCCAGACGGGCGGCTGCCGCACGAAGGACGCGCGAATGGCGGTCGTGCGCAGGCTCTGCTCATAGCGGTAGTCGCTGACCACATCCTCCTGCTCGAGCCCCAGCCCCTCCGCGCTGGTAAAGGCATAGCGCAGCGTATTCGCGCGCTCCGAGCTGGCGCTCGGCCCCGATGCGCCGCTCAGCGCGCGCGCCGGAGCCGTGTTGGAGAACACGACCGTGTGCCCGCGAGCGCCTTGCTCGAAGTAGTAGTAGACGTTGGCCTTGCCCATCAGGCGCTGCACGAACGCGTAGTCGGATTCGCCGGCTTGAAACCAGTCCTGCCGGCGATTGCGCCCCAGCCAGTCCACCTGAGCGGTGGAGAACTGGGGGCCACTGGGCGCGCTGGTCAGATCCGTGTGCTCGGTGAGGCCGTGCTCCGCCAGCACCTGCGCGATCACCTCCACCACGCTGCCGTGCAGCACGCGATAGTGGTTGGTCAGGGTCAGCTGCCACAGCCACGGCCGCAGCGTGGCCGTGTAGCGACCGGGCGCTTCGAAGCTGAAGGACGCGAGCACGCCGTTGAACAGGCTGAGCGCCGGGGGCAGCGGCGCGCCGGGCTGCAAGGCGCCGAGAAATGCCTGGTGGTAGCCGTCGAAGAGAGGCGCCGCCCTGGTCGCCGGCCACTCGGGCGTGGGGCGAGCGATGCCCACGGTGGCGGCCCGCCCCAGGATCTCCTCGAAGCTGAGCGCCCAGTCACTGGCGTCGCTCGTGCTGCCGGTGGGCCACGGCTCGCTCGGATCCCCGGGCGGCTCCACGGGCGCGCTGTTCGCGCGCAGCTCGAGCTGGAACTCGAAAGGTGAAGACACACCCTCGTTGCCTTTGAAGCTCGTGAGCTCGAAGTAGCGGCTGCCCACCCACTTCCGATCGGGAGCCTGTAGGGCAAAGTACAGAAACAGCGGCGCGCTCGGCTGCGGCGCGGGCTTGTGCTTCGGGAGGTTCGCGGGACGCGGTTGGATGCGCGTGCGCCCGACGCTGTCGGAGTATTGCACGGTCACGGAGACTCTGACGAGCACGCAGAGCAAGGTGTGTGCCGGGAGGGGATCGCGCCGGCAGCCGGATCACGCTGGATGCCAGGGGAGGCAGCGCGGCCGCCGTGCCTGCGGTGCCGGAGCCCTGGGGCACGCGAGCCCAAGGGGGGCTCACCACGTCTCGCCGTGACGCGGGCTTGCGCGCCACGGGGAGCTCGGCGGCGGGCCACGTGCGTTGTCGGGCGCGTGGCATGGGTCCTGCTCCGCGGCGTCGGAACCCCCGAGAGCTGTCCAGGCCACATGAGAGGAGTCAACGATGAATCCCCGACCCCCCAGGGCACGCAGGAACTCTGACCCACCCCCCGGACCCGCGCGTTCCGTCACGATCCAGATGGCGCGCAACGCGGGCCTCGGCGTCGCCCAGCGGACAGTGACCGCGAGTAGCGTTCGGGGCTACACGCAGGCCGATCCCACCCAGCGTCCCACCATCTATTTCAGCACTCCCGGTGGCCAGGCGGATGGCAGGGCAACTCAAGAACACCCGCACGCGGACAACGTGGGCGGTCACATGCAGCACGATCCCGAGCTGTACTTCCAAAATGTGCCGAGAGCCGTCTTGCGCCTCGTGGATCAACGTTTGGGTGGGCTGAGCAGAACCCAGAGAGCCGTCCTGGCCGCTTACCACGACAACCTCCATCCATCGCCCGCCCATGCTCCCAGGCAGCTGGTCGAGGTCTTCCACGACGGCACAGGAAGGCCCACGGGCTCTCACCGTTCGCGAGCGCCATTTCAAGACCTGACTCACGCCGGTGGTGGAGAGGCTCGGGCTCAGGCGCTCGAGAATTTGAGATCTGGCCCCTTGAACGTGAACAGCTTGAGCCGACTTCCTGGTGGTAGCGGCGCGTCCGACGATTGGCACGTCCGACAGACCTCGATCGGCAGACATCGCATGCCCTGAGCGAATCGGATAGGCTGGAGAAGTTACCGCACCGGCGCTGCGACGCTGGGCGCGAGTTGCAGGTGACACCCCTCTCACAGAGCCCCGCCCCCCCTCGCTCGTCCTGGATCTGCTCGCGTCCGCGCCGGTGATCGTGTATCTGGGCGCGCGGGGCGTCCCGCCAGGAATGGGCGCCAGCCAGGTGCCAAGCGATCGTGTCGTGCTTGCCTAACGGGGTGCGCGTGCCCAGGGCGCGGGCGCCCCACGCGGCGCTGGACGAAGCAGAGCACCCGCTCGATATGGAGAAACTCCCGCGCCAGAGCGGCGGCATGGCGCTTGCTCTCCTGCTCTCGGGTCCCACGGACCAGGCAACAGGACGCCGATCTCGAGCATACGGGGAGGCCACGCAACGATGGCTGAGAGCATTCAACAAAAGCTTCTGAGGGTTCGCCCGCCACGGGTCAGGATCACGTACGACGTAGAAACGGGTGGGGCCATCGAGAAGCGAGAGCTGCCCTTCATCGTCGGAATCCTCGCCGATCTGTCCGGCACGCATCCCGCCGTGGAGAAGCCACCGCTCAAGGAGCGCAAGTTCGTCGAGATCGACCATGCCACCTTCGACTCGGTGATGAAGACGATCTCGCCGGGGGTGCAGATCACTTACGAAGAGCCACCCGCGCAGGGCAGCGGCGCGCAGGGCGGTGGGGCCCAGGGCGGTGGGGCCCAGGGCGGTGGGGCCCAGCCCGCCAAGCCGAGGAAGCAAACGGCGACGCTGGTCTTCAACAAATTGGACGACTTCATGCCCACGGAGATCGTGAGGCGCTTCAGCCCGCTCGGATCCATCTTCGAGGTGCGCGTCGCGCTGCGCGACATTCAATCGCAGCTGGAGAGCAACGAGGAGGTGGAGGCCCTGATGGAAGCGCTCGTCAAGAACGACGCGCAGGGCAAGAAGCTGCGGGACGCGCTCAAGGCTGCGTACTCGACCCCGGCGCCCGCCGACCCGGCGCAGGAGCCACGGCTCGAAGATGTGCTGAAGCCCGACTTCGCGTCGCTCATTCCGGAGCACGTGCCCGAGATGACTACGCAGCGCCTGGTGGCGTTCAACCGTACCTTGCGCCTGCTGGTCACTCAGCTGGATCGGCTGCTGGAGCAGGGGCAAGTCACGCCCGCCGTCGTCAGCAAGCTGCTGGACTTGCTGGTGGCCGAGCACGACGAGCGCCTGGGCGGCATCCTCAACCAGATCCTGCACGCGCCGGAGTTGCAGTCGCTCGAGGCCTCCTGGCGCGGGCTGCACTACCTGGTGTCCAAGACGGAGACCGGCAGCCTGCTGAAGCTGCGGCTACTGAATGTCTCGCGCGACGAGCTGGCCGAGAACCTGGCCAAGGCCGTCGAGTTCGACCAGAGCCACGTGTTCAAGCTGATCTACGAGGCCGAGTACGGCACGCTCGGCGGTCATCCCTTCAGCATGCTGATGGGCGACTATACCTTCGGTCGCGACAGCGCCAGCGTCGCCTTGCTCAGTGACATCGCCAAGGTCGCCGCTGCGGCGCACGCGCCCTTCGTGAGCGCGGTGGCTCCGGACATGTTCGGCATCAAGACCTTCGAAGCGCTGGCCAAGCCGCGGGATCTGGCTCAGATCTTCGAGAGCCCGGAGCTGAACGAGTGGCACGCGCTGCGCTCCAGCGAGGATTCCCGGTACATCACCCTGGTCTTGCCGCGCGTGCTGCTGCGGCTGCCGCATGAGGGCACGGCGCAGGGCAACCAGATGGTGACCTTTCGCGAGCGGGTGCAGATCGACGCTGCCGCCGCCGCGGCTGCGGGCGACCCCTCCGACATCATCGACGAGTCGCTTTGCCTGTGGGGCAACCCGGCCTACGTGCTCACCGAGCGCATCACGCACGCCTTCACGCTGTATCGCTGGACGGCGGCCATTCGCGGGGTCGAGGGCGGCGGCTTGGTCGAGGACCTGCCCAACTACACGTACCAGACGCCGGCGGGGGAAGTGGCGCTGCTCTGTCCCACGCAGGTCACCATCACCGATCGGCGCGAGCAGGAGCTGAACAAGCTGGGCTTCGTCGCGCTCTGCCACTGCAAGGGCACCAACACGGCGGCCTTCTTCGGCGGGCAGACCACCAACAACCCGAAGGTATACCTCTCGGATACGGCGACCGCCAACGCCGCGCTCTCCTCGCGGCTGCCCTACATTCTCGCGGCGTCACGCTTCGCGCACTACGTGAAAGTGATCATGCGCGACAAGATCGGTAGCTTCCAGACCAAGGCGCAGATCGCCGGCCACCTGAACCAGTGGATCACTCAGTACGTGCTGCTGGACGACGGCGCGGGACAGCAGGCCAAGGCTTCATTTCCGCTGCGCGCCGCGCGGATCGACGTCACCGAAGTGCCGGGGCGGCCCGGTTCTTTCCAAGCGACCATGTTTCTGCGCCCGCATTTTCAGCTCGAAGACATCGCGACCTCCATTCGCCTGGTCGCTCAACTGCCTGGCTGAGGCTGACTCGACGAGTGGAAGGAGAAGAGAAGAATGGATCTGATCTTGTTGCAACCGGGCGACCCGGAACTGATCAAGGAAGACAACAGCTGGCTCACCGGCGGTACCCTGATCAACACCACCATTTCCAAGGACGCGACCTGGTCGAGTAGCAACGCGGGCTTCGTCGCCAACTTCAAGCCGGAGCGCTGTATCGAGCTGGTCTCGATTCATCAGGGCATGAAGCAGCAGATGACCACCGACGTCAGCAACTCCTCGCGCACCTCGGGGCGGCCGATCATCACGGAGTTTACCTGCGTCAAATACGTGGACGCGACCTCTGTCAAATTCTACGAGCGCTGCATGCGGGCGCTGCCGCTGGGCATCGGCAAGGATGCGCCGACCAGTATCTATGTGTGCCGCAACTCGGGTGAGGTCATGGCGAACATCATGACCTTTCAGCTGCGAGACGCGATGATCAGCGAGATTCAGTACCAGACGCATCCGAACGACATGCCGACGGAGCAGTTCAAGCTGAGCTTCACCGAGGTGATCTGGACAGCCACGGTGCAGCGCGCCGACACCAAGGGGGTGAAGGGGCAGCTGACCTCGGGCTGGAGCCTGGCGCGCAACTCGCCCATCGGTGCGTTCACGGACTGAGCCGTGATGCTGCTGTTCGAGCGGCTCGACCGAGAGCCCACCGAGACCCTATCCGAGCGGGTCGTGCAAGCTCTCGACCAGGTGCTGTCCGTCCAGTATCTCTCCGACGGCGAGGCGCCCCCGGGCATCTTGAACTTCGGTCTGCCCCGCGCGGTCGACATCGCCTGCGGCGAAGAGCTCGGGGCGCAATATGCCGAACGCGTGGCAGCGCGCATTCGGCAGTTCGAGCCGCGGCTCGAGCAGGTGCAGGTGGAGTGCCGAGGCGGGCAGGTCTTGATCCGGGCTCGGCTGGTCGGGGCCAGCCCGGAAGAAGAAGCGTTCAGCTGGGTGTGGTCGTCGGGGGTGAGCGCCGCGCTCTCGAAGTGAAGGTCATCGGATGATCGCCAGTGAGGTTCTGAAAGACTATTTCCTGCGCGAGCTCGCCGCGCTGCGCGAGGGCGCGACGCGCTTCGCCCAGGACTTCCCGGTCGTAGCTGGCCAGCTAGCCCTACAAGGCGGCCGCTCCAAGGACCCTCAGGTGGAGCTGCTGTTGCAGTCCTTCGCCTTTCTCACGGGGCAACTGCGGCACGCCATGGACGTGCAGGACGCGACCTTGCCGGGGCAGCTGCTGGAGGCGCTCAATCCCCAGCTCGCTTGCCCGCTGCCGGCCATGGCCGTCCTGCAAGTGGCCATCGGCGGGGGCGACGCGAACTTTGCGCTGCGCAACAGCCTGCCCGCGCACACGGAAATGGCGACCCAGGCGCGCTGGAAGGGCGCGGAGCAACGCTGCCGCTTCCGCACCATGGAGCCGCTGGAGCTCTGGCCCATCGAGGTCACGGCGGTCGAGCCGTGTCCGCTGCAGGAGCTGCCGCCGCGGCTCGTCCCGCAGGGGACGATGGCGGCCTTGCGCCTACGCCTTTCGTCCCTGGGCCCTGCTTTCCACGAGATGCCCATCACGAGCCTGCGCTTTTTTCTGGATGGGCCGTACCGCTACGAGCTGTACGATGCGCTGTCCGGCAGCTTGCTCGCGGTGATCAGCGCTGGACCTGGCGCGGCGGGCGCGCGGCTCGTCACCCCGGCGCGCGGCCAGCCAGGCACGCCGGGCCTGAGCGCGGTCGAGGAAGAAGAAGTGGAAGCGCCGGCACACCCCGGCCTGGCGCGCCTGAGAGAGTACTTTGCTTGCCCCGAGCGCTTTCTCTTTCACAGCGTCGACGGGCTCTCGCTGCAGGGGCAGGGCAGCGAGCTGGAGCTGATCTGGCTCTTTTCCAGCGCGTGCCCGCCGGTGCGGCGCGAAGACGTACGTCTCAATTGCGTGCCGATCGCGAATCTCTACCGCCAGCGCGTCGAGCCGCTCGTGCTGAGAGCGGGCCGGGTAGAATATCCGCTGGTCGGCGACCGGCAACGTCATGGCACGTGTGAGATCCATTCGCTGCGCTCGCTCAGCCTGCGCGAACCGAGTGGGCGCGAGTGCCCGCTCGGGCCGCTCTACGGCAGCGCGCTGCAGGCGGAAGCGGCAGAGGCGTTCTGGTCCCTGCGGCGCGAAGTCAGCCAGCTGCCCTCCGTGCCGGGCACGGAGAGCTGGGTGAGCTTCGTCGATCGCGACTTCTTGCCCGGCTTGAAGGAGGGCAGCACGGTGGGTGGCTCCGCCTGGTGCACCGATCGCAGGTTGCCCGAGAGTCTCGAGGTGGGCGCTCGGATGCGACTGGCGCCGGGCGCGGTGGCGCGCGAGGGCGTACTGCTCACCCAGCCGAGCCTGACCCAGGCGCCGGCGCTGAGCGGAGATGGCGTGCGCCGGTTGTGCGCTCAGCTGAGCGATCACTGTCTGCCCCTGTCGGGCGGCGCGGATTCACTGGCGCGCCTCAAAGAGGTGCTGGCGCAACACTTCGAGCCCCACGACGCTCGCGCCCGCCAGCAGCTCGCCGGGCTGACCCGGCTGTCCCATGCGCGCGTAGCGGAGCGCACCGGGCAGGAGGCGTGGCATGGCTTGTCGGTGGGGGTGAAGCTGACCCTGACCGTGGATCGCTCGGCTTACCGCGAGAGCAGCGCGCTTCTGTTCGGTGACGTGCTGAGCGAATGTTTCGCCGGCTTTGCGCCGCTGAACGGCTTCGTGCGTCTGGAGATGGTGGGCGCTCGCGGCGAGCTGCTGAAGCTCTGGCCCGCTCGCAGTCGCATGGGGGCTGGGTGAGCCGTCGCGTTGCCGGGGAGGAGCGGCGCTTCTGCGAGCTCGTGCGCCGGCTCGCGCCGCGCTCGCCGCATGCGCCCGATCAGGCGCTGGAGCGGCTCGACGAGCAGCTGCACTTCCGAGCGGACGTGGGCTATGCGAACCCCGGCCGCGAGGTGGTGAGCATCGTGCGCGCGAGCGCGGGCGCTGCTGGCGCGAGTGCCAGCAGCCGCGGCGGGCCCGGTGAGCGCATCGAGCTGTACGTCAACCGCTATGTCCTGGCCGGCTTGCACGGCCCGCTGCCGGAGCCTTACCAGGAGCTGGCGGCGCGCCGCGCGGCCGCCGGTGATCACGCCACCTGCGCGTTCCTCGATCTGTTCAATCATCGCATCAACCTGCTGCGCTTCTGGCTGCTCGCGCGCCACGAGCCCGGCTTGTCCGCGGTGGAGCCGGCGCAAAGTCCGCTGGTGCGCCTGGCGGCCGCCCTGGCCGAAGGCAGCGTGCCCGCGAGCGAGGCGAATGCGCAGCGCTCCGGCGCTGGCGCGAGCGGATGCCCGCTGCCGGCTCAGAGCGTGCTCGGATTGGCCGCCTTGCTGCGCCACCCTCAACGCAGCGCCGACGTCGTCCAGGCCGTGCTGCGCCGGGTGCTGGGGCAGCGCCTGGAGGTGCTGCCCTTCCGCGGGGGCTGGCTGCCGCGCAGCTCGGTGCCCGACTCGCGGCTGGGCAACGCGCGGCTCGGGCGGAGCAGCATCCTGGGCACGCGGGTCTGGGACCCGGGCAGGGGCATCGAGCTGCGGCTCTTCCCGAGCACGACTCCGGCCTTTGCCGCGCTGTTGCCCGGGGGCGGACGCCATGATCAGCTGTGCCGGTTGGTGCGCTGGGTGACGCAACGCCGCGTGGACGTGCATGTAGTGTGTTGCCCTCCCGAGGCGGCGGTCGCGCGCCTGGCGCGCGCGAGAGAGCGCGCGCCGCGGCTCGGGTACACCGCTCACCTGAGCCCCGGCGCCGTTCCGGGCGGGCCCGTGCGCTTCAGCATCTTCGCGGAGGAGTCTGCGGGTGGCGTGGGCAGCTGAAGCGGGGCGCGCGCGCGGCTCCGGCAGCCGGGCGCTCAGCGCCGGGCTGCTGCTCTGCGCACTGGGTGGCGGTTGCGCCGGGCTCTGGGCTCCCGCGCCTCCGGCCTCGGCGCTGCGCGTGCTCAGCGTGGAGAGCAGCGCCGACATGAACGACGCGACCGCCCTGATGCTGGACGTGGTGTTTCTGTACGACGCGAAGCTCGCGGACAGCCTGCCCAAATCCGCGCCCGAATGGTTCGCCCAGCGCGACGATCTGCGGCGCCAGTACGCCGGGAAGCTGGACGTGTTGCCGCTGCAGATGACAGTGCAAGACGCCACCGGGCGGCTCGCGCTGAGCGAGCGCAGGAAGCGCGCTCAGGCGGTGCTGGTGTTTGCCAACTATCTGGCTCAGGGCGCGCAGGTGCGTACCGACATCTCCGGCTGTCACTGGGCGCGCGTGGTGCTGCTGCGCGAAGTCTGGGTCGTGGCCGAGGCGTGGAGCGGGCCCTATTGGAACTGGAAGACGTCGGGGAGCACAGAGCATGACTCTCGCTGCGGTAGTTGACGATCCCATCCTCTGGCACGAGGGGATGCTGCTGACGCCCCAGCACTTTCAGCAGCACGATATCCAGGTGCAGCAGCTGCTGCGCCATCAGATGGAACAGCTGCAGCCCTACTTCTGGGGTCTGCTCGAGCTGCGGCACAGCCCGGCGCGCCTGCAGGAAGGCACTCTGCAAGTCGATCGCCTGCGCGCCGTGCTGCCGGACGGGCTGGTCGTGTGCAGCGATCGCGAGCGGCTCGTCGACGGTCAGAGCCCGCTCACGCTCGACCTGAAGAACGACCCCACGCTGCGCGCCAAGGGCCGCACGCGCGTCTACGTGTCGGTGCCCTTGCGTGGCGAGGGCGCGGCCTCCGAACGCGCCAGCGTGCGGCGCTTCGACTCGTTTGCCGGCCCGGCTAGCGTCGACGAAAATACCGGGGAGGATCCGCTGGCCGTGTTGCGGCTCCGCCCGCGCGTCGCGCTCTCGGCGGGGCTCGCTCCGCCGCTGAACTCGATCAGCATGCCGTTGCTGGAGGTCAAGCGAGAGCCCGGGGGACAGTTCGCGTTGACCGGCTACCATCCACCCTTGCTGCAGCTCGGGGCCAGCGGGTTCCTGGAGCGGCGCTCGCTGCAGGCCGTACTGGAGCGCTTGCTCGACAAGCTGCGCCGCAAGGCCGCGCGCCTGGCGGCGCTGAAGGGCAACCGCAGCCAGAACCTGTACGCGCTCACCGCCGCCCTGCCGCCGCTCGAGGTGCTGGTGCACAGCGAGCGCTCCCATCCGTTTGCCGTGTACCAGGCGCTGGCTGCCTTGGTGGGGCACGCCAGCGCCCTGCACCCGGACGGCGTGCCGCCGCTGCTGGAGAGGTATCAGCACGATCACATGCACGGCGGCTTCGCCGGTGCTGTCCGCTACCTCGACGAGCTGATCTCCAATCTCGATCTAGAGTACGAGCTGCTCGAGTTCGAAGCGCGGGGCGCGGACGCCTTCTGTCTCTGGATCGATCCCAGCTGGGCGGGGCAAGAGCTCACGCTGGAGCTGATCGGGGCAGAGGGACGAGACAGCCCGCAGCTCGGCGAATGGATCGCGGACGCGCGCATCGCCAGCGAGGGCGCTCGCGAGCAGCTCGTGCAGCAACGCTCCCCGGGCGCCTGGTCCGAGCGCCTGTCCGCTGCGGAGGTCTCCCGCTACACGCAGCGCGCTGGCGCGCAGCTCTTTCGCGTGCGGAATCGAGCGCTGGCGTCAGTTCCCGGCGCTGCGCGGGTGATCGAGCCCGGGCAGCCTTTGTGGATCTGGGGTGGCGGGCGAGTGCCGCCGCCCGGGCGCATCCTCCTGTACTGGCGCCGTCTGGGGCCGGAGACGGAGGCGCTCTCGTGAGCGGACGCCAGCCTCAGGCTCCGTCCTCGGTGGCGCAGCCCTCTGCCGAGCCACCGCGCTCCGAGACGCGCCAGAGGATCACGCTGCCACCGGCGGAGGCGGGGGTGATCGCCCTTCCGCCGGCGGGCGCGCGCGGAATCTCCGGCGACGGCGTCGCCAACGACACCAGCGAGGCCAGCGGCTCCGATGCGGACGCCGAGCGGCTGCTGGCCGTGTTCGCGCAGGCGCTGGCCGCCGTGAGCCGCGTGCTCGAGGAGCTCGACCCTGCCCCGAGCGCCGCGCCGGCAGCCGCCGTGCCCGCTGCCCCGCCGGTTCCGCCGCCGTTGCCCAGCGCGGCATCCGTCATGAAACAGGCGACAGACAAGCTGGCCGTCGCGCAGCAGGCCGCCGCCCAGTTCGTGGCGGCCCAGTTCGCGGCGGCCCCAGCCGCGGGTCAGACCGGCATGGCGGAGCTGATGGCGGCGGTCTCGAAGCTCGCCGCTGGCCCGGCGCCAGCGCCCGAAGCGGCCCCGCCCGCGCTCCCGGAGCCCGCTCTCGACCTGGGCTCGCTGCGCCAGCGGCTCGGCGCCATCGTGCGCCGCGCGGGCGCGCTCGAGCCCGCGAGCTCGGGCACGCGCCAGCACGCGCTAGAGCTGACGCTGCCGCGAGAGGTGGCGGCCGTGCGCTATGCGCTGGTGGCTCTGGTCGACGAGTGGCTGATCCAGCGCGTGCACTGGCCCGGACGCGCCGCCTGGAGTCGCGAGCCGCTGGAGCTGGAGCTGTACGGTTCGACGGCGGCAGGTCGCGTGCTCTTTGCGCGCATGGCAGAGCTCGACCAGCGGCGCGGCACCCCCGCGCTGCGCCGGCAGCTGGCCGCCATCTATCTCGCTTGCCTGAAGCTCGGCTTCTGCGGCGAGTGGCGCGGCGACGCGGAGCAGCTGGCGGCGTACGAGCAGCGCCTGCGCCGCTGGCTGCCGCCTGCAGCGCACGGGCAGCACGCTTTCCCGCAGGCCTACGCGCATTCCGCCAGCGGCCCGCGCGAGGAGCGGCTGGCCCCGCTGCGCCGCTTCTGGCGCTGGAGCTGCGCGGGGCTCGCCCTGTACCTGGCGTTGTCGCTGCTGGCCTGGTTGCTGCTTTCACAGCCGCTCTCGACTCTGCTGGCGGAGCTGACGCCGTGACGAGCTGGGCCTTCTCGCTGATCTCGGCGTGCGCGGCGCTCTGCGGCTTGCTCGTGCTCGCGCTGATCGTGCGGGCGCGCGGCCTCGATCTGCCCTGGCGCCGCTGGTTCAGTGCGGCCGGCGCTGTCGCGCGCTGGCTCGGCCGCGGCCTGCTGGCATTGCTGCAGCGCCTGCGCCGGGCGGGCAGCAGCCTGCGGGAGACCTGGGCCTACCTGGCGCGTCGCGCGCAGGCTCCGTACGGGGTGCCCCTGTTGCTCGCGATCGGGCAACCCGGCAGCGGCAAGACGGCGCTGCTCTCGGCGCTCTCCGCCGCGCGTGCCACGCATCAGCGTCTGCAGCGCGAGCTCGGTCTGTCAGAGCAGCCCCACTGGCACTTCCTGGAGTCGGGTGTCGTGATCGATCTGGACGGACCCGAGGCGGGCGAGGAGGCCTGGCAGCGCACGCTGCGCGAGGTCGACGAACGGCGCCCGGAACGCCCCGTCGACGGTGTGGTGGTGACCGTCTCCGCGCGGCTCTTCGCGGCCGGCGAAGCGGAGCAGCTCGGCGTGGCGCGAGCGTTGTTCGATCAGCTCTGGGCGCTGCAAGCGCACCTGGGCTTCGCGCTGCCGGTCTACTGGGTGGTCACGCAGCTCGACGCGCTGCCTGGCTTTCGCGCGTTCTGGGCGCAGCTGTCGGCGGGGTCCGGGCAGATGCTGGGCTGGTCGAGCCCGGCGCGCGCCGACGCTCAGTTCGACGAGGCCTGGGTCGGGCGCGCCTTCGGTGCGCTGCGCGCGCGCATGCGCGAGCTGCAGCTCGAGGCGCTGGCCCGGGGTGTCGCGGGGCCGGAAGTGGAGCCCCTGCTGCTCTTCCCCGAGCAGTTCGAGCAGCTGCGTGAGCCGCTGGCGCGCTTCGCGCGCACCGCGTTTGCGCAGACCGTGCACCAGGCGGGTGTCAGCCTGCGCGGACTGTACTTCAGCGCGCAGCTGGACGGCGGCTCGCCCGCGCTGGCCAGCGACCTGTTCGAGCAGAAGATCTTCGTCGAACGGAACCTCGCCACTCCGCTGCGCCCCCAGCTCTGGTCGCGGAGCTACGTGCTGCGCCGCCTGCAGCGCGGCGTGGTCGCCGGCTTCGGGCTCGCGCTCGCGCTGCTCGGGCTGAGCGCGGCGCACCTCGCCTGGCGCTCCGCTCAGCAGCGCCAGGCGCTGCGCGCCGCGGCGGCGGCGCGCCCTACCTTCGATCGCGACTGTCCCTCCGCCGAGCGCGCGCAGAGCCAGCTTCTGGACGGCGCCTTGACCGAGCCGGCCAGCTTCTACCTGGCGCTGCCCGCCTCCTGGTTCGATCACCGCTCGGAGCGGGGCCGCACCCGCTTCATGACGGACGGCGTCTACGAGTCGACGCTCTTCCCCGCGCTGCGCTGCCGGCTGCGCGCCGACGCCGAGCTTCTCGCGCGAACGCCGAGCGCGGGGGACCCGCAGCCCGGGCCGCTCGCGCGAGTCGCAGCGCTCGCGCGCTGGGAGCAGCAGCGCGCGCTGTTCGAGGCCCTGGCTCACGACTCCGCGCTGCGCCAGCGGCCCGAGGCGCTGCAAGATACGGCGCAGCTGGTGGAGGCGACCCTGGGCTTTCTGCCCGGCCCTGCGCTCGAGCCCGGCGCACGGATCGCGACCGAAGCGCTGCGCGCCGTCGACTACGCTCCGGCCATCGTCGGCGATCTGAGCGCCCAGCGCGAGGCGATGAGTCAGGCGCTGCTCGCCGTCGCCGAGCGCCACCGCGCCGGCTTGCGCGACAGCGCTCTCGCGGGAGTCGAGGCCTGCGAGCGCCTGGCGCGGTCTGGCCCGGAGCTGAGCGCCGATCTGCGCACCGTCGCCGAGTGGAACAAAGGTACGGGAGCGGAGTGGGCGCGCGCGGACGCTCTACACAATCCGTGTGCCAGCGTCGCGGGTGCGTTGCAGGGTGCGCTCCTGGACCTGCGGCAGCTGCGGCCACCCTACTCGAACGCGCGCTTCGACGAAGCCGTGGCGCTCTTCTCCGAGCAGGCCTGCTACTCGCCGATCGCGCGCGAGCTGCGGCAGGCCAAGGACTCGCGCTGCGGGGCCTGGCTCGGGCTGACGGGCGGTGAACCGGCGCGTGCGAGCACGGCCGCGAGCGCCGTGGGCGCCTCGGCAGTGGCGCTGGCGCAGGGCACCACGCGGAAGGTCGAGTCGCTCCTGGCAGCGGCCTCTGGGGCGCGTTCGAGCAGCGCCGAGTCTCGCGCTCTCGATCAGCTGGCGGCTGCGCCCTTTCTCCAGGGGCCGGCGCCGCCCGTCTTCGCCTGCCGCTCTCCGGCGGCCTGGCGCGCCGAGCCGATCGGCGAGGCCGTCGCCGCGCTGAAGAGCTACCAGCGGCTGGTCGAGCCCCTGGGCAGCGCCGGGCAAGCCGCGCTCACGGGGGTGCGGCAGCGGTTGCTCGCCTGGGTGGCGGGCTCGCTGCAAGCGGCGCAAGTCCCGGCAGCGGAGGCGCCCGATCCCGCGCAGCTCAGCCTGCGCTTCGGGCGGGTCGTGCCCTCGCTGATCGAGCTCTCGACGCTGCTCGGGCAGCTCGGGGTCGAATGGTCCGAGGCGCCCTGGGCGCTCTGCCTGCGCGACTTCGCGCTCGACGCCCTGACCGGCGTGGCGCAGCGCTGGGGCGATCCGTTCGCCGTACAGCCCGCCGTGCTGCCCGCTCCGGCAGGGGGCAGCTCGCCGCGGCCGCGGCAGTTGTTCGTGGGGCTTCGCGATACGAGCCAAGCGCGCCAGCACTTTCAAGGGGGTTTGGACCGGGTGCAGCAGCTGATGCAACAGGTTGCCCCGTACCTGCAGTGGCTGGACGCCAGCGCTGGCCTGCTCGCGCTGCCTTCGGCGGCGCGCCCGCTGGTCAGCCGCTTGCGCGCGACCCAGGACGAACTCGAGGCCCACGCGGCGTCCCAGCCCTCGAGCGTCTCGGCGCTCTCCGATTTCTTCGAACAGACCCTGGCGGGGCTGAGCGACGGCAATTGTGAGGAGCGGCTGGCCGCGGCGCCGCCGGGCGCCGATGCCGACGAGCTCTCCGCCGCGCAGCAGCGGCTGTTCGAGCTGGCCTCCGGCGCTTGCGAGCGACTGCGCGACGTGGATTGGGCTTCGCGCTACGCGCAGGTGGCGCGAGCCTTCCGCGATCACCTCGCGGGCAAGTTCCCCTTTGCGGCGCCGGACGCGCCCGACGTGGCGGTGCAGGAGATCGTGCTCGTGAACCAGCTGCTCGCCGATCCGGCGCTGGCAGCGCTCTGGCAGCCGCCGCCCGAGGAGCAGGCTGCGGCCGACCAGAGCGATTTTTTGGACCGGTTGCGGCGCTCGCTCGCTCAGCTTCAGCCCCTGCTCGACGGCAAGGCGGCGCTCGATGTGCAGGCCGCTCTCCGGCGCGCTTCTCCGCGCAGCCGGAGCACGGACGACATCCTGAGCTGGACGCTCAGCAGTGGGGGACAGCGAGCGTACTTCCCGAACGGCAGCGAGCACGCGTCGTGGCGCCTGGGCGACGCGCTCTCCTTCGAGTTGCGCTGGGCGGATCGCTCGCCGTTGCGTCCGCTCGCGGCGGGCCCGCTCGCGGCACGGCCAGAGCAAACGCCGCCGGCGGCGAGCGCGGACGGCACCTCGGCGCGCTGGTCGCAGCGCGGAGAGTGGGCATTGCTGCGCTGGATCGCGAGCTACCGCGATCGCTCGCGCCTCGCTCCGCCGGGGCAGGTGACGCTGCGCTACCGCGTGCCCCTGCGCAGTCTGCTGCGAGCCGGGGACGTGGGCTACGCCGAGGTCTTCCTCGACCTGAGCCTCACGGCTCCGGACGCCACGCCCTTCGATCCGGACCTCTTCCCGCGCCGCGCCCCGTGAGCGCCTCGGGCACCCCCAGGAGAACGACCATGACCACACCGGAGCTTTGGCAAGCACAGTTCGAGGCCCAGACGCACAGGACCGTGGAGAGCGTGCTCGAGCCGATCGCGGGCGAGCGCCCCGAGGGCGAAAACCTGCGCCGAGATCCGATCTACCGCGAGATCCAGAAGGGGCGGGAGTGTGATGATCCCTCGCTGCCGCGCGGGCCCTGGGAAGGCGAGCTGAAGCGCGCCGACTGGCGCGCCGTGCGCGATCGGGCGCTGCAGGCGCTGACGAAGCGCAGCAAGGATCTGCAGTTGCTGGCCTGGGTGCTGGAAGCACAGATTCACCTGGTCGGCTTCGCGGGCGTCGCTCCGGCCGTCCATTTGATCGAGCGCGCGTGCAGCGAATACTGGGACCGACTTTACCCGCAGACGGTCGACGGTGACTGCGATCACCGCAACAATGTCTTTCACGCTATCAACGAGAAGCTGCAGCCCGCGCTGCGCCTGGTGCCGCTGTGCGCCGGTGAGGAGCGCCAGCTGTGCTGGGCGGACTATGTGCGAGCGCATCGCAATCAGTCGCTGCGGACCAAGGGCGTCGAAGAATCGCAGCTCGAAGGACCGGCTCTCTCCGAGTGCCAGAAGCTGATCCTGGCCACGCCCGCCGAGCACTGGTTGGAAGTGTACGTCGATCTCAGCGCCGCGCTCGCCAGCCTGGAGCGCCTGCGCGCGACGCTGGCTCGGCTGCAGCCGGAAGAAACCCCCTCGCTGGGCGGAGTAGCGGCGGTGCTGGCGGAGATCGCCGAGTTCGTGAAGGCGGAGCTCTCGCAGCGAGGTTACCGGCAGGAGTACGACAGCGAGCTGCCGCCGGCCGCGCCGCCCGTCGCGGGCGAATCGCGCGACACGCCTTCCGAGTCCGAGCCCGCGCGGCCTCGCCCGAAGGCGTCCAGCCTGGCGCCGTCGCGGCGTCCCGGCGAGCGCTCGCCGAGCATTCCG